>JAGPFE010000013.1 GCA_018056705.1 Candidatus Hydrogenedentota bacterium | reverse complement strand
CCGTCTTCCCCTTTCTTGCGCTCGGCATCAATCAGCCTGAGCAGGGTCCGGCGGAGATTGAACGGGGAGACCAGCAGGTGCCTGAACCGGGGAGGAGCCAGCGCGCGCATGCCCGCGGCCTGGCCGAAAAAGTCGAACAGTCGATCGGCCTCCGTGACCAGATCCGGATGCGCGGTGATCAGAAAACTGTCAACGTACGCGGCCGCCGTGTTTTCGTTAAAATTCCCCGTTGAGAAACCACAGACGGCACCGCCCTGGTGTCGGATCAGCATAACCTTGGCGTGTACCTTGAGGGGTGGAACGCCATAGGTCACCGTGGCGTGTTCTTCCAGCAGTTTCTGGGAGATCCGGATGTTCTGCTGCTCATCGAACCGCGCCTGCAGTTCCACGTTGACGAAAACCTGTTTCCCGTTCCGGGTGGCGTTGATCAGAGCGTTGACGATCTGGGATCGGTTCGCGACCCGGTAGAGCGTCATGGCAATGTCTCGGACGTCGGGATCGATCGCGGCCTCCCGTAACAGGCGCACCACGTGGTCAAAGGACTGGTAGGGATACGTGATAAGCACGTCTCCCCGCGCGGCAAGGTCGATGAGGCGCCCCCGGTACCGGTCCAGGATGGGATGGGGATTCGGCCAGCGTTCTTCAAAGACCAGTTCGGGACGCCGCACGGGGAACCGCATCAGGTCGCGCATGTTGTGATAGCGTCCCCCGCTGATGGCGGTGTCCGAAGCGCCGAGATTGAGCCCCTTGATGAGCCGCTTGAGCAATCCTTCGGGCATGGCGGCGTCGTAGACGAACCGGGTGGGTCTTCCCCCCTTGCGTTGCCGCAGGACCCGCTCCATCTTGCGCACGTAGCCCTCGGAAAAATCGTTGTCGATGTCCAGTTCGGCGTCCCGGGAGATCTTGAACTCGAAGGCCCCGATCCGCTCAAACCGGAAAATGTAAAAGACGTCTTCCAGTTTGTGGCGGATGATGTCGTCAAGGTACATGATGCGACCGTTGGGCAGTTCCACGAAGCGGGGCAGTTCCTGGGGAAGTTCGAGGATGGCGTAGGTATGCCGTTCACCCCACATCTTGATCCCGAAATACAGGGCGTTGTCGGTAAATTGCGGCAGGGGAGTCTTATCCCGCAGAATCACCGGCACCAGGCGGGGCAACACCTCGTCCGTGAAATATTCCCGGACCCATTCCCGCGTTTCGGGGGGTTCTCCTTCCAGTTCCTTTTCATCAATGATGCGGATGCCATGGGTCTCAAGTCCCCCGGTGATTTCGCCGTAGGCGGCCTGAAAGCGTTCGTCGAGTTCCCGGGTCTTCTCCACGATATGCCGCAGCACCCGGATCATGCTCTTGTTGCCCAGCTCGATGCGGCGCTGAATGCTGGCCACGCGGACCTTGTAGAATTCGTCCATGTTGGACGAGTAAATGCCCAGGAACTTCAACCGTTCCAGCAGGGGATTCCGACGATCCTCGGCCTCCTGCAACACCCGTTCATTGAAGGAAAGGGTCGACACTTCCCGGATCTGGGCGATGTTTTTCATGGCGTACCCCGATACCGCGTGTTTTTTTACTTAAGCATACCGCATTTTTAGCAAAAAAGGTAAAAGTTTTCGCATCCGGGGATCCCCCGGCTGGACACGAGGTGTACCTCGACCTCAGGACGCGGTGGACGGGGCATTCAACCGGTATGGGCGCAAAAAATCCCAGATCAACTGGGACGCGTCTGGTTCCGGCGCCACCGGCCCGACAATAAACGCCGGGTACCAGTTCTTCCGGCCGGGCCAGGTATGCCCGCCCCCCTCCACGGTGTACAGCATCACGGGGGCGGTCTCCGGGCAGGACCATCGGGTCAATGTGACGCCAAATCCGTCGCCCGGATCCGCGTCAGGCAACCGCTCCGTTTCCGGTTGCTCCGCGCAACCGTTGCGAGTGGCCCAGTAAGCGGCGTTTTCCGGGGCGGAAAGAAAGCGGGCTGTCCGGCCGGGGCCCGCGTAGGTATCTCCACCGTTGTAAGGCACCACGGGATCCCGGTCTCCGTGCAGGATCAGCACGGGAACGGGCCGCCCCGACGCGGGGGGATCCGCCTCCATATCGCCGCGGCTCATGCTGCCCATGACCGGAGCGATGGCCGCCACCCGCTGGGAGCGTCGCGCCCAGTACTGCGCCATCATGCCGCCAGCGGAAGCGCCCGTGGCATAGACCCGGGCAAGGTCCACGGGATATCGACCAGCGACATGGTCCAGCAGTTGTTCCAGAAATCGGAGGTCCGCTTCGCCCCGTTCGCCACCGGTGTTCCACACCCTGAACCGACCCTGCGGATAGACCACGATGAATCCTTCCGCGTCGGCCAGGTCATTGAACCCGGTCAGCCGTTCCATGCCCCGGTCGGTGTCGCTGAACTGGTGCAGGGCGAACAATACCGGCACGGGAGCCCGCGACGCCACGTCCCCGGGAACATGCAGCCGGTAGTAGCGGCGTTCTCCCTCCACGACGATGGATTCCTCGCGGCGGAAACACCCGGCCACGCACGCGGGCAGCACGCACAGCAGGCCCAGCAGGCTGAATCCCGCCAGCAACAGACGTCCGCGCCGAAGACGCCCTGAAACACCCGATTCCATGGAGTTGTTTCCCTCCTGCCGCGCCCTGGCGCCATCCAGGGACACGCGCTTCTCAGGGAACAAAGATATCGGCCGCGGTGATTTCCCGAACCCTGCCGAATTTTTCCAGTGCCGCCCGGTTGATCCGGCCAGGGTCTCCCACGATGCTGATCATCCGGGGTTTTCCGCCGATCTCTTCGCGGTGGAAAGCGATAACGGGATCCATGGTGTCGTTGGCCTTGGTGTAGGCCAGCCAGGCCCGGCGGGGATCTTCCCGGAAGCCCCCGCGCTCCCATGCCAGCACCCGCGCGGCGATGGACCGGAAACTGACGCGATCCGCCTGGTACGACTGGATGAGGGCTTCCCGCGCGGCCGCGTACCGTTCCGGCTCCCTGGGCATGTTGTCCAGCAGGTCCAGCAGGGCGTTCAACGCGTCCACGGTCTTGTCCTGCTGGGTCTGGACCATGCCGATCATGAGGTTCTGATCGCCCGGACAGAAACCGGTCACGTACCGTCCACCAGCCATGTAGGCCAGCGCGCGGGCTTCGCGCAGTTCCTGGAAGAGGATCCCCGCCATGCCGTCACAAAAATACGCGTTGAACAACTGGGACACGGGGTTCCGCTCGGGCTGGGCCAGGGAACCGGGCGTGTCGACCAGGATGTGGGCCTGGGCCGCTTCCGGCATGGCGTACAGGTAAATCTCCGGGGTGTCTATTGGCCGGGCCCGCAACAGGCGCGGGGCCGGCGGATCGTCCAGCAATCCCCGGACGGGATACACGGATTCCACCTTCTCCCGGACCGCTTTTTCGGGCAGGGTCCCCGAATAACACACGGACAGTTTCATCGATAGCGCGCGCCGCAACACATCGCGCAGGGCTTCCTGGGGGAAACGCCTTATGTCCTCGGAGGACGGCTCGCGCAAGGAGGGTGAATCCGAACCGTACCGGTTGTACAGTTGCGCGGCCCGGGCGATCACGGACTGGTCCTTACGGCTGTCATCCCGCTGCTTGAGGGCGATTTCCTTGAACTGGGCATAGGCGTCGTCGGGAAGGCGTGGCGTCCATAGTGTCTCGAAGAAGAGCCGAACCGTCGGCTCGAAGAGGTCATCCAATCCACGCACGGAGAAAATAACCTGGTGCTGCTGCGCGTCCACGCTGAACTCCGCCGCCAGGCGGTACCACTCCCGGGCAAGATCCTCCGACGACAGGCGATCGGTGCCCGCCCGGCGGACATAGGCCGCCGCCAGGGACAACAGCGGCTCTTCGTATGAACCAACAGGCACCACGCAATGCAAGGAAAACAGGTCGTTCACGGGGTTCCGCACGTAAATGAAGTCCAGGCCCCGCGCATCCCGCTTACGCTGGTAATCGCGGCCCGCCTCGATAAAACGGGGTTCCAGGGGTCGCGTGGGCACATCCAGCACAGCGCGGGCAAAGGCCGACTCGCGGGTTCCGTCAATTTCAACGCGCGGCAACGGAGGTTTTTCCACTTTCGGGGTTTCGCGGGGACCATCCTCCCGGAACCCGGCAATGTATCCTCCCGAGAAATAGGTGTTCGCCACCCGGATCACGTCATCCCGGGTAACCGCCGCGATGCGCTCCAGTCGCCGGCGGGCCTGTTCCCAGGGCTGATAGGCAATCCACGCCTGCCGCATGGTTTCCACCCGGTCCTCGTTGGATTCCAGGATTTCCTTCTCCCGGCGGGCCAGGTCCCGCAGGATGGCTTCCAGCAGCCAGTCCTCGAAATCGCCCCTCTTGACCCGGTCAACCGTGTCGAGCAGCAGGCGCTCGACCTCCTCGTGCGTCTGGCCGGGCTTCGGAACGCCGAACAGGTATTCCACCCCGTAATCGTTGAGAAACAGGGGATAAGATCCGGCCGCGGTGACCCGTTGCCCCCGCACAAGTTCCAGGTTAATCAGGCCCGCCGTGGCATTATCCAGGATCATATCCATCGCGGTCAGTGCTTCCTCGTCCGGGTGATTCCGAGGGACGGTGCGGAAGGCCAGCATCACGAAGGGTTCCCCCTCGAACCGCACGCGCACTTCTTCCCGCGCGGCGGGAGCGGGATCCTCCCACCTCGGACGTTCCGGCAGGGGGCGGGCTTTCCAGGCGCCAAAGCAGCGATCAATGACCGGCATGACCTCGTCCGCGCGCAGGTCGCCTGACAGGAATATGGCCATGTTGTTGGGAACGTACCACGTTTCGTAGAAAGATTCCAGCCGGCTGATGCAGGGATTCTTGAGGTGTTCCACCGTGCCCAGGGTGGGTTTCTGCCCATACGGGTGCCGCTTGAACATGGCGGCATCCACGGCGTACTGAATCACCCGGGCCTTGCTGTCCAGGGCCCGGTTCATCTCTTCGTACACTGTTTCCAGTTCGGTCTGGAAAAGCCGGAATACCGGGTGGGCAAATCGATCCGACTCGATCATGGCCCACTGCTCCAGCCGGTTGGCGGGAAGATCCACTTTGTATACCACTTCTTCGTGCCAGGTATGGGCGTTCAGGCCCTTGGCGCCCAGGGCACGGTATACCCGATCCAGTTCGTTGGGAATCGCCCATCTGGCCGCTTCTTCGGACACCCGGTTGATTTCGAGCAGTAACTGTTCCCGCCTCGCGGGATCCTTTTCCGTGAACCGCGCGTCGTACAGTTCCCGGATCTGGTCGAGTAACGGTTTTTCCTGGTTGTAATCAACCGTGCCAAGTTGCCGGGACCCCTTGAACAGCAGGTGCTCCATGTAATGGGCAAGGCCCGTGGCGTCGTCGGGATCGTCCTTGCTGCCGGCTCGCACGGCGATCTCCGCGTAGACCCGCGGTTCTTCGTGGTTCTCGGAAATGTAGATCTCCAGGCCGTTACCCAGCCGGAAGGCCTTGACCTTGAGGGGATCGTCGGACGCGGCATCAAACATGGCGGTCCACTCCGCGCCCGCCGCGGCGCAAAGCAGTATCCCCGCCAGAAAACATCCAGCCGGGAAAAACGTTCTCATGGTTTCCCCTTTCCTTTGACTTAGAGCGCGTCATTCACCGTACCTCAAGTTAACGTCGCGCGCGGCTGCCCGGTAAACCGTGGATCGCGGGGTCAGTCCGAGGGCCCGATCATTTTCGCGGGATCCACGATGGCATCGAACTCCTCCGCCGTGAGCAATCCCAACCGGACGGCCTCTTCCCGCAGGGTGGTGCCGTTCTGGTGCGCGGCCTTCGCGATTTTCGCGGCGTTATCATACCCGACGCGTCGATTGAGGGCCGTGACCAGCATGAGCGAGTTGCGCAGATGCAACTGGATACGCTCGAGGTTGGGTTCGATACCGACCACGCAGTGTTCCCGGAAGGAATCGCACGCGTCCGCCAGCAGCCGGACCGACTGTAGAAAGTTATAGATGATTACCGGTTTGAAAACGTTCAGTTCGAAATTGCCCGAGGCCCCGGCGATATTCACGGTCACGTCATTCCCCAGCACCTGCGCGGCTACCATGGTCATGGCTTCGCTCTGGGTGGGGTTGACCTTCCCGGGCATGATCGAGGAACCCGGTTCGTTTTCCGGGATACGGATTTCACCGATACCGCAACGAGGGCCGCTGGCCAGCCAGCGAACGTCGTTGGCGATCTTGTTCAGGCCGCAAGCCACCGTCTTTAACGCGCCGTGGGCCATCACCAGCGCGTCATGGGCCGCGAGGGCCTCAAACTTGTTCGGCGCGGACACGAACGCCAGTCCCGTCAGTTCGGACAGTTTCGCCGCCATGGCTTCCGCGAAGCCTTTCCGGGTGTTCAGGCCGGTGCCCACGGCGGTCCCGCCGATGGCCAGTTCCCGCAGATGAGGCAGTACGGCCCGTACCCGGGCCACGCCGTTTTCCACCATCTGCGCCCAACCCGAGATCTCCTGGCCCAGGGTCAGGGGCGTGGCGTCCATGAGGTGCGTCCGTCCGCATTTCACGATGTCCCGGTAGGCCTCCGATTTCTCGCGCAGGGCTTGTGCCAGGGCTTCCAGCGCGGGGATCAGCCGGTGTTCCAGGCGTTCCACCGCGGCGATATGCATGGCCGTGGGAAAAGTGTCGTTCGAAGACTGCGACATGTTCACGTGATCGTTGGGATGCACCGGTTTCTTGCTGCCCAACTCGCCTCCCAGCAGTTCGATGGCCCGGTTGGCGATCACCTCGTTCGCGTTCATGTTGGTCTGGGTCCCGCTGCCGGTCTGCCACACCACCAGCGGGAAATGATCGTCCAGCCTGCCTTCGATGACTTCATCCGCCGCGCGGCAGATGGCGTCACACAGTATTGGGTCCAGCAGGCCCATGTCCCGGTTCACCAGGGCCGCGGCTTTCTTGAGGTAACCGAAGGCCCGGATCAGTTCCAGCGGCATTTTTTCGCCACCGATCCGGAAATTTTCCAGCGACCGGGCGGTCTGGCACCCGTAGTAGCGGTCCGCGGGGACCCGCATCTCGCCCATCGTGTCCCGTTCGACGCGATACTCCATGACAGGTTCCTTTCGTGAAAACAAGGCCATCCGCAGGATGAGAAACGATTATACTCAAGATGGCGACGCGCCGTTTTCGGCAAGTAAACAGAATGCCCCCTCGAAATATGCCTTTCTTAAGATGCCCATTACACCTTGGCCATTAACCGCACCAGGGTGGCGTAGATGTTCATGTCGATCTGGCTGGCCATTTCCCGACGCATCAACTGCAGGCTCTCAAACGTGGTAATGGCATTTTTGTAGCAGCGTCGGGTAGTCAACGCGTCAAAAATGTCGGCCACCGTCAAGATGCGGGAACACAGGCTGATTTCATCCCCCTTCAGGCCGTGGGGGTATCCCGTCCCATCCAGTTTCTCATGGTGATGCAGCGTCACGTCGATGACCACGGAATCCCGCACCCCTTCCTGTTCCAGGATTTCCGCGCCCCACTCGGGATGTTTCTTCATGATCGCCCACTGTTCCGGCGACAGTTTGCCCTTGTGGTTGAGAATGGATTTATCCACTTTCCGCTTGCCGATATCGTGTACCAGCGCCCCCTGTCCAAACCGTTCCATCAGGGCGCTATCCATTCCAATGGCATTGGCAAGGCTCATGCTGAAGACGTACACGTTGACGCTGTGGGTATAGGTGTAATAGTCGAAACTCATTACTTTCACAAGGTGATGCAGGGCCTCTCGGCCTTTCTGAACGAACTGCATGGTTTGGCGCGCGACGTTTGCCGTGCGCGCGGCGATGTTCACAAGGTTGTCACTCGAGAACATCTCTTCGAGCAGCCACTGGGTCGTGTCATAGATCACCTTGGACTTCTGCTCGTCCGGTACCCGGGGATCGTCGATAATCGCGCTCAGGTGCGTCTCGAGATAGCGTTGAAACGCGTCACGGTCTTCTTCGCTGACCAGCAGGTGCCGAACACCTACTTCCTGCAGTTTACGCTTGGTGGATTCGGTGAAGGGGATCTGGGGTTCCCGGTACAGTACCGGCTGGTTACTTCCCCGCGGCAGGTAGAGGGAAAATCCCGTGGCCGCGTCTACCCGAAGGGTATCCAGCCACACCATGAAAAAGCCGTCTGGAGCGGGAGACACCGGTTTTTCAACGACGATCGTCTCGATTTCCGCCGTGTCCGGCCGAATGACGCCTGGCGCGATGCGATTACTGCCCATAGATTAACCCAGCCTTTTCCCTACAGACTTATTTTAGCAAAAGAACCGGAAATCTGCAAGTTATGCGGAAAATTCGGTGCGGATTTTCCAGTAACACTATGTAGCGTCCCTCTTACATAGGTACGTTTGGTGGCGCGTTGATTCGGGAGCCGAATGATCCCCGAACCTGTGTTTTGATGATGTGGTTCTTTGAATGGCCCTTCAGCCGGCTTTTTCCGGTCGGGCTGGGTGTGGCACAATGCTGGCGTAAAAGAGGCTCCCTTTCTTCGGGGCGATACGCGGAGAATCACCATGAGCGACCAGAAAGACCTGAAACAGATGTACCGTACCCGCACGGAAGGGGATTTCCCCCAGGTCATCACCGTCATGGGACGGGAATACGAAAAGGTGGAGGACCTGCGATACGGGACCAACCCCCATCAACCGGCCGCGTATTACCGTCCGAAGGGAGCGTCTTACCTTGCGCTGGGAGGCATGGAAATACTGAAAACCGGCAAGGGCGGCCTTTCCCAGACTAACCTCGAAGACATGCAGCACGCCTTCGGCATCCTGAAGTACCTGGGCCAGCCGGCAGCGGCGGTCATGAAGCACTGTAACCCTTCCGGGGTAGCGGTTGCCCGCGCGGGACAGCAACTCGTGGATGTCTACCTGCGCGCCCGGGACGCCGACGCCCAGGCCGCCTTTGGTGGCGTGGTCTGTTTCAATCGCGAGGTGGACGAAGCCACCGCGGACGCCATCATGGGCACCGTGATCGAGGGCGTGGCGGCCCCGGGTTTCAGTGACGCGGCCCTTGCCCGTTTCCATGACGTGGAAACCTACAAGCGCAACCGGGATATCCGGATTATCCGCGTGCCCAATATCGACCGGCTCCCCAAGTTCATCGGGGACCCCATCAACGGGTGGGAAATGAAAGTGCTTGACGACGGCAGCCTGGTGCTCGCCCAGCCATACCTGTCCAGGATACGGAGCACCGCCGACCTCGTCCCCGCGTGGAATGAACACCCGAAAAAGGGACGCATCGATATCGCCCGGCAGCCTACTTCCCGCGAACTGGAAGACCTGCTGTTCGCATGGTACGTGAACATTCACGTGCGATCCAACGGCGTGGTGATTGTCCGCAACGGCCAGACCCTCGCCGTGGGCACCGGTGAACAGGACCGGGTGGGCGCGGTACACCAGGCCATCGAGAAGGCCCGCGCAAAATACAAGGGTGAAGAATCCCTGGAAGGCGCGGTCATGGCCTCGGACGGCTTCTTTCCTTTCCGGGACGCGGTGGATGCCGCGACGGCGGCGGGGATTACGGCCATCGCGCAACCCGGCGGCAGCGTCAACGATTACGAAGCCATCGAGGCATGCAACGAAGCGGGATGCGCCATGGTGTTTACCATGGAACGCTGCTTTTCGCATCACTGAGCGGCAGCGGGAGTCAGCGCGTCCGGTGCTACCTCGGGCAGCAGTAACACGGAAGCCCGGTCAGGGGCCATGTGTACCCTGTTACGCGCCTTTCGCATGGGCTTACCCGGAACGGGGAAATCATCGCCCGTGTTGGGATTGACCTCGAAACGGGGGTAATTGCTGTTGGCGATGTCCAGGCCAACACGATGGCCTCGGTTGAATGCCCAGCCGATGCTCCAGAGGTCTATCTCGAGTTCCACCACGTCATCCAGCCCATTGAGAGGAGGCGCGACCCGGTCAAACCCGTCGCGGGTCTTGACCCGCCGGATATTGTCGGTCACGAGGATTTCCCGGCCATCTCCTTCCGGGTAAATGTCCAGAAGCTTTGCCGTGAAATCGGTATCAGGCGCGTCGGAACTGACGTACAGGCGGACCGTCACGCGTCCCACGGCCACGAATGGCGACGCCAAGGGGGGCGAGGCAAACCGCAGAATATCCTGCCTGCCCGCGACAACGGCCCGCTGGTCCCATGGACCGGCCTTGAGGTTGGGTAACAGGTTGGCCCCTCCGACGGTGGGCACGGGGTTTTCCGGGTCAAACACCACTTCCCGCCAGGCCGTATCCGATGGGGGCTGGGGACCGAGGCTGCCATCAGCCAACAGGTAGAACGGTTTCGTCGTGGCGGGCAAGGGCCAGTGGTCGGCCCGCATCCACCGGTTTCCGGGCGCGGCAGGATCGGCGTCATCGCCCATCAGGTAATAGTACACCTTGGCCACGCCGTCCAGGGCGTGCGGGTCATCCTTGAGCCATCGCGCGAAAAAGCGGTCGCGCAAATCCCCCAGGTTGACTTCGTCAAGGTTGTCTCTCAGGTGGTAGTCCTCGCTCCTCACGTCGTTGTGGGTAGCCCAGGTGAGGATGAGGTGATTGTTGCCCCGTGCCTTGGGTCCGCCTCGTTCTTCCCGCGCCAGGAAACCATTGATGGTCCCCTGCAGGAAGATGTCGTACCACCCGTTCACGAACATGGCGGGAGCGTTAATGTCTTCCACCCGGTCGATGGTGTTATACCACGACCAGAATTCCCCGTAACGGGGCTGGCCCTTGTAAATGTCCTGAATGAACGACTGGCCGATAAGCAGCAGCCATCCCTCGACCAGGTTTTTGCGGAATACTCCTCCGGGATACACCACGTCAAAATAGTAATTGGAAGGCACCAGCCGCAGGTGCTGGCAGGTAACCTGTGGCGCGACGGGAGCCAGCAGCATCTGCGTCATCGCGAGGGCGGATTCGCCGTACGTGGCGATTTTCCCGTTGCAGAAGGGCTGCCGGGCCACCCACGCGATGGTATCCGCTCCATCCTGCTGGTCGGGTCGCCATCCATCCGCGTGAAACACGTGGGGCTCGCCCTGGCTGCCACCCATGCCGCGCAGGTCCTGCACCACCACGGCATAACCATTTTCGACAAACCGGTTGAAGTTGAAATCGCGACCATACGTGCTGCGTACGACAATTACCGGCCAGGGGCCGTCGCCCGTGTCGGGCGTGTGCACATCCGTGGCCAGTCCCGTACCGTCCCGCATGGGCACGAACTCGAAATGATGGCGTCCCGCCGTGGTCCCGGGGCCACCTATGGGAATCTGGGCCCACAGGGGCAGTCCCGCCAGGCAAAGCAGCAGACAGGCAAAAGCATGCAACGTCTTTGTGCGTGCGCGCATTGGAAGCCCTCCCGTCAGGGTGGAAGTATATGCTGGGTTAAAGCACGAGATCAACCGCGTGCCACGGCCTTGGCGGATATTCCGGCAGGAGAGTACATGGGGCAGGCCCTGATATTTCCCGGGGGCCCCCGTGGCGGGAGAAAGCCCGGGGCCATTGGCTTTCAGACAAACAGGATTGAAAATGAGGAATTTTTTCTTGAATTTATACCTTAACTTTTGTTATCTTTGCATTCGACTTGTTAAAGGCAGGTTATGGAGAAGCAAAGACCTACACATAGCGTACCGATCGCGAAACGTGACGGACCGGCAGGCACGCCCCGGTTACAGTGGACCGTGAAATTAACGTTACTGCTCATTACCTTGCTGGTCGCGTCGGCGGCGGTACATGACGCGATTCCGGGCTTGTGCCTGCATCAACCCTCGAATCCCGGATTTGATGACTGCCCCTTCTGTCACGTCAAATTCTACCTACTCCTCCACGCGTGGTTGTTCGCGGTGTTCCGCTTACTGTTTCCCGGGCGAATCGGTTTAGTTACAGGGTCAAGCCAGCATTGCGCAACGGGTAATCATGCTTGGCACTGTTTATCTCGTTCTCCTCCTGTTGGCCACGTGTCTATGCCGATCGATTGAACGGCCGATTCAACTTGATTTTTCCGTCCATACGTAAGTTTCTTTCTCTTTCCTCACGCGGTCTTTCCGAATCATTCATGGAACCAAAACAGGTCAAGGAGAACTACCATGCGCTCGATACATACGTCCGCAGTGTCTAAGCATCGCTACGGGTTCACGCTGATTGAACTGCTGGTGGTCATTGCCATTATTGGCATCCTCGCTGCTATCCTGCTTCCCGCACTGGCCCGGGCTCGCGAGGCGGCCCGCCGGGCGTCCTGCCAGAATAACCTGAAACAGTTGGGACTCGTGTTCAAAATGTACGCAGGGGAAGCCCGTGGCATGTTTCCCACCAGGAAGGTGTATAAGTGCGACGGGGTTACCCTGAGTGCAGACATGATTTTTGACGGATCCCAGGTGTACCCGGAGTATCTGACAGACTTCGCCGTAGTCATGTGTCCCTCCTGGTACACGGGTCCCGATCCCGTGGTTTGGTACGACCAGAACAAGGGCAACAATAACGGCATTGTAGAACCCTGCGAACTGGTCAAAGAGCCTTACGACTATACGGGATGGTGTATTCTGGAAGATGTGAATATTCTCGGCCCGCTGGTCGGCCAGGAAGGAACCGGCCCCGGGGGACGATTTGAAGAGCAGGAATATCAGCAAACCCCATGGGGGGCGTTGGCCCTGCAGAACGTGGCCTCCCACGGCCGGGCCAGTCACGAAGATTTTACGGTCCCGTCTATGTTCAGCGGAACCCAGGCGGGGGGTGGAAATGTGCTTTACCGGCTACGGGAAGGCATTGAGCGTTTTCTTATCACGGACATCAACTCCCCCACGACTGCTCAGATCGCCCAAAGCGTGGTTCCGGTTTTGTGGGATCACGTGACCACTAATCCAAAAGATTTTGCCCATATACCCGGCGGAGCAAACGTTCTATACATGGATGGGCATGTCGAGTTTCTCCGGTATCCGGCAGATCGTTTCCCCGTGACGGTCGATAGCGCGCGCACCTTTGGACGTTACAACCGCCCCTTCGACGGATTCTGACCCAAGCCCCAACTGGATGCTGAAACCGTTAATCTGGTAGACTTCCGCGACATGGTGGAGAGGTGGCCGAGTGGTTGAAGGCGGCGGCCTCGAAAGCCGTTGTACGGCTTGCCGTACCGTGGGTTCGAATCCCACCCTCTCCGCCAGGTTTTCTTGCGGTCTACCGGAGTCGTTCGCTGCTTTTTCTTAGGTTTTTTCTCCTGGCTTTTCTGGCGGTTCAGATCCTGGTGCCTTCAAGTGAAGGGGCACCGTATTTCCCATCCGCCAAAAGCCTAAAGAGGCATTTTTTTCGAGGGGGTGTTTGAGTGTCCTTTCACCGGAATCCTGTTCGTTCAAGCAAATCGTTGCTCTCTTTCCAAAAAGACGGTCATTTCGAGCGATGCACAAAATCCGCACCTTCACACCCCGGTAAACATCGTGTAACCCTGTCATTTCGAGCGAAGCGAGAAATCTATACCCTCACACCAGGGAAAACATCGTGTAACTTGTCATTTCGAGCGAAGCGAGAAATCTTTGTCTCTCTAAGCATAACTCCAGCAAGATTTCTCCTCACTTCGTTCGTCGAAACGACAGGTTGTGGCGTGTTCATCGAAATGACAGGTTGTGCCACTCCCGGTCGTGCCTGCTTCACGCGGGAATCAATTGTCACAATGCTTCTATAGTCCGGTTGCGGCACTCCCGGTCGTACCTGCTTCACGCGGGGAATCCCAGCGTCCGTAGAAATGACAGGAGATCGCGCCCCCCGGAGAGCGTGATGCCCCCTGAAACCCACGCCTTGTAAAAGATGCCCGCAACCGTTTGCGCCGGGCAGGATAATGGGGTACACTTTCCGAAGCATCATTACCAGCACTACTGCCGGATCACCCCCCCGACCGGCAGGGTTACATTTCCCCGCGGGGAAGGAGGTTACACCATGCGTAACGATTCGTCTCAGTTCAAACTCAGTCGCCGGGATTTCGCCAAGGCCTCCGCTCTGGCCGGTTTCGCGATCCTTTCCGCCCGTCCGTCTCTCGGGCAGAGCGCGGAAGCCGTCAAGGTGGGCCTGATCGGATGTGGCGGCCGGGGCTTTGGCGCGGTGATGAACTGCATCACTGGCGTGGACAACGTGAAAATTACCGCGCTGGCCGACGTGTTCGAAGAAAAACTGAAGGATTGCCGATCCAAACTCGAAGGCATCAAGGATCCCAAGTTGGCCGGCAAGATCGCGCTCACCGACGAGACCTGCTTCGCGGGGCTGGACGCTTATGAACAACTGCTCAAGACGGACGTGCAGGTGATCATCCACGCCACGCCTCCCTACGCCCGGCCCGTCCACATCGAGGCGGCGGTCAAGGCTGGTAAACACATCTTCACCGAAAAACCCATCGCGGTGGACCCGGTAGGGGTGCGGCAGTTCATGGCGGCCGCCCGGGAGGCGGAAGCCAAGGGATTGTGCCTGGTGGCCGGCACCCAGCGGCGGCATCAGAAGAGTTACCGGGACACCATCGCGCGCATCAAGGATGGGGCCATCGGCGAAATCCTGGCCGGGCGGGCCTACTGGAATGGAACGCTGCCCTTCAGCCACGAACGCAAACCCGGCGAGAGTGACCTGGCCTACCGGTTGCGCAACTGGTATAACCAGTGCTGGACCTGCGGGGACAACATTGTCGAACAGCATATCCATAACCTGGACGTCATCAACTGGGTTCTTGGCGCGCATCCCGTCCGGGTGGTGGCCAGCGGCGGCCGCGCGTGGAAACCGGCCATCGAGAAATACGGCGATATCTGGGACAATTTCACCTGCGATTTCGAGTATCCCAACGGCGTCCACGTCCTCAGCATGTCCCGCCACTGGGACAACTGCGCCAACGACGTGTTCGAAGAAGTCACCGGAACGAAAGGCAAAAGCCGCTGCAACGACATGGCCAAGGATGACATCGATCCGTACGTGCAGGAACACATCGACCTCCACGCCGCCATCCGTGGTGAGGCGCCGTACATCAACGAGGGGATCCAGGTAGCCGAGAGTTGCCTTACGGCCATCATGGGGCGCATGGCCGCCTACACCGGCCAGATGCTAACCTGGGAGGAGGCCCTGAACAGCGATCTCAGCATCGTCCCCGCCGTGCTCGACTTCGACCGGTCGTATCCGATCAATCTGCCCGACGACATTCCTCACCCCGGCATGCGGGCCTGAGACCCGACAGATTCCGACCCAGAACCGCCTTTTATTTCACGCGCGTGAATAAAAGGCGGTTTTTTCGCGTATAATGAGTCAGGTTTAGAGTTCTAACTGCCGGCATCCGAACACGCCGGTCATGGAGCGTTCCCATGAGACATGAATATTCGCGAGTGATCCGGGTGGTCGCGGTACTGTGCGTGGCGGTCCTTGGCGTTACGTCACTGACTTCGTGCCAGACCTATGGCGAAGCGGCGGGCCTGGGTGCCGGGCTGGGCGCGGTCACCGGCGCGGTCATCGGCCATCAGTCCGGTCACACGGTGGAAGGCGCGGCCATCGGGGCTGTCGTCGGTGGCCTGGCGGGGCTGATCGCTCACGACATCAAGGTCCGGCAGGCCCGCTCCAAGCAGGAAACGGAAGCCGCCTATAACTACCAGCCTTCCCAGGGTGAAATGCTCACGCTGGAGCGGACGGAAGTGCTTCCCCCATCGGTCAGGCCCGGAGAACAGATCGAGGCCACCGTGCAGTATGCTCTGCTGGGCACCGGTGGTTCCGTACAGGTCAGCGAGCAGCGCACGCTCATGCGGGGAGACCAGGTGATCTCGGACGTTTCCACGCAGAACTTCACCCGGCCCGACGGAACCTGGGTCAGTTCGCAGACGGTAAGGCTGCCCGGCAACATCCAGCCAGGGACCTACACCATCGTCACGGTCGTGCGCACCGCCCGTTCCGCCATATCGGCGCGCGCCGATTTTAACGTGCTCTGAGCACCCAGCGGGGCGCGGTTCGCGTGGATTTACCACGCGACTTTCCCCTGCTGCCAGATAACCGGGCTTATTCTCCCTCCGGCGTGGCCGGGAAGACGTCACCGGGTAAGGGATTCCAGCAGTTTCCGGGCCTCCGGGTGCCGGGGATCGAAAACCAGCGCGCGTTCGAAGTGGGCCCGGGCTTCCCGGATACGACGCTGGGACAGCAGCCGCTTGCCCATGTCCACGATGATGTCGGCGTCCCGCATGCTTACCGGCGGGGCGGCAGGCCACAAGGTCTCATCGTAGGGCCCGGCATCCTCCGGGTGATTCCGCTTGTACAGCCGGTACTGGGTATCGATGCTGCTGCGAATCCACCGGATGCGCGCGGCCACTTCATCGGGCATGAGGAAGGTCACGACGGGATGGTACTCACGGTGAACCCACTCCACGTCCCGGAAAGAATACAGGTACTCCATGTCCCGCAGGAACAGGTACTCGGGTTTCAGATCCCGAAGCATGTTTTCCAGGGATCTGCGGGCCGGGTTAGCACGGCTCCAGGCCACCACCACGCGGCTGTTGAGCCCTGGCCAGTCATAGACGTTACCCCGGGAATAATACCCGAGATAGCCTAGAGGTTCACCCCCCACGGCCTCATCAGGGCGCATATGCTCCCGCAGCCACAGGCCCGCCCGGGTACGGATATCGTCTTCAACGTATCGCTGCACCTGCCAGTCGGTATAGGCGTTCAGGGGCATGATGGCCGCGATGGGCAGCAACCATCCCAGGGCCAGTGCCCATGCCAGCGTCTTCCGGGAAGTTTCCGTTTTCATGCGGCCGGCGATGGCGTCGAGTCCCGCCGCGCCCAGCAGCACGAGGGCCATCAGCAAGGGTGGTTTATACCAGCCAAAAACAATGGAAACAAGGTACACGAAGTAACCGGCATATACGAGCACGTACACCACGAGGGGCAAGGCATCCCACCGGCGGCGATAAAGCAGGGAAACCGCGCCCGCCGCGACCAGGAAACACATGAACAGCCCAAAGGGAGAAAGGAAGCCTTCCACTGATGGCCAGACATCCACGGTGGTGCCATGGCCACTGTAGGACGGGGCCAGCATGGGCTGCACCTTCCAGAGAAACCGATAAATACCGAACCAGGCCCATTCCCACGGTGGGCGATGCCGCAATTCGTCCAGCACGGAGGGATAACCGAGTCCCTTGGCAATGATCGTGTGGGGAATGGGCGAGCCATAATAAATCGTGGTAAACAGAATCCACGGGCCGTACACGGCCACCGCCAGGGGAATGACCCGGGTAAATAACCCGCCCCAACGCGCCCGGACCAGCAGGCCGCAACATCCGGCCACCACGGTCCAGAAGGCCATGTCGGGCCGGGCCAGCATGCACACGCCCAGGCTGATACCCAGGGGTACGGGCTGCCAGGTCATGGCGTAATACAGCGAAAAGACCAGGGAGGCTACGACCAACTGGGTCTCCATGCCACTGGCTCCCCAGAGAATCTGGTGATGATCCACCGCGGCATAGCCCAGGGCCAGCAGCAGGGCCGGCAGGGAGAGCCCTCCCCCCAGGCGAAACCCGATGGCCAGCACTGCCAGTACCGCCAGCCCGGATACCGGGACAGACACCCACTTAATGAACTCCACGCCCCAGCCGGGATGCAGCAGGTCGGCAGGCAACGGCACCAGCACGCTGAGCGGACTGGTAAAGCCGTGCAACGGCGGTTCCCCGGGCCGCACATGGGTCAGGCCGAGTCCCCGGGCGAAATTTTCGGTATGCAGGCAGGTGATCAGGGCATCTTCCCATGTCCGCCGGACCAGGAGGATATACAGCGTCCGGACGATCATGGCAACCGTCGCCATGATCGCACCCAGGCAAAGAGCATCCCGCCGGGGGGTATCCGCGACATCCGCCAGGCGAAACCATCGGGCTACCCCGCGAACAACCCGTTCCCAGGCAGCCCTGGCCGAAACGGACCCGGAAACGCCCGCGCCCATGTCCGCCGGTCCCGTCGCCGAAAGCCCGGTCGGCGGGCGTTCCGGCGCGGATACGATCACACGCCGGTGCTTCCGGGACATCAGGCGCCCCCCTTGGGCAGGTACCGTGCCACCAGCTTGTGAAATTCACCCACCTGCCGCTGCCGCCAGTCGGTATCTCTTCCCAGTTCCACGGCAAGGATCGCCGCCGTGCTCTCCGCCGCCTCGGCGGCGGCCCGGGCGTCCAGTAGCAGGGCCCGGGTGCGGCGGGATAACACGTCCTCGACGGTACGGGCCATTTCGTGCCGCGCGGCCCAGACCACCTGCGCGGCGGTTACCGGCAACCGGGGATGCAGTTTCCGTCCAAGTTCGGGATGTCGCGTGACCAGGTTGTTCAGTTCCAGGGCGTCCGAACCATACGCCGCGAGGGGCGACAGGGCTTCCGCGGGTTCGGCGTACCCATGGATCCGCAGGGTTTTCGTCACGCAGGGCGCGGGTTCTACCTGGGCCACGGCCTCGGCCTGGTCCACCGTGTCTTCAGCCATTTTCCGGTAGGTGGTCCATTTGCCCCCGGTAATGGTGACCAGGCCGCTACGGGAAATATGGAGCGTATGATCTCGGGACAAGGCCGCGGTCGAGCCCTCGCCGGCATCCACCAGGGGGCGGATGCCCGCGAAAACGCTCAGGATGTCTGCCTCGAGGGGGTCGTCGGCCAGGTACCGGGCGGCGTGCTCGAGGAGGAAAGCAATTTCCTCGTCCAGCGGGAGGGGTTCCTCGCTGACATCAGCAATCGGCGTGTCCGTGGTGCCCACGACCACGCGGTCCTGCCATGGAATGGCGAAAAGCACCCGGCCATCATCGGTGTGGGGCACCATGACAGCGCTGTCCCGGGGGAGAAAACGCCGGTCCAGCACGATATGCACACCCTGGCTGGGCCGGATCATCCGGGGCGTATCCGGGTCATCCATCTTGCGGAGGACGTCCGCGAAAGGCCCGGTGGCGTTGATGACCGCCCGCGCGGGCACGGAATATTCGTTGCCCGTTTCGCGGTCCCGCACGACGGCCCCTTCCACCATGTCGTCCGCGGACTTGAGCAGCGATACCACCTCCGCGTAATTGACACAGCACGCGCCCTGTTCCACGGCGGTCTGCATGAGGTTCACGGCCAGCCGGGCGTCGTCGAACTGGCCGTCGTAATAAATGACCCCGCCTCGCAGTCCGTCGGTCTCGACCGTGGGAATACGCTCGAGGGTCTGTTCACGGTTCAGGTTTCGGGATCGTCCAAAGCCGTACCGCCCGGCGAGCAGGTCGTACAGGCGCAGACCGATGCCGTAGAACGGCGCCTCCCACCATTCATAATTGGGCACCACGAAGGGCAGATTCCGCACGAGGTGGGGCGCGTTGTTCCGCAGGATGCCCCGTTCCCGCAGGGCTTCCAGCACGAGGGACACGTTACCCTGCTGCAGGTACCGCACGCCGCCGTGCACCAGTTTGGTGCTCCTGCTCGAGGTACCTTTACAGAAGTCGTTGCGATCCACCAGCGCGACCCGGTGTCCCCGCGACGCGGCGTCTACCGCCACGCCCAGCCCCGTAGCGCCTCCGCCTACCACCAGGAAATCCCATACGGTGCCCGGTTCCGTCAGCCGCGCGACCTGTTCCTCCCGCGTAAGTCTCAGCGTTTCCATGGTTATTTCCTCCCCAGCGGTTTCAACCGCGTGTCTTCCACCAGGTCAACCAGGCGCCTGGCCGCGGCCAGTCCGGATAGAACGGCGCCTTCCATCTTGCCGTCACAGAACGCGTCGCCGGCAAAAAGAAGAGGGGCCCTGCCGTAGAGTTCGAAGTATTCGCTCGACAGCAGCCGCCCAGGAGACGCGTATCGCCAGCGGTACCCGGAAACCGCCTGGGGCCTGGATTCCAGGAACGGTGCCGCCCGCTCGGCAATCCGGGCCGCCGCGACATCCGGGTCCTCTTCCAGCAGTTCGAGGGAAAAAGCCCGGTCAGCCAGAACGGTTATGGCGTCCATGGCGGGCGATATGCCTTTCATGCGGTTGTCCGCAATCCACGCGATGCCCTGGTCCTCCACCCTCACGCCTCCGGGCGCGGGTAACCCGCTTGGCCCCTCCAGCACCAGCATGGCCGCGATACAGGGATCATACGTCACGGCCAGCAGCGGTGCCATGGCAGCGCCGAACTTCCAGGTGTCTTCGTCGCTGATCAGCCGAATGGCCAGGGGAATCGGCAGGGCCAGCAACACCGCTTTCGACTCGAAAACCAGCCCGGACGCCGTTTCCACCTTCCACCCACCCCGCTGCTCCATGATCCGCTGCGCCCCGTCGCCGCACCGCGTCTCAAATCCCTTCACGAGGCTCTCCACCAGCCAGCGCATGCCATTGGTCCCGTACCAGCGGGGATGGCCCGGCCGTTCTACCACGCCATCGGCATACGAGAAACCAAAAGACCATATCCGGGCCGAGCCATTCTGTTGCCAGTGGTAGGCCAGCTCCTGGAAGGCCGGGTAGCGGATCGTGAAATACTGGGCCCCGTAATCAAACACGCCGCCTTCGATCGACCTGGTCGCGCAACGTCCTCCCAACCGCTTTCGACGTTCCAGGACGAGCACGGAGAGCCCGGCGCGCGACATGTGATCGGCCGCGACCACTCCCGAGATCCCGGCCCCAACGACAATCACGTCGTAAGGGCCAGAAAAACGATCTCCTGTCTGCGACGCTGAAACGGACAGCATCCGGGTTATACCTTGTTATGCTTCCTTGCCCGCCTGCAGCTTGTTCAGCACGCTGCTCACCTTGTCCTCCATGGACTGGTCCCGGTCGATCCGGGTGCCCAGCTTGAGCACGGTGGATATCCTGGGCGCGCCCATGGCATGCACCACCTCGTGGCATCGTTTCACGGCAGCCATCACCGCGTCCCAGTCCCCTTCGATGTTGGTGCCGTAGGCGTGCAGGCGCGTCTTAAGTCCCGACTCTTCCAGCACGCGGTGGCAGGCCGCCACGTACGGTGACAGGGACAGGTCCGCTCCCAGGGGAATCACGCAAAGATCCGCAATGACTTTCACCACTCGTTCTCCCTCAGACAGTCCCGATGATGTGCTTATATGGTACCTTCACGGGGAGCGTGAACGCATCCGCCCAACCTCAGTTGGCAGGCATCCCGTCACGAAGGTACCTGGCCACCAGGGCGGGCAGATCCCGGGGATTGCGCAACACGTGGACCGCGTCGGCGAGTTCCCGTTCACCCCCGAACCCGCCGTATCCCACGCCGACGGCGATCATGCCATTGGCCCGGGCGGCGGCCATGTCGTCCGCCCTGTCCCCCACGAAAAATGCCGGACGATAATCCGGAAACAGGGCCAGCAGTTCCGCGGCCATGTCCGCCTTGGTGACCGCCCTGCTATCCCGGGTCTGGACCGCTGCCATGAACGGTCGTACACCGTGGCTGTCCAGAAAGCGCGCCACGTACCGTTCGGGGCCGTTGGAGCAGACCGCCATCACGTGGCCCGCCGCGCGCAGGGACGCCAGCATCTCGGGAACGCCCGGATATAGCCGACCGGCCGTGGCGATCAGTTCGAGCTCGGCGGCATTGGTCTCTTCGAGGATTTGCCGTGCCCGGTCCGGCGGACACAGGGACATCACCCAGCGCTCGTATTCGGCCACGGGCCGCCCCAGGTATCGACGCACCGCGGCGTACCCCGGATCCGGTATGCCGTGCCGGGTAAACACGACGCGTACCGCCTCGGGGGTTACCCGGTCCGCTTCGAACAGCGTCCCGTCCACGTCGAAAACGACCAGGGCGGCGCCTCGCCCCGATCCAGGCATCGCGGATGGGTTTTCCCGGAACCCGTTCACGCCGGCGTGGCGGTCCGCTTGCGCGCCCTGTAGTCATCCATCAGGCGCGCGAACTGCTCGAACAGATACCGGCTGTCGTGGGGCCCCGGCGAAGCTTCCGGGTGGTACTGCACGCTGAAGATGGGCAGGTAACGATGACGCATCCCCGAGCAGGTCTTATCGTTCAGGTGCAGGTGGGTGAACTCCACCTCTTCGGGGTTGAGCGATGCCGGATCCACGGCGAAACCGTGATTCTGGGCGGTGATTTCCACCTTGCCCTCCGGCTGGTACAGCACGGGCTGATTTCCTCCCCGGTGACCGAACTTGAGCTTGTAGGTGCGCCCGCCCAGCGCGTGCCCGAGAATCTGGTGGCCGAGGCAGATCCCGAAAATGGGTACCCGCTTTTCGATAAGCGCTTGCACCGTCGGGTAGACGTACGGCAGGGCCGCCGGATCTCCCGGACCGTTGGAGAGAAACACGCCGTCAGGATCCTCGGCCAGAATTTCCGCGGGCGTGACCGTGGCGGGCATGACCTTCACGTGACACCCCCAGCGGGCCAGCAGCCGCAGGATATTGCGCTTGATGCCGTAATCGATCGCCACCACCCGGTAGCGGGGTTCCCCTTCCGCGGGCCACTCGTAGGGTTCCCGGATGGTGACGTGTTTCACGAAGTCGCTGCCCGCCATGTCCGCGCCGGAACGAGCCTTGGCCAGCAGGGATTCGGGGTCCAGGTCGCGCGTGCTGAGGCAGGCTTTCATCGCGCCCTTGGTGCGCAGCAGGCGGGTGATCGCGCGGGTATCCACGCCGTCGATGGCGACAATGCCGTGTTTTTCCAGGTACTCCGGCAACGACATGGTCGCCCGGTGGCTGCTGGGTTCAAAACAGCATTCACGCATGACGAAGCCCCAGACCTGGGGACGATCCGACTCAACGTCTTCGTCGTTGCAGCCGTAATTGCCAATGTGGGGATAGGTCATGGTCACGATCTGTCCGGCGTAGGAGGGATCGGTGAGGATTTCCTGGTACCCGGTCATGCTGGTGTTGAACACCAGTTCCCCGACCATTTCCCCGTCGGCGCCAACCGAGCGGCCTTCAAATACATGGCCATCCTCGATGGCCAGCATGGCTCTTCCGCGTTCCATTTTCATGGGCGTCTCCTCGCGGCTGGTTACCCCGGTCCCGGGGAAACCGCCTATGTACAGAAAACCGCCCGGACGGGACATTTCATCCGGACGGTATACTGGCGAACGTATTATCGGGCAAGGGGCTGATACTTCTTCAACTCGCCCGGCTTGAACTTTGCCAGTTCGCCGGCGTTCTTCACGACCTTCTCCACGGCGGCGGCGATGACTTCCATGTCCTCCTTGCTGTTCATGAGGATCTGGTGATGGGCCACCACGCCAGAGCGATAATGCGCGTCCTCGCACACCGGCAGTTTGAACCGCTTGGGATCCAGCAGTTTCCAGTACTTGTCACTGAGCTGGTGGCGCTTTTTGGTCAGCGGCTTAAAGAGGCCGCAGTTGTTCAGCGGTTCGTAAGGTGGCTCGAATTCATCGGGCATGTTCAGTTCGGCGTTGAGTGCCGCGGCGAACTGCTGGTTGGTAATGCCCAAGGCTTCCGTGTCGATCCGGAACGCGAAATTGAAGTAACTCTGCTGGGTCACCTGGGGACGCCGGCGCATGGGCATTACGCCCGGGATTTTTGCCAGCAGGCTGTTCAGGTATATCGCGTTGGCGTCACGCGCTTTCACCTGGGCGTCCAAGCGCTTGAGGCCGCCCAGCAAGAGGGCCGCCTGCCATTCGGTGAGCCGGTAATTGCCCGACTGCAGGGTGGTTTCCATGCCCGCGGGCTTGGTGAGTCCGAATACCGGCGGATTGGCCGCGTAAGGCCGGCCGCAGTTACGCAGGCTGTAAATCCGGTAAAACAACTCCTTGGTCTTGCACATGTTGAAGCCGCCCTCACCCGAGGAGAGCACCTTCGATTCCTGGAAACTCCAGGAAGAAACGTCCCCGATCGAGCCCACGCCCTTGCCTTTCCAGAAGGAACCATGCTGGTGAGCGCAGTCCTCGATGAGGTAGAGGTTGTGTTTCTTGCAGATCTTGACCAGGCGGTCCAGATCCGTCATGGAACCATACAGGTGCACCACGATGATGGCGCGGGTCTTGGGGGTGATCAGGGATTCCACGTGATCCAGGTCCAGGTTCCACGTGTCCGGTTCCACGTCGGCCAGGATGGGCAACGCGTTCACGTCGGCAACCGCCGCCGCGGTGGCCTGCCAGGTCATGCCCGGCACGATCACTTCATCGTAGGCGCCGATACCCAGGGCTTCCAGGGCAATCTGAATCCCCACCGTGCCGTTGGCGCAGCACAACCCGTATTTCGCGCCCTGGTAAGCCGTAAACTTCTGGGCAAATTCCCATTCATATGGTCCGTCGAAAGACCACCGGTTAGACCGGGTGATTTTCGCGACCAACTTGGCGTCTTCCTCGTCGCTGATGGGCCACTTCGCCCATTTTTTGGACTTGCCAACCAGTGCTTTCCCGCCCAGAACCGCCAGTTTTGACATGACCTCGATCTCCTCTTTCGTGTTTCATGTTATGGCGGTGTTGCGCTCCACGGAACCGCCTGAATCTAAATCCAGAAAATCTTACCTTTTACCGGGAGCATGACGCAAATTTCCCGGGCCAACTGGATCCAGAAACACCTCGGTTCCCGTTAAGTTTTCTCTCTCTTCGTTCGTCGAAATGACAACAGGCCAGGGTAATGACCATTTCTTTGGAAATGAGTACAGGTGGTGGCGCTGAGCGATCGTATCGAGGGCTTAAACGGGGAAGACGCCCGTTGAAACGATAATAAGCCGTCAGGCGGCACCATTTTTCGCGCTTCTTTTTTCCAAGTACCGCTCTCTGGATCGAAACCTCCTCCTTTCAAGTAAAGCATGCTCCCTTCGTCTTCATGTTGTCCTTCGCGAAAAGTGTTGTCCATTTCGAAAAGCATGGCCATTCCAGTACGGCCGATCGCGCCCATCTTGTCCTTTCACGATGTTTTGTCATTTCGAGCGAAGCGAGTAATTTCCCCTCTCCCCAACCAGCACCTTCTATTCAGAATTCGTATTTCTCCGGCCAGAAGGCACAGCGCGACGTAAACTTGAACGCGCCGTCTCCATGCGGCACGGTAGCCCGGTTGCTTTTTCCCCGCCGAAACCGGTAAAACATGGCACAGGGTGATCCTGACCTTCGGGGGCACGCTGGAGATCCCGTCCTTGCAACATCCATCGCGACAACCATCCTCTTCCTTTACCGGACCGGCAGGCCCGGGACATCCCCAAGGCCGACGCCGGGAGGTGGCCCCCATTCTGCCCCTCCTGGAAAACCGGGGACTGCTGCTTGGCAAAAAACGGATCCTCTGCTACGGATGCGGCGACGGCGTGGACGTGGACTGGCTGCTCGTGCGGCGGTACCCGGTGGAAGGCTACGACACGCATGTTCCTTTCGGTTACGCCACGCCCCCGACGGGGCATTACGACCTCGTGCTGTTCAACTACGTGCTCAGCCGTATCAGCGCGCCCGAAAACCGTCGCCGGAAATTCCGCGAGGCATTCGGGCTGGTCCGGCCCGGGGGGCTGTTCGCCGTCACGTCCCGCTCCGCCCTGCGGAACGCGCCGTCACCGGATGTCATCGGGGTCGGCCGGTATTTCCATGATCTGCTGGGAAACGTGTCCCTGACCGCCGAGGAACTGCTGCCCACCGAGGACGGCCAGGCCGTAATGGCGCTCTTCTTCAAGGGAGGCCTGTACGCGCCGCGTAATCCCATCCACTGGATCGATCAGCCGGACGCCATGGCTGCCCTCTGCCAGGACCTGGCCACCCGTGACCGGCTAGGCCTGGACGTGGAAACCACCCTTGAAGAGCCCCGCGTGCTGTGCACCGTGCAGTTCGCCGATGAACGCGCCAATTACGTGATCGACGCCCTGGCCATCCGGGACCTTTCCCCCCTGCGCGGCATCCTGGAAAACCCGTCCGTGCTGAAGATCATCCACAACGCGGAATTTGAACGGCAGATGTTTGCTCCCCTCGGGATGAAAATAGATCCGGTGTTCGACACGCTGGTGGCCTCCCGTAAAAAACCCCGCAAGACGCCGATTTCCGGGGGCCATCGCCTCGACGAAGTCTGCGAGCGGGAACTGGGGATCTTCCTGGACAAGGGGTTGCAGACCTCTGACTGGACGGTCCGTCCCCTGTCGGAAGAACAACTGCGTTACGCGGCCATCGACGCGGAAGTCATGATCCCGCTGCACGACGTGTTCTGTCCGCCCCCCCCTCCCGAGACGGGCATGCTGTTTGACGCGTAGGAATCACCCCGTCCGACGCAATTCTGGGTCAAGCGCGTTTTCCGGCTGAAATACCTGTTCCCGCCAGGGCGTGTTACCGGGCAGCCATGCCCGTATCCGGTCGGCTTCATCGGGCCGGTGCAAGGCGGGAACCATGGTCGTCCTGAAATAAAAATCCACGGAACTGGCGACCAGCAGTCGGATGGTGGCGCGCACCGCCTCCAGGGGCGGAGCGGGCAGCCCCGTCAGCGCCGCGTATCGGTCCGGCGCGGCCTTGATATCCATGGCCACGCAATCCACCAGCCCTTCACGTAACAACACCTCGAGCACGTCCGGATAACTGCCGTTGGTGTCCAGTTTCACCCGGTAGCCCATGCGCTTGACCATTTGCGCGAAGCGGGGAAGATCCGGCTGGATGGTCGGTTCACCTCCCGAAATGACCACGCCTTCCACGGCAGCCCGGCGGACCCGCAACCGGTCCAGGATCTCGGCTTCCGGAATAAGCCGGTCTTCCGCGATGACCCTGGACACCAGCGGCCCATTGTGACAGAACGGACATCGAAAGTTACAGCCCTGCGTGAACACGACCGCTGCCGGAATTCCCGGGTAGTCACACAGGCTCAGGGGCAGGAATCCTCCAATATGCACGCGTGGCTCTCCTCTCCTCCCGAAACATCAATCCTGAACCGTCTGCGAAGTTGAAACTCGGCCCGTTTGCCCTCGTTCCACTGTTTCACCGGGCGCAGGTATCCCACGATCCGGGCGTATACCTCGGCCTCGGCCCCGCACCGCGGGCACCGGGGATGCTCACCGCGCAGGTAACCGTGATCGGGGCATACCGAAAAACTGGGGGACACGGTGAAATACGGCATCCGGTAACGATGGCACACCGCGCGCACGAAGCGCTTGACCGCCTCGGGATCCGCCACCGATTCGCCCAGAAAGACGTGCTGCACCGTGCCGCCCGTGTACCGGCTCTGCAGCGGATCCTGCAGGTCCAGCACCTGGAAAATGTCGTCCGTGTAGTCCACCGGCAACTGGGTGGAGTTGGTGTAGAACGGTTCGGCACCCTGCAGCACGGCATCATGGTTGGCGAACCGGGCGTTGGGGAACCGGTCCCGGTCCATCCGGGCCAGCCGGTACGAGGTGCCCTCGGCGGGCGTGGCCTCCAGGTTGTACAGGTGCCCGGTTTCCTGCTGGTAATCCGCCAGGCGGTCCCGCATGAAATCGAGCACCCGGCAGGCAAACGCGCGTCCCGCCTCGGAGCCGATATCCTCGCCCAGCAGGTTCAGGCAGGCCTCGTTCATTCCCACCAGCCCTATCGTGGAGAAATGGTGTCGCCAGTACGCCCCGTAGCGACGGTAGATATCGCGCAGGTAGAACTTGGTGTACGGGTAAAGATCGCGCTCGGTGAAGCCCTCGAGGATTTTCCGCTTGGTTTCGAGGCTTTCCCTGGCGATGTCCATCAGCCGGGCGAGCCGCGCGAAGAAATCGGCCTCGTCCCTGGCCAGCAGTCCCAGTCGTGGCATGTTCAGCGTCACCACCCCGATGGACCCCGTCAGGGGATTTGCCCCGAACAGGCCACCGCCCCGCCGGTCCAGGGAACGCAGGTCCAGCCGCAGTCTGCAACACATGGACCGGGCATCCTCGGGAGACATGTCGGAGTGAATGAAATTGGCGAAGTAAGGAATGCCATACCGCGCGGTCACTTCCCACAGGCGCGCCAGGCCAGGATGATCCCACTCGAACTCCGGCGTGATGTTATACGTTGGAATGGGAAAACTGAACACCCGGCCCCGGGCGTCCCCTTCGGTCAGCACCTCCAGGAACGCCGCGTTAAACAGGTCCATTTCCGGCTGGTATTCGCCGTAACAGGTATCCTGGGGCTGTCCCCCGATGATCACCGGCTCGTTGGCCAGCGTTTTCGGGGGACGCAGGTCCATGGTGACGTTCGTGAACGGGGTCTGGAAACCTACCCGGGTGGCCACGTTCAGGTTGAACACGAATTCCTGGAGGGCCTGTTTCACTTCCCGGTAACCCAGCCCGTCGTGGCGGATAAAGGGCGCCAGCAGGGTGTCGAAGTTGCTGAAGGCCTGCGCCCCGGCAGCCTCGCCCTGCAGGGTATAGAAAAAGTTCACCACCTGGCCCAGGGCCGTGCGAAAGTGTTTGGCGGGGCTGCTTTCGGCCTTGCCCGGAGCCCCGCGGAAGCCGCTCCGCAACAGGTCCTGCAGGTCCCAGCCCACGCAGTACACCGACAACAGGCCCAGGTCATGGAGATGCAGGTCGCCGGACTGGTGGGCTTCCCGGATATCCCGGGTGTACACCTTGTTCAGCCAGTAGACCTTGCTGACCTCGCTGGAAATGTAGTTGTTCAGGCCCTGGAGCGAATAGGCCATGTTGCTGTTTTCGTTGACCTGCCAGTCCCGCCGCCCCAGGTAACGGTCGATGAGCTCGACATCGGCCTTGTTGATCAGTTCGCGCACCTGGGCGTGGCGATCGCGGTAGAGAATATACGCCTTGGCCGTTTTGCGGTATGGCGAGGCCAGCAGGATCTCTTCCACCACGTCCTGCACCGATTCCACCGAAGGCGTCTCGGCGCCATGGAGCGAGTGGTACATCGCCAGGACCCGCATGGTCAGGCGGCGGGCCTCATCCATGCCGTATTCACCGGTAGCCTGGCCCGCCTTGAACAGGGCCATGGTGATCTTGCCCGCGTCGAAATCGACCACCCGCCCGTCGCGCTTTACAATTTTCGTGTACAGTGGAACGATTTCCGGGTGCCCCGCTACCGCGCCCTGCCGGACCGAACCCTCCAGCATGCCCTCCAATGCCGTTTCCATGTGACCTCCTCCGCTGCGTTGTGAACTTCCGCGGGGCCTCCTCGCCAAGCCGCCGCGTCCCGCGTTCCCGTACAGCCCGCATCGGGAACGAGTTGATTTTACCCCACTCAAACCACAAAGTCAAGTGGTTTTTAATTTACAGACCACAGCATATTGTGGATAAGCAGTGGAAAAACGGTTGAAAAAATACCGGATCCGGTGGATACCCGGTGGATAACGCAATGATTTCTATTAAATCTCTAATGATTTTTTAGCGAAATCATTACGCATCCGGCCCGTCAATCCCGGATGTCATGCCCCTCAGAACGTGAACACCGTGTTGCACACGGCGTACGCCTGGGTAGCGGGGGCCTTCATCGAAGGATACCGCAGAAATTCAACGTGTCCGTCCATGTATAACACGTTCACGCCGCCTGGCAGGTGGTTAAAGCCCCCGGGAACCTGGCTGAGCACGTCGTGCATGACAAAGATTTCACCCTGGGCACGGTTGGCGGCAGATGGGTTATTGATATCCGTGATCACGAAACGTTCAATACCCTCCCGGAGACGGTACAAAACGTCGCCTCCCCCCGTTCCGCGGCCCTGCATGCCCGGCGTGTCTTCCTCGAGAGGTGGCCAGGGTCCACGCGTGTTATAGGGAACCCGGAGAAAGTTGTGCTGGGTAAACAGCACCACGCCATGCTGTACCCACTGCGCGGGGGGATTGACTCCAGGAGGGAAATACACCGAAGGATTCAACGTCTGCAGCAAGGTGGCGTACAGGCCCGGCTGGGTCTGATAAGCGGGGATATCATCGCACCGGTCGTACACGAAACCCAGGTAGGTGTAAGACTTTGTGCCCGCGACCCAGCCGTTGATCGTGTTGTCGCCTTCCACGCCACGGAAGGCCAGTTTGCACGTGCCGTCATCGTAATAAAGGTCCGCGACGCGATGCCGGGGACTGGATGGACACACGTAGATCGCCGGATCCGTCACGTACTCGGGATACACGGCCGTGGCCAGCGGCATGGGCACCGTGCCCAGGCACGTGGCACAGGGTGCCTGGTGCTGGGCGGGTGGCCACTTACCCGCGCGATCCTCGGACGCGTACATCTTGAAGATCAACCCGAACTGCTTGAGATTGTTCTGGCAACTCGCCCGGCGAGCGGCTTCCCGCGCCCTGGACAGGGCAGGCAGCAGGATCGCGGCGAGGATGCCGATGATGGCGATGACCACCAGCAGTTCGATCAGCGTGAACCCCTTCGGGCGTTTCGTCGTGCGCATGTCAAGCCTTTCATTACCCAGTCCGGTGACTTCAGAACGCCCTAAAAAAAGAAATCATTCCCGATTTCAATGGATGTCCGCGTACCATGGCCGGGGGAAAGGACACTACTAATCACCACGGGCAATAAAACCCGTTGATTATGAGGGTAAAGCCGGAATGAAGAACCTGGGATTGGAGTGAGGGAAGATTTCTCGCTTCGCTCAAAATGACAGGGTGGGGATGGAAATGACAGGGTGGGGATGGAAATGACAGGGTGGGGGATGGAAATGACAGGGTCCAAGCACAAGGAAATGACGGTGTCCAGGTACAAGGGCAGCGATTCGATCGCCACGACATGAAGGGCAAACACGGAAGCCCGTAATAACTTGTCATTTCGACGAACAAAGTGAGGTGAAAATCTTGCTACCCCCACCCCCAGGACGTGTCCGCTACCCCGCGGAAAGCGCGACATCTCGTTGCCCTCACTCTCCGAAGAACCTTGCCCTTCCCGCAACCTTGCGGGCGGTTCCATCGTTATAATTCGTGACATGCGCAACCTGAGGTTTCTGCTCTACAACATCCGCTATGCCACGGGCACGGGCCCGGTGTATCACTTCCCCGCGCCCTTTTCCGGATCGCTCCGCATGCCGCGAGGACACCTCGACCGTATCGCGCTGTTTCTGCGGGAGGAAGCCCCGGACCTCATCGGACTGGTGGAAGTCGATTCCGGGTCCCGCCGGGCTGGTCACCGCAACCAGGCGGAACACCTGGCCTTGCGGGTGGAGACCCCGTTCTTCTTCCACGCGAATAAGTATGGGGAGTCCTCCCCGGCCCGACGTCTCCCCTACTTCCGCAACCAGGGTAATGCCGTGCTGAGTTCCTTGCCTCCCGGCCAGACCCGCGCGCCTCGACGCCCGCTCACGCCCCCGGCGACACACCCGTGCTGAGTTCCTTGCCTCCCGGCCAGACCCGCGCGCTGTTTTTCAACACGGGTATGAAACGGCTGATCCTGGAAATCGGGTTCGATCCCTTCGACCTGCTGCTGGTTCACCTGGCCCTGGGAAACCGGACGCGCAAGCGACAACTGGATCAATTGACGGAAATACTCCGCGGTCGCGAGAAACCGCTGATTCTCGCGGGGGATTTCAATACCTTCGGCGGCTGGAAAGAACTGGAGCCTTACGCCGAAACATGGGGCGTGGTATCCGCGAACCAGCGACACCATCCCACCTTTCCCAGCCGGAATCCCCAGGTGGAACTGGACTACATCCTGCACAGTCCGGAGATTACCTGCCTGCGCTGCAGTGTCCCCCGGATCCGGTTGTCGGATCACCTGCCGCTGGTGTTCGATTTCGCCCTGCCGGGGACGTAAGGACGCGTTGCCGTCAGCGGATGGGCCGCGCCAGCCAGACGGCTACTCCCTGCACCCACACGGACTCCGCGGGATACAGCAGCGGTGACATGTTCCGGTTTTCAGGGCGGAGTTCGACGACGCGCCCACGAGGAAAATACCGTTTCAGGGTGACCTCGCCGTCCACGAGCACCGCCACGATGTCCCCGGGAACGGGCTGGCGGTCACGATCTATGAACACGATGTCCCCGTCCCAGATCCCCGCCTCAACCATGCTGTCACCCGTTACGGTAAGACAGAACCCGCGGTGTCCCGCCAGGTCATCGGGTGGAGCCAGCCAGGTTTCAGCCTGCTGTTCCGGGGCGTCCACGGGGAAACCCGCCGCGATGCGTCCGAGATGAGGCCACCTGTGTTCCTCCCGCCGCGCCGGTTCCGATGTCGATAGCAACACGCCAAGGGCGGCCTCCGTCAACTGTATCGACCGGGCCCGGTTGGATTCCCGCCGGATGAATCCCTTTCTTTCCAGTACCTTGAGGTGATCAAATACGCCATTCGTGGAGGAAATCCCGAAATGCTCACCGATTTCGGTGATGGTGGGCGGGTATCCCCGATCCCGGATCACGTCGGCGAGGTACCGGAGAATGGTTTTCTGGCGCGGGGTCAGATCGATAGCCATGGCACGCTCCAGACTGAACTTTATTTCAGTATACCTGAAGTCCCGCGCCAGGTCAACCGGAACGGGGCGGGCCACGGCAATTTTCCGGGCACCGCCCCGTTCAGTGACTCCATCACGGCCTTCAGTTGACGCTATACGCGCTGAAGGGTGCGTCCAGGCCGTAGTCCATGCCGAAGTAATCCGCGCCCGGCGGGGGACCCTGACGCGGAGCGGATTCCCAGGATCCAGGCCCGGTCACGCCAACGGTATCGTTGCCCAGGTGTGGCCCAAGCGTATTGCGCAGGGACCCATACACCACGACGGTGACCGTGTTCGCGCCGGGGTTGAGTCCCGTCAGCGCCACGCGATCCAGTGGTCCGAAACAATGGCCAACCGGCGTGCCGTTCACGTCCACACGGGCCACCACGCCATGCCAGGACGGCATCTTCAGGAACACCTGTCCGGTACCGTCATTCTGAAGCGTGGCCTCGTAGGCAACCCGGTGGCCGTAAAACGGCATGCCCTGCGCGCGCCAGGACCCCCAGGACAGGGGGGCTTCGGCGGTGATCACGAATCTACGGTCCGCCGGTTTCAGCCGGAACGATCCCAGCAGGTGCACCGCCTCAATTTCATGGAACACCGTCATGGGCCGGGCCTCGAGGGTCAGGGTGTTCGCGCCTTCCCTGGCCGCCGATGCCAAGTCAACCAGGCCGAATTCGGGACCGAGCCATTTTGCCCCGGCCATCGGCTCCAGCGGCGCGCCGTTGCAGGTAATCCGGAACCGGTGAGGCTGTTCGATGGCGGCCAGCAGGCGGGCGGGAGCCGGTCCTTCGATGGTAAAGTGATAGGTTGCCGTGAACCCGCTGTCTTCGGGGAAGGTCTTGTTCAGCAGGGTGTCCCGGAACTGAATGGCCCGGTCGAAGGGGTTGCGCTCCAACCCGTGCTTGCGGAAAACAAATTCGGCGGCACGGAACCAGAACAGGTTCGCCCGGGTTTCACCACCGGCCGACACGTCCAGATAATCCAGGATCAGGTTGTTGTCATCAAGGGGCTGGATTTTCCAGTTGTCCAGGGCAACGGGGGTACCCTCTGCCGGGATGTCCACCCGGGATGGGGCGTCCGCGGCTTTCCGGTCCAGGAACAGCATGCGGCTGCCCATGGGGGGAAGGGTAAACGGGATAGCCCTGGTGTCCCCCCCCTGTTCCGTGGACACGGCATAGATCTTCCCGGTAAACAGGTCCACCTCCCGGGCCCCGGCAAATCGTCCCACCACCGTACCCGACACGGGCTCGGTATTGCTGGTGTTCACCAGGAACAGCACTTCACCGTCACTGAGTTGCCGCCGCTGGTGGTAGAGAATGCCGCCACTGGTTCGATCCCGTTCCACGAAGGTGTTCGGCTGGACGATACCCTGCAGTTCCCCGGCAAGGGCAGTTTCGGCGGTTTGCCGCCAGCCGGGCATCTGCCGCAGGCGTCCCGTCGCGTCTGGATCGGGAATACCATCCACGCAATCCGGCAGGTCCGGGCCCGCGCAGGATAGCACGGTGCCACCGGTTTCCAGGAACCGGGTCAGCAGTTCAAGGGTTTTGCGGTTCAGGTTTCGGGTTTCCGGCGGAATGACCACCACCCGGTAACGCGCCTTGCCCACGATGAACAGGGGTTTTCCGTGGATATCCTGGCCAACGTCCCCGTGGTCGCGGAGAATGGATTCACTGCCGATGTCGAATTCGGCCTGGGCCTGGGCGAGATTGACCACCAGGGACTGGAACCGGTTACCCAGCGACTCCAGCAGGTTTTTCTCGCCAAAGTGATACATCCACGCCGTGGTGGTGGGTTCCAGGATGAGCGTGTCGTTTTCCTGCCGCCCCGCGCTCATGCACCAGTCCACCCGGGCGAAATACCGCGCGAGCACGGCGTATTCATCCATCCAGGGAGAGTGCCAGGAAAACGTGGGTGGATGGTCCCGCTTGCGGCTGCCGCGGATGGAGATGAAGGAAAGGTGCTGGTTCAGCGTGTTGACACCGAGCACGGAAATCCAGTCTCCCTGCCGCTTGTAATCGCCAAAGGTCATTTCCGATCCGCTCGCGCCGTACACTTCGCACAGGGTTCGTTCACGCCCCAGTTGATTGGCCACGCTGGCCAGTTCGATCACCGATCGGGTGTTACCGAACTGCGCGTGGGTGTGTTCGGCGTACTGGTTGCACAGGATGTCGATCCCCGGCCGCTGTTGCCACGCGGCCATGGCCATGTTATCCGGAACGGTAGCGCAATTGGGCCATTCGTGCTCCCAGTAGTGTCCGGTCATTTCCAACTTGTTCTGTTCGCAGTATTCGTAGTAGGGCTTGCCCCAGCGTTCAATGAACAGGTCGTTCAGCAACTGAAAATAGCGGAAACGGAAGGTCCGCGCCGCCTCGCCTTCCGCTTTCAGCAGGGGTAACCCGTCCCGGAAAGACACGCCCCAACGCTGCTGGAATTGTTCCTCCAGGTCCCCGGTCCAGTGGATGTCTCCTACCCGCCGGAGGTGGGGTTCATCGGTAAATGACCCGGGAATCCGCTTGCCGAACTCGTCTCCGAAGTGGGATTTATACGCGTCCAGGGTCACCTCGAGGAATTTCTGGGTCACGCCGGGTTGCAGCAGGTCGGGGTGAAACCAGCCGGCGTACCATGGCGAATCTTCCGCCTGCTGAAATATCGCCCACACGTAATCGCCGTCCGGCAGGGCCTTGCCTGCCCGGGCGTCGTCGGTCACGTCCCGAAGCCCGTCGGGACCACGCGACCACAAGCCATACAAGGTATCATCGACGGCCGGGGGTTTCTGACCTTCCTTGACCACCAGGCCACGGCAACGGCTGTCAGGCAGGGCCTCACAAACAAAGCCCCCGGCAAACCCCGACGGATAAGAATTTTCATCGTAAATCCAGACGAGCAGATCCCGCTGCCGGGCAATGTCCAGGGCCAGTCCCCACAACTCGAACCACTTATCGGACAGGTATGGCGTGACGAGGCCCGGCCGGGGATGCACCCAGACTTGCCTGATGTCCCGATCCGCCAGGAAATTCAGGGTGTCCCGCACCAGTTCAGGGGTCAGGTCGTCATTCCAGACCCACAGGGGACCCGTGGAGTACGCGGCGGGGGGCCGTTCCATGCCGTTGACCAGTTCACTGGTTGTCCAGGGCACTTCCCCCAGCAGGGATGCCGCCAGCATCATGACCACCATTCCATGCATGTCGTTACCTCCTTCCGGTTTTCCCTTCAGCATGGCACAAACCCCGAGCGGATTCAAAAGGCACGGCCGATGCTTCTTGGGTCCGTGGAATCCGCCGTGGTATACTTTTTCACGTTTCGGGGGATGTTGGTGTCTCGGTCACCTAACGCGCGGAAAGGAGTGTTACAGCGATGCCCCAGATGGATATTGGCCTCATCGGTCTCGCGGTCATGGGAGAGAACCTCGTGCTGAACATGGAAAGCAAGGGGTTCTCGGTCGCGGTATATAACCGCACGGTGGAAAAAGTTGACAAGTTTATTAATGGTCGGGGACAAGGCAAGAACCTATACGGGGCGCATTCCATCGAGGACCTGTGCGCGAACCTGAAGCGTCCTCGCAAGGTGATGCTGCTGGTCAAGGCGGGCCAGGCCGTGGATGATTTCATTGAACAGTTACTGCCCCACATGGAACCGGGGGACATCATCATCGACGGCGGCAACAGCCATTTCCCGGATACCATCCGCCGATGCAAGTACGTGGAAAGCAAGGGATTACTCTATATCGGCACCGGCGTTTCGGGCGGGGAAGAGGGCGCCCTGCGCGGACCCTCGATGATGCCGGGCGGTTCGCCCGCGGCTTGGCCCCACGTCAAGGACATCTTTCAGACTATCTGCGCCCACACGGATAATGGGGAGCCTTGCTGCGACTGGGTCGGCGAAGGCGGCGCGGGACATTTCGTCAAGATGGTCCACAACGGCATCGAATACGGCGACATGCAGATGATCTGCGAGACCTACCATGTCATGAAGCAGGGTCTCGGCATGACCAACCCCGAAATGCACGAAGTGTTCGCCGCCTGGCAGGAAGGGGAACTGAACTCCTATCTCGTCGAGATCACCCGGGACATCCTGGGCTACCGCGACGAGGAGGGCAACTACGTGGTAGACCTGATTCTCGACCGGGCGGGACAGAAAGGCACGGGAAAATGGACCGTGATGGCCGCCCTGGACGAGGGACAGCCCCTGACCCTGATCGCCGAGGCGGTTTTCGCGCGGTGCCTGTCCGCCATCAAGGATGAACGGGTCAAGGCATCCACGGTCCTGCGGGGAGACGTCCAGCCCGCTTTCACGGGAGACCGCGCGGCCTTTCTGGATGACTTGCGCAAGGCGTTGTACGCCGCGAAGATCGTCAGTTACGCCCAGGGTTACCAGTTGATGCGCGCGGCCGCCAAGACCTATGGCTGGAACCTGAATTACGGCGGCATCGCTTTGATGTGGCGTGGCGGCTGTATTATCCGGTCGGTGTTCCTGGGAAAAATCAAGGAAGCTTTCGACCGGAATCCCGATCTTGAAAACCTGTTGCTGGACCCGTTCTTCGCCGAGGTGGTCAACAACAGCCAGGCCGCGTGGCGGCGGGTGGTCAGCCAGGCCGTGGCGATGGGCATCCCCGTTCCTGCCCTGGCTTCGGCCCTGAACTTCCTGGACGGCTATCGTTCGGCGTGGTTGCCCGCGAACCTGCTTCAGGCGCAGCGGGACTATTTCGGCGCCCATACGTACGAACGGGTGGACAAGCCCCGTGGGGAGTTCTTCCACACCAACTGGACCGGTCGCGGCGGCGATACCTCCGCGTCCACTTACGTCGTCTGATCCTTCCCCCCCTTGCGTCTTTGCGTCGATTGCCCACCGCCCCGCCGCGCGCGGGGCGGTTTTTTCGCGACTTCGTGTGCTGCGCGCGACGTCACAGGAAGTTCCGCTCCCACGGCGCGCTTTCCGGTACCACGCGGCCGGCGTACGTGAGGGTAAGTCCATGGATTTCCGGCGTGAAAATGCGAATGGAACGGGTAAAGATTTCTCGCTTCGCTCGAAATGACAGGAATAGCCGATGTTTGCTAGGGAGGAGGATAAGAGAATCCTTTCTAGGCTTGCATAAAGGGCCCACACGATGTTTACACGGTCGATCCTTGCCGCTGAAGGCACGTCTCCCTCCCCCCCCTGTCATTTCGACGAACGAAGTGAGGAGAAATCTTATCGGGGTTTACTGAAGGGGTCAAAGATTTCTCGCTTCGCTCGAAATGACAGGAAACCCGTGTTTGCTGAGGTGGGAGGATAAGAGAATTCTTTCTATGCTTGCAGAAAGGGCCCACACGATGTTACACGGGTGATCCTTGTCGCTGAAGGCACGTCTCCCTCCCCCCTGTCATTTCGACGAACGAAGTGAGGAGAAATCTTATCGGGGTTTACAGAAAGGGTCAAAGATTTCTCGCTTCGCTCGAAATGACAGGAACGCGGGAAGTAAACCGGGGGGTGGGGTAAAAATCTCCCGGAACGAAGTGAGGAAAAATCTTAACGCGAACCCACGCTCGCCAGGCAGACACGAACGGCGGCTCTCCGCGCACCCGCGCCACGACGTGAAGGTGTGGTTCGTGCGCCGGACCCCCACCCCTGACTCCGCCCCACCCGCGCCACGACGTGAACAAAAATGACACGCACGAAAACCCGAAAAAAAACACCGCGCCACCACGACGTGAATCCGCGGTCGCCGGGCAATTCCCGCTCCACAAAACGCACGCTTCCAGTTGGCCCCCACGACCCCCGCATACGCCCGGGATAGATCAGGCCGCCGGCTGGACGTCGGGCAGGAACCGTCACGACCCCGCATACGCCCAGGATAGATTTGCCCCGGACGAGCACTTTCTGGTACGTTGACCTTTTGCCCCCGCGCGGGAAGAACGGAGAGTATCGCTTCACAAGATTAACCGGAGGTTCCACTTTTGCCCCCGCGCGGGAAGAACGGAGCAACGATACGGATGATCCAGCCGGTCAAAACGGTCACCAGCCGGTGGTGGTCCATGACCATCGCGGTAGCCGTGGCATGCCTGGTCGTGACGCTATCGGGCTGTTCGCTGTTCCGGGGCAGGACGTCCCGTCCAGCAGCGGAGCCCCCGTTCCCGGCCCCTCCATCCGCCGCCGCTTCGGCGTCGATCCCCTCCATCTGGCCTCTTGGACCGACATGGCGGGAGATCGGCTCGCGGTTTGGGGACCGGCGCGGTAAGTCCCGGGCTCACAAGGGCGTGGACATCCTGGCCCCGAAGGGCACTCCCGTAACGGCCACCGCGGATGGCGAAGTCATCTTCGCAGGTAGCAGTGGCCGGTACGGAAAAATGGTGGTCCTGCAGCACGCGGGAGGGCGCCAGACGGCCTACGCGCACCTGGACGCCTGGACGGTATCCGTGGGAAAAAAGGTCCGGCAGGGCGACGTAATTGGCCGGGTTGGTCGCACGGGCAACGCGTCCACGACACACCTCCATTACGAGGTCCGGGAAGGGGGGAAACCGGTCAATCCGGCTAAATTCCTGCCCTGAGCACCCTACCCTGTCTTATGAACGATGGACAGGTCCATCCGCGGCGCTGGTCACATGCGCTCGGGGGCGACAATGCCCAGGATTCCCAGCGCGTTTTCCAGGGTCGCGAGGGTAGCCCGGCACAACCGCAGGCGGAACGCGGTTCGTTCGGGCGAGCCCGCTTTCAGCACGGGACACTCGTGGTAGAACGTCGTAAACAGCCTTGCCGTCTCCAGGGCATAGTTCGCGATGCCCGCCACCGACCGCTGGGCGACGCCTTCGGCCACTTCGGCGGGAAACACCTCGAGCTGGCGGATCAGGAGCCACTCGGCGTCGTCCAGTCGATCGGGTGGTTCCGCACACGCGTCCACGGTCGCTTCGCCGTCAGCCTTGCGGAGGATGGACCGGATCCGAGCGCAGGAATACTGGATATAGGGCCCCGTATCACCCTGGAACGAGAGCGCGGCGTCCATGTCGAAGGTAACGTTCCTGCCGGGCTTGACTCGAAGCACGGCGAACCGGATGGCCGCCACGGCCACCTGCTCGGCGATGGCCCGCCGTTCCGCGGGGTCCAGGTCGGGAAACTGCTCGGCCACCCGTTCCGCGGCCAGCGCGGCAGCCTGGTCCAGGAAATCGGACAGCAGCACCACCTTCCCCTGCCGGGTGGACATCTTGCCGTCCTTCAGCAGAATATACGAGTAATAAATAGTTTCCGGTGCCGGGCAACCGCACGCGGCAAGGATCAGCGCGATCTGCTGGGCGTATAACTTGTGGTCCTCGCCCAGTACCTGGAGGTTGATCTCCGCGCCCCGGGACATCTTGTCCATGGTGTAGGCCAGGTCGCGATAGCCGTACATGGAACTGCCGTTGGCCCGGCGGAGCACGAAGTAACGCCCTTCATCGGGTTCGTGCCCAAGCGGCCGCAGGTCTACCACGAGCCGTTGTTCCTCGTCCACGAAAAGCGCGCCTTTTTCCCTCAGCGCGGCTTCGATCTTTTCGAGTCGAGGGTCATTCACGTAGTCCGATTCATGGTCGAAACAGTCATAAGAGGCCCCAAGCCGCGCCAGCACTTCGAGTTGTCCTTGCAGGCACAGGTCGGTGACCCATCGGAAACGGGCCCGGGTATCGGGATCGCCCGACTCCATGCGGGCCAGCAGTTCATAACCCCGGGCGGCAAATTCCGGGTCGGCCTCCGCCCGGGCGTTCGCCCGCACGTAGGCGTCGAGGATACCCTGGAAATCGAGATGCTCGAGTTCTTCGGCGATCAGCACGAGCAGCCCGATCTGGCGGCCCATGTCGTTGACGTAGTAATGAACCTCGACATCGTACCCCTCGAACCGCAGCAATCGGGTCAGGCTGTCGCCGATCATGGCGTTACGGCCCCGTCCGACGTGGGGACTCGCGTTGGGGTTGATGCTGGTGTGCTCAATGAGCACGCGCCGTCCCAGGCCGGTACCACCACTCCCCCATCTGCGCCCCGTGGCCAGAATTTCCGCGATCACCGCTTCACCTACCAGTGGCCGGTTGAGTCTCAGGTTGACGTACGGACCCGCCGCGGCAGCGGACAGCACGCGGTCATCGACCCGCAACCTCGCGGCGGTTTCCATGGCGAGTTTCGGGGGGGCCACCCGCAGTTTCCGGGCCGCGGCAAACATGGGGAGGGCGATATCGCCCTGGTCAACCGAGGGCGGCGCGGAAAATACCACGTCTTCCGGGCCCAGGCCGTCAAAAAGGTCCTGCATGGCCCGCGTGATTGCCTGTCGCAGAGATGAAGACACGTCTGAACTCCTTGTCCCGAAAACGCCCGCCCCGTTCCCTGGTGGTCTGAATCGCCCGGACGATTATTATATGATGTTGTTTCCGGCGGGATGAAATCGGTCCCGCCCGCGGATGAAGACCGATGTCAGACCCCTGGACATACGACAGCCTGGCCCCGGAAACGCCCGCGCGGGTGGTCCGGGACCTGATCCGGGCCAGGGAACTGCTGCTGGACCTGGTGTGGAAAGACCTCCGGGCACGCTACCGTTATGCCGTGATGGGCTTTCTCTGGGCGGTACTGGAACCCCTGCTGTTCATGGCCTTGCTGGCGGTGGTATTTTCGTTCATCCTGGGGGACCGCGCGGCGTTAACCGGCGCCGGAACGCGGCCCTACGCCACGCAACTGCTCTGTGGCCTGGTATTCTGGCAATACTTCAGCGGAGCGGTCGCGTCAGCCACCCACTCGCTGGTGGACGCGCGTCACCTGGTGAAGAAGGTGCGGTTCCCCCGGGAAGTTATCCCCCTGGCGGCCTGCCTGGTGCCGCTGGTCAACCTGGCCATTGGATTCGCGTTACTGGGAGCCACCCACCTGCTGTTCGGGGGAAGGCTCTCCGCGGGGTACTTCCTCATTCCCATGGTGTTCGGCATTGAACTGCTGCTGACCCTGGGACTGGCCCTGTGGTTTTCCTGTGGTCACGCCCTGTTCCGGGACGTGGGCAACATGGTGGCCGTTGGCCTGATGTTCGGGTTTTACGCCTCGCCGGTAATCTACCCGGCGGACCTGGTATCCCAGGCGCAGCACCTTCCAGGCTGGTTGACATCCCTGTACTGGCTGAACCCGATGGCGGGACTCCTGACCGCCTGCCGCGACCTGCTGTTCGACGGCACGCTCACGGACGTTCGCGTCCTGGCCTGGCCGGCGGCCTGCGCAATCCTGGTGTTCGTTACGGGCCTGGCGGTATTCCGGAAAACCGCCGCGACCATCGCGGACAGCCTATGACGCGCGAACCGGTCATAGAAGTCCGGGACCTGGTGAAAGAATTCCCCGCGCGACGGGGAGCACGGGACCTGCGTGGCCGGGGTGGACTGGGCGACTGGGTCCGGGGCAGAAAAACCGGGCGATTCAGGGCCCTGGACGGCGTTTCCTTCACGGTGCATCAGGGGGAATCCCTGGGCATTATCGGACGGAACGGTTCGGGTAAGAGCACGCTGCTGAGCCTGATCGCCGGGGTCACGAAGCCCACCTCCGGCCAGGTCGTGGTACGGGGACGCGTGGCGTCGCTGCTGGAACTGGGCGCGGGGTTCCACCCCATCCTGACCGGGCGCGAGAACGTGTACCTGAACGCCGGGCTGCTGGGGATGAGACACAGGGAGACCGACGCGGTATTCGAAGAAATCGTCCATTTCGCCGATATCGGGGATTTCATCGACCAGCCGGTCGAAACGTACAGCAGCGGCATGTTCGTACGGTTGGGCTTCGCGGTGGCCGCCCACGCCAATCCCGACATTTTCCTGGTGGACGAAGTGCTGGCGGTGGGAGACGAGGCCTTTCAGCGGAAATGCCGGTGGAAAATCGGGGAACTGCGGGAACAGGGCAAGACGATCGTGTTCGTGTCGCACGACCTGGGACTGGTGCATGCCCTGTGCGACCGGGTAGTGCTGCTGGACCGGGGCCGACTGGTTCAGCGGGATACGCCCCAGGAAACCATCACGTGGTACCTGCGACAGGTCGGCAATGAACGGGGGGTCCACGTCTTCCGGCAGGGGAATACCGAGGCGGTCCAGTGTGAAGGACGGATATCCCTGTTCCGGTCGGGTCGGGAACTCACCGCGCCCGCGGGGCTGAGTTGTGCGGTAGTGTCCCTGGGGCAGTACCACCCGGGATCGCAGGCGGAATGGACCGTCACGGAACGGGATGACCAGGGCTGCGTGGTCCGGGGGCGGTTGCCGCGGTTGCCGGTTACCCTGTGGTGGACGGAACACCTGGATGCTTCAGGCAGGTTCCATTGGCGGGTGGAACTGGAACGGGAGCGGGACTGTGTTCTGGACCAGGTCAACCTGGCCATGGCGATTCCCGCGGCTTACACCAGGTGGATCTACGGGGATTTTTCAGGCGATTTCCCCGAAATCCAGCCTTCGGATACCCGCTGGACGCTGGTACTCTCTCCTGAAATGCGGTCCAACCGGGCCGCCGCCCTGCCGGATGCGGCATCCGACCTGCCGCCCCTGCTGTTCGAGATCCAGCCCCTGTGGCCCCACACGGGGCTGGCCTGGTACAACGCGGAATACCTCGCGCAAAGCCGGGTGTTACAGGCTTCGGTGAACTTCATGGCTATGGCAGGTCAACTTGAGGCGGCGCGCGTTCCCCTGGTGGATATCCTGATCGATCCCGGGGCACGGGCGGAAGACGTGGCCTGGCGCGTTCGGTCGGACCGCGTGGCGCGTTCGGGCCGCGTGAAGGCGCGGTTCGAGCATGGAGGCCTGCGCCTTTTCCTGGACGATCGGGAAGTAACCACGTACCTGAACTGCTACGCCGCCCTACTTATTGAGCACCTGTGGACGGACAGCCACACGCTGCAGTGGGGTGACAGCCAGCCCCTGGAAAACGGTTTCGAGCTGGTGGGCGTGTCCCGAAGGTTCCCCTTCCGGCAGACATGGCGGGTCACTGCCGCGGTGGACGGTATCCGCCTGGACATCGAACTGGACGCCGACGCCGAGATTCGGGCGCAGGAATACCAGGTATCGGTGGTGCTGCGACCGGAATACACCGACTGGGCAACCGACGCGGAATCCGGGTGGTTCGCGCCCTTCCAGCCAGGGGATGCCATGTGGAAACACCAGAACAAGACCTATCCGTCCGGGCGAAGGATCGAAGCGTGGGGCGCTGGTTTGCCCCGGGTAGCCTTCCTGTTGCAGGATAATGCCTTACCCATGCGCCCCACGGCGATCAACACTTCGATGGCGGAAAACGCCCGGGTGTTACAATTTCTTCGGACAGGCGATGGGGGCCGGCTGGTTTTCACGCCCGGCCGGCACCTGCTCTTTTCCGGTCTCGTCCGAATCGAAGCAGCGGACGCCGCGAACAACTTTCCAGGAGTTTCCCATGACCGTTGAAAGCGCGACCCTTACGATGGAGCCGGCGGCGCGGTTCGTCACCACGCCGGTTCACGAGCGACTGGAACAGGCCGGGTTCGTGTGGACCCGCAAACGGGTGCTGTCCAAGCGGGCGGTGATGTGGCTGGGCCAGACCTGCAACCAGCGATGTTATTTCTGTTACTTCATCGACCGCATCCTGGACCATAAACACCCCGAACACGCTTTCATGAGCCTGGAAAAGGCCAAGCAGATTACCAGTACCCTGCGGTACCTCTATGACTGCCGGGCCATCGATATCCAGGGCGGGGAACCCACGGTTTACAAGGATATCTTCGAACTGATCCGGCATTGCCGGGACATCGGGCTCATTCCCACGCTGATCACCAACGGCCTGATGCTGGCCAAGCCCGGCATGGTAGAAAAGTACCGCGACGCGGGGCTGCGGGATTTCCTGGTAAGCCTGCACGGCGTGGGGGACATTCATGACGAGGTCGTCTGCGTGAAGGGCGCGTACGCGAAGATCACGGCCGCCCTGGAGAACATGCGGACAGCCGGATTTCCCTTCCGGATCAATTGCACTATGTCGAAGCCCGTGGTGCCCATTCTCACCCAGGTGGCGGAACATGCCATCCGGTATGGGGCCCTCGCGGTCAATTACATCGCCTTCAATCCCTTTAATGACCAGCATACGGGGCACCGGCGAGCGGACACCGTGGCGCGGTATTCCGAGATCAAGCCGCGCCTGGCCGAGGCGATCGACATGCTGGAAGCGGCGGGCATCGAGGTGAACGTGCGGTACCTGCCGATCTGCATGGCCGAACCCAGGCATCGGAAGAACTTCTACAATTTCCAGCAGTTGTCCTACGACATTCACGAGTGGGATTACCAGAGCTGGCTGTGGACCATGAAACAACCCCAGATGATGCGGGATGGTAATCCCTCGCCCCCCCTGAAAATCGGGGCCTTCGCGCGACGGGTGTACGGACAGGATCCGCACAAGGTGCGGGACACCTATGAAAAACACCCGGTACTCTACGGCGCGGCCCTGAAAGCCCAGCACCTGCTTTCCACCCTGCAGCAGAAGATCAAAACCGCCGAACTGATGTACCAGGACGAAGCAAAGGTCCGGGCCGCGGCGGACTGCCATTACAAGTATTCCGAAGCCTGCGCGGGATGTCACGTCCGGCAGATCTGCGACGGATTTCACGGCGACTACGTCGATTTCTTCGGCACCGACGAGGCGCAACCGATCACCGACGTGCCGCCCACGGATGACCCGAAGTTCTTCATCCGGGACCAGTGGAAAATCGTATATCCCGAGGATCGCGACTGGGCCCTATGAACACGCTCCCGGGACAGGATCGTCCCGTCGAGCCGGGTCACGGGGAGGATACCGGGGAACGGGTTATCGGGCCGAAGTGGAACCTGCCTTCGGCGCGCGGGCTGGTCTGCCTGTATAACCGGGCGGGAGATACCCTGCCGCTGATCACGGTGCAACGGTGGGTGCGGGTACACCGGAACCTGTACACCACGCCCAAGGTAGACCTCATGGCCCTGCCGGATCACCTGGCCTTCATTGAGGCGGTGTTCGAGTGGTGCGCGTCAGACGCCATTCAGCCTTCCCTGCGCCTGCAACCGGCTTGCGCGCCCCCGTCCTCGCTGAAATCCTGGGCGTCCCGGTACGGCATGCCGGACCTGTGCCTGGCCCCCGCGGACCCGGAAAACGACCGAACGATGGCATGGCTGGACGCGGCGGCAGACGCGGGACTGCTGGTCCGGTTGTGGCTGGACCCCGCCGTCATGGCCGGGTTATCCCCCCAGGCCATCGATCGACTGGGACGCCAGAAAGACCGGTTTTCCGCGCTGACCGCCTTCATCACGGATCCCTTCATTCAGGCCTCGCCGCCAGGAAGCGAATGGTGGAGCCGGTGGCTCGCGAACGCCGCCGCGCTGGGGGACGCGGGATTACCCCTGATCCTGAGGGACGTGCCGTTCTGCGCGGTACCCGAAACGCTGCGTGCCCGCGTGCAGAACGATCTGCAACGTCGCCGGGATTGCCGGGATTACAACGCCCCTTCCCGGGTTCTCGCCGAACAATTGTTCCGGCACAGTCCTGGCCGGGTGGATGCCGTGCTGGAAAACATGCTTTCCCGGGGCGTCTCCCTCCACCAGGGCATTGACGCCGCGCTGTTTCCCTGGCTGCTGGATTATCCGCGGTTTTATATCCGGGTGTGGATGTACCACAAACTGGCCCGGCGGCTGAGCCCGCTGAAACGCCGGTTCCGACCACCCCCTCGCACGCCGGAAGAATGGGACGCCGCCCTGGAACGGTACCAGCGCAAGCGGGAAGCCGAACGGGGACCGGTCTGCGGCGGCTGTGCCTTCCGCATGGTCTGTGACCGGGTGACGGCAGGATTCCAGACGGCCCATCCCGGTTTCACGCCCCGGGCCATTCCTGGAGCCCCCCTGGCCTGGGCAGGCGCGTCCCCCGACCAGGAATCCCTGCTGGATCCCGTGGATCGCCAACGCCTGGAAACCCTGAAAGCCAGCGATTACCTCGCGGATACCGCCCGGGAAATCCTGAGACGTCGCCCCCCCGACCGCGCGCTGAGCGAACAGGACTACACCGTCGATGGGGTTTATTCCCTGCACATGCCGGGGGCCGTGCGATGGACCTCGTTTTCCCTGTGTGAGCAGGTCAGCACGCCCCTGGGACGATTAAAGCCTCCCTTCACCGTGTCCTACATGCTGGGCGGAGGCGTGGCAGAATACGCGGGATTCGCGCTGGGCCGACATGCCCGCTTGCTGGTACCGATGGTGGACTATACCCACCGGATCACCCTGCACGTGGCCCAGGATGGGGCGTACGTGCTGCTCCGGGACGACCAGTCCCTGCTGCCCGTGCGGCTCGAAGGTAACCGGGCGGTCCCCGAACGTCTCCCGGACGTGTGCGAGCCCCGCATCTGCCTGCACAACATTGACGGCATGATTTTTACCCAGTCCGTGCAGGTGTGGGAACATGCCGATCTCGCGCCCCCCGCCCCGGGGAACCTGCTGTTTTCGGTCATCGTGGTATGCACCCGCTTCTCCCGACGGCTGCAGGTAGCCCTGGCGTCCATCGCCCGGCAACAGGGCCTGCCGGAAGGTTCGGTAGAGGTAATCGTGGCCTACGTGCCCGGTGTCGATGCCACGGACGACGTCCTGGACTCCATGGAAATGCTTTATCCCGGCACCCGATGGGTGCGCCTGCCCATGCCGTCCGGCTGCGTCAAGGCCAAGGGGTTCATGATTAACGAGGCGGCCAGGCTTGCCGCGGGCAAATGGACGGCGCTGATGGACGCGGACATCGTGGCTCCACCCGACCTGCTTGCCCGCATAGAGTCGCTGGGACCCCAGGCATTTCACGTGGCCCCGGAAGGCCGGAAAATGCTGGATCCCAAAACTACCGCGGCCATCCTCGTGGGCGAGATCCGTCCCTGGGAATGCCATGAACAACTGCTCGCCGGTCCGGGTGAATTACGCGCGCGGGAAAGTGACGGCACGCCCATCGGCTTTTTCCAGTGTGTCCGAAGGGAAATCCTGCAACGGGTGAAATACCACGAACTGGATCATTTCGAAAGTTCGGACTGGCACTTCGGCCGGGACGTTACCTGGAAATACGGGTTCGAAACCAGGCTGGAAGGGGTATACGTCCTCCACCTCGACCACGGCGGCAGCCAGTGGTACGGGGCGTTTCGCCATCGCTGAATCGGCGGTTTTCAGTCCTGGTCCGTATCGATCGGTTCCGCCACGCGGATATCGACCACTTTCATCCGCACCGGCGTGTCTCCGGGATAGGTGCTCGGTTCGGGTATGAACGCCACGTCCACCTCTCCGGAAAAGTTGCCCTGCCAGAACCGCTCGGCGCCCCGGAACCAGATGGCGGAACAGACCGCCCGCCCCTGGCTGAGCCGCATGGCCACGTGATCGTCCTTGAACACCTTGACGGACCCGGGAACGATCCGCACGCCGAACGCGGCTAGTACCGGCTGGCGGTTGCCTTCGCCGAAGGGCCGCAACTGGTTGATTTCCCCTATCAGGTCGGGATGCAGCAGGGAAATACCTGAAATGGCGTCGATCTGCAGCGGCACGGGCTGGGGTACCCCGCCGAACTGGGCCCGGGCGGCTTCTTCAAACCGTTCGCGGAAGGTTTCCACCAGGTCGGCCCGCATGGTCAGGCCGGCGGCGGCCCGGTGACCCCCGAATTTCTCGAAAAGATCCGCGCAGGAAATCAGGGCGGCCATCAGATCGAAATTGGCGCCGCTGCGACCGGATCCGCGCGCCATGCCGGCCTCATCGAGGCTCAGCACGAATACCGGGCGCTGGTACCGCTGCAGCAGCCGGGACGCGACAATCCCGATGACCCCGGGATGCCACCCGGAACGCGCCACCACGATGGAACAGCGGTCAGGCTGTACCCACGCGTCGATCTCCTCCACGGCGTCCTCGTACACGGCCTGCTCAATTTCCTGGCGCTGGCGGTTGGTCTGGTCGAGTTCCCGGGCCAGGGCGTGCGCTTCGGCCTCATCCTCGCAAAGCAGCAATCGCAGCGCGGTCCGGGCGTCTTCCAGCCTGCCTGCCGCGTTGAGCCTCGGCGCCAGCATGAAGCCGATGTCCTCGCTCGTGACGGACCCGATGGGACGCTCGGCCACCCTGGCCAGCACGCGCAGGCCCATCCGCTGGTGCTGTTGCATGTGCCGGAGCCCGAACGTGGCAATCACCCGGTTCTCCCCGCGCAGGGGCACGATATCGGCAATGGTGCCCAGGGCCGCGAGATCCAGGTCGTTGGGCGTGCCGTTCAGCGCCGTGCTCAACTTGAACGCCACGCCCGCGCCGCACAGTCCCCGGGCGGGATGATCGGGCGGCTCCCGCAACGGGTTGATTACCGCGTCGGCGTCCGGCAGTTCCGTTTCGGGCTTGTGGTGATCCGTGACGATGAGGCTCACCCCCAGTTCCCGGGCGCGCCGGGCCGCGCTGAGCGCGCTGATCCCGTTGTCCACGGTAACGATCAGCCGGTACCCCCGCGCGGCGGCCTGCTCGACATGTTCCGGGGCCAGGCCGAAACCTTCGTTCAGCCGGTCCGGCATGTCGGCGTCAACGGATTCGATGCCGAAGCGACGCAATCCTCGCCACAGCAGTGCGGCAGCTGAAACGCCGTCCACGTCGTAATCGCCAAAGACCAGCACCTTTTCCTGCCGGTCCCGGGCCAGGGTAATCCTTTCGACGGCGGCAGTCATATCGGTCATGAGAAACGGATCAAACAGGTGCTTCAGGGAAGGACGCAGGAACCGGGCGGCTTCTTCGGTGGTACGCACGTCCCGCTGGCGCAACAGGGCCGCGGTCACGGGACTGATCCCCAGCGCGCGCGCCATGGCCGTCGCGGCAGCGTAATCCTGCTCGGGCAGCAGCCAGGGCCGATTCATGAACCCAGTCCCAGGCGCTCTCGGGCGATGGCCAGCACCTTCCGCGATACCTCCTCCAGGGATGAATCCGTCGTGTCGAGGATGACCGCGTCTTCGGCGGGGCGCAGGGGAGACACCGCCCGGGTCATGTTTTTCCGGTCGCGTTCCACGATGTCCCGCAGCACCTGCTCAACATCCACCTGCAGACCCCGCGCGGACAATTCGGAGGCGCGGCGCTGGGCCCGGCATTCTGGCGAGGCATCCATGTAAATCTTGCAGGGCGCGTCCGGAAAGACCACCGTACCCATGTCACGCCCCTCGGCCACGGTATCGTGGGTTTCCCCGAACTCCCTTTGCCGGGCAACCAGTACCTGCCTGACCCCCGGCACTTCATCCACCCGCCAGATGTTCGCGGTAATTTCCGGGGTACGGATCACGTCGGTAACTTCCGTTCCGTTTACCCACACCCGCGCGCCTCCTGGTCCCGGTTCAACACGCAATTCCATTCCCCCCACGGCGGCGGTAAGGGCCTCCGGGTTATCCATGGGCACCCCCAGCCGCAACACGTACCAGGTGGCTGCCCGGTACATGGCCCCCGTGTCAAGGTAATCAAATCCCAGTTCCCGGGCCACAAGCCGGGCAATGGTGCTTTTCCCCGCGCCGGCCGGCCCGTCGATGGCCACCACGCGCAAGGGTCGTGAGGTATTCCGGGAAACGGACACCGCGTTCATGCTCCGGATCTCCCCATGACCGCGGCAACCTGGTGGCGGTCGGGCGCGGAAATGATCCCCTTTTCCGTGATGATAGCGGTAATCAGTTCCGCCGGCGTGACGTCAAAGGCCGGATTGTACGCCGGTACTCCTTCAGGCGCCACCGGTACACCCTGCCAGCAGGTCACCTCCGATGGATCCCGCTCCTCGATGGGAATCCGCGCGCCATGCTCCAGCGAAAGGTCAAAGGTGGAGGAAGGTGCCGCCACGTAAAAGGGAATATCGTGGGCCCGGGCCAGCACGGCCAGGCCATAGGTACCGATCTTGTTCGCCGTGTCCCCGTTCGCCGCGATACGGTCGGCCCCCACGATCACCATGTGGATCCGGCGAGCGGCCATGAGCGAGGCGGCCATGTTATCACAGATGACCGTAACGTCCAGTCCCGCCTGCCGGAGTTCCCACGCGGTCAGCCGTGCGCCCTGCAGCAGGGGACGCGTTTCGTCGGCAAACACCCGGAAAGACCGGCCCATGCGATGGGCCACGTACAGCGGTGCCAGCGCGGTACCGATACCGGCCGTGGCCAGGGCTCCCGCGTTACAGTGGGTCAGCACCCCACCGCCGTCCGGCACCAGGGGTTCGCCATGCCGGCCAATCGCCTCGCACATGGCCTCATCTTCCCGCTGAATCGCCTCCGCTTCCCGGATAACTACTTCGACCACATTCGCCTCCCCCGACTCCACGGCCCTCCGGGCTACCTGTTCCACCCGGTCCAGCGCCCAGAACAGGTTAACCGCCGTGGGACGGGCGGAACGAAGCACGGTCACCGCCCTGGTCACAATATCCAGGGCGGCAGGCGGGGACACCGGGGCGTGCCGGACCAGTTCCAGCGCAACCCCCCAGGCCGCGCAAACGCCTATGGCCGGGGCTCCGCGGACCCGCAACGCGCGGATAGCCTCGCGAACCGCTTCCGCGGAATCCGGATACACCCAGAGGGTTTCCCCCGGAAGGCGAGTCTGATCCAGTATGGCAAGCCGTCCGTTTTCCCAGTGAATCGGCGTAACCGGCATGACCGTTCTCCACTTTTCCCCCTGCCCCGGCGCCCAGACACATTATGACAAACTGCCCCCTTTCCGGGCCAGAGCAAATTCGTGTCCCAATGACAAACCGGTGGAACGCGATCCGCATCCCACCGGTATGAAAGCCGATTTACCGTCTCCACACCCCCGCGCACCCCCTGCCTTGTCGGCAACAGGCGAATCGGGGTCACACGTCGGTAGATTCAGTCCAGGTGCTTGCTGATGAGGCCGGAAAGGGCAGCCTTGCTGACCACGCCGATCAACCGGTCCACCGGCTTTCCATCCTTGAAAACCAGGAAAGCAGGAATCGAGTTGATACCGAAGTTAATGGCCAACTGCTGTTCTTCATCAACGTTGACCTTGGCCACCACGGCTTTGCCCTCGAATTCCTGGGCTACTTCGTCCACCACGGGACCCATGATGCGACAGGGACCGCACCATTCCGCCCAGAAATCTACCAGCGTTACACCCTTGGCGATGGTCGCGTTGAAATCCGCGCTGGTCAAACTTTTCGCGTTGCTCATGGATCTGCTCTCCGTTTGCTACCGACCGGTCTTGGGTGCGTCGGCCACTCTGATGCCCTCAAAACCGCTAGCGATTCCCTTAATGGGAATTGTAACACGAACTGATTATGATACACAACACCAGTACATCCGGGGTAAACTTGAGGTCGATAGCATATATTCCCCGCCAGGACAGAAGCAATCTATCGTCCTGATCCATCCGTCCGGGGAAACTGAACTGTAACGGAAGCGGTCATTTCTGGTACATTACAGCCGGATGCGTGTGCCGGGACATCGTTTTCCCGCCAGGTACTCAGCCCGAACCGGGTTTCCAAGCAATACAACGGGGCGGACCTGTTCATGCAATCAGATTTCAACGTGCACTCCCGCTTCGAACTCTACGAAGTAGCCTTCTATCGCTGGCTGTTACGACACCGGGTGGCCGTAGTGCTGGCCTGCCTGGTACTGACGGCCTGCTGTTCCTACGGGTTCCGCTATTTTGTCCTGGAAAACGACTACCGGGTCTTCTTTCGCCATGACGATCCGAAACTGCAGGCCTACGAGGCCATGCAGAACGCTTTCTCCAAGGACGATACCGTGTTTTTCGTGGTCACGGCGAAAAACGGCGAAATTTTTACCCGCCGGGTCTTCGAAGCCCTGGCCTACCTGACCGAGGAATCATGGAAACTGCCCTTTGTGCTCCGGGTGGATTCACTGAGCAATTTTCAGCGGGTATGGGCAGACGAAGATGACTTGTACGTGCGGCCCCTCATCGAGGATCCTTCGACGGCCACGGAAGAAGACTTTGCCCGGGCGAAGGAAGCGGCCTTTCAGGAAGATCTTCTGGTTAATCGCTTGATCAAGCCCGGCAGTGCCGTCACCGGTGTCAACCTGCTGGTACAGATTCCGGAGACTACCGTGAACGGGGGCGGACTGCTGACCCAGGAAGCCAAACGCCTCGCCCGGGAAACGGAACAGCGATTTCCGGAAGTATCGGTCGGGGTTACCGGGGTGATTCCACTCAACGACGCCTTCCGGACGGCAACCATCCGGGACCTGGAAACCCTGGTACCGATCATGCTGGTTTTACTGCTGGTCATGATGACGATCCTGTTGCGGTCGGTGTTGCTTTCCCTGGCCATCGCCACCGTGGTTCTGATGAGCGTCCTGATTTCCGTGGGCGCTTACTGCCTGCTGGGCTACCGCGTTTCTGGCCCGGTGAGCCCCGCTCCGCTGGTCATTCTCACCCTGGCGGTATCCGACTGTATCCACATCATCACGACCATGCAGAAGAGCATGCGCGACGGCATGAAAAAGAAAGCAGCCATCATCGAAACGATGCGGATCAACCAGTCCCCCGCGTTCCTCACGAGTCTTACCACCGCTTTCGGTTTCTTCAGCATGAATTTCGTGGGCATCCCGCCCATTCAGGCTTTTGGTAACCTCGTGCTGGGGGGCGTGATCGTGGCGTGGTTCCTTGCGGTGGTATTTCTCCCGGCGTTCCTGGCAATCTTACCCTTCCGAGTGCGGCAAAGCCGGCTGGACGACCTGGTGGAACGGGCCATGGCCTGGACTGCCGAAGCAGTCCTGCGATGGCGGGCGGTTCCACTCGCGGTCTTCGGCGTGCTCACGGTCGTCTTCGGCTATTACGTCACGAAACTCGAGATCAATAACCAGTTCGTGGACTGGTTTGAAAAGGGCTATCCCATCCGGGCCACCACGGAATACGCGATGGATAACCTGACCGGCATCTACGTGCTGAGTTATCCCATTCCCGCCAGGGAATCGGATGGCGTGACGGACCCGGAATACCTGGAAGGACTTGACCGGCTGGCAAACTGGTTCCGCCAGCAACCCGGGGTTGTGCACGTGCGCACCATCGCGGACACCATGAAACGCCTGAACAAGGCCCTGCACGGCGACCGCCCCGACATGTACCGGCTGCCCGAAACGAGGGAGATGGCCGCGCAGTACCTGTTGCTGTACGAGATGTCCCTGCCGCAGGGGATCGACCTGAACAGCGAAATCAACGTGGACAAATCGGCCACGCTGTTCTCGGTAACCACGGCCAACCTGTCGTCGGAAAAGATGTCCGTGCTGCGGGATCACGCGCGGGAATGGATGCGGCATAACCTGCCCGAATACATGCGCACGGACGCGGTGGGACTGCCTGTGCTGTTTACCGATATTTCCCGGACGATGATCGACTCCATGTGGATTTCCTCACCCATGACCGTCATCCTGGTCATGCTGGCCATCATGGTGTCCCTGCGATCCGTGGTGTTCGGCCTGCTCAGCCTGCCGACCAACATGATCCCCATCATCGTGGGCTTTGGAACCTGGGCCATGATGGGGTGGACCATGAACTTCAGCATGTCTTCCATCATTTCGATCACCGTCGGGATTATCGTGGACAATTGTATCCACTTCATGTCGAAGTACCTGCGCGCGCGGCGCCTGTATGGCCTGACCACGGAGGATGCCATCCGGTACGCCTATACCCATTGCGGCAAGGCCCTGTGGGCCGTGGCGGTGGTGCTGGCCACGGGGTTCGGCGTGCTAGCCCTGTCGCCCATGGTGTTTAGTGACAACCTGGGGGTTCTTTCGGCTATTATCATGACATTGGCCCTTGGGTCTAACCTGTTGTTGTTGCCGTCCCTGCTGCTGTACCTGGACCGCCGGGAACGGGTCGCGGTGAAAACGCTGGAGGAGATACGTCGTGAAGAACAACTGCTCGCGGTGGAAAGTTGAACGGAAAGCGTTGTTGATCATCACCCTGCTGTTGGGCTCATTGCTGATTCCTTCGCCGCGCGCGACAGCGGAAACACCCGAAGAAAAAGGGCTTGCCATTGCCCAGGAAGCCTGGAACCGGGACCGCGGGTACGGTGACCAGGTAGCAGACCTCGTGATGATTCTCAAAAACCGGAATAATGATGAAATGCGCCGGGAACTGCGCATCAAAACCCTGGAAGGGGAAAATGACGCTATCCGGGCCCTGGTAATTTTTGATACCCCAAAAGATGTGCGCGGCACGGCCCTGCTGACCTATTCTTACAAGGACAAGCCCGATGAACAGTGGCTGTTCATTCCCTCCGTGAACCGGGTCAAGCGGATCACCGGCAGTGGCCAGTCCGGACCGTTCATGGGCAGCGAGTTCGCCTTTGAAGACATGGGTTCCCAGCGGGTGGAGAAATTTTCCTACAAGTACCTGGGAGAAGAAGAACTGGATGGGATGCCGTGTCACAAGCTGGAACGGTACCCGGAAAACAAGGAATCGGGGTATTCAAAACAGGTGGCCTGGCTGGACAAGGAACAGTTGCGGGTACAGAAGGTGGACTATTACGACAAGAAGGGCGAACTGCTCAAAACCCTTACCCTCTCCGGGTATCAGCAGTACCTGGACCACCATTGGCGCCCCGCCCGCATGGAAATGGTCAATCACCAGTCCGGAAAAAGCACCATCCTGGAGTGGAAAAATATCCAGTTCAAAACAGGTCTGACGGAACGCGACTTTGACCAGAACGCCCTCAAGAGCGCGCGCTAGTCGCCGCGTTTTGCTTTTCGCGCTTCCGCTGATCACCTCAGCGGCTCTTGGATCATTGGCATCCGCGGGAGACTGGCAGGGTAACCTGAACATTGAGGGTCGGGTATTTCCCTCCCCCCCCTACGACCCGGACCAGTTGGGACACGGCACCTGGAGCCTGTCTGGCGAAGCCGAATACGCCCACGAGTGGCCGGACAGCCGGACCCAGTTGGTGTTCACCCCATACGGCCGGTGGGATACCCATGACGAGGAACGCTCTCACCTCGATATCCGCAAACTCTACTGGATGAAAACCAGCGAGCGCTACGAGTTGCGACTGGGCATCCAGCAGGTGTTCTGGGGCGTTACCGAGTCCATGCACCTCGTGGACATCATCAACCAGACGGACATGGTGGACAGTATCTCGGGCACCCAGAAACTGGGGCAGCCCATGGCCAACCTGACCCTGGTGAATCCGTGGGGTAACCTGGATTTCTACGTGATGCCTGGCTTCCGCCGCCGGACCCTGACCGGAGAACACGGCCGTTACCGTACTCCGGTCCCCGTCACCCACGAACACTATTACGAAGCGGAAAATGAGTCCATGCACGTGGACCTTGCCGCCCGCTACAGCCATTACTTCGGTTCGTGGGACGTTGCCATTTCGCAGTTCAGTGGCACTTCACGGTCGCCCAGGTTTCTCACCCAGGTGCTGGGGTATACCTTCCCACCGGAAGGCACGTTCTCCCTGTCCGGCGCGAACATCAATAGTTTCTGGTTTGATCTTTTCCGCACGCTCCCGAATTCCAAGCTGGCCCCTTACTACGACCTGATCAACCAGACTGGCCTGGAAATCCAGTGGACCGGCGAAAAACTGGTCTGGAAATTCGAAGGAATCTGGCGTTCCGGTGAGCCCCGCACCTATGCCGCCGCGGTCACTGGATTTGAGTACCCTTTCAACAGCATCTTCAAAAGCACTAAAGATCTCTACCTGTTCCTGGAATACATCTGGGATAGCCGGGGCCGGGAATCCTATTCCCTGTTCCAGAACGATGTCTTCGTGGGTGGGCGGCTCGCCTTCAACGATACCCAGAGCACCACGGTACAGGCTGGATGGATCATCGACCCCGAAAGCGGCGGTGTAGTGACCTCGATCCAGGCGGATCGGCGGTTGCGGGATGACCTGAAACTGGCCGTGGAACTACGCATGTTCTCGGGTATTTCCGCGGACAACCTGCTGACTTTCGTCCGGAAGGACGACATGCTCCGCGCGGAACTGACCTGGTATTTCTGATGACGGCATCGAGCGGTTGGTCACCACGAGGCCCTGTCCGTATGATACGGGTCTGGCGGGCGGGGTAAACAACGGCAGAATCGAATGAAGCGCGCGGCATTATTCCTCGTAAAATTCGCCTTCGTGGCAATCCTGTTCACGCTGATTTTCCGGCCGGAATGGCTCGGCCTGCCCGCGGGATTGTTTGGCGGCGTGCGGGTGGGCGACGTGTGGCGGGAAATGGTACGGGTCAGCGAAACCGGCCCGGGCTGGTTCCTGTTCTGGATGGGATGCGCGGCGGGCGTGAAACTGCTGGGGATCGGCTGCGGGATCATTCGCTGGCGATTGCTGCTGGCGGGACAGGGCCTGCGGCTTCCTTGGCGATCCCTAGCGTACCAGTGGTTCATGGGCCGGGCCATCGGCCTGTTGCTGCCGGGCACGCTGGGACTGGATGGATTCCGGCTTGTCGCTTCTTCCCGGGACACGGGGGATCCCGTCCGGTGCGCTACGGTCATTGCCGTGGAAAAACTCACGGGCATCATCGCGCTGGCCTTCCTGGTTTTGACAACCTTCCCGCTGGGATTCCGCTACTTCAAAATCAACGTGCCGCTGCTGGCGGTCATCATGGCCATCCTGCTGACGGGCGTCACCGTCAGCCTGCTGTTGCTCTTGCAACCCCGGGCGATCCAGATCCTGGTTTCCGTGCTGCCGGTACCGGGCCGGACACGCCGGTTGATCAACCGGTTCGGGGCAGCCGCCACGGCCTACGCCGCCCATCGGTCCACCCTGCTGCTGGCGCTGGTTTTCGGGTTGGGCGTCCACCTGGGCACCTGCGCGACGTTTCAGTGCACCTTCATGGCCATCCGGGCGCGCGACGCTTCGGTGGCGGATATTCTTTTCGTAAGTCCGCTGATGATCGCCGCGTCCGTCCTGGCCCTGACCATCTCTGGCATGGGGGTGCGGGAAGCCGCCTTTGGCCTGGTCCTGGGCCCGAAAGCCGGACACGCTCCCGCTATTCTGGGTGGTCACCTGGAACTGTGGGCGGGAGAAATCATTCCATTCATCCTGAGTATTCCCCTGTTGCTGTGGGGAGGAATCTCCCGGGCGGAAGCGCTCCGGTTGCGGGAAGAACTGGCTGCCCTGCGCGCCCGCGGGGCGGGTGGAACCGAGTTGCCGGAACTGGATCCCGGGACCACGCGCCGGTGGCGGGCCGCCCTGGCAGGCGCGCTCACGGGAGGACTGCTTGGGGGCGCCATGGCCGGCACGTTGATCGCCCTGCTTGAAGCCGGCTGGATCTCCCGGTCCCTTCCCTGGGTGGAGGACGCCGGGCTTTTCTGGTGGGGCGGCCTGGTTTACGGCGTGCTGTTCGGTGGAGTGGGACTGGTTATGGCATGCGGATGGTTGTTCATCGGCATGCTGCGAAATCGTCCCCCGGCCTGGGCCACCACCGTAGCGCTGGCCTGGGCGGGAGCCTTCGTTACGGGCTCACTGGTCATTGGCCTATTCCGGATCCAGCGGGACGTGCTGGCCGGACATGGCCTGACCGTTTCCTGGATGGCATTCTGGGGACTTCTGTGCGGGGGAGCAACCTGCGTGGGATTTGGGATCGCACTGCTCAAAGGCATATGGCTCGAGCAACGCGTTCGCGGACGCATGCTGCCCCTGAACCTGCTTGCCGCCGTGGGCTGGATGCTCCTCGTGGCCATCGCCTGGGGCGCGGGCCAGGCCGCCGTAACGCTCAAGCCCCAGCCCGCCACGCGTCCCACGTCCACAGGGACTGCTCCGCCCGCCGACGCGCCGAACGTGATCCTCTGCGCGGTAGACGCCCTGCGGGCGGACGTGCTCAAGCCGTGGAACCCCGACGCCCCAACGGATACGCCCGCTATCGATGCCTTCGCCCAGGAAGCCGTGGTTTATGCCCGTGCCTACGCGGGGGCTACCTGGACCAAGCCGTCTTTCGCGACCATGTTCACGGGACGGTATCCCCACGACCACGGCGCGGAGACCAAAACCGCCGCCCTCCGTCCAGGCCTGCCCACCCTGGCGGAATGCCTGCGCAAGGCCGGCTGGCACACGGCGGGGTTTTCCAATAATCCCAACACCCTGTCCTTGTTTGGGTTTGATGCTGGATTCGACTCCTACACCGATCTCAAGCCGAATCCCCTTCCTGGTGCCACGCCGGGCGCCACCCGTCTCTCCCTGTACCAGGTCTGCCGCAAGGTTTTTCTGACGGTCGAGGGTAAACTCCGGGGTGGACGCCTTCGCGTCACCGACTTCTACCAGCCCGCGGAATCGGTTACGGACACCGCCCTGCGATGGTTCGACACGGAACGTCCCAAGGACCGGCCTTTCTACCTTTACCTGCATTACATGGATACCCACGACCCGTTCATGGACCACGAACGGCCCGGCGTGGGGTACGCGCGGGCGCGCATGGAACATCCCGACCCGGAACGATTCCGGGAGCCCATGTTCCGGGCCTATTGTTCAGAGGTCAATTACCTGGATCGCCACCTCGCCCGGCTGTTCCAGGGCCTGCGCGAACGGGGATTGTACGACAACACGCTGATCGTTTTCGTGTCGGATCACGGTGAGGAATTTCATGATCATGGCGGCTGGTGGCATGGCCAGACCGTGTACGAAGAACTGGCCCGGGTGCCCCTCGCCCTGAAACTGCCGGGAAATGTCTACGCCGGTTCCCGGGTGGAAGGCCTGGCCCGGCTGGTGGACCTGATGCCGACGGTGCTACGGGTCTGCGGCCAGGACCACATGCTGGCCGCACTGCCTGGTCTCCCCGGAGTGCCCCTCGTGGACCCCGCGGGCAGCCCCGTCGCGGAGGGAGGCCTCGCTTTCACGGAAATCGATTTTGAAGGTAACCGGATGCGTTCCGTCCGTGACGCCAGCCATACCCTGATCCAGGCGAACCCGGATAATCCCCGCGGCGTGCGTCCCGAAGAATTTTATGACCGTCGGACCGACCCGGCAGAACACCGGGACCTCGCTGGAACGTCGGAAGCAACCGATCTTTTAAACCAGATGCGCCTTAAGATGGACGCCGTCCTGCGAGGCGTAACCGGAACAGGATCGACTCCGGGGCAAGCCCCGGGTTCCGCGCAGGACCAGCCCCCCCAAGTGCCCATGGATAACGCTACCCAGGAACAGATGCGCGCGCTTGGGTATCTTTGACGCGTGGACCGACGCGTCGTTCACCCCAGTGTCGCGGCGCGCCCCATCACTTTTCCCGGATGTCGAACCGATCCAGTTCCCGGGAAATCCGTCCTGTCAAAATGCAGTAGAACATCCGCCAGTCAGACAGGAACGACAGCAACGGATACTTGAACGTGGCGGGACGGTTCTTCTCGAAAAAGAAATGCCCAATCCACGCGAATCCATACCCGAGCACGAGGCCAAGGGGAATCAGCCACCATTTCTGGTCGATGAAAAAGGCCAGCAGGCAGACCAGCCCCAGCGTGGACCCCGCGAAATGCCACAGGCGGGTAATCCGCCGGCTATGCTCTCCAAGGTAATAGGGCCAGAAGGCTTCCAGCCGCTGCCGGAAAGATCCGGTGTTGTCGAAATCCGCCATGACGTCTCCTGATGCCTCCGCAATGGCGCAACGGATAACACCTGGAAGAACCCGTTTAATTTCCCGGGCATGACATGGTCCAGCCGTCCAGTTCCCGGCGACAGAGCACGGGCCGCACGCCGGCCAGCACGGAAGCACACGCCCCGTTGACAAATTCAGACTCGGAGAGGGTATCGGTATATTCGATGGCAAGCACAGGCTTCGCCGCGTCAACGAAAGGCTTCCAGAGGTCACACCAGCCTTCAGCGTAACAGGATTCGCTCACGGCGAAGTCAAAATCGGGTTCCAGGACAGTTGCCTGTTCCGGATCGTTCTTGAGTCCCACGGCCAGGCCTCGCCGGTGGGCTTCCCGGGCGATCCACCGGTTGAAGTGGATCTGGTCGGCGTCCCGCAACGGAAAACCCGTGGCATTGAGATAGCCGTCGACATTGTCGGGATCCACGCCGTCAAACCCTTTCTGGACGGCAAGGTCGAGGCGATCGCGCAGAATGGGCCCCAGCACGTCCAGCGCCCGGATGTCCACCCAGCGTTCCCCGGGCCATCCTTCGTAGGGAGCGCCGACAATATTCCCGGGATATCTCGACGCGTCCGGCCGCCAGTCCTCGTAACTGCCCGCGGAGAAGTAGGCCACCACCCGGGCGCCGCCGGCCTTCAGCGCGGAGACCGTCTCACCGGGCGTATCAAAAAGATCCAGCACGTAGACGTCTACCCCGGAAACGGGCGCGGTGACAGGTTCACTCAACTGGTACCGCCACGTCGCGTCCAGCCGGGGCTGCCACCGGGACGGCCCGTCCGCCCCTTCTCCTCCGCAACCAGCCAACAACAACAGGCCGATGCCCACGCCCAACTGCCTTGCTCGTGAACTCATGCGTACCGATCCTGCCCCCGATATGGTCATACGGGAGCATCGTAACGGGCCTCATTCCCTTCTCCGTTTGAATGGTTAACCCTCATGACTCCCAACTGTTATTCCCTGAATCCGTAGAAAAACGCGCGCATGCTGTCCGGATTCTGCGGGGAAGACCGTGGATGCAGCAATACTTCGACCCGGGGGAAACCCAGTTCGTTCAGCATGGCAGCCACGGCGTGATGGTTCAGGCCCCACCAGTTGGTAGGGTCACCCAGCTTGGACTTGCCCGGGTAGAACGCGGCAGCTGGACGCTCCAGGTCCCACAGGTCTATCACGGTTTCGACCACGATCTGTTTTTCGCATACCGCGGTCACCTTTTCGAGACCCAGGAAGGGATTCTTGAGGTGGTACAAAACGCCCAGGAACAGTACCATGTCGAAGGTTCCCACCGTCTCCGGACTGATATCAAGCACATCGATATCCAGGTCCTGCACCTTCGAGTTGAGATAATGCCGCGCCGTGTCAAACCCGTCGAACGTTCCCCAGCCGGGACCGCTCCAGCAGAAATGGTCCGTGGCCAGCACACGGGCCGCCCCGCGGCGTTCGGCCTCGAATGAAAAAAAGCCGTCCCATGCCCCCACGTCCAGAACGGAAAGCCCCGCGGGACTGTACCGGAATACGTAATCGCTTTCCTCGAGTAACAGGTCGTGGGGTTTATGTCCCCTTGTAATGACGCCGTTCCCAAGATCGATGGAATGGAACCAGCGCACCTCTTCAGGATTCCGGATCATGGTTTATCTCCTCGCGAGGGTCAGGACGTCCCTCTTTTTCCCGTTCTTATGATATTATCGAACATCCGGACGAAAACTGTAACCGGACCGCGTCCAATCGGGAACAGGCCATGGCGATAGTTAATCTGGTTACCGGGGGGGCCGGCTTCATCGGCTCGCATCTGTGTGAACTTTTACTTGCGCGGGGGGAGGAAGTCGTCTGCCTGGATAACTTTTTCACGGGACGCAAACGAAACATCCGCTACCTGATGAACCATCCCAGGTTCGAGATCATCCGCCATGACATTACCCAGCCCATCCTGCTGGAAGCCGACCGGGTATTCAACCTGGCCTGTCCAGCCTCGCCGATCCATTACCAGCACAACCCCGTGAAAACCATCAAGACCAACGTGATCGGATCACTGAACATGCTGGGGCTGGCCCGGAGGGTCCACGCGCGTATCCTGCAGGCCAGCACGTCCGAGGTTTACGGCGACCCGCTGGAACATCCCCAGCAGGAGACCTACTGGGGAAACGTGAACCCCATCGGTCCACGCAGTTGCTACGACGAGGGCAAACGCGTGGCGGAATCGCTCTTTTTCGAATATCATCGCCAGAACAAGGTGGACATCCGCGTCGTGCGGATCTTCAATACTTATGGACCCCGCATGCAACCCGATGACGGTCGGGTCGTCAGCAATTTCATCGTGCAGGCCCTGCGAAACGAGCGGATTACCATCTACGGAGACGGTTCCCAGACCCGGTCGTTCTGCTACGTGGACGACCTCGTGCGGGGCATGGCAGCCATGATGGACCAGGACGATTTCACCGGCCCCGTGAACCTTGGCAACCCGGAAGAATTCACGATCATGGAACTGGCGCGCCTGGTCATCGAGATGACGGGTTCCAGGTCCTCCGTAGAGCACAGGCCCCTCCCGCCCAACGATCCGTCGCGGCGACGTCCGGACATCTCTCTGGCACGTGAAAAACTGGGCTGGACGCCCACGGTACCCTTGCGGGAAGGCCTGGAGAAAACTATCGCCTATTTCGACGCGCTGCTTTCGGGGCGGTTAACGGATTAGGCCCCAAAGGGTTCATCGGGGAGGTTGAATCATGAGTGATGCCATTCGACCGGAAGACGCCGAGTCCCTGGTCCGGCAGGACCTTATCACGCGGGAAGAACTGAGTCGCGCCCGGGAACAGGAAGCCCGAAGCGGCGTGCCGTGGTATAAGTGGCTTGTCCAGCAGCAGAAAGTAACCTTCGAAGCCCTTGAAAACCTTTTGCGGTACGAATTTCACTCGCCGTCGGCCCGATCCGCCCACAATAGCCTGGGCGAGGCCCTGGTGCAACGGAACGTGATTTCACGCGACCAGCTGGACGAGGCCCTTGCCGAACAGCGACGCAGCGGCCGCCTCCTGGGCAACATCCTGCTCGAAAAAGGCTTCGTCCAGCCACGGGACATTGCCCTCGCCCTTGCCGAACAGCATGGCATGACCTACGCCGAACTGGCGGATACCCCAAGCGATTCCGCGGCCCTGGACACCGTGCCCGCGCAACTCGCCGAAAAGAATGGGCTGCTGCCCGCGCGGCTTGAGGACGGGGGACAGGTCATCGTGTTCCTGGCCACGCAGCCCCAGGCCCAGGACCGGGCCCACGAGGTGGCCATGCTCCTCGGCAAGCGCGCCCGGGTACTGCTGACCGCCTGTGATGACCTCACCGGGGAGATCCGCCGCCGTTATGCCGCGCGTGAACAGGAGGAGGTTCCCATGAGCCATTCCGAATCACCCAGGTCCACCCCGGTCACGCGACCGGTCACGAAGGATGAAGGGCCCGAGCGTATTCCCGCGGTAGAGGACACGCCCGACCGGAAGCCCATCACCGCGTCCGCCGCGGATACCGCCCGGTTCGCGGAACTGGGTCGCGCGGCATCGGGGGCCTCCGTCATCAAGCTGGTTTCAACCATCATTGAAGGCGCGGTACGGGCCGGCGCGACGGACATCCACCTGGATCCCCAGCAGCCTGAAACCCGGGTGCGTTTCCGGATCGATGGAGTCCTCCACGACGTCATGAGTATTCCGGAGGCCCAGCACGCCGCCGTGGTATCCCGGGTCAAGGTCCTGGCCGACATGGACATCACGGAGACACGCCATCCCCAGGATGGTCACTTCCGGGCCCAGGTGGGTGACGTGGACCTTGACGTGCGGGTGGCCACCATGCCGACGTTCCTGGGCGAACGGGTCGTCCTGCGCCTGCTGGACCAGTCGGCCGTGCTCTCCGGCGTGAAGGATCTCGGGCTGGAACCGGACGACGAGGCCAAACTATTACGCAACATCAACCAGCCCTACGGCATGATCCTGGTCACCGGTCCGACTGGCAGTGGTAAAACCACCACGCTGTACGCCGCGCTCAACCAGAAAGACGTGATCACCGAAAGCATCGTTACCCTCGAAGACCCGGTGGAATACCAGTTATCGGGCATCAACCAGGTCCAGATCGACCCGGACATCGACCTGACTTTCGCCGCGACCCTTCGAGCCGCCCTGCGCCAGGACATCGACGTGCTTCTGGTCGGCGAAATCCGGGACCAGGAAACCGCCCAGATCGCCATCCGGGCGGCCATGACGGGACACCTCGTGTTTAGCACGCTCCATACCAATGACGCGCCCGAGGCGATCAGTACCCTCCGTAACATGGGCATACCACCCTTCCTGATTTCCAGCGCGCTGACCTGCGTGGTTGGCCAGCGGCTGGTCCGCAAGATCTGCCCGGAATGCAAGAAGCGCTTCAGGCCCAAGCCAGACCTGCTGGCGGCCATCGGCCTGCCGGAAGACACGAAAACCCTGTACCGCGGCGCGGGCTGTTCGGCATGTCACCATACCGGCTGCAAGGGAAGAACGGGCATCTTCGAGGTGCTGGAGATCACGCCGGCCGTGCGGGAACTCATTCTGAAAGAGGCATCCCCGGATAAACTGGCCGAAGCGGCAGGCATGAAGAGCATGGCTGACCGATGCCGGAACAAGATCCTGGACGGCATGGTCGCGCCCGAGGAATTCCTGCGGGTGATCCGGGTTTAGTCGTGGTTCTCGCGGCGGTTGATCATACCTGGTACGAAAAGCCCGCCGGGATTCGGATACGGCCCAGTGCTGGCGGCGTGGTGGCGCGCGTTGAGAACGGTCGCATTCTGGTTGCCCTGGCGCGGGAAAAGGGCCTGGTGGGTTACGTGCTGCCCAAGGGCGGCCGGGAACCCGGCGAAGACGTGGACACGGCGGCCCGTCGTGAAATTGCCGAAGAAGTGGGCCTGACCCGGGTGCGCCGGCTGGCGGATCTTGCCGTGCTGGAACGGCTGGAGTCCGAGCGACGTTTCTGGTCCGTGATCGATTATGGCCTGTATGTCACGGACCAGGTCTCCGGCGAAATCGGCGATCCGGAGCACCATCCCGCCATGGCATGGATCGACCTGGAGGACCTGTCCGGCATGTTCTGGCCGGACGAGCGGAAATTGCTGGAAACCTACGGACCGTTTATCCGGAATACGGTAATGGCCGCCGCGGCGATGGATCGCAGCCCATGATCCGCCCGGAACCCCGCGCTCCTGGAAATGATCCGGAACGTGAACGCGCCCTGGAATCCTATCGCTGGGCCTCGTCGCTTCCAGGACCGGACGACCCTGCCTATCCGGGCTCCCGGGCACCCCTGCACGTGGTACTTGACAACCTCCGCAGCGCCTACAACGTGGGATCCATCTTCCGCACGGCGGATGCCTGCCGCGCGGCCCACCTGTGGCTGTGCGGCATGACCGCCCATCCGCCTCATCCCAAACTGGAAAAAACCGCGCTGGGCGCGGAACACGCCATTCGCTGGAGTTACTTCGAACGGAACCGGGACTGCGTGGCCCGGTTGAAAGAACTGGGTATTCCGATAGTGGCTCTCGAAGTATTGCCCGGGGCCATTCCCTGCCATCGGTTCAACTGGCCCCGCCCCGTGGCCCTTGTCGTGGGCAACGAGGACCATGGCGTGCACGAGCGGGTGTTGCGCCAGAGCGACGCGGTAGTATGTATCCCCATGCTTGGCGTCAAGAACAGCCTGAACGTGGCCACCGCTTTTGGCATCGCCGCCTATGGCATCCTGCGCGACTGGGGATGGCTGGACCCTCAGGGCAGCCCCGATCGTGATCCCTGATTAATATGAGGCCAGGTTCAGCGTAATTCGTGCACTTCTTTCAGTTTTGCCGCCCTGGCCCGAAGCACATCCACGTTAGGTATGCGCTCATCGTACTGCTGGGCGTCCGCCCCGATCAGTATCTGGAGCAGGTCATACGATTCCTGGTACCGCTCGAGCCGGTCCATGCAGGTAGCCAGGCGATACACGTTGATCCAGTAATTCGCGCCGTTCTGGCCGTACCGGTCCAGCGCCAACTGAATCACGTAAGCGGCCTTCGAAAACTGAAGCGTCGACAACAGGTAATAGCCCACCCGCGTGAGGCCCGCCTCGTCGATGGCATCCTGTCGCGCGTCTTGACCGGGAACATGGCTCGTGTACTTCGAAACCATGTAATTGACCCCACCGCTGGTGCCCAGCCAGAAGATTCCCACAAGAACCAGAATAATCGCCGGCCACTTGAGTCCACTCAGATCCACGGGTATGACCTTTCATCGGCGCGTGAAGAAAAAAGCGCCTCTATATGCCAATAACCGCGCGGACGGCCCGCGTCATTCCCGATATGATGGGTATTTCAACGAGCGAAGCAATAACCCCGATGGCCAGGGCAACCGCTGCCAGCACAATCAGGGACTCCAGCAACCGGGTTACCCGGTGCACGATACCGAGACCGGTTCTCCGACCTTTCACATCGGAATAGGTCCGCGTTTCGCCAATGAATTTTTCGTGGCGTTCCCGGCAGGCGTCGCTGCAGTACCAGCCTGCCGGTCCTTGAACCACGCACACCTTGCAGACAGGCGCGCCACACTGTTTACACCGGTATACCGCCGGGGTAGCGGGATGGTTCACGCACGATCCTGCCGATCCAACTTCAAGCACGTGCCTCCTGCTCCTTTTGGCACAATTGTACCACCTGCGTCACAACGATTCCTCAGGGCACGGCCAGCGCGTCCAGCAGGGTAGCGATATCGCGGCGAATCTCCCGCAGGGTTTGCCAGCGACGGTCTTCCACCGCGCGCTGGCGGCGAGTGCCTCCAACCTCCGGCGTGTCGCCGTCATCTTCGAGGCCACAGAACCGGGCCACCTCGGCCACCCTTCGGGTCAGAAGATCCCTGGCCCTTGCCACGACATCCGCGCGTGCCGGGTCCTCCCCGGCCTTTTCCATGGCTTCCCGAAGGCGGGTCAGCATGCCGTGGTCCTCGATACCATCGCGGACGGCGTGCCAACGCTTGCTCGGCACCACGCCCCGGCCCTGGTATACCAGCAGGTAATCCGGTTCACCGTTGTTGAACCAGGGATCGAACCGCGTGGTGCAATAGGTCCAGAAACCCATGGCCTTGAATCCGTGATGGGCGCACAGCCATGCCTGGCCCCGGTAGTAAGCCAGGGCGGAACGATGCTTCGCGTTGCCCAGGCATTCATACACGAACACGTCGCTGCCGGTGGACTTGATGAACTCCAGTTTCGTGGAATCGGGCTTCAGGACGATACCAGTCCGGTTGGGACACCAGATATCCACGTAAGGCGCCATGGCACGCAAGTCTTCCAGTGAAGCGTCACCTACTGGATCCGTGTAAATCCGGATGTTCGGGTCGGCCTCCCGGGCCAGTCGGGCCATGTCGATGAACAACTCGACAAGGCCAGGATGCAGGCCCGGCTCGTCCACGGGGTACAGGGCCCACTCCTCGTAGGTAAACCCCCGGCTCTTCATGTGCTCTACCCACGCCCGCAGCCACGCCACGTGCGCGCGATTCCAGGTCTCGGACCGGGCGGGTGCCGGGCCCGACAGGGCTCCCTGGTACCCGCAGAACAGGATGATCCCCCGCCCCCGGCGGGCATCCATGTACGCGTCCACCTCGGCATAATCGGGCTCACCTGCCAGTTCTCCCTTTTCGTCAAAGGTGGCCCTGGGCGCAAAGGTACTTACGAACACGCTGGTGCCATGACGTAACTGGTCTTCCAGGGCGGCTTCCGGCTGGTCCTTCAGGTAGGAACTATGCTCGTAACCCCAGTGACACAGTCCGATCGTCTGGTGCTCAGGCAGTCGGTGGTTCCACACCGTCAGCGGAACGGTCAGCGTGGTGTCGGCGGCATCCCGGTCGAGTGCCCGGCACAGGATGGACACGGTCCACGCTCCCGGCTCCAGTCCCTTCGTGTCGATCTCCAGATACACCTGGCGCCCATCCCGTGGCGGAATCACGACCACGTTACCCTGGTTGAGTCCGGGCAGGGCGTCCGCCGAGACATCCCCCATTTCGGTAGGTACGGGCACTGCTTCCCTGGGGATCACGACGTCTCCGGCGGGCCGTTCCTTGCCGTCTGGTCCCGTCAGTACCGGGTTTTCCAGTCGGACGTAAAGGGGCGCGTCGCCCAGGTTGAACAGGTTAAACGCGGCAGATTCCACTTCACCGGAGAAGGCTTCCACGGCGGGATCCTGCAGGCCGGTGCGACCCTCCACCAGTTCATCCACCCCGCCGAAGGGAGCCCAAGGATTAGCGGACACGGCCAGCAACCGGCGGTTGTTGTTTTTCAGCCATTCACCGCACACCTTAAGGCGCACCGACGCGTCCAGTCCCCCTTGCAACTCCCGGGTAAAGGCCGCGAGGGTTTCTCCGGACAGGGCCTCCCGCGCGGCAGCCTTGCGCTGCCAGTCGGGCAGGCGTTCCCTTAGCCACGCGGCCCGCGTGGCATACGGGACGGCTTCCGTTGGCGGTAACACGCGCGACAACTGGTCCAGCGCGTCCAGGGTTTCGACCAGTGTCGCCAGTTCACTCGTGAAGGGTTCAAAGCGGGCCTGCCTGGTAACCCGGGCAAGTTCGTTGCCCTGCCGGTCGGTGACCACGCAGGAAAAGACCAGTTCCACGGGCCAGCGAGCCCCCAGCGTGTAGGCCATGACGCCCGACGCGAACAGGCCCTCGCTCTCGAACGTCTTCCTGGTGGGCCGCCCATCCTGGCACACCTCAAGGGCTACTTCCGCGCCAATCGCTTCGGGAAACGTCACCGTGACGCCACACTCGTTCCGGCCGACCTGCAGTTTTCCCGGGTCGAGGGTAATCACGGGGCGGCTGAGCCGCTGTTCCCCCGAAACGGACGCGATCCACCCCCGACGGGAACTGTCCACCCGGTACTCGGCCCACGCGACCCTGCCCGGCGCGGCATCCCGCCACCGCCAAACGGTGATCGCGCCGGTAACCACGGGGCATACCACCGATAACAGGCCATCTCCCCGGAGGTCTACTACCGCGGGGGTCGCGTTGGTTGCGCCGCCAAGGCCCACGGACGCCAGCAAATGCCCCGAAGCATCCAGAACAGACAGGGTCTTGTCATATCCCGCCGCGATGATTTCCAGTTTTCCATCGCCGGTAAGATTAGCGATGGACGCGGAACGACGGATCCGTTCGCCAAGGTCATACTGCCACAGCACCCTGCCGTCGCGCGTGAGGGCGGAAAGTTTGCCTGAAAGGTCTCCGGCGATCACCTCGACCTGTCCGTCTCCGTCGATATCCGCCACGGAAATGGCACTGTCCACGCCCCGGTCCAGCGGCACGGACCACGCGTCTTCACCGGTGGCGGTAAACACCCGGAGTCCGTCCGCGGTACCACACAGGATCTCGGGATGGCCGTCCCCGTCCAGGTCGGCCGCCACCTGGGCGCCCCCCGCGGGCACGCCCGAACCCGCCCGGAATTTTTCCCGGCCGTCGGCGTCCAGGCAGATCAGCGTGTCCCGCGCGCCGGCCAGCAGCACCTCGAGCCGCCCATCCCCGTCCAGGTCCGCCACGGTCGGCGCCCCCAGAAATCCCCCTTCCTGGTCGAATCGCCACCGTTCCGTGCCATCACCGCGCAGGGCCACGGCCCGCAGGGCGGAATCGGACACCACCAGTTCCAGGTTGCCGTCCCCGTCCAGGTCCGCCGCGGCCACGCCTCCGCATGCCCACCGGATGTGACCGGACATCCTGTACTGCCAGAGTTCCCGGCCGTCTCCGCCGGCAAGGGCGTAGACCACGCCCATGTTGGTCAGCACCAGTACTTCCGGCCCGGGGCTCGGATGGACATCCGCCACCGCCGGCGCGGCACTGACTGTTTCCATCTGGGTCCACGTCCAGACTGGATTGCCCGCGTAGTCCAGGGCCGTCACGGAACCGTGAATACCCCCGCAGACCAGCTCAGGCCGGCCGTCACCGTTCAGATCTCCCACGCCAACGGACGCGTCAAACTGTTCCCCGGCCGGTTGCCATGACCACACCTGCTCCAATTCCGCCGCCGCCATCCCCGCGTATGCCATGCCCACCGCACATGCCAGAACCCATCCACTCCAGCCGTTTCGCATAACCACGCCTCCAATCCACGGTTAATTCCACAATGGGCATTATATGGACTGGAGCCCGTGTCATTAAATCAGCGGCGGCGGAGGTTCCCGCGGGTCCCTGAAAAGATCCCTGCCGATCGGTGTCCTCCGCGGCCTTCCCCGGGTAGGATCCGCGTCCTGGTAGACGCATTCCCGGGGGCAGGCAGAGTCATTCCTTAAGATTCGCGGGTTTATAGCGATGGGGGTCAATGCCGTATTTTTCAACGCGCAACCCCATCAGCCGCTCGGAAATCCCCAGTTGCCGGGCTGCCTTGGCCTTATTCCCCCGGTTGTTCTTCAGGGCTTCAATGATCATTTCCCGTTCCACCCGCTCCAGCGTCTCGGTCAGGGTGCCCTTCATGACGGTATTGCTGGCCTCGGCGGTCTGCAGCGTCGGGGGCAGGTGATGACCATGAATCACGTCATCATCGGTCAGGATGACCGCCCGCTCAATCACGTTTTCCAGTTCGCGGACATTGCCCGGCCAGTGGTAACTCATCAGCATGTCAATTGCCGGCGTGGAAATCCGACGCACGTACTTGTTGTTTTCCTTGCTGTATTTTTCGACAAAAAAATTGGCAAGGTCGAGAATATCGGTTTTACGCTCGCGCAGGGGCGGCACGTATATGGGGAACACGTTGAGACGGTAGTAGAGATCCTGCCGGAACTTCCCTTCCTCCATGAGTTTTTCCAGGTCCCGGTTGGTCGCGGCGATGACCCGCACGTTCACCCGGATGGTTTCCGTGCCGCCCACCCGCTCGAATTCCTTTTCCTGCAACACCCGCAACAGGCGAATCTGCACCTGCGGACTCAGGTCGCCCACCTCGTCCAGGAAAATCGTGCCCCGGTTTGCCAGTTCAAACCGGCCCTCCCGCCGCCGAATGGCCCCGGTGAAAGCGCCTTTTTCATGGCCGAACAGTTCGCTTTCCACGATGTGTTCGGGCAGCGCCGCGCAGTTGACCCGGATGAAGGGCTTGCCCGCGCGGTCGCTGTTGTAGTGTATCGACTGGGCCACCAGTTCCTTGCCGACCCCGCTCTCGCCGCGGATCAGCACCGTCGCGTCCGTCGGCGCCAC
>JAGPFE010000012.1 GCA_018056705.1 Candidatus Hydrogenedentota bacterium | reverse complement strand
GCCGGTCCAGTTCCCGCTGGATATCCTCCTCGCTGATCGGAACGCCCGGGCGGATACCGTCGAGCACGGCCCCAATGGCGGGACCATGGCTTTCCCCGAACGTGGTGACCCGGATGATATCTCCCCACGTGTTGGGGGAACTCTGGCGTAAGGACAATTCCCGGGACACCAGTTCTTCCAGTTCCGCGGCCAGCGCGTCGGGATCACGATCTTCCGCGTGCAGGACAATATCCGCGAAGGGGCGCAACACCTCCCTCCGGTGGGCGCACTGCGCGGCGAATCGGGCGGCCCCGTCCGGGCCTTCCAGCCAGGGCGGCAAGCCCCCCCGGGTCACTCGCGCCCACAACACCGCGTCGTCGGCGTCTATCCATACCAGCAGCGCATTGCCGCGCAACCGGCTCCGGGATTCCGGATCCATCATCAGCCCGCCCCCGGTGATGATGATGGCGTAATCCGTTTCGGCCGCTCGCGCCGCGGCCTCTTTTTCCAGTTCCCGGAAAACCTGTTCGCCGTCCGCCCGGAAGATGTCCCGGCAGGAACGGCGTTCACCGCCGCGGCGGCAGGCGTCCAGGTCTTCGATGAGCCGGTCGGTTTCCAGCCAGGGCAGACCTGCCCGTTCCGCGAAACGTTGCCCGACCGTTGATTTTCCGGCCCCCTTGGGCCCCATGATCACGATGTTCATGCGCGGTTCCAGCCTTTCAGGGGGAATTCCCTTCGATACAAGACAACAAAACAATACCATACAGGAAAAGATGCCGGGGGAGGGGAACCCGCTGTCACGGGTCCAGGATTTCCACGCGCCCGCCAACCCCCGCCAGGTGGGTCATGAATTCGGGATAGGTTACCGCGGCGGCTTCCATCCCCTCGATGGTGACCGGGCCGTGGGCCGCGGTGGCGGCAATGGCCAGGGCCATGGCCACCCGGTGGTCGCCGTGGCTGAACACGGTGCCGCTTTCCAGGGACGATTCCCGGATAACCAGTCCGTCTTCCCGCTCCGTGACATGCGCTCCCAAGCGGGACAGTTCTTCCCGCATGACCCGGATGCGGTCGGTTTCCTTGAGACGGGCCTGGGCCACGTTGACCAGCCGGGTTTCGCCCTTGGCGTGACACGCGAGCGCCGCCATCATCGGCAACGCGTCCGGCGTGGCGTTCAGGTCGAATTCCCCGCCCTCGAGGGTGTCGCCGTCCAGGGTGAGGGCGTGTTTTTCCACGCTTACGCGGGCCCCCATGGCCCGCAGGTAATCCACTACGGCCTTGTCTCCCTGGGTGTCGTCCATGTCCAGGCCAAGACAGGTGACGCGATTCCCCGGAAGGGCGCCCGCCGCCAGGAAGAAAGTGGCGGTGGAAAAATCGCCCGGAATTGCCCGGTCGAAGGGAATGTATCGCTGGCCGCCCGGTACGCGGAAATATTTCAGGGCATCGTCATGCTCCACGTGAATCCCCTGTTTCCGCAACCAGTCCAGGGTCATTTGCACGTAGGGTTTCTCGAACAGCACCGGAACCCGGAGTTCGGTGTCCCGTTCGGCCATGGACGCGTGGATGAGCAGGGAGGACACGTACTGGCTGTTTCTGGCCTCCAGCGTGGCGAAACCGCCACGGATGCGGCCCTGGACCACGAAAGGCGGCGTGCCCGTGCCCCGGGTGGAAACGACCTGCGCGCCCAGCGCGTTGAGCGCGTCGGCCAGGGGGGCATTCGGGCGGCGGCGTACCTGCGCGTCTCCCGTGAGCACCGCGATGCCTTCCCGCAGCAGTGACGCGGTCCCCAGGGCCATGTTCATGGTAGTTCCCGAGTTGCCCACGTCCACGCAGTTTTCCGGGACCCGCGGCGTATCCCCAAACCCAAGCACGCGCCAGGCGTCCGATTCTTCCGTGATCACGGCGCCGAACGCCCGGTAGGTCTCCCTGGCGGAAAGGGCATCCAGGGAAATAAGGGGCCGACGGATGACGCTCTCGCCATCTGTCAGGGAAGCGATCGTTACCGCCCGGATCGTATGCGACTTGGAACCCGGGATAAGGACAGATCCAGACAGCCTGGATGGATAGACTTTGACTTTCATGATGAAGGCCCTGATATACCTGGAATGCTCAATATGCCCGCCCCCTCACACCTGCCCTCAATGTAGGGCGGATAACGCCCTTACTCGCTGAATTTGTCCGCCTGGGGCTCCTCGTACCAGACAGTCACCACGATGATGGGCTCGTTGCCCCGGCCGTCATGATGAATGTCGTTACCGAAGGACTGTCCAATATGGATGACCTTCGCTTTCGACCTCTTGAGCCAGTCGTTGATCTGGGTGTCCATCTGGGCCAGACCCGCGATGCTGACTTTCCCAATGAAACTTTGGACCTTCATCTCGGCTCCCTTTGCCAGTAGTTCCATCATTTCCTCCATAACACTAACAACTCCTTTAACACCATTATTTCATAATGCGCGTTTTTAGCATTGATCTTGCTCCAGTTTATGTTCCAGAACCGCTCGCATCACGTCGATCGGGGCAGGGATGCCCGTCCACGTTTCAAACTGCAGGGCTGCCTGGTACAGGAGCATTTCCAATCCCGGTATGACCACGCACTCCAGGGCCAGAGCGTCCCGCAATAAGCGGGTCCACCGGGGCCGATACACCATGTCTAACACCACCTGTCCCGGCTGCAGCAGGTCCCAGGGTACCACGCTTTCTTCCGGGTGGTTGCCATACATACCGACCGGCGTGCCATGAATCAGGATGTCATGTTCAGGAACCACCCGGTTCAGGTCTTCCGGTAACATCGCCGTTCGCGCGGGGATGGTCGTGACCTTCGCGATGTCCTCGATGAGGCGGTCTACCCGTTCCCGCGTACGTCCCGCGATGGTCAGGGCGGCAGGCTGGGCGCGCGTTACCAGGGCGAACGCGACAGCCCGTACCGCTCCCCCAGATCCGAAGAACAGCACCCGTTTACCCGTCAGGTCCACCCCGTGGGCCTCGAATGCCCGTAACACCCCTGCCCCATCCGTGAGGCTCCCGAACAGCCGGTTCTCCCGGCAGGTAACCGTGTTGACGCATCCGGCCAGCCGGGCCTGGTCATCGACTTCGTCCACGAGGGACATCACGGCGATTTTGTGGGGAATGGTGACACTCAGTCCCACCACGTTTTCGCACGCCCGGATGCCAGCCATGAAGGAGGTTACGTCTGCCACGTCAAAGGCCACGTAGGCGTAATCCAGACCCGTCGCGGCAAACGCGGCATTGTGCATGGGTGGCGATAGCGAATGCTTAACCGGGTGTCCAATAACGGCGCAGATTTTCGTGCCGCCGGTTATTTCCGTGAGCAGTTTCAATGCGCGACTCCCCGGATGAGCGTGGAGACAGGTTTATGTCACCCTGGCGGCCAGCCCAGTTGTCGTCCAGCCAGGATGTGCAGGTGGACGTGGGGCACTTCCTGGCCGCCGTCCCGACCATAGTTGATCACGTAGCGGAACCCGGTCATTTCCAGGTTGAACTTGCGCACGACACGATTGGCCGCCAGCACCAGCCCCGCGATAATCCGTTCATGCTGCCCCGCGTCGCTCAGGATGTCGGGGATGGGTTCGATTGGCACCACCAGGAAATGGATCGGCGCGGCCGGGTGAATGTCCCGGAAGGCGCAGTATTCGTTGTCCTGGTACACGACATCCGCCTGGATCTCGCCGCGCGCGATTTTCGCGAAGATCGTATCTTCAGCCATCCGTGTTACTCCTCGTCCCATGTAATTATAAACGAACCTGTTCCCCAGGAGGGCCTTTTTTCAGGTTATGATCCGCCATGCTGCCTCGCCAGGGCATCCGCGGCTTCAGGGTGGGCTGCCCATTCCAGCAGGGCCCGCAGGATAATCGGCACCACGATCGTCGCGTCGGATTCGATGACGAACATCGGGGTGTCTTCGGTGAGCTTGTCCCAGGTGATCTTTTCATTGGGTGTCGCGCCGCTGTAGGAGCCATAGGACGTGGTGGAATCCGAGATCTGGCAGAAATAACTCCACGGGCGGACCGGCTGTTGCAGGTCATACTTGATGGATGGCACCACGCAGATGGGAAAATCTCCCGCGATGCCGCCACCTATCTGGAAAAACCCGACGCCCGGTTCGGTGGACAGGTCCTGGTAAACGTCGTAGAACCACGCCATGTATTCGATACCAGACTTTACGATATCGGCCCGGCATTCACCCGTTTTGACGTACGAGGCGAAGATGTTTCCAAAGGTGGAGTCCTCGTGGCCGGGGACCACAATGGGCAGGTTGCGTTCCGCGGCGGCCAGCAGCCAGCATTCTTCCCTCGGTCCGGTGCAAAGGGAGGCATCCAGGCTCAGAATGAGTTCGTAGAAATACTCGTGCCAGAAACGCCGTTCTCCCCGTTCCGTGGCCCGTTTCCACATCGGAACGATAAGGTGTTCCACCGCGCGGAAAGCTTCATCTTCCGGGATCGTGGTGTCCGTGACCCGCCGCAGGCGCTGGTTCAGGATGCGGGTATCGTCCTCCTTGCGGAAATATCGATAATCGGGGAAATCGTGGTAATGTTCGTGAGCGACCAGCCGGAACAGCGATTCTTCCAGGTTGGCCCCGGTCACGGACAGGCCGTGCACGAGTCCCGCCCGGATCGCGGGGGCCAGTGAAATGCCGAGCCGGGCGGAAGACATGGCCCCGGCCACGGCCCAGAACATCCGGCCGCCAGCAGCGATGTGACGACGGTAAGCCAGCAGGGCATCCCGCAGGGCCCGGGCATTGAAATGATGGTAATTGGACAGCACAAACTCCAGCATCGGGGTCTGGTTGGCGGACATGGTTCCTCCTTCTGGGCCAGGGAAGTATGAATCGTTGCTGGGGGCGCATTATATCACGGGGATCGGACCTTCCGGAGAAAACGCGGATGGAACCCGGGATTCGAATGCGGTTTGCGGTAGGATGAGGGAAATTCAGGCATGGTCCCCACTGTTTATTCAGCGGGAGGAGACAACCTTGGACTAAAAGGCGGGTTTCATGGTGACATCGATAATCAGGCAGGCACGAAACAGTTGGCGGGTTGGGCGGGTGATCTGGTCCCGGTTCATGGGCGGTGATCCGCCGTATCTGCCCGTGTTGCTGCTTTTCCTGACCGACCGGTGCAACCTTCGTTGCGTCATGTGCGGGGTGTGTGACCGGGAATCCCATCGGGAGGTTCCCGAACTGACCGCGGCCGAATGGCTGGGGGTGCTGGACAGCGCGAAACGGCTGGGAACCATGCTCGTGTCCATCAGTGGCGGCGAACCCATGTTGCGACGCGACCTCGAGGAGATTATCGCCGGGGCCGCGGAACGGGGTATGCGGGTGCACATGTGCTCGAACGGCCTGCTGATGACGCCGAAACGGGTTCGAGCGCTGGCGGACGCGGGGCTGCGCGCGGTGTCCATTTCCATTGATCACCTCGAGCCGGAAGGCCACGAGGCGTTACGCGGACGGGGAACATGGGCCCGGACCCTGAAAGGGGTTCAGACCCTCCGGGAGCATGCCCCTGAAATCCGCGTCAGTATCAATACCCTGATTACCCGGGAAAACTATGAGATACTACCGGAGATGCTGACCTTCGCTAGGGAACTGGGCGTGCACCAGGTCAAGTTCATGCCGGTTCACGCGCACATGTTGCACAAGGGCATGCCTCCCGGCTCGGAGGAACGCCTCTTTTTCCGGCCCGAGGATCTGCCCGCGCTGGAAAAGGCCATGGCGCGGTTGCGCGAGGCCTGCGCGAGAAGCGGCATGCTGACCACTTCACCCGGCTTTCTCAAAAAAGTCGCGAGGGTCTACGAGGGCCCGATTCCGCATTCCTGTTTCGCGGGGTACGCCGTGGCCGCGGTAACGGCCACGGGGGACGTGTCCGCCTGCCTGGACAAGGCGGGCGTGTTCAATGTCCGGAACGCGCCGCTCCATGAGATGTGGCGCAGCCGGGCGTTTCACGAGGCGCGCCGCGAGGTGCGCGCGTGTTCCACGCCCTGCTGGGATACCACCAACGCGGAATTGAGCCTGAAGTTGAACCCGGTAACGGCAGTGGCGGACTGGTGGCATTTGTGGTGGGCGTTCCGTTTCTACCTGGGAGGGCTGGAGTGAATGTGGCTGGTGCCAAGGCGGAGGGTAGGGCTGGACCGGGCTGAAAAACGGATGGTTCGAGGGGCGCGCGGGCAGGTAGAGCCGGCCGCGTTTTCCCTGGTCACGGAGTGGGAACGTCGCGTGGCCCGTTACCTCGACGTGCCCCACGCGGCAGCCGTCAATTCAGGCCGCCAGGGAATGCGACTCATTCTGGAATACCTCGGCCTGGGCCGGGGAGATGAGGTGATCATTCCCGCGTATACCCTGGGATCACTGGTTCCCCTGATCCGGGAGACGGGGGCCGAACCGGTCCCCGCCGATATCGATCCCGGGACATTGAACGTGACACCGGATACCGTGGCACGCAGGCTGTCCTCCCGGACCCGCGCGGTCATGGTACTGCATGCTTTCGGCTCCCCCGCGCCAGTGCCGGAGATCGCCGCGTTATGTGCCTGCCGGGGTATACCCGTGATCGAAGATTGTGCCCATGCCCTTGGCGCGCGATTGAATGGGGAAAGCGTGGGGGGGATGGGATACGCCGGTTTTTTTTCCTTTGAACCCAACAAGCCCCTGGCAGGCCTTGGAGGAGGCATGGTAGTCAGCCGGGACCCGGCGCTCACCGGTTTCGTCCGGGCCCGGATGGAGCGTTTGCCCCTGGATCCCCAGACGCTTCGGTTCAAGGCACGGGCCGTTGCCAGGGAACGCTGGCTGACCGCCTCGGGCCTGGCATGGTTACCGCTGATGCTGCTGGCTTCGCCCGTGACCGCGTCCTGGATAGAGCGGATTTATCGGGGCGCGCAGCCGGTCCCTTCCGGGGAGGCCCGTTTTCACCCTGTCCAGGCAGCCCTGGGCATGCGTCGACTGGACAGGTTTGACGCGTCATTGCGCGATCGCCGCAGGGTGGCCACGCTGCTGACGAAGGCCCTTCCCGCGGAGGTAACGCCCCAGGCCGTCCTGCCCGGCGCGGAACCTGCCTGGTATTTCTACGTGGTTCGCTTGCCAGTTTCCGCGGGGGCCGTTCGCCGGAGAATGCTGGTACGATACGGGGTGGACGCCGCGGTGGAAGGAGAAGTGGCCGATGACTGCGCGCGGCTGCTGGATGATCACGATTGCCCGGTAACGGCAAGCGCGTACGCGCGTTGCCTGGCATTGCCATTGTGGGAAGGCATGTCCGAAGTGACCGTGAACAGGGTCGTTCGGGCATTAACACGGAGCCTGGTGTGCACGCCGAAATCGTAAGAACCCTGTCTGTCGTGCTGGTTGCGGCATGCGTGGTGTCGATCTTATTTCACCGCGCGCGACTGCCGGTGATATCCGGATATATCGTGGCGGGCATCCTGATAGGTCCCTTTGCTCCCTGGTTCCGGGTGGTGGGGGATGTCAGCGTCGTCGAAAAAATGGCGGAACTGGGATTGGTGTTCCTGTTGTTCAGCCTGGGCCTGGAATTCAGCCTGCGTAAACTGGCCGGGGTTGGGCTGGGGGCGGGCATGGCCGCCGTGCTGGAAATGGCCCTGATGTTCTGGATCGGCAACCACGTCGGGCATTGGCTGGGCTGGACCGGCATGAACAGCCTTTTTCTGGGGGCCATGCTGACCATTTCCTCCAGCGTGGCGATTTTCAAGACCCTGGAACACATCCGGGCGACACGCAGCGCGTTCGGCGAATTCATGATGGGCATTCTGGTTTTTGAAGATATTCTGGGCGTGTGCGTGCTGGGCCTGCTTTCCGGTATCGCCATAACCCGGCAGGTGGACGTGACGGGCGTGCTGGTATCGCTGGGCAAAGTCAGCGTGTTCATGACCAGCGTCGTGGTACTCGGCCTGCTGGTGGTACCCCCTTTCACGCGGTATCTCCGCCGGTATCACAGCGCGGAAATGCTGCTGATCGGGATGCTGGGCGTCTGTTTCACGGTATGCCTGCTGGCGATAGAAACCGGCCTCAGCGTGGCCCTCGGCGCGTTCCTGTCGGGCGCGGTCGTGGCCGAATCGGGCTCGCGACGGACCGTTGTCCGCCTGATTGAACCTGTCCGGGATCTGTTCAGCGCGGTCTTTTTCGTGACCATTGGGATGCTGACGGATCCCGCGGCAATCTTCGGGTACGCCATGCCGATCGCGGTGATTACCGGTTGCGTGATGCTGTTCAAAAGCGCGGCGTGCGCGCTGGGCGCGCTCCTGGCGGGGCATGGCCTGGGTTCGGCCATTGCCGTGGGTCTTGGCATGGGGCAGGTGGGGGAGTTTTCCTTTATCATCGCGTCTTTGGGCCTTTCCCTGGGGGTGATCGATCCCGCCCTGTTTCCCATCGCCGTGAGCGTGTCCATTCTGACCGTGACGCTCGCGCCCCTGCTGCTGGAACGGCACGAGGCGATTGCCGCCCGGGTAGAACGCCGGGCTCCCGCGCCGCTGCTGACAGCCCTGATCGCCTATGGCCAGTGGATTTCATCGTTGCGGGGGAGCCGTCCCGAATACGCGCCGGTCCGGGCGGTGCTGCGGCGATCCCTGCTGCAGATGCTGGTGAATCTGCTGCTGTGCACGGGATTTTTCCTGGTGGCCATCTCGGTGGCCCGGCGTCTCGACGCGCGCGTCGGCGCGCTGGAAGCGTTGCCCGCGTTCACGGGACGCGTCAACGCGGTATGCTGGTTTGGCGCGGTGCTGGTGTCTCTGCCGTTCCTGGTGGCCATCGTGCGCAAGGCCCAGGCAGTCGCCATGATCCTCGCCGAGATGGCCACGCCCGCGTCGATCGCGCCGCTCCAGGTGCAGTCCTTTCGGAGTATCGTGACCACGGTAATTCGGACCACTGCGTTGACCCTGGTGTTCGGGTGGCTGCTGATGGCCAGCGCGCTGATCCTTCCGCCATGGCCCATGCTGGCGGTGCTCACCACGCTGGCCCTCCTGTTGGCGCTGCTACTGCGTGATCAACTGGTGCGCCTGTATTCGCGCGGCCAGATCATGATCCGGGAGATTTTCGAGGCCCCCCTGGATGCCACCCTGACGGGTGGTGTCTCGATGGCGCGGGAAGAAACCGGTCAAGAAGCCGTCATGCCCCCGGTGCTGGCGCGCGCCTCGCTGGAAGTGGTGGTAATCGACAACCAGGATGTGGCAGGGAAACGTATCGGGGACCTGAACCTCCGGGCTGTTACCGGAGCGACCATCGTGGGCATCGAACGCCAGGACGGTGAAAGCATGGTAAACCCCGGACCGGACATGGTCCTGAACCGGGGGGATCACCTGTTGCTGCTCGGTCACCCCGAGCAGATTCGCGCGGCCCGGGCGTTCTTGTCCGCCGGCGGTACAGCGACGACCAAACCGGTCGGATAAAAAAGAAATCCCCGGCGCGTGGCCGGGGACTGGATACAAGGATACGGGGTTATCAAGGATTAACGGCCGGGTACCTGCTTGGGCGGCCTGGTCAGCGCGGCGATGACCGCGGCGGCGGCGCAGGCGGCGGCCGCGATCATGAAGGGGGTTAACCACGCGTTCACGCCGGCCCCGGACGCTTTCGCCGCGTCCTTGAAATACCCCGCGATGTAGGGGCCAACGATGCCGGCCACGCCGTAGGAAAGGAAAACGTAACCGTAGTTGCGTCCCACGTTGGCGTTTCCGAAAAAGTCGGCGGTAATGGCGGGGAAGAGGGCGAAGTTCCCGCCGAAATTGAAACCGATCACGCACGCGGCAAGCGTCAGGCCGAGATTGGAACGACCCAGGTAGAACAGAACGGCCATCATGACGGCCTGGGAGGCGCACATCAGGACAATCGAAGTCTTGCGGCCGATCCGGTCGGAAATCGCGCCCCACGCGATGCGTCCCAGTCCATTCAGGATCGCGTACATGGCCATGGCCGTTCCAGCGGTGGCTGTCGCCGTGGCCACGTCGGCCGCTGCCTTGCTGGCCTGGAGCGCGTCAATGCCGAACAACTGGATACAACCGATAACCATCAGCCCCGCCATTGCCGATCCCGCGAACGTCAGGAAGATCATGTAAAACTGCGGCGTCCCCAGCATCTGGGACTCGTTGAAATTCAACGCGCCGCTGGCGGCCGGGGTTCCGGCCACGGGGGCCTTCCAGCCGGGCGGTGAATAGCCGGCGGGAGGATTGATCATCACGAGGCTGCCCAGGACGACCAGTACCAGAAACGCGATGCCGTAAACGATGAAAACGCTTTGCACGCCGGGCAGTCCGGCCAGGCTCACGGTCTTGAGCAATCCATCAAAGGGCATGGGCACCAGCCAGAGAATGGTCTTGAATCCGCCCGCCAGTTTTACCCAGATGGTCGCTCCGAACCCGAACCCCGCCACGGCGAGCCCCGTGATAAGGCCCTTCTTGTCGGGGAACCATTTCACGCACACGGCGATGGGCACCACGTAGGCCATGCCGATGCCCGCGCCGCCAATCAGGCCGATGCAGAGCAGTTGCATGGGGAAGGTTTTTCCCAGCAACCCGCCAAGGATGTATCCCAGGCCGAGAATGACGCCTCCCGACAGGGCCAGTGTCCGGGGAGTGTATTTCGTGGTCAGCCGGCCGCTCACGACCGTCATGATGGCGAACACGGCCAGTCCCACGGAAAAGATCCACTGGGTCTGGCTGGCGGTGAAGCCGTAACCGCCTTCCGCCACGGGCTTGGCCAGCGCGCCGGTGAAGGCACTCCACGCGTAAATCGCCCCGAGACACAACTGGATCAGGATGGCCCCGATCACGATCACCCAGCGGTTCACACCGCTCTGTTCTGATGACATAAACCCATTCCTCCCTGCGCGACACGCGCTGTTTGTTGTGAACACGGGGCGCCAGCCGGCCACCGGCCGGAACTGGCGCCCCGGTTGATATTCCTCAGGTCATGGACTATTTTTTGGTTAGGCGATGGTGTTCGGCCACCAGCGCGTCCACCACGGTCGGATCGGCCAGGGTAGTCGTGTCGCCGATCTGGTCCACCGCGTCTTCGGCGATCTTGCGCAGGATGCGGCGCATGATCTTACCCGAGCGGGTCTTGGGCAGCGCGGGCGCGAACTGGATCACGTCCGGCGCGGCGATCGGCCCGATCTCCTTGCGGACGTGGTTGACCAGTTCCTTGCGCAGTTCGTCACTGGGTTCCACGCCTTCCACCAGCGTGACGTACGCGTACAGGGCCTGCCCCTTGATCTCGTGGGGCATCGGGGCCACGGCGGCCTCGGCGACCTTGGGATGGCTCACCAGCGCGCTTTCCACCTCGGCGGTGCCGATGCGGTGACCGGACACGTTCACCACGTCGTCGATGCGACCCATCAGCCAGTAGTCGCCGTCCTCGTCCTTGCGGCAACCGTCACCGGTGAAGTACAGGTTCTTGTACATGGTGAAGTAGGTGTCGATGAACCGGTCATGATCGCCCCACGTGGTGCGCATCATGCCGGGCCACGGCCGACGGATGCAGAGTTTGCCCCCTTCGTTGGGACCGCACTCGGTGCCGTCATCCCGCAGGATGACCGGATCCACGCCGAAAAATGGCCGGCTCGCGCTGCCGGGTTTCAGGGTCATCGCGCCGGGCAGCGGGGTAATCAGGAAACCGCCGGTTTCCGTCTGCCACCAGGTGTCCACGATCGGGCAACGGCTCTTGCCCACCACCGTGTAATACCACATCCACGCTTCGGGGTTGATCGGTTCGCCCACCGACCCCAGGATCCGAAGGGAACTGAGGTCGTACTTGTTGACCCATTCATCCCCCTTCTGAATCAGGGCGCGGATTGCCGTCGGGGCCGTGTAGAACTGGTTTACCTTGAACTTTTCGCAGATCTGCCAGAAACGACCCGGATCCGGGTAGGTCGGCACGCCTTCGAACATCAGCGAAATGGCCCCGTTCGCCAGCGGCCCGTAGACGATGTAGGAATGGCCCGTGACCCAGCCGATGTCCGCGGTGCACCAGTAAATGTCACCGTCCTTGTAATCGAACACCAGCTTGTGGGTCAGCGAAACGTGCAGCAGGTAACCGGCCGTCGTGTGCACCACGCCCTTGGGTTTGCCGGTGGATCCCGAGGTGTACAGGATAAAAAGCGGATCTTCGGCATTCATGACCTCGGGTTCGCAGACATCGGATGCTTCCGCCATGAGTTCGTCATACCACAGGTCCCGGCCGGGCGTCATGGGACAGGGATCTTCGGTGCGCTTGACCACCACGACCTTTTCGATGGAAGCGCAACCCGGCTTGGCCAGGGCTTCGTCCGCGATGGCTTTCAGGCCAATGTGCTTGCCGGAACGGAGCGACACGTTGCTGGTGATCAGCAGTTTGCAGGTTGCGTCTTCCACGCGGCTGGCGATGGCGTCCGCGCTGAAACCGCCGAACACGATGGAGTGAATCGCGCCAATGCGGGTGCAGGCGAGCATCACGATCGGCAACTCCAGGATCATGGGCAGGTAGATGCACACCCGGTCGCCCTTCTTCACGCCCAGTTTCTTGAGCACGTTCGCGAATTTGCACACTTCGCGGTGCAGTTCCCCGTACGTGATTTTCCGGACGTCCTCTTCCGGCTCACCCTGCCAGATCAGGGCCACCTGATTTTCCTTGGGCGTGCCCAGGTGACGATCCAGGCAGTTGACCGACACGTTCAACTGGCCGTCCTTGAACCACGTGTGCTCAATAACCCGCTTTTCGGTGTCCCAGGTGTACTCCAGGGACTTGGTGGGGAACTTGAACCACGCCAGGCTCTTGGCCTGTTCCAGCCAGAAGCCGTCCGGATCATCCAGCGACTGCCGCCACAGTTTCTCGTACTCTTCCATGGACTTGATGTACGCCTGGGCGGACAGGGCAGGCGGCGGCGGGAAAGTCCGGCTTTCCGTCATCAACGAACTGATGGCTTTCTTCTCGTCGCTCATGGCATCTCCCTTTCCTGTTGTGTATGCTGGCGGACGCCCGACCTTGGGCGCCCTGCCCGTCCGGGGACCACCCCCGCTTGTTACCGGTAAAAACGGGAAAAAGCCGATGCTTTTTGAATCCCGATCTTGTCCCGTCATTACCAGAACACAAGGTATTTTAGTACAGTTCTCTCTTCATTTTCAAACCTACCGGTAGATAAGTTGCGCATTATTGAAAAAACGGTTTATCTACCGGTCGTTAAATAGACTGGAAAACCCATCACTTATTCAGGATTTACGGTTCTCGCGTTGCATGCTGTAACAAACGGTTTATACTGGATTAAGACAAGGGTTTTTGGTGCCGTTAAACCAGGACAGCGATTCCTTGGTCTATCATAGGGAACGAGGACGAGTTATGCGCTGGATTATCAGGATTGCGGCCGTGATCCTGGGGATCGCGGTACTGTTGCCTCTGGGGTTGTTTCTCGCAGCGTACATAATAGCCTCCCCAAGGCCGGACATGATTCCGCCCGGGGATCCTCAACAGTTCGCCGGGGAATCCGGTTCCCAAGGGAATCCCTTCGAATTACGGCTGGCCACCTTCAACGTGCAGTTGACCCGGGTGGTCGGGCGACATCGCGCCGCGCGGGCCCGCGCCATCGCCGAAGAATTGCGACAACTAGATCCGGACGTGGTCGCTTTTCAGGAGGCCTTTGTCGACGCGGATGTCCAGTTGCTGACCGACCTGTTGCGTAAAATAACCCGATTGATCCATCACCAGCGGTATCCCAGCAGCCGGGCGGGTAGCGGCCTGCTGATCTCCAGTGCTTTTCCCATTCATAAAATCGCTTTTGAACCTTACGCGGATCATGCGCCGATCTGGCGATTCTGGGAGGCCGATGGCCTTGCCCGAAAAGGCGTGGCGATGGCAAGGCTGACACTGCCTTCCGGCGTGTTGGTCGATATTTTTAATACCCATGTCCAGGCGGCGTATTCTTGGAACCGTTATGAAGAGATCCGGAACCGCCAGTTGGCGCAGGCCAGGCGATTCGTGGAGCATCGGACACATCCATCCATTCCGGCGTTTTTCCTGGGAGACATCAATAGCGGGGAACAGAGTCCACCCTTCTCTACCCTTACAGGTGGTGGATTCATGGAACGGGCCATGGCCATTCCCAGTGGCATAGACCACATCTTTCACGTCCTTCAACAGGGAGGGTCCCGGGTCGAAGTCCTGTATACCCAGCGGATCGAGAAGCACTGGGAGGAAGATGGGGTATCCCTCGAATTGAGCGACCACCCCGGTTTTTTCACGATCGTGAAGGTGTACCCGGGAGAGGCACAGCAGGCCATTTCCGACCAGTAAAAAAAGCCGGCCCTCACCTTCCTGAGAGCCGGCCCGCGTTCAGACCGCGGCCTCAGCCGCGCTGGTCGAACAATCGTTGCTGCAGTTCGCGGAACCGCAGGGAAAACTGGACCAGGGCCTCCGGCGGATACTGGCGTATCACCTGCCGGTTCTCATCCAGGAACTGGATGATCGGGCGGTTCAGCGTTTCCTCGAACCGGATGCGCGCGCTGACCTGGGGCAATTGCGGGTTACGCCTTTCTTCCGTCCGCGCGGCTTCGCGCTGGTCCTGCTTTTCCGGTTCCGGTTCCACTTGCGGCTTGCGAAGGGATTCAACCTGACGCGTCACCTCTCCGGACCGGGCGGGATCTGGAGAGGATTCAGGCCGCGGAGCAGGCGCACGCCCCGACGGGACCGCATCCGCCGGTCGCGGCGCGCCCATGCCGGTTATGCGCGAGATGTCCATGCTCCGCCTCCTTCAGATCAGCCTAACAGAGACAGTGCCGTTCGGGGCACCACGTTCGCCTGCGCCAGGATGGACGTGCCCGCGTTGACCAGGATCTGGTTCCGGGTGAACCGGATGGTTTCCTGGGCGATGTCCGCGTCCCGGATCGCGCTCTCAGAGGCCGCCGCGTTTTCTTCCTGGATTGCCAGGGTGTTGATGGTGAACTCCAGGCGGTTCTGGTACGCGCCAAGATTGGCCCGCAGGTTGTTGACGCTCCGCAGGGCCACGTCTACCGTGCTGATGGCCGACACGGCCAGGGCCATGGTGGACACGGAGACGTTGTTCACGCCCAGGTCGTTCGTTTTAGCACCGGAAACCATCACCGCCAGGGTCTGGCTGGTGTACGCGCCGACCTGGAGCGTGATGGTCTGCGACGCGCTGAGCACGGCCACACCGTTGAAGTCGGTCTGCAGGGCGATGGCGTCGATCTGGCCCAGCAACTGGGTCACTTCCGTGTTCAGGGCGGCGCGGTTGGTGTCGCTCTGGGTGCCGTTGGCCGATTGCACCGCCAGTTCGCGGATGCGTTGCAGGATGTTCGTGGTCTCGCTCAGGCCGCCTTCCGCGGTCTGCACCAGGTTGATGCCTTCCTGGGCGTTCCGCTGCGATACCTGCGAGCCCCGCACCTGGGCGCGGAACCCTTCGGCGACGGCCAGTCCCGCCGCGTCGTCACGGGCGCGGTTGATCCGCAACCCGCTCGACAGGCGTTCCAGGCTTCGGTTCAGGTCGGCGGTCGACGTCCGCAGGTTGCGGTTCGAATTCAGAGCCGCGATGTTGGTGTTAATGCGCAGTCCCATGGTCTTACCTCCTTGCGTGTTTCAGGCCGGGCATCCCTCCCAGCCTTTGGTTGCCGTTCTTGCCGTCCCGGCGGTTATCCCAAGCCGCCAGGATCCCGTTCTTACCACCTCCTTTCCATCATGGGGTTACCCCGGACCCGCGGGAACGGCGGGTCCGGGGAAAAAATCACGGTTCAACTGTGTCAACTGCTTATCGCAGCAACTGCAGGGCCGTCTGTGGAAGCACGTTCGCCTGGGCCAGCACCGACGTGCCCGCGTTGACCAGGATCTGGTTCCGGGTGAACCGGATGGTTTCCTGGGCGATGTCCGCATCCCGGATCGCGCTCTCAGAGGCCGCCGCGTTTTCTTCCTGGATTGCCAGGGTGTTGATGGTGAACTCCAGGCGGTTCTGGTATGCGCCCAGCGTGGCCCGCAGGTTGTTGACGCTCCGCAACGCCACGTCTACCGTGCTGATGGCCGACACGGCCAGGGCCATGGTGGACACGGAGACGTTGTTCACGCCCAGGTCGTTCGTTTTGGCTCCGGACACCACGACAGAGAGGGTCTGGCTGGTGTACGCGCCGACCTGGAGCGTGATGGTCTGCGACGCGCTGAGCACGGCCACGCCGTTGAAGTCGGTCTGCAGGGCGATGGCGTCGATCTGGCCCAGCAACTGGGTCACTTCCGTGTTGATCGCGGCGCGGTTGGTGTCGCTCTGGGTGCCGTTGGCCGACTGCACCGCCAGTTCGCGGATGCGCTGCAGGATGTTCGTGGTCTCGGTCAGTCCGCCTTCCGCGGTCTGCACGATGTTGATGCCGTCCTGGGCGTTCCGCTGCGACACCTGGGTACCCCGCACCTGGGCGCGGAACCCTTCGGCGACGGCCAGTCCCGCCGCGTCGTCACGGGCGCGGTTGATCCGCAACCCGCTCGACAGGCGTTCCAGGCTCCGGTTCAGGTCAGTGGTCGACGTCCGCAGGTTACGCCCCGCGTTCAACGCCGAGATGTTGGTGTTGATCCTCAGTCCCATGGTTCGATCCTCCTTGAGTGTGCCTGGCGCGTCCCTGCGCCGATCCCAGCGAAATCCGGCGGCACCAGTCCCGTTGGTACCTCCGGGGTGGCACCCAGCCTGTTCCCGGGGCTGGATGCCGCAAAACAGGCCGCTTATTGGGATGTCCCTGCCCCGCGGCCCGCATTGCTTCAACTTTCTTTTGGGTGCCTTCCCGGCCACCCGTCTTAGTTATCGGCAACTTTAGTTAAAACTTTAGCGGGATTTTAGACTTTTTTTTCAGGCTATGCCATGTATTAAGCTCTTACCATGGAAACAGCTGGAAACGGACTTTTTTCATAAACTCTTTATTTTCAATAATTTAAAATAAAAACCCTATTGAGAATTTCCCAATAGGCCTTTCCATACGGTATTTTCGGGGTAAAAAATTTTTTTTGTAATGGGTCTGTCCCGCGCGACGCCAGGGAAACTTCCCCATGAAGTCCGTACCGTTTGGTTTCCGGGATGGAAGATAACATATAATATCCCTGTTGCCGGGATGGCGAAATTGGCAGACGCAGCGGACTCAAAATCCGCCGGTGGCGACACCGTGAGGGTTCGACTCCCTCTCCCGGCACCACTCGTTTTTACGGGGGAAATCGGCGGCGGGGATTGGTGGGGTGGACGTCTTTACTGTATAATCCATTCGCCTTGCTGTGGGGCCATCGCGTGGACGGGTAGCTCAGCAGGTAGAGCATCGGACTTTTAATCCGGTGGCCGCGGGTTCGAATCCCGCCCCGTTCACCATCTTTTTTCGCGTCGGTCGCTGATCCGGAAGCCTCGCGAGATACCCAGGAGTATCCTCTGGAATACCCAGAGGATACTGATACCGATCGTCGCCAACCCAAGGATGAGCCCTGCCAGGCATCCCGGAAGACATCCCGCGCAACCTGGGCCCGTCCAAACCACCTGCCGTTCCAGGACCACGTACCGGGGCGGTTCTTCCGCCGGTTCGGCAGAATCCCCGGCTTGTTCCGCGGGCCGTAGATCAATCCAGGAATCGGGCTTGTTATATAGCCGTCTCGGCGTTTCCGGGTCCGGGGATTCGGTGTGGATGTCCTGGTCCGTCATTGGAGAGAGGTGCCCCGTGGATAATCATTCATCGGGCGGGGTGTCATCCGAGGGAACGTTCGCGTCCTCGTCCAGTTCATCGAATCCCGCGACATCGACGGATGTTCCCTGGCCGTAAATGCTGTTGTCCGCGGCAAATTCCTCGAACAGCGGTTGATCTTTCGGCAGTGGGCCGGAAAAATCGAATCGCAGCAAGGGTCCGAACGCGGCGAAGGGAATGGATCTGCCCGAGGCGGACCGGACGTCGATCCAGTATCCCGCCGTGCCCGCGTCTTCCTGGATGGAGAGTTGCCAGTCGCCGATCAGGCCGTCATCGGCCGTCTGCACGAGACTGGTCTGAAAGGGAAAACGACTGTATACGTAGAACCGCATCCGTTGCAGGAAGCGGGGAATATAGTTAGCCCGAAGCACGGCGGCGGTGCTGGCGGCCGAGGAGGCATTGGACAACTGCAGTTTTGCCTGCAGTACATCCCCTTTGTAACTTCGCACGGAAAATTTCTTTTTGGACTCGTAAATCACCCGACCGTTACCCAGCCGGATGGAGAAGGATGGAATGAATGAACTCTCATCCCGTCGTTGCAACGTGGCCCAGCGCAGAATGTATTGCCCGTTAAGGTTATTGATGATCTCGTTGATGGCCGTGGGAAGGGTCTCCACATCCGTCGCGGCGTAATACTCGCCCTCCGTGCGCGAAGCCAGGTCGAGCAAGACCGGCAGATTGGCTTCCGGGCCAAAGCCGATGGTCAGCAGGCGGATCCCCTTGTCAGACGCGGCGTCCACCGCTTCATCAAGGTAGTACCGGCTGGAGGTATCCACGCCCGCGGTAAACACGATCGCGTAGCGGGACTCCTGCAGGGCGGAATCCTTGTCGAACTGCTGGGAGGAAAACACGATGGCGTCGTAGAGCCTGGAACCGGAATACCATCCTCCTACCATGTCGGATTGAATTGCCCGGATGCGTTCCCGGATGAAGGGCTGATCCATGGTGAAATCGGCAATCCTCGCGGGCGGCTGGTCGTCCCGGTGAAATTCCGTGATGCCGACCTGCGTCTCCGGTCCCAGTGCGGGCAGCAGGGTATTGATGACGAGATCTTCCATGGCGGGAATCGCGCCGAACAGGTCCTGCATGGGCGCGCTGTAGTCCATGACCAGGTCTACTTTCAGTTGCCGCGACTTGGCCCGCCGCAACTGGATGCCCGACTCGGGCCGCACCGGTTCATCGTCTTCCAGTCCCTCGACGAGAAAGAGGGCGGGATCGGCCACCACGGGCCGATTCTTGGCGTCCCGTAAACCAAAGACGAAGTCGATGAGATATGGCTTAGAGAAGGTGACGGCCACGTCTATGGCGTTCAGCGGATCCAGTCGACCGTCGTAATCCATGAGAACCCGGACATCGACCGTCTTGGTCTTTACCCCCTTGGAGGTGATCTTGATTTTACCCTTGTGTTCCCCCTTGTCCAGTTGGTATCGATCCACGCGCACGAAAACCACCTGCTTGTCGAAAGGCCCCTTTTGGGGATCTTCTGGCGCTTTACTCGTTAACTTGGTCCGGCTCAGCAGGATCCAGTCTTCCGTGGGCTCCAGTTCCACGGTCAGATCGGAAATATAGGGGTTCAGGTTCCAGACGTAAAGCGGAAAGGGCGTATCGTTCCGGCTGAAGTCAATGGTCCAGTTGGACAGTCCGATGGCTTCCTGCCTGAAATCGCAGGAAGTCAACCATACCCCGCACAGCAGGGCCGTCAAGCAGTACCATCGTGTTTTCATGCATGCGCCACGCGTCATATGCTTGCCAAGGGCGCGCCCGCCCGCCATCAGCATGGCCTAATAACGGAACCGGATGCAAACATTATGACCGTTCTGCCGGGCTTTTCGGATTCAGTGGCCCGCGAAAGGCGACCCTTGGGTTCAGAAGTACTTGAGCAGAAAGAAACTGCCGATCAGCAAAACCACGAAGACGATGGTTAACAGGTTGAACCATCGATCGATGAAGCCACGTATGGGTTCGCCGAAAATTCGCAGCAGCAGGCTTACCGCGGTAAATCGCGCGCCCCGTCCCACGATCGCCGCGACCAGGAACATGGGGAAATTGATGCCGCACACGCCGGCCGCGATGGTAAACACCTTGAAGGGAATCGGGGTGAACGCGGCGATAAACACTACCCAGAAATTCCACGCTTCGTACTTGTCCGCCACCCGTTGAAAGGCTTCCTCGGTGAACCCTGGGACGTAGGTGAAGAAGAACTGGTCGACCGCGGTCCACAATCCCCAGCCAATCAGGTAACCCGCCGCTCCCCCCAGGACGGATGCCGCCGTGCACAGCCCCGCGAAACGCCACCAGCGTTTCGGGCTGCCCAGGCACAGGGCGATCAGCAGCACGTCCGGCGGTATGGGGAAAAAACTGGCCTCCGCGAAGGCCAGCACCACGAGCGCCGCCGCTCCATAAGGGGTATCCGCCCAGGAGAGCACCCAGTCGTACAGTTTCCGGATCCAGCCCATCAGCGGAGTCTCCGGGTGGTCCGGTTGTTAAGGCTTACCCGGGCGGACGGGGCCGCCATGGCCGGTCGGATGGTCATGACGCCTGCCCTTGCAGGTGCTGTTCCGCCAAGGTCGTGACCTGGTCGGGATCCAGTTTCGGGAAAAGGGCCCGGGGTTCACCGAAGGGGGTTCCCGGTTCCACGGGTTCCAGCGCGAGATTCCAGCCGTCGGGACCACCTTCCGGACCACCCTTGGGCAGGCTTAGCCCCAGGATTTCAGCAAGACGGGCTGAAGCGTGGGGCAGAAAAGGCGTCATGAAGACGCCCAGCGCCCTGACCGCCCGGAAACACACGTGCAGCGTGGTGGCCGTCCGAACCGGATCCGTTTTCCGGGTCACCCATGGTTTCATCGCGTCAAAGTACACGTTGCCGCGACGGCCAAGATCGATGAACCGTTCGATGGCCAGGCGGAACCGGAAAGTTTCCAGCGCGTCCGCGATGTCCGTGGCATAGGTGGATATGGCGTCCACCATGGCGACGTCTTCCGCTTCGAGTTCACCGGGACGCGGAACCCGGCCTTCAAAGTTTTTCCAGGTCATGGTTAGCGAACGGTGAATGAAGTTTCCCACCACGTCGCATAACTCGCCGTTGTACCGGTTCATCAGGTCGTCCCAGTCAAAATCGGCGTCCTTGGATTCCGGGGCGATCGCGCACAGGTAGTACCGGATGGCATCCACGGGCAGGTGATCCAGGGCCCAGCGGACGCTGATCATGTTGCCCTTGGACTTGGACCCTTTTTCGGACTGTCCCGTCCGCCGGTTGAAAATATTCAGGTACTCGTTACCCACGACCTGGTCAGGCAGGATGAAATCGCGCTGTCCCATGAGCATGGCGGGGAAAATGACCGCGTGGAACGGTACGTTGTCCTTGCCAATGAAATGCACGAGTCGGGTGGCGGGATCCTTCCACCATGTCTGCCACGCGTCGGGATCATTGAGGCGTTCGATCCCCCACTGCCGGGTATTGGTTACGTATCCTATGGGCGCGTCGAACCACACGTAAATGCGTTTTCTGGTCGCGTCGGGATCATTCAGGGGGATCGGTACGCCCCAGTCCAGGTCGCGGGTGATACACCGGGGACGCAGGTCGTTGACCCAGCCATAGGCGATTCCCCGCACGTTCGGCCGCCATTCGGGGTGGGTATCCAGCCAGTCGCGCAGACGGTCCGCGAACTTGGGTAGATCCAGGAACCAGTGACTGGAAGGCCGCAGTTCCGGGGTGGAATCGTCTCCGGGCACATTACTGCGAGGACTGATCAGGTCGCGGGCGGTGTACTGCGCCCCGCATTTCTCGCATTCGTCGCCATTGGCATCCGGATACCCGCACCGGGGGCAGGTTCCTTTAACGTAACGGTCCGGCAGGAAACGGTCGAGTTTCCGTGAATACCACAACTCCATGGTCTGCCGGGAGATGTACCCCCCTTCGTGCAGGTTGCGGAAAAACGACTGGGTGGTGTCGGTGTGCAGGGGCCAGGAGGTGCGACCGTAAAGGTCATAGGAAATGCCCAGTTCCTCGAAGGCTGCCGCGTTGGCGAAATGATACCGGTCGATGATCTCCTGGGGGGAAACCCCTTCTTTCAGGGCGGACAGGGTAATGGCGACGCCGTACTCATCCGACCCCCCGATGTAAAGGACTTTCCGGCCCCGCAGCCGCAGGTACCTGGTGTAAATGTCCGCGGGAAGGTAGGCGCCCGCGATGTGTCCCAGGTGAATGGGGCCGTTCGCGTACGGTAGCGCGCTGGTCACCAGGGTTCGTTCGAAAGATGCTGTATCACCCATCCCAATACTCCGGATCAATGGCCAAGGCAGGTGGCCGTTACGCGGCCTGTAGTGGAAACGTGGAATCTATTGTACCGAACCTGTCCGGATTGCCGCATATCGGGATGCGCCCGACGATCACGGCATGGGGTTCCGGCGGATGATTTCCAGCCGGTCACCCATGACGATCAGCGGCTCCGCGCAGAACGCCCGGAAATCGTCCGCGAAGCAGTCGTCAGGCCGGGGGACCCAGTAATGGTGCTCATGGGCGTTTCGCCACACGAGCAGCCACGCGATCCGGCGGGCCACCGGATCCCCCCGCAGGGGCTCCAGGATGGACCCGGTGAACGGCGCGTCACGGCGGCACGCGCTCAAGCCATCCGGATACCCCGTTTCCGTCAGGGCGGGGATCTTCCGCCGGGTTTCGGCTTCCTGGACCACGTTCCGGATCTCCGGCAGTACCGTTTTCAGGGACGGGGCGTACGCGTCCAGCCCGAGGATGTCCACGTGGGCGTCGCCGGGATAACCGGTGAAATACCCGGATGTTTTCCCGGTCGACTTGTTCGGAGACCACGCGAAAAGCAGGTTGTGGACGGATTTTTCCTGGCACAGGTATGCCACGGTGAACCGCCAGAGATCTGCGAACTGTTCGGGCGCGCAGAAAAAGGGCGTTCCCCACCAGAACCAGTTGCCATTGTGTTCGTGCCATGGTCGAAAGACAACCGGTATGGGGCGTCCCTCCGGGTCCTTCAGGGCGAGGAAGAAGTCCGCCAGGATGTCCAGTTTTTCGCGGAACCAGGCATGATGGTCCCCTCCGGGTAGCAGGGCTGTCACGGCGGGGGTGGTGTCGTAAAAATTGCCGCCCGACACGGGGTTGGGGCAATGCCAACTGAAGGTATTGATCCCGCCGCGGCCGTGGGCCGCGAGGACGTGTTCGCGCAACGCGTCCAGGTGATCGGGCGACAGGTTCCCCAGTTCCCAGCCGAACACGGCCGGGAATTTTCCGGTCACCCGTTTCACGTCGGAATCATCGGTTCCCGTGGCAGTCCACCCCACGCCGTAAAGGGTGGTCTCCTGGTGACCAAAGAGGATGTACGCTTGCCGCGCGGCGTCTAGGAACAGCAGTAACGCGCGCGTTTCCGGGGTGGCATGCCGGTCCACCGGCTCCGGGGGAGTCGCGGAGATACCGCACTGGCTGAACAGTGCCGCGCACGTGAGCAGAAGAGGGTACATGCTCCGGTCCTTTACGGCAGGGACCCCGGTTGCACGAGGACGGTTTCAACGGGTGTGGTGGCGCGACGCCCGGTTAAAAATGTAATTCCCCCCGGAACACGAAATACACGGCGGCTACCATGCACAGCGCGGCCCACAGGTAATCCAGTTTGAAAGGCTGCCGGAAATAGAACACCATGAAGGGGATGAACACCGACAGGGTGATAACTTCCTGCAGGATTTTCAATTGTCCCACATTGTAAGCGGTGAACCCGATCCGGTTGGCGGGCACCTGGATCAGGTACTCGAACAGCGCGATACCCCAACTGGCGACCGCCGCGATGATCCACGGCCGGTTGTTCAGTTCCTTCAGGTGCGCGTACCAGGCGAAGGTCATGAACACGTTGGAAAGTATAAGCAGGCCCACCGTTTGAGCGAGTATCGGAATCCGCATGACCGGTACAATTCCACTTGGACGAAAACGGAAAATTTCAGCAGCGCGGGTATTCATAACTGCCCCGAACGGGGCAGTCGACGATAACGATATTATACGATGGAATATTCCGGAGTCGCAAAATCCCGTGTCCGCGGAAATTGATCAGCGCAGGCCATGAAGATACAATAATGGTCAGGGGCTACCAGGGTAACGTGTTATGGGACTGCTCGATAAACTCAAGGGATTCCGGGTGGTACAGGGGAGCCGTCTGAACCCGGATGCTGACAACGGGGGACAGGACGGTGAACACCAGTTTGAGTTGACCTGGGTGGGGCCGTACAAAATTATCGCCCCCATTGGCTCAGGCGGCATGGGAACGGTGTACAAGGCCATCGACCCCGTCAAGGACGTCACCGTGGCCATCAAGGTGCTGGACCGCCGTTTCGACCTCGACCGGAAACGCCGTCGTCGCGATTACATCGGCCGCGAGGTCATGATCGCATCGTCACTTAATCACCCGAACATCATCCGGATGAGCAAGGACATCATCGTTCAGGAGGACAACGAGGGGAATCTCCGGCGGTGCATTGTCATGGAGTACGTGGACGGGTATAACCTGCGTTATTTCATTGAAAACCGGGTGCTTAACATCAGGCAGATGATGCACATCTGCATCAAGTTGTGCGAAGGTCTCGACTTTCTGCACCAGAAGGGGATTGTGCACCGGGACATCAAGCCGGCCAATTTCCTGTTCTCGAAAGACGGAAAACAGATCAAGATTTGCGACTTCGGCCTGTCCAAGTCCAGCCAGAACTGGTGGTTGCGGTGGGTAAAAGAGAGCGGTGGTACCAAGTTGTACATGTCTCCCGAGCAGTTGCGGAAAAAGAGCCTTGACGCCCGCTCCGATATTTTTTCTTTCGGCATCACCATGTTCGAATTTTTTACCGGCAAACACCCCTGTAACGGTCTGGATATGCGCCAGCGGGTGAAACAGATCGTGAGTCCCTCCTACACGTGGCCCATCCCATCGTCCCTCAACCGGGAAATCCCGGAGAGACTGGATCGGGTCATTCTCAAGTGTTTACGGCGCGATCTTCGGGAACGTTACCAGACCTGCACGGAAGTATTACTCGATCTCAACCGGGTGTTCGAATCCTCCACGCGGATATGACCGGTCTGGGGAGCCCCCGGACAACGGAGTTACCTGATGAAAAGATCCGGCAAACGCTATTTTTCCCGTTCCCGCCGGGGAACCAGCCTGCTGTTGAAGATCCTGGCGATCCTGCTTGCGTCCGGCCTGGTACTGCTGGGCGTGTTTTACCTGTACACGATGTGGACGCGCCATGACGGCGGAGGCCTGCGCCTGTTGAGTGGGGCTCCCAGCCCGGAAGAAGCTGCCGCGCTGCTGTCCCGCGCTGAAGGTGCCCTGAAGAACGGGAACGCCGCGGAGGCGGAACAACTGCTCACGCCCCTGCGCGGCGCGACGCATCCCGAGTATGGTCCCCGGGCGGCGATGCTGCTGGCGGAGACCAGCCTGCGGCGGGGCGTCCCGGACCAGGCCGTCGTCCTGCTGGAAGAGGCCCTGAACCGGTTCCGGCAGCATGCCGCCTATCCGGATCTGCTGGCCCGGTACGGCAAAACGCTGGAAACGGTCGGAAAGACCGACCAGGCCATGGAGACATTCAACCAGTTACGGGAGCATGGCTCGGGCGACCCGCGGGCCATGGCGTTGTCCGGGCTGGCCAGGGCGCGGGAACGGGCGGGCGATACCTGGGGAGCCCTCCAGTTGTACCAGGAAGCGGTTGCCTCGGCTTCATGGGGAGGTGAAGCCTGGATGGAGGCGGCCGAGCCCCTGGGCCGGCTGAACGTGGCCTCGGTGCTTGAACCGGTGGATACCCCGAAAAGCCGCTGGTACACGGTGGAACGGGGGGATACCCTCATCCGGATTGGCGTCAAGCTGAACGTCCCGGTGGGCATGCTGACCCGGGCCAACAACCTTGCCGAGGACGCGCAACTGCGTCCCGGTCAGCGGTTGCGGTACACCCCCAAGGATTTCCGGATCGTGATCGAGCGGAGCACCTGCCGACTCTACCTGCTGGACGCCCAGGGGCTGTTCAAGTTTTACCGGGTCGGCCTGGGCATGCCGGGGCACGAAACCACCCTTGGCCGGTACACCATCGGCAACAAGCAGAAAGACCCCGTCTGGCACAAGCCTGGCGTGGGCCCCATCCCCGCCGGGGATCCCGCCAACGAACTGGGAACCCGGTGGATGCCGCTGGTGCCGGTGGAATCGGGATTGCCCACCGACCTGGGGATTCACGGCACGATCGCGCCCGAATCCATCGGCAAGTACAGTTCTCACGGGTGCGCCCGCATGCTGAAGGAGGACGTGGAAGAACTCTACGACCTTGTGGTGCGTTCCACGCCCGTGGACATTGTGGAGGTTTACACGCCGGAATCGGACGGCCTGGTTCCCCTGACTCCCGAAAACCCGCCCGATTCCCAGCGTCCCGCCGAGACGTCTACCCCGGATAAAAACGTCGGGTCCGGAGCGGTGTAATGCTCGCCTGGCCCAGGGCTTAAAATGAAACGGGCGGCGATGTTTCCATCGCCGCCCGCTGTCGTTTCGCGGAGACTGGCGCTTGCTTCTTACTTCGCGTGCTTGGCAAGGTATTCGGCCACGCCTTCAGCCGAGGGTTTCATGGCTTCTTCGCCCTTGCGCCAGTTGGCCGGGCACACTTCACCGTGTTTCTCGAAGTGCTGCAGCGCGTCAACCACGCGAATGGCTTCATCGACGCTGCGACCAAGGGGCAGATCGTTGACCAGCGCGTGGCGCACGATGCCTTCCTTGTCAATCAGGAACAGCCCGCGCAGGGCTACGGCCTCGTTGAACAGCACGCCATAATCCCGGGAAATCTGCTTGGTGATGTCCGCCACTAGGGGGAACTGGACGTTGCCAATGCCGCCCTTTTCCACCGGGGTGTTCCGCCACGCCCAGTGGCAGAAATGGGAATCCACCGAAACGCCGATGACCTGCGTGTTCCGCTCTTCGAACTCCTTGACCTTTTTGTCAAAGGCAAGGATTTCCGAAGGACACACGAAGGTGAAATCCAGGGGGTAGAAAAACAGGACGACGTACTTTTTCCCCTTGTAGTCGGACAGGCGGAACTTCTCGTTGAAGGAACCGTCGGGCATGACGGCAGTCGCCTCGAAATCAGGGGCGGGTTGGGTTACGATCACGGCCATAGGTCAATCCTCCTTCTAGGTGGTTTCTATTGACAAACATCTCCCGTTGATTCGACGATGGGTCAAATCAGGGTTTATTCGCGATCCAACGCACAGGCACGGATCAGGTGGCACTGGCCTCGCCCGTGCCCGCGGCCGCTGGAGCGGGACGATTCGCCAGTTCCCGGTCCACCAGGAACAGTCCGCCGGGGGCGTTCTGAACCATCTTGACCTGGGCCAGAATGTCCTGGGCGTTAGCCTCCTCTTCGACCTGCTCGTTGAGGTACCAGTCGAGGAAGGACTGTGCCGCCGGATCTTTCAGGGCCTGGGCCTTGGCGTACAGTTTTTCGATGCACTGGGTGATGTGGCATTCGTGTTTGTAGGTGGTTTCCCACACGTCCACGGGACTCTTCCAGTTGGCCTTGGGAGCCGGAATGGCCTTCAGCGCGACGCTACCACCCCGGGTCAGCACGTACTCGAAGAGTTTGTGGGCATGGATCAGTTCTTCCTGCACCTGGATGCGCATCCAGTGGGCCATGCCCTTCAGGTTGATCTCTTCGAAGTAAGCCACCATGGCCGCGTAAATGTAGGCGGAAGACAGTTCTTCGTTGATCTGGTCGTTCAGGGCGTCCTGCATTTCCTTCTTCAGCATGGATCTTCTCCTCCTTTTTGGTTTATCGAAAGAACGCCATAAAATCAGTAATTATTCCTGATTAGTTTCTCCCTTCCTGGTCCACCCGTTCCGCGCAGTCCGGGCAGATGCCTTCGAACAGCAACGCCCAGCCCAGTACCCGATAGGATGGATTGTGAACCTGGGGGAAGGATATTCCGCTGACCTCCGCCGGGTAAAGATCTTCGATCCTGCCGCATTCCACGCAACGGATGTGGTAATGCCGTCCCACGTCCCCGTCGTAATGAGCCTGCTGCCCCGCGTTATCCAGTTTCAGCACCTGGCCGGAACGGCACAGCACGTCAAGGTTTCGGTATACCGTGCCCAGGCTGATGCGCGGCATTTTCTGGCGGACCACCTGGAACAGTTCTTCCGCGGTGGGGTGGGTACGCATTGACCGCAGCGTTTCGAGGATAATCCGTCTCTGGCGGGTCATCCGACGTCTGACCGGGGCCTCTTTCATGGGTTATTCCTTCTCAACAGGTTTACACTATCATTATAAGGGATTCATTACAACTTAACCGTTTTCGAAAAAAAAGAACACGCGCGTATCATACACTTCAACAGGTAACCATCCCCATTCATTTCGTGACGCGCCATCAGCAACAACCATGGAAAGGAGATCCCATGCGATTTGTCCAGCAGAAGTCCGGTTTAACCCTCACCCGCAGGGGATTCCTGGGAACCGTCATGGCATCCACGGGACTGTGGATGTCCGGAGCGGCCCGCGCCGCGGAGGCAGGCCCGACTGGCGCCCTGGCGGACGGCGTGAAATGCGCCAGGATCACCCTCAGCCCGGGGGGAGACGCCTCCCGGGAAATGGGCCTGGCGTGGCGGATGGACGGGCCCGTCGAGACCGCGGCGGTTCAATGGGCGCCGTCCGTCAACGCGGCTATCAAGGACCTTGCCTTTCAAACGACGGAGGCCGCGGTGCGTGAAATCACCGTGGAATCGGGGGTAATCCGGCAGGCCCGCGCGCGCCTGGCCGGACTGGAACCCGGGAAAACCTACCTATACCGCGTGGGGGACGGGTCGAACTGGAGTCCCTGGTATACGTTTCAAACGGCCGGATCCGCCGATGCCCCGTTCAGTTTCCTGTACGTGGGCGATATCCAGAACGACATCCGGAACCAGTGCGCGGCCGCGTTCCAGGCGGCCTGGCGACTGGATTCAGGCGCGCGGTTCCTGGTCAGCGCGGGGGACGTGGTGGAAAACGGCTACGATGATGCCCTCTGGAGCGAGGTATACGACGCCATGGGGTACACGCCCTCGTGGCTGCCCGTTCTGGCCACCCCGGGTAACCACGATACCCGCCGCCACCGTAAAGATGAGGCGGGCTGGGGAGAGAACACGGCTCACCCGCTCTTCAACGCCCACTTTACCCACCCGGAAAATGGCCCGACGGACGTGCCGGAACTGGGTAACGAAGCATACTTCGTGGATTACCAGGGCGCCCGGCTGGTTTCACTCAACGCCAACCATCTCGAGGAGTCCCGGCCGGATACCCTGTCTGCCCGGTGCATCGACGCGCAACTGGCATGGCTCGACCGCGTCCTGGCCGAGGCCGGGAACGCCTGGAAAATGGTTTTTTTCCACCAGCCCGTGTATTCGGTGGCCAAGGGCCGGGACAACGCCGCGCTCAGGGAACGCCTCAGGCCGTTATTTGAAAAGCACGGGGTCCACCTGGTACTCCAGGGACATGACCATTGTTATGGGCGCACCTTCAAGTGCGCGGGAGATCGCGTGGTGGATGGAGATGCTCCGGGCGTGATTTACGTGACCACCGTGCTGGGACCGAAACTGTATGACCTGGGTCCGAAGTTCGCCGGGCTGATGGCGAAACAGTACGACAAGACCCGCTCGGTGCAGGCGATCCGGGTCACGCCGGAAACGCTGGAATACCGTTCCGTCGGACTGGACGGGACACCCCTGGACCACTTCGTGTTACGCCGTGGTGACCTGGGCGCGCTGGAACTGCGGGAAGCGTGACGGGCCCCGGACGTGTTCTCCCCGGGTGATTGGATGAGAAAGGAATGCGGTATACCGACGGCCTGAATCCCGTGGAAACCGTGCCAGCGGCGGTAGTGATCGCCGTGGATGGACGGGGGCGCATCCTGCTGGCCAGACGGCATGAAGGTCTCGCGTTTCTCGGCGGACATCACGCCTTTCCCGGCGGGCGACTCGACGAGGATGATAACCAGGTGGTCGTGGAGCACGCGCCACCCGACGCCACGCCGTTTGTCGCGGCGGCCTGCCGGGAATTTTTCGAGGAGACCGGCATTCTCCTGGGGGTGGAGGGCATTCCCCAGCGGGAGTGGCCCGAGTTACGGGCGGGACTGCTTTCCGGGCAATTACGGTTTTCCCGGGTGCTGGCGGACCGGAACGCGCGCGTCGACGGCCGTTTTTTTCGCCTGACTGCCCGGTGGGTGACCCCGGTATTCGTGCCGCGCCGATTTGACACGGCCTATTTCCTGGTGCGGCAGGAATCCTTTCCGCCGGTATCGCCTCCCGCGGTGGATCCCCCCGAACTGACCGCGCTGGAGTGGTGTGACCCATCCGACGCGCTGGACAGGTGGCGCCGGGATGAAATCCGCCTGTCCACGCCGGTGTCTTTCGTGTTGCGCGCTTTCGCCAGGCTGCCGGAATCGGACGTCCTGGACCGGATCGAACATCCGCCCCAGGGGGATGACGGGCGCGCACCCTTCATCGAGCCGCGCCCGGGGATAGCCGTGATTCCCCTTCGTACCGACACGTTGCCCCCGGCCACCCATACCAACTGCGTCACCGTGGGGTGGGAATGCCTGGCCATTATCGATCCCGGGCCGTCGGACGCGGAACAGCAGGCCCTGTTGCGTGGACGCCTGGAAGATTTTCAGGCCCTGGGTGCCCACCCGGCCATGGTCCTGCTCACCCATGGTCACGGGGATCACACGGGAGCGGTGGAACCGCTGGCGCGGGCCTGGGATATTCCGGTGTATGGGCATCCCCTGTTGACCGCCCGGTTTTCAGGGCTCGATTCCCGGCCGTTGCGGGATGGAGACGTGATCGAGGTGCCTCATCCGTTTCGACCCTGGCGGATTCGCGCGCTTCACGCGCCGGGACATTGTCCCGATCACGTGGCCTTTCTGGAAGAAACCACGGGGACCCTGGTGGCCGGTGACCTCGTGAGCAATCCCGGCACCATCCTCATCTCTCCTGAACATGGCGGAGACATGACCGCCTACCTGGACAGCCTGAATAAGCTGCTGGAAATTCCCGGGTTTACCATGCTGGTGCCCGCCCACGGCTGGCCATTGAATGAAACCGAGGGCCGGGAATTGATCGTCCGGACCCGGGACCACAGGCTGGAACGGGAAAACCGTATCCGGGTCGCCCTGGAGCGGGGCGCGCGTTCCATGACCGAGTTGCTCGCCCACGCCTACGCGGATGTGGCTCCCCAGGCATGGCCCCTGGCGAGGTTACAGGCGCGGGCCCACCTGGCGCGTCTTGGCGTAACCCTGGACGATTGACGTGGGGCTCATACCCCCGCCCTGGCGATGACCTCGAGCAGTTTTTCCTTGCCCCGCGCGGCCACTTCTTCGGGCGGCATGGCCCAGTATTCCCGCTTGAATATTTCCAGGGACAGGGTACGGCGATAGCCGATAGCCTTGAGGTCCCGGAACAGTTGTTCCAACGGCAGGATGCCGTCGCCGGTGTACAGTCGATGTTCGTCGCCCTGTTCTTCCCGGGGCACATCGCCGGGCACGTCGTTGACATGGAAGTTGGCGATGAAATCGCCCTGGACGAGCCGCACGCAGTTGAAGCCGGAACCACCCCGGAACAGGTGAAAGGTATCCATGATCAGGCAGGCTTGGTCATCGTTGGTGTCCAGGGCGATGCCCGCCGCTTCGCCGAATCGGTAGATCCCCTTCATGAACCCCACGAATTCGAAAGCCACCCGCAGGTTGTAATCCTCCCGGCCGATGCGCATCAGTTCCCGGTAACAATGAATGGCCCACTTGGGGTCAAAGTCTGGACGGTCGGGCGCGGGGATGGCCGCCACGAACCGGGATCCCGCTTCAGCACACCGCCGCATGCGTTCCCGGGTGGCCGGCAACGAGGCCTGGAAAGCCTCTTCGCCCTCTGGCATGCAGTCCCACAGTCCGATCACGTTGTTGATAAACAGGCCCAGGTCCTCGGCGCGACGGGCGAATTCCTTGAGGGAACCGTGCTCCGCCTCGTACGTTTCCAGGTCATTAATCCAGGGTTCGAAAGCGTCCCAGCCGGTTTTTGCCGCGATTTCCAGTTTTTCGGCTATGGGGGTGGGACGAATGGTGCTCGCGTTCAGCGCGAGGGGCCATGGCGACGCGCCCCCCTGCCAGCGTTTTTCTCCCGGGGCATCCGACGCCGCCGGCTCCGCGTGGCCGTCCGTCGCGGTCCACATGCCACCCGCGGCCGCCAGGCCGCCCATTCCCGTCAGAAACCCACGTCGTGAAAGTTCATGCCGCTCCATGTTACGCTCCTTGCGCTGGGTCGTGTCTCCAGGTATCCGGGGGAGCCCCGATGATCCGCACTTCCGGTTCCAGTTCGATGCCGAAACGTTCCCGTACCGTTCCGCGGACCAGGCGGATGAGGTACAGCACGTCTTCGAAGGTGGCGTTCTGGTCGTTCATGATGAAGTTCGCGTGAAGGGGACTGATGAGGGCCCCCCCGTACCGGACGCCCTTGAGGCCGCAGGCCTCGATCAGTCGTCCGGCATGGTCCCCCGGGGGATTTTTGAACACGCTGCCGCAGCACCAGCCCGCGGGCTGTTTTTCCCGCCGGCGCTGGATGTAGTGATCGTAGATCTTCTGCTGGTCCTCTTCGGCCGGCTGAAAGCGGAACAGCCCTTCCGCGATGACTTCGTCCGGTGCCAGGAAAACCTGGTGACGGTAACCGTAGAGGGAGGGGTCCATGCGGACCTCTCGGGGGCCTTCCGGTCCAAATACCAGTACCGATTCCAGGAAATCACAGATCGCGCCGTTTACGGTGCCGGCGTTCATGAACATGGCGCCGCCCACGGTGCCCGGGATGCCGGTCAGGGCGCCAACCCCCGCGTAATTATGGGCTAACATGATTTCCCGTACCAGGCGGTCTAGGGGTTCCCCCGCCGCCACGCGGTATCGATGATCGCCCAGCGCGCGCGTGCCCCTGAGTTCCGTGGTAACCAGGACGATTCCATCAAAACCCGCGTCAGATACCAGCACGTTGGATCCCCCGCCAAGGACCAGGCGTGGGAGATGCTGCCGCGCGGCCCACCTCCAGGCCGCATCCAGTTCCTCTTTTGAACGGGGAAACAGGGCGATCCGCGCGGGACCGCCAATGCGGTAGCGGGTGGCCGGCGCGATGGGCCAGTTTTCCCGGAAAGGACACGGGATATCCGCCGTGAAGTCGGGTTGCGTGGTGACGGGGATTATGGGGCGCGTGTTCATACGAAACTCAGTATGACATAGCCGCGGAAAGGCCATCAAACCTTCACAAGGCGCGGGGCCGTATGGATATTTCCGATACGGCCCCGCGCGCAGGAGGAAGAGGAAGAAAGAGGGGGCACGAAGTTAGTTGCCGGACGGTTTTTTGTGCAGGAAACCTTCCGACCAGTCTCCCGGCTTGGGTGGATCATTGGGCAGGGTATCGGGAACCACCTGGGTGGGGGTGGTGACCACGAAGGTTTCCTCGCCCGGGCCGGGGAAGGTCAGTTCGACCAGGAAGGCCGTCCAGCCTTTTTCGGGGGGTTCCACCCGTGCTCGCCAGGAACCGTCCGGTTCCGGTTGCAGGTCCGTGCTGGTCCAGTTCCGCCCGAAGGTATCCACCTTGAAATCCCGTCGTTCGGGGTTGGTGGCCTGCCAGAGTTTCACGGCCAGGGGTTTCGTGTCGGCCGTCACGCGGACGGTGTTGGCGTCTTCGAAGGTCCACTGGTAGGTGGGAACGGGCTTATTTTCCGCGATGAACCGCAGAAAAGCGGTGGCTGCCTCGTAGGGTTTCGCGTTCTCCAGGCCATGTCCCGAATTGGGGCAGTACCGGATCCATGTCGGTCCCTGCAGGTCATGCAGGTAGAACTTCCAGGAATCGTTCAGGAAGAACTGGTCCCCCGCCGCGTTCACGATGTACTTGGGCATGGTCAACCGGTCCCGGTAACTGTAGGGTTCCACGATGCGGCACAGCGCGTCCATTTCCGGGGAATTCATCCACCCCATGACGCCTTCCTTCACGTAGTCGAAGACGGCCGGAGCCCAGTTCCCGTATGCCTGGTAATGGTGAATGAACGAGGGCACCATGTTCAGCAGGTCGATGACGGCGGGCATGCAGGCCACCACCCGGTTATCCACTGCCGCGGTGGTCCAGGTGGTCCAGCCCCGTTTCGACCCCCCTACCACCACGAAACCGTTGATGGGGACGGGACGCGGTTCCAACTTGGCGCACATGTCCTGGATGGTATCCATCGCGCGCACGGCGGCCTTGGTCATGGGCAGGCGCAACAGCCACAGGGGATCCCCCGAGCGCATGAACTTCGCCCAGCCGTACGCGATGATGGCATCTTCCGAGCGTTTCCGGCCGTCCGATTCGAACACCGTGGGCTGGTTGGGGATCTGGCCCAGTTCCGCGCATACCGCGCCACTGGATAAAGCGGCCTGCCGGACAACGGCCGAGGCCGCCTTGGGGGCATCGGATTTATTGCTCCCACCGCCAATGAGCAGTAACGCCTTGTCGGACTTAACTTCTTTCGGTACCACCACGGTTAGCCAGTGTTTCCATATGGTGGGATCCACCTTCTCGGGCGGCTGCCAGGCCTGGGAGGTCAGATCAATCGTGTAACTGGTGAAATTGTCCCCTTCGAAGGTGGTCACGATTTCCCACGCGTAGTGGGGATCGGGCTGGGCCACGTACTCGTCCAGCGGCGTGCGCGCGCCCTCCGGGGCCCGGAGGTGGTCCGCTCCAAATCCCGTCACCGAAATCGCGAGCGCGCAAATCGCCAACGCTATCCACCGAAACTGGTAAAACCCGCGCATTTTACGTTCCTCTCAGGGTTAAAGAACTCCACTCCACGGGCACACCTGTACCCGATTCGTTGGACCATCGATGTCGCCACCGGGTTTCAGGGGAGGTCTCTTGCCGGAACAAAAAAAGCGACCTGGAAAACATTTTCCAGGCCGCGTTACCACCTCGCGGGAATGTTCACAGGAGGGGTTTCACGAGATCCTGAAGTTCTTTCTTGCTGATGCCGCCCACCCAGGGCTTGGAGGGTTTACCCTCCCGGTTGTAGACGATGGTGGTAGGGATCGCGCCTTCCAGTTCAACCCCCAGTTTCTTGGACAGCGCCTCCAGGTCGGGATCCTTCAGGATATGGACGGGAAACGCCAGTTGCTGCTTTGCGACAAAAGGACGTACCGTCTTTTCCAGTTCCTCCGGATCATCCACGGAAAAAGACAGGAACACGACCTTGTCTTTATCCGACTCCTTGTAGAACGCGTTCAGGTCTGGTAATTCCGCCCGGCAGGGAGGACACCACGTCGCCCACAGGTTGACTACCACGACCTTACCCTTCGCGTCTTTGAGCAGTTGCTCGGCGGCGGCGATGGTAATGGCATCCACCCTGGCGTTTTTCAGTTCCTCCGGCGTGGGTGGCTGGGCGGAGCAGGAAAAAACTGGTAACAAGCCGGCCAGACCTGCCAGCAGTACCAGGCGTAAGCATGGTTTCTTCATCTGATTTCCTTATTTTCGTTTAATGGTGCAACCCCACGCCTTGGCGGTAGGCGTGGCCACGGGCTTGCCCTCCAGCAGGGCTTTCACGGCGTTTTCCACGTAGGGCGTTTCGCCCGGTTTCTCCGGGTTCTTCCGGTCATCGAACGCCCCATGATACGCTACTTTTCCTTCCTTGTCGACCACGAATACTTCCGGCGTGCGGGTCGCGCCCACCTTGTCCGCGTAGACGTTATCCACGTCCTTCAGGATGGGGTACTTCTTCCCTTTTTCCTCGGCATACTTCCTGATCGATTCCACGTCGTTCGGCGTGTTGGAGTCGATCCCCAGAACGACCACTCCTTTTTCCGCGTACTTGTTCGCCAGTTCGATTAATTGGGGGTCAGTACCCCGGGAATACGGGCAATTGTGGGAACAGAACTCGATGACCACGATCTTGCCCTTGAAATCGGTCAGGCTGTGTGACTTGCCGTCAAGGTCATTCAAGGTGAAATTGGGCATGGCCTGTCCCGGTTCCACCTGGGCGGTAGCGGTTCCCTCGCAACCCAGTGTTACCAGGGATAACACGGCAAGAACCACGGTGCCCATACCTACGCCAGACATGTACCACTGTCGCGTCATGCGCATACTGGATCCTCCTTTCGGTTTGATCGTCCTACTCTGAAATAACCCCTTCAGGGTGTCCAGTCATTCCTTGTTACCAGGCGATGTGTTTTCTCCGCCATTCCGGCGCGTGAAAATCTGGTAGAAACAGAACACGTTCAGGCCGATGATGGCCGCCCAGGTGAGCAGCATGTAACACCAGGAGATGAGGCTCATGGCTCAATGGGCTCCTTCTCGATGGTTTCAAAAAACTTCGGATGGGTGCGCCACGCGTGGCGGATGCCTGCCAGCAGGAATACGAGCATGCCGATCATTATGATCCGGGCCAGCCAGAGGAACGGCCTGCTTTCCGGCGGAACCCCCACCATCAGCAGTTTGTCCCGAAAACTGCCGCCCAGCCACCACATGACGATCACGACCACGAAAGTCGGCGTGACCCACTGGATGATGTAATAGAAAATCTTCGGCAGGCGGATGTCCGCGCCCCGGTGCATTTCCTCCCAGCCCTGCCTGAGCCCGAAAATCCAGGCAAACACGATGGATTCGATGGCCACGAAAAGCACGAGACACGCTTCTCCCATCCAGTAATCCAGTTAATCCACCATGCCGTGTTTCATGAACAGGATCACGGGTTGCATCATGATGAACACCATGGCGCCCACCAGCATGACACCCTTGCGGCGGGGCAGTTGCAGTTCGTCTTCCAGGAACACCAGCAGGGGCGTGAACATCGCCATCGAGGAGGTCAGCCCTGCCAGGAACAGCAGCAGAAACCACAGGGTGCCGAAAAATTGCCCACCCGGCATCTGCTGGAAAATGACCGGCAGGGCAAAGAAGCCGATGGAAAAGGTTCCCCCCGCGGCGATTTCCTGGGCCTGGGAAACGCCGAAAAACAACACCGCCGCCGGGATGGCGATGCTGGCCCCGATGACCACTTCCACCAGTTCGTTGGTGGCGCAGGCGGTCAGGCCACTGAGCACGACGTCCTCGTGTTTGCGCAGGTAACTCGCGTAGGTGTGGATCATGCCAAGGCCCACGCTCAGGGTAAAGAAGATCTGTCCCGATGCCGCCAGCCAGATGTCCGGCTTGAGCAGTACGGACCAGTCCCGCACGGACCAGATCTGTGCCAGGCCGTCGCCGATGGTGCGGCCATCGACGGGTGGCAGCGTGAGCACGCGGACCATGAGCACCACGCCCAGCACCACCAGCGTCGGCATGCAGTACTTGGCGACCACCTCGATGCCTTTTGAAATACCCAGGGCGAAAACCGTGATATTGATCGCGAACGTTACCAGGAAAAACAGGTAAGCCAGGGGGGAGAAGGATACTGGCCCGTTGCCGTCCAGGCCAAGATAATGGTTAAACACGTCCCGCATGGCATCGTTGGAGGTCTGGCCCCAGTAATGGCCGGTGGCGGTCAGCCAGGCGTATCCCAGGGACCACGACTCGATGTACACGTAGTACACGCCCACCATGGCCGGGATCAGCACGCCGAAGACCCCCAGGTACTTCGAGAGGGGATGTTTCCACAACCGGTGGAACATGCCGGGCGTGGTACCGTGACCGAATCCCCCGCCGTGACGGCCAATGGTCCATTCCACCCACATCAGGGGAATCCCGACCAGCAACAACGTCAGAAAATAGGGAATCATGAAGGCCCCGCCGTAGGGGGCCGCCTTGCCAGGAAACCGAAGAAAGTTACCCAGGCCCACCGCGTTGCCCGCCATGGCCATGATCAGTCCGAATCGCGTCACCCATCCGTCGCTCCGGGATCCTTTCATCGTGAAATCCTGCGTTGCTTCTGAAAATCTTTACCGGTAATCTTGAAGTTCACAGTATTATAGGATTCTGGCCGGTCCGGATGTTAACCGGCAGGTTCCGCGTACAGTTCGCGCTTTTCGCGGGTGCGGTTATCGGTGGCCATTTCAATCACGCTTCGAGCGAAATGGGCTGAAACGTCATGTGGAGGGTAGCCCGACAACCAGCGGTCCAACAGCACGTGTCATTTCGACGAACGCGGAGAGGACAAATCCTTGGTAAACCCACGCTCGCCAGGGAATACCTGCTTCCCGCGAAAAACACGACGTTACATATTTCACGCATAGATGTCCTGGATCCGGGGTTTGGCGTGCCAGGGGCGTATCTGTTATGATTTCTTCCCCCCGATGGTAGCAGCCGGAGGCCTTTGACGCTTTGGCGGGGGTGTTTTCTGTTCGCTGCCGGATAAAACCCGAGAGGATGCCATCATGAGAAAACCGATTGTGGCCGGTAACTGGAAGATGAACAATACGATCAGGGAATCCGTGGCGCTGGCCGAAGGCGTGAAGGCGCTTCTGGGCGATGTCACGGCGGTGGACGTGGTGGTGTGCCCCACGTATGTTTCCCTGCCCGCGGTGGCGGAAGCGCTCAAGGGTTCCAGCGTGGCCGTTGGGGCCCAGGACGCCTACGTGAAGGCCAGCGGGGCCTACACCGGCGAGGTCTCCCCCCAGATGATCCTGGACGCGGGGGCCACGTGGACCATCATTGGTCACAGTGAACGGCGGCATATCATTGGCGAGACCGACGCCCTGCTCAACGAGAAATGCCGTTTCGCGCTGGAAAGTGGCCTGAGCGTGATGTTCTGCATCGGCGAACTGCTCGAGGAACGCAAGGCCGGCAAGATGCATGACGTGTTGCGTCGGCAGGTGGAAGAGGGATTGAAAAATCTTCCCGGTAACCTGCTGGACCGGCTCGTGATCGCTTACGAACCCGTGTGGGCCATTGGCACCGGCGAAACCGCCACGCCTGAACAGGCGGAAGAAGCCCACGTGTTTACCCGGGAGGTTTTTGCCGGCATGTTTGGCCAGGCCGCGGCCAATGCCGTCCGGATTCAGTATGGCGGCAGCGTGAAACCGGATAACGCGGCGGAGTTGTTCGCGAAAGAAAACGTGGACGGTTTCCTGGTGGGCGGCGCGTCCCTGAAGGCTGAAAGTTTCGCGGCTATCGTGAAAGCGGCGTGCTGACCTGAAAACAAGACAAGGTGACAGGCTATGATCTGGACAGTGATCTGGTGGTTCATCCTGATTCCCTACCTGCTGGCCTGCGTGGGGCTGATCGTGATCGTGCTGCTCCAGCGGGGCAAAGGGGTAGGATTCGCGGGGGCCTTTGGCGTGGGATCCGGTAGCGATACCATTTTTGGGCCCCGGTCATCGAAGAGTCTTCCCCAGAAAATCACCTATGTTTCGGCGGGGCTGTTCATGGGACTGGCCCTGGTGATGTCCATGATTTCCGGCCGGGTGGGTCGCGCGGCCGCCCCGGAACTGGTTAAGGAAGAAGTGCCCACGGCTTCGGAGTTGAACACGCTGTTTGACCAGTCCGGGGGCCAGCAGCCCGAGGGCCAGCCGGCCGAGAGCGTGACCACGCCCCCGGTAGAAACCGGCGCGGCGACGGAACCCGTGACCGTCACGCCCACCCAGGTGCAGACGGAATCGGGACCGGTCAACGTGATCACCCTGGATCCCGCGACGGGCAAGCCCATGGAGCAGCCGCCCACGGGCGTGGCCGCTCCGCCCGCCGGGGACGCGAATACCCCGCCGTCCCAGTAATACGTGGAAAACCTTGAGGCCCGCGGGTTGTGTCGAACCCCGGGCCTTTCGTGTATACAACAATGCCGGCGACCCAAAGCAGGTCGGGGGTACCGCATGGACAGGATCATCATACGTGGCGGCCGGCCGTTGAGCGGCACGGTTCCGGTGCGGGGCGCGAAGAACGCGGCGTTGCCCCTGATGGCCGCGTCCATCCTGGCGGAAAGCCCCTGTACCCTGCACAATGTGCCCTGCCTGCACGACGTGTTCTCCATGGACAAGTTGCTGTCCTGGATGGGCATGTCCATCGAGTTCACCGGCCGTTACATGACGCTGGACGCCACCACGCTGAACCGGCCCGAGGCACCGTATGACCTTGTGCGGAAGATGCGCGCGTCCTTCTTCGTGCTGGGACCCCTGCTGGCCCGCCATGGCCGCACGCGGGTGTCGCTGCCGGGGGGATGCGCCATCGGGGCGCGACCGGTGGATATCCACCTGAAGGGCCTGGCCGCGCTCGGGGCGGAAATCAACCTTGTCGAAGGGTACGTGGAGGCCCAGGGACCGCTGACCGGCGCCACGATTACCCTGGATTTTCCCAGCGTTGGCGCCACGGAAAACATCATGATGGCCGCGACGCGGGCACGGGGTCTGACCCGCATCGTGAACGCCGCCCGGGAACCCGAAATCGAAGACCTCGCGGCGTTTCTGAACGCCATGGGCGCGCGGATTTCGGGGGCGGGCTCGGACCTGATCACCATCGTGGGCGTGGACAGTTTACAGGGCGTGGAACACGAGACCATTCCCGACCGCATTGAAGCGGGAACCTTCCTCGCGGCCGGGGCAGCCACGGGCGGCGACGTGACGGTGACCGACGTTCGACCCCACCACCTGGCCGCGTTCCTGGAAAAGATGCGCGAGGCCGGCGCGCTGGTTGAAATCGGTGAGCGGCGGGTCCGCGTGGCCGCGCCGGAAGGCCTGCGCGCGGTGGATATCACCACCCATCCCTACCCCGGTTTTGCCACCGATCTACAGGCCCAGACCATGGCCTGCCTGACCTGCGCCCGCGGCACGAGCGTCATCCGGGAAACCGTCTTCGAAAACCGCTTCATGCAAGCGGCTGAATTGTGCCGCATGGGCGCGGACATCGAGGTGGACGGCAATACCGCGGTCGTGCGGGGGGTGAGTGAACTGACCGGGGCGCCGGTCATGGCGTCGGATCTGCGGGCAAGTGCCGCCCTCGTCATCGCGGGCCTGATGGCCCGGCGGGGAGAAACCATGGTGTCCCGGGTATATCACATTGACCGGGGCTACGAGCGTATCGAGGATCGCCTGGCCATGCTGGGGGCGGATATCGTCCGCGTGCGGGACTGATGGATTCCATGCCCGCGGTTTCAGATGACGGCCTGGACAAGGTCGTGAGGAACGGATGACTATGCTGCAGCGAATCGATGTCACGGATGACGGCAAATTGCAATCGTTGCTTCGGGCCTACCGGACCCGGGGCATTACCCACCGTTCGGAGCAGGACGCCCGACGCGCCGCGGTCACGGAAATCGTGGATGCCGTGCGCGACCGGGGCGACGAGGCCGTCGCGGAATTTACCCGGCGTTTCGACGGTGTGGACCTGTCCCCGGACGCCTTTGAGGTGTCCAGAAACGAAATGGAGCAGGCCAGCCGGGACCTCCCCAGGGAAACCTACAACCTGCTCCAGAAGGCCCACGAACAGATCCGGGCCTTCCATGCCCGGGGATTGCGCGAGTCCTGGCAGATCGAGTATGACGACGGTTCCTTCGTGGGACAGCGGGTGTTGCCGCTGGATCGCGTCGGTGTCTACGTGCCCGGCGGCAAGGCTTTTTATCCCTCTTCCGTGCTCATGAACATCGTGCCCGCCAAGGTGGCCGGCGTGGGCGAGGTGGTCATGGTATCGCCGCCGTCCTGGAACGGCACGATTCATCCCGCCGTGCTCGCGGCGGCGTACATCGCGGGCGCGGACCGGGTATTCCGGGTCGGCGGCGCGCAGTCGGTGGCCGCGCTGGCCTACGGCACGGAGAAGATTCCCGCCGTGTCCAAGATCACCGGTCCCGGAAACGCCTATGTCACGCTGGCCAAGGCGATGGTGCGCGGTATGGTGGAGATTGACAGCGAGGCAGGGCCTTCCGAGGTCGTCGTGCTGGCAGACGATGACGCCCATCCCGAGCAGGTCGCGGCGGAACTGTTCGCCCAAGCTGAACATGATGAAGAAGCCGTCTGTGTGCTGATTACGCCGTCGGAGCGGCTGCTTACGGAGGTCATGAACGTGGTGGCCACCCAGGCACCGAAACTGGCTCGCGCGGCGATCGCCGTTGCGGCCCTCACGCGTTTCGGCCAGGCCGTGCTGACCCGGTCCCTGGAAGATGCCGTGCTGCTCGTGAACGCCTTCGCGCCCGAGCATCTCAGCGTGCAGACGCGGTATCCCAACCGCCTGCTTGACCAGATTCGCAACGCCGGGGCCGTCATGCTGGGCGCGATGACCCCGGTGGCCCTGGGCGATTACGGCGCGGGGCCCAACCATATTCTGCCTACCATGGGTCGTGCCCGATTCGCGTCGCCCCTGACGGCCGAGGATTTCAGGAAGGTTTCGAGCGTGCTGTGTTTTTCCCGCCCGCGACTGGCCGCCGAGGCGGATTACTACGCTTCTTTCGCGGATCTTGAAGGACTCGAGGCGCACGCGCGTTCGATCCGGATCCGGGTAAACAGGGAAGGGCGGAACCCATGAAATACCAGCGGCGTTTACTGGCCGGCGTGAGCGGCTACGTGCCGGGGGAACAGCCGGAAAAACCCCATGTCGTGAAACTGAATACCAACGAAAACCCCTATCCACCTTCGCCGGCGGTGCTGGAAGCCTTGCGGGCGCTGGACACCGAGAGTATCCGGAGATATCCCGACCCGGTGTGTTCCCGGTTGCGGAAGGCCTGGGCCGAGCGGTTCGGGCTGCCCGGGCCGGAATGGGTCATCGTCGGCAATGGCATGGACGACATTCTTTCCCTGGCGGTGCGCGCCTTCGTGGATCCGGGGGACGACGTGGTAGCCACGTATCCCACCTACTCGCTGTACGAAGTGCTCTGCGCCCTGCACGGCGCGCGGCTTGTCTACCATGACCTGGATGAAAGGTTCGCCCTGCCGGAGTCGCTGTACCAGGCGACCGGCCGGCTGTGTTTTTTGACCCGGCCGAACGCGCCCACGGGCGTTGCCGCGACCCGGGAGGAAACCGCCGCGCTCTGCGAACGCTTTCCCGGCGTGATGTTCATCGACGAGGCCTACGTCGATTTCGCCGACGATCACTGCATGGATTACGCCGTCCGCTATGAAAACACGCTGGTGGCGCGCACCTTTTCCAAGTCTTTCAGCATGGCGGGGCTGCGCGTGGGAGTGGCCGCCGGTCACCCGGACCTGATCGCCGAGATGATGAAGGTGAAGGATTCCTACAACGTCAACGCCTTCAGCCAGGCTGCCGCCCTGGCCGCGCTGGCAGACTGGGACTACACGCGCGCCTGTGTCGAGCGGGTCCGCGCGTCCCGGGAACGCCTGCGTCAGCAACTGATGGAACTCGGTTTCCGCGTGCCCGTTTCCCAGGCCAACTTTCTGCTGGCCATTCGCGACGGTGAACCTTCCGCGCGCGCGCTGTTCGAGGCGCTCCGCGAACGGAACATCTTCGTGCGGTATTTCCCGGTCCGGCGGCTGGAGAACGCCCTGCGCGTGACCGTCGGGGACGACGCCCAGTGTGACGCGCTGGTAGCCGCGCTCAGGGACCTGTTGCGAGGATGAGCCTCGCGATCCGGGCAAGGGAATGGTGGTGGGGAATCCGGAAAAATCCGGATCCCGATGCCCCGCGCCTGCTGATGTTCGATTTCGACGGCGTGATCGCCGACAGCCTGGAAATCTACCTGGAGACCTTCCTGGAGGCCTGCGGCGAAATCGGCGCGCGCCATATCCAGTCCCGGGAGGCCTTTTTGTCCCTGATGGATGGCAATTTCGCGGTGCAGCTCATGCGGCAGGGGTTTCCGTTGCGGAAATTACGCGCCCTCGCGGCCCACTATGAGCCCCGTATCCGCGAAGTGTTCGCCCGGGTTCGGCCTTTTCCGACGATGCCCGGTATTGTTAACCATCTCGCGGATAAGCATAGCGTTTACATCATTACCAGCAACCGTTCGGACTTTGTGCTGGAATTCCTGGAGCGGTTCGGCTTGAAAGGAATCCGCGGCGTGATCGGTTCCGACGCGCACACCAGTAAGATCCGAAAGATCCTCCAGGTGCGACGCGCGGAACAGGGACGCGTACCCTGGTACATTGGGGACACCCTTGGCGACATGCTGGAGGGCAAACGGGCCGGCGCCCGGGTTGCCGCCGTTACGTGGGGATGGCACGATGAAGCCCGCCTCCGCAGGGGCGATCCCGACCACGTTTTCCGGGATCCAGGCGAACTCACGGGGTTTCCGTGGTGAACAATCCAGTCCTTACGCAGCGGGGTGAGCCATCGTGGACCGATACGAACAGGGATTGAACGAGGCGCAGCAGGCCGCCGTCAACCACGTGTCGGGACCTCTCCTGGTTATCGCGGGGGCGGGCAGCGGAAAGACCCGCGTGATCACCCATCGCGTGGCCGCGCTGATTGGCCGGGGATACGCCCGCCCGGATGAAGTGCTCGCCGTGACCTTTACCAATAAGGCCGCGGCCGAAATGCGGGACCGGATTTTCGCCCTTGTCGGTGATGACGCCCGGCGCGTCTGCGTGGAAACCTTTCATGCCTATTGCGTCCGGGAGTTGCGCCGGTTCGCGGATCGCCTGGGCTGGAGGAAGGATTTCTCCATCGCGTCCGAAAGCGATGCCCGGGCGCTCATTCGCCGGGCCGCGGAGGATATCGCCCTGGGGGGAGACGGGCTGAGCTTCGACATCGTGCGGGACTGTTTCAGCCGCATGAAGAACAACGGCGCGGACGACACCCTGGAAGGAGAGCCCGAACTACCCGATACCCTGGCTGCAAGCGCGCGGGGCGAAAAGTACCGGCAGCACCTGCGCCTGATCTTTGACCGGTACCAGTCCGCCCTGCGCGCGGCCAACAGCATGGATTTCGACGACCTGCTCGTCATGACCCTGCGCCTCTGGAAATCCTGCCCAGATGTGCTCGGAGACGCCCGGCGCCGGGCCCGGTTCATCCTCGTGGACGAGTACCAGGATACCAACCGCGTCCAGTTCGAGCTGATCCGGACCCTGGCCGGCCCGGACCGGAACGTCTGCGTCGTGGGCGATGACGACCAGGCTATCTACGGGTGGCGCGGCGCGGACGTGCGCAACATTCTCCAGTTTGAGCGGCATTTCCCGGGCGCGCGCGTGATCACGCTGGACGTCAACTATCGCTCCACCGGCATGATCATCGAGGCAGCCAACCACGTGGTTGCCCACAACCGTCAGCGACGCGAAAAGACGCTCAGGGCCGTGAACGCCCCGGGAAGGAAACTGGACCTGTTCACCGTGGCGGATGAAGACCACGAGGCACTCGAGGCGATACGCTGGCTCCTGCACATCCGGCGCAAAACCGGCGCGCCCTGGTCGGCTTTCGCCATGCTGTACCGGACCGGTGCCCAGTCGCGTCCCCTGGAGATGGCGCTGCGCGCGGCCGATATTCCCTACGAGGTGTTCGGTAGCCAGGATTTCTTTGAACGAATCGAGGTGCGGGATATCATCGCCTATCTCCGGCTGATGGTGAATCCCAGGGACGAGCAGGCCTTTCTCCGGGTGGTGAACGTTCCCCGCCGGGGGATCGGTGACGCCACGCTGGAACTGGCGCACCGGATCTGCCAGCAGGAAAATAAAACGCTCGGCATGGCCCTTGCCGCCATCCTCGAGCGGGACGCGGCGCCAAGGCCCGCCGTGGCCGGCATCCGTTCCTTCCTGCGGATCGTGATGACCTACCGGAAACGGTTCCATGAAGCCGGGCGAAACCTGGCGGGTGTGGCCCGCGATCTCGTGGCGGAGATCGGGTACCTCGAAGCCCTACGGTCCTCCAGCAGGAGCCAGGCCCAGTATGATACCCGGGCCGAGGGCGTTAACCTTGTGCTGAACGCCATCGAAAAATACGCCGCGACGGCGGAATTTCCATCCCTGCGGGATTTCCTTGATCGAACCCACCTGAACGCCGACCGTTTCGGCAACGGTCGGGACGATCGCTCCGTCGACGCGGTTTCCCTCATGACGGCCCATAGCGCGAAAGGGCTGGAGTTTCCCTACGTGTTCATCCTGGGCATGGAAGAGGGGTTGTTTCCGCATGCCCGGAGCGTGGAAGAAAACGGTATCGAAGAAGAACGGCGATTGTTTTATGTCGCCCTGACCCGTGGCATGAAAATGGTCAGCCTGTTCCACGCGCTGGAGCGCCGACAGGGAGAGAAGACGCGCCCTGCCGAACCCAGCCGGTTTCTCGCGGAGATCCCCGAAGCCCTGCTCGTGCGCCAGGCGCGGGTGGCCCCACCGGCAAGGGCGAAGGCCCCCGCTGCTGACAGAAACGGCAAGCGCCGACGGCAATCCTGAAACGTTTCCGGTAGGTTGAGGCGCGCGACTGCGGGTCAGCCGCGGCGTTTCCGGGGACCCCGGCGGGTGGCATGGGGCCGTTTTTTCCGGGAAGGATTCCGGCGGGTGGTGGAATCGTCCGGGACGGATTCCCCCGCGTCGTCACCCTGTTCCCGGCGCGACGACTGTTCCTTCTGCCGGCTGACCAGCGGATCCTGTCCCTCGGCGGGCACGTTGATGCTGCCGCAACGGGGACAGGTGGAATGGGTGATTACGCCATCGTCGAGGTAGATGTATCCGCAGTAGGCGCAACGCCAGCAGGACTGTTTTTCCAGGGTCCGACGCACGCGTCCGCTGGTCCATTCCGTGTACAGCCACAGCGCGGCTGTCCCCACCAGGATTACCGTTCCGTACAGCCAGAGGGCCGTTGTCAGGGTGATGGTAATCATGATCCACCGTCCCGGGCGCGCCGCAGGATCAGCGTGCCCATCCGGCTGGCCGCGATGCCACCGTCCGGAAGAGGCTCAAACCGGTACTGCAGCAGTTTCAACTGGAGCGGTTCGAGAATGTCCGCGGGTTCGGCGTCCGGTGTCCAGGCGTCTGTGACCCGCCCCGAGTTATCCACGGTGATCGTGAATTCAAAGCGGGAAGGACCATTTTCCGGAATGTTCCACAAGGGCTCCAGGGGCGGGGTGAACAGGAGCCCCCGTCTGTCTCCCGGGTCTTTCCAGAAGACCGCGCCTTCCCAGCCTGGCGCGGGGCGGTGGATGGCGGCCGGGACAGGATCCGAGACGTCCGGCGACGACGGGCTGCCCGTGAGACGATCGCGCAGGCGGGCCCCCAGTTCCTGCAGGCCGCCGGTGAACCGGCTCCAGCTGTCTTCGGGATAACCCCCGGACAGGGTATCCAGGGCTTCGAAATCTTCCGGAAGGGCGCGCCGGATCCGCAGTCGATCGATTTCCGCGAAATCCAGCACGGGCAGGTCCACGTCCTGCCTGCCGGCGTAAAGGTCAGCCGAGCCCAGTCGCAGGCTGGGTCGCCCGTTTCCCGCGGCGGGAGGGGTATCCGGCACGATCTGGAGCAGGTAGTAGTCTACCGGTCCTTGCGGAAACATCACCACGATTCGGAACACGGTGATCATGGAAAGGTGAAACAGGGCGGACACCAGCAGGGCCCACCTGAATCGCCGGCGGACGCGCTGTAGACTGGCCTGCGCGTGCCCCGCCGGCAAGCCCGCGGGATTCGTCAAGCCGTTATCCCGCGTTGCCGTCCGCATGGTGCCTCAGGGTCCCTGGCCGGGCGCGGCCGGTGTGCCCGGGGCGCCACCCGCCGGGGATGCGGGAACCCCGGGCGAGCCGGGTAGCGTCTCCGGCAGGGGAGATTCCGCGGCCACGCCGTAGTGCGACAAGCCGCAAGCGTTAGCCATACCCATCACGTAGAGCAGGCGTTCGGTGGGCACGGCGCGATCCGGCCGGATCAGCACCAGGGCCTCCGGATCCCGTTCCTTGAGGGCCAGCAGAATGCCCCGCAACTCCGTCCACGTCTTGATGGGCGTGTCGTCCACGTACACGCCGCCCTTGTTGTCCGGGCCACCTTCACCGGTCTGCAGGGTGATGGTCAGTTGCTTCTTTTCGTGGGTGACGGCACCCTCCGGTACCTGGGACAACTCCACCGGCACCGAACTCTGGACCACGAAAGTGGAAGAAAGCAGGAAAAAGATGATCAACTGGAACGTGACGTCGATCATCGGCGTCATGTCCAGCGTGGCCCTGACTTTTTTGGTCGTGGATCGCCGTAATTGCATGTCAGATCTCGGTATCGCCGCGGTAGCGGGTCAGCATGTCCACCAGTTCCGACGAACAGGCCTCCATTTCCACGATCATGTTCTCGACCCGGCTCGTAAAATAGTTGTACAGGATCAGCACGGGAATGGCCACGGCCAGCCCGGCGGCGGTCGTGATCAGCGCGTTGCCGATACCCTCGGCCAGATCGGATGGATTCACCTGCCCTCGCTTGTTCTGGATCTGGGCGAACGCCAGGATCATGCCCTGTACCGTTCCGAGCAGGCCCAGCATGGGCGCGACGGTGGCGCAGGTCGCCAGGCCCGCGAGGTAACGCTCGAGCCGCGGAATTTCGAACCGGCCCGCGTCTTCGATGGCTTCCCGGATGATGTCCCGGGATTGCCGGTGCTTGAGCAGCCCCGCCTTGATGATCCGGGCCACGGGCACGTCCGTTTCGTCGCAGATGTTGATCGCTTCCTGGATCCGGTTCTGCCGGATGACCTGCCGCATGGTATCCATGAATTCCCGGGTATCGATGTCCGCCCGGCGCAGGGCCAGCCAGCGCTCGATGATGATCGCGAGGGCCACCACCGACGTGAACATGATGGGCCACATCAGGATGCCGCCCTGGCGGATGATATCGATGATGTTCAGGCTCATGCTTCGTCTCCCATGCCTGCCGGCACGTCGTGGCTGACCAGCGTGCCCAGTCCTTTGCGCGTGAAAATCTCGAGCAGCAGGCTGTGCGGCACCCGTCCGTCGATGATGTGCGTCCGCCGCACGCCAAAGTCCAGCGCTTTAAGGCAGGCGTCGATTTTCGGGGCCATGCCGCCCGTAATGATACCCTTGGCCTTCAAATCTTCCACGTCTTTCGAATGCAGGCGGTGAATCAGGGACTCCGGGTCGTTCTTGTCCCGCAACAGCCCCGGCGTGTCGGTCAGGAAGACCAGTTTTTCCGCCTGCAGGGCGGCGGCGATGTCACCTGCCGCGGTGTCGGCGTTGATGTTCCACGCGCCACCGTCCCGGTCCGTGGCGACCGGCGCGATCACGGGAATCATTCCCGCGTCGCACACCGCCTTGAGCACCTTCACGTTCACGCTGACGATCTGTCCCACGCGGCCGATGTCTTCCCCGTCCTGCGCGTCGATCTTGCGCGCCATCAGCAGGTTGCCATCCTTCCCGCTCAGGCCCACCGCCTCGCCCCCCGCCCGGTTGAGCAGCGCGACAATATCCTTGTTGACCTGGCCACACAGCATCATCTCCACCACTTCCATGGTGGCGTCATCCGTGATCCGCAGGCCGTTCCGGGTGAACTTCGATTCCAGGTTCAGGCGCTTCAGCATCTGGTTGATGGCCGGTCCGCCCCCGTGTACCACCACCGGGTTCATGCCCACGTACCGCATGAGCACGATATCCTGCGCCGTAAGCGCCCGCAACCCGGCGTCCAGCATGGCCGCCCCGCCATACTTGATGACTACCGTTTTTCCCTCGAAGGCGCGGATGTAGGGCAGGGCCTCGATCAGGACTTCCGCTTTTTCAATCAGTTGCCGCATTTTCCTTTACGCTCCCAACGGGTTCCGCCGCTCAACTGCGGTAATCCGCGTTGATCCGCACGTATTCCGCGCTCAGGTCCGAAGTCCAGCACACCGCGCGGCCCGGACCATCTCCCAGGGAGATCCCGATGTAAATATCCCGTTCTTTCATGGCTGCCGCGGCCTCATCCTCCCGGTAATCGGTCGGCAGGCCTTCCGCCATCACCGTCACGTTGCCGATGCGCACGCGCAGCCGGCTCGGTTCGAAATCCACGCCCGAATAACCCACCGCGCAGGCAATGCGGCCCCAGTTGGGATCACCGCCGTGAAACGCCGTTTTGCACAGCATGGACCGGGCGACGGACTGGGCCGCGGTCCGCGCGGACCGGTCGTCCGCGGCGCCGGATACCTCGATGGTGACGAATCGGGTCGCGCCTTCCCCGTCCCGGACCAGGGCCCGCGCCATCTCCGCGCAGACGTGTCGCAAGCCATCCTCGAAAATCCGCGTGCTTTCCGGGTCCCGGTCAATCGTCACGCCGGATGCCCCGTTGGCCAGCATCAGCACCGTGTCGTTCGTGCTCATGTCGTTGTCCACGCAGATGCAGTTGAACGACTGTTCCACCGCGCGCCCCAGCATGGCTTTTAGACTTTCCGGCTCGATGGCCCCGTCGGTGGTGATGAAACAGAGCATGGTCGCCATGTTCGGCGCGATCATGCCCGCGCCCTTGGCGATGGCCCCGATCCGGATTGTGCCGCCGGGCATCGCCAGCGCAATGGCCATTTCCTTGGGAACCGTGTCGGTGGTCATGATGGCCCGCGCCGCTTCGCTGCTGCCGGACGTGGAAAGGGCCGCCGCGCACGCGTCCACGCCCGCGAGGATCCGGTCCATGGGCAACGGGACGCCGATGAGCCCCGTGCTGGCCACGCAGGCTTCGGTGACGGCAATGTCCAGGCGCGCTGCCACCCGGGCCGCCGTTTCCCGGGCGTCCGCGATGCCCCGTTCCCCGGTGCAGGCGTTGGCGTTACCGCTGTTGGCGAAGATGGCCCTCGCCACCCCCCGCACGCACACCCCCTGGTCCCACAGCACGGGCGCGGCCTTTACCCTGTTCGTGGTGAACACCCCGGCGACCGTCGCCGGACGTTCGCTGTAAATCAGGGCGCAGTCCAGCCGTCGCGCGGCCGGGTTTTTAATGCCCATCGCGGCGGCCGCGGCTTGAAAACCCCGCGGGGCGCATACCCCGCCGTCCACCGGTGTCCACGGGTTCATGGCGCCATGCCTCCAAACCAGATGCCCGCCCGCTCCTCGAATCCGAACATCACGTTCAGGCACTGGATGGCCATGCCTGCCGTGCCCCCCATGAGATTATCTATGGCGCTGACGATGATCAGGTTCCCGGTACGCCGGTCCCTGACCCACCCGAAGTCGCAGAAATTGGACGCCCGGACATGCTTGATTTCGGGCAGGATCCCTTCGCCCAGTACCCGGATAAAGGGCTCCCGCTGCCACGCGGCATACCATGGCATGGGATCGAAATCTTCCCGGACCCGGAGCGTGATGGTGGTCAGGATCCCGCGGGTCAGTGGCGCGACATGGGGGGTGAACTGTACCCGGGTCCGGCCTTCCAGTTCCTGCTCGATCTCGGGAATATGCTGGTGTCCACCCACCCGGTAGGCTTTCATGTTTTCGTTCATTTCCGGGAAGTGATAGGCCTCGCTGGGCGTGCGCCCCGCGCCGGAAATACCGGAAACGCTGTCAATCACGGGGGGGACGGACCAGTCCACCGGCGCGTCCAGCAGGGGAATAAGGGGAATCAGCGCGCTGATCGGGTAACATCCGGGAACCGCCACCAGCTTGGCGTCGCGGATGGCCTCCCGGTATCGGGGAACCAGGCCGTACACGCTTTCCCCAAGCAGGGCCGCGGCCGCGTGGTCCACGCCGTAATACGTCCGGAATGCCCCCGGATCCTTCAACCTGAAGTCCGGACCAATATCCAGCACGGTGGCCCCGGCCGCCCGCAGGGCCGCCACGGGTTCCATCGACGCCTTGCCCGGAACCCCGACAAAGACCGCGTCGCAGGATACCGCCAGGTGATCAGGATCAAAGGGCTCAAATTGCAGGTCAAAGATGCCCCGGAACGCGGGTAGCACGTCACTGACGTGCCCGCCCGCCGCGCTGGTCGACGCCAGGGCAGTCACTGTCACGCCCGGGTGCGACGCGAGCAACCGCAGGAGTTCCCGGCCACCGTAGCCGGTGGCCCCAACCAGTCCAACCCGTATGCGCTTCACCGGAATACCCCCGTAAATAAAGCGTTGCTGAGTCCAGGGATATAAAAAGAGCGGACACCGCCGCGTCCGCGACACGCATTGTATCATATGCCGCCTTCCTCAGGTCCCGCAACCTACCGTAATCCATGAAAAAGGCCGCGGCTGTCCGGAAGACAGCCGCGGCGCAAGCGCCCGAAGGGGCTTACCCTGTTGTCATGGTTGCATCAGGAGGCGAACAGCGCGCCCAGGAAGGTCGCCACCGTGGGCAGGATCGGGGCTTCGCAGCCGTACATTTTCTGGGTAGCCGTGGCGGCGTCCAGGTTCTCGATACCCGGGACCGCGACGTAACGCTTGAATTCCACGTGGCCATCCATGTACAGCACGTTCGAGCCGCCAGGGATATGGTTGAACAGGTTGGCCGAAGATCCCGTTCCGAAACCGTCGAACATGATGAACACGGTGCTCTGCGCCATGTTGCTGGCGGCCGGGTTGTTGATATCCGTGATCAGGAAGCGTTCGATACCTTCCCGCAACCGGTAAATCGTGTTACCCCCGCCATTACCATAGCCCGCGAACGCGCTGTCCAGTTGAATATCGCTCTGGGCGGCGTTCTGCACGCTGCTTAACTGTGAGGCATCGTTTCTGGCGATAAGCGGCACCACGCCCGGCGTGGCGGCAAATTTCTCCAGGGCCGCGCCAACCTGGGCGGGCATGGGAGCCGTCGCCGGAATCGTGCTGAAATTACCGATGGTCAGCAACTGGACGAAGGGGAAGGTGTTCAGGGGAAGGCAGATTTCCGGCCGGTCGATTACCCAGGCCAGGTAGAAATAGGAATTATCTATTTCTTCCGGATTGCAGGGCATCCGGGGGTTGCCTTCCGGTTGTCCTTCCGGGTTCCCGGCCTGGTAGTACATGTCCCGCTGGTGCGTGCTCAGTTCCGGATCGGAGGGGCACAAAACGATATTCAGATCCGTCAGGTATTCAGGGTATATGGCCGCCAGTTGCGGACCGGCTGCCAGGCCATTCCCGATCTGCGGATTGCGGAACACGCAGTCGTAGTACACCTGCAGGGGCGGGAAGGCGCCTTTCGCCTCGTTGGAGTACATCTTGTAAACCAGGCCCCACTGCTTCAGGTTGTTCTGGCAGGACGAACGACGGGCCGCTTCCCGCGCGCGGGCCAGCGCCGGCAACAGGATGGCCGCCAGGATGCCGATGATGGCGATGACGACGAGCAGTTCGATGAGTGTGAAACCTTTTTTGCGCATCTGCAGTCTCCTTTTAGTTGAAGATGCCAAAGACCTAATGTTTACCACCGCTGGTAGTCTAGCAGAAATGCGGTCCAGATTCAAGTCTTTTTTTTGTACTTTACAACTTCAGGCCTATTCATTTTATTTCCTGAAGTTGTATACTGGATTGCCATAACATGGATCGGGTGGAATCGCATGGGTTTCCGGTTCTGGCGACGCGTGCATATCCTGCCGGGAATTTCCCTGAATTTCAGTGGTTCCGGCGTCTCCGTTTCCGTGGGACCCTGCGGGGCTAAACTCACTTGGGGCCCCCGCGGCATCCGGGCCACCGCGGGCATACCGGGCACTGGGCTTTTCTATACTACCCGGCTCGATCAGCCCCGTTACACCCGCCGCGCCCGGAACGCTTCGCTCGCGGATGAAGCGCTTTCCGACACGCCCCCCGAGGTGGACTACGACACCCTGCTCGCGCCCCAGCCCGGAGCAACGGGTCCGGAACAGGCCTACCTCAAGGGGCTTCGGGCCGTGCTGGCGGACCAGATCGACGAGGCGGCGAAGTGGTTTTCCCTGGCAGATTCGCTGACGGATGGGGCATTCATGGCCGGGATGGTGGCCATGAAGCAGAAACGCTTCCGGGACGCGGCGACCCTCCTGGAATGGGCGCGCGCCCGACAGGACGAACTTGGGGCGCTCGCGCGAAAATACGGGGTGACCCCAACGGCGCAACTGCCCGTTACGCCCCAGGTTTACGCGGAGATCCGGCCGGATGTCCGGGGACTGCTCCTGGCCCTCTCCGAGTCCTGGCAGCATGCCGGCGAGCCCGATCGGGCCTTGGAATACCTGCGGATGCTGCATCGCATGTACCCGGCGGATCCGGTGCTGCGGCTGGGCATCGTGGAACTGTTGCTGGATGCCCGCCCAGACCATCCGGATATCCGGAAAAAAGTCCTGGAACTGACCGAGAACATCCGTAACGAATCGACGATACACGCCGCCCTCCTGCTGTACCGTGCCCGGGCCCTCAGGCTGTCGGGCCTCGTGGACGCGGCGATGCAGGTGTTGAAAGAGGTTGGCCGTTACCGTCGGGATCGGCCGGACGCGCTCTTTCAGGGCATCCGGTACGAAAGGGGGCTGTGCTGGGAGGCACTGGGTAAACCCGGGCGGGCCCGCTCAGAGTTCGAAAAGATCTACGCGGAAGAGCCCGACTATGAAGATGTGGCACAGCGCCTGGGCATGGGTTAAACGGCAGAAAAAAAGGCTTCTTCGTAAGCCCAGGCCGGCGGTAGTGATCACGCTGGGGGTGCGGATCCTGCTCACCGCGCTCGCCGGGGCCGTGGTATACGAGGCCGTGCCGGGAGACGACGCCCGCTTTTCTCTGGCCATCATGGCGGGCGGCGTGATGTTCATGCTGTTTTCCTGGTGGCTGTTACTGCCCGCCGTGGTCGTGCTGACCTGCCTGTGGCTGAACGTGATGTTCACGAGCGCGGGGCAGGATGATCTACTCGACATCCTGTTCCGTGACCCATTTTTGCGGGTGGCCTGTTCCGGGATGGTTATCGGGATGATGATCGGCATCCCGCCGTTTTTAGCCATCTTGTTCCACGACCGCAAGCCTTTCTGGAAACGGTGGCGGGGCGGGGAAAGCGAGAAAACGCCCCGGTAGTTACCGCCACAGGGAAAGGGCGCTCGCGAGAACCTGTTCCACCCGGCGGCGGGGCTGGTGAAAATAGGACAGGCCGTGCCCCGCAAGCATGATGTCCGTGTCCACCCGGGCGAAACGACGAAGCGATTCGATATACGTCGGCTTGTCGAAATCAATCGAGCCGTCCCAGCCGAAATCTCCACGCATCAGGGTGCCAATCACGTCACCGCACGCCACGATTTTCCGGTTTTCCAGGGTGAACAGCCACGCCGTGCATCCCCGGGTATGGCCCGGCAGGTGCATGGCCGTGAACGCCACATCCCCGATATGAATATGGTCCCCGTCGTGCACGATCACGTCGATTTCACACGGGACAAAGGGCTTGTGGTAGAGAAACCCGCAACAGCGTTCATCTCCCGCGGCCACGGCAAGGGCCGTTTCCCGGTGGGCGTGCAACGTGACGTTCCTCTGTTTCAGCAGGTGGGCTGCCCCCGCGTGGTCCCGGTGGGCGTGGGTGAGAAAACACGCGCGGATATCGCCAGGATCCAGTTCCCAGTAGCGCATGTTCTCGAAAATCTGGGGCAGGGTCTCCCCATTACCGCAATCGATCAGGACGATACCGTCTCCCGTCCGCACGGCGTAGGTATTGGCGTCTTCGAAAGACGCGTCCACGCCGCACCACGTGATGCCGTTCAGGTCTCCGCCGACCTGGTAAAGATTTTGGAGCAGTCGCATGGGAATATCCTTTCCGTTGGCAGAAACCGGGTTATGGTACCGCATCCGTAGTCCCGGCGCGCGGAACTTTTTGTAGACGGTACCACGGATTCCGTGTCTGGCTGGGGGCCTTGGCGCGCGGGCATTATGTGATAGGCGCTTGTCCTCGCACATGGCCCCACGGAGGGGGCTGGCGCGTGGGCATTATGCGGGCTCCAGGTGAACGGGGGTGTTTCGCGGGAAACAGTTGCCTGTCATCCGGCAGACCACGGCCGGTCATTGCGACCCGCGAAGAGCCGAACGCGGTGAAGCGTTGGTCCCGCCCTTCTCCATGGTGCTGGCCTCCTCCGGGGATAACACACGCTGTCATTTCGACGAACGAAGAGCCGAACGCGGTAAGGTGTTGGCGCGCCTCATTTTTTCTGGAGGCGATTCCTTTTACGGACGCGCTCTATGTCATTTCAACGAACGAAGGCCGAACGCGGTAAGGTGTGGGCGCGCCTTGTTTACTCTGGAGGCGATTCCCTCTACGGACGGGCTCTATGTCATTTCGACGAACGAAGTGAGGAGAAATCTTTTCCCCAGTCTGGCGCAGAGAAAAAGATTTCTCGCTTCGCTCGAAATGACAGATGTGATCGAAATGATACAGGTAACTGAATTACCAGGTTAAAAAGAATTGACGGATTCAGGGATTGGGTTGGTGTGGGGGCCCGGTCGGAGCAAAAAACGGTCATTGCGACCCGCGAAGAGCCGAACGCGGTGAAGCGTTGGTCCCGTTCTTCCCCTTAGTGCCGGCCTCCCCTGGGGATACCCCCCCTGTCATTTCGACGAACGAAGAGCCGAACGCAGAAGGGTGTTGGCGCGCCTCATTTCCTCTGGAGGCGATCCCCTCTACGGACGCGCTCTATGTCATTTCGACGAACGAAGTGACGGACGCGGTAAGGCGTTAGTTCCGCCTTTTCTCTCAGTGCTGGTCTCCTCCGGGGATAACGACCGCTGTCATTTCGACGAACGAAGTGAGGAGAAATCTTGACGGGACATATACCCGTCCCATCCATGACATGCCCACGACGAGGTTGCGATGAAATTCATGTTTCGCTCGAAAAATCGGCGTTCCCATCGAAAGAGCACATCCAGGATCCCCCTTCAGTGCTTCCCCGAAGTCCAGTCCAAAACAGCACAGCGCGCCTTAAACGCGCCCGCACGTTTCCCGGGGATGTTTCAGGACAGTTGCCGGATCTACTGGAAATGTGCAATAATGACCTTGCGCGGAGGTAGTCTGCTCGCGTTGGGCGTATATGGGTCAGGGTTCAGGGTAACGTCCGCGGCAACGGATAGCGGGGAAGTGTCATGGAACGTCAGTTCAGAAAAACACGCGCCAAGCGGCCCAAAACGCGTCTGACCATTTTTGACGTTGCGCGGGAGGCAGGGGTTTCCACCAAGACTGTCAGCAAGGTGATGAACCATCAGCCCGGGGTCAGTGATGAAACCCGAAACCGGGTGCTCAAGGTTGTCCGGGAACTGGGCTATTACCCCCACTATGGGGCCCGATCGCTCCGGGCGACCCGGAGGAACTGTATAGGCGTGGCGGTGGCGCCGCCGTTGAGCATGGTGCCCTTGCGCGAGGATTTCCTGGTCTGGCTGCTGGCCAAGTTATCCACTACCTTTTCGGCCAGCGGGGCGTACCTGACCTTTGACACCAGCCGGCTGAGCGAAGGCCTGATGATCGACTACGGGCGCGGGGTCTGGGAACGCATGTACGACCTGTGTTTCATCATCGGTCCTTTTCCCATGGATGACAACACGATCACCCGTATTCACTTCTCCGGGATTCCCTATCTCGCGCTGGGACGTCCCATTCCCTGTGAATCCTGCAATTACGCCGCGGTGGACCTCGAACGGGCGTCCTACGAAAGCGCCAAATTCCTCCTGTCCCGGGGGCACCGCCGGATACTGCTGGTTTCGGCGTTCGAAGGGTACAGCGCGGACTGGGAACGCCGCGAGGGCTTCTGCCGGGCCATGGCCGAGACCGGCGTGGACCGCGAGGAAGCCATGAACATGATCATCGACGCCGGCACCCGCCCCGAACATCTGGCGGACGCGCTCGGTGATGCCCTGCTGACCGGAACCTATACGGCGATCATCGATTCCACGGCCTACGAAGACGCGGGAGCGATCCGGTCCGCCTGCGCCCGGGCGAGCCGGCTGCCAGGGAAAGATCTGGAGGTTGTTGTCTGGACCTACGAGGAGGATGGGGTCATCCTGCCGGAAGCCTCGGCACATGTGTGGATTCCCGTGCGTAAAGCGGTCGTTCGCGGCATCGACGAGGTTGCCCGTCTCGTGGGCAAGCCACCCGAAGTGGACAAACAACCCGGTGAGCCTCGCTTGTCCCGGCCGTCCCCCGTTCCCATTATCCAGCATCTGGAGCCCCCGATCCTGAGCACCCGGCGTCAGCCCGCGAAACGGCCTCATCGGGTCATTCGTATCGTGGACCTGCTCTGACCCCTATGGCCGTTTCTTGTTTTTGAACTTTTCCGGGGTGACCATGCGGTGTCCGCTTTTCGTTTCCGGTTCCGGCGCGGATTTGCGGGGATCGAGGAGCCGGGCGACCGGTGTCATGCCCCGTCGGGACTCCAGCGATTCGTGCACGTCACTGATCCGCACCCCGGGCCTGGGATTCAGGGTTTCCCGCATGCTCCGGATGGTTTCCGCCCATTCCTGGTCCAGTTTCATCAGGCATGCCTGGCACAATCGCTTACTCTTGCTGATAGCCGGCTTGCCGCACCGTCCACACGCGTATTGCTGTTCCTGGTCCTGTTTTTCCAGGCGTCCGCTGTCCAGCATCCGCAATACTACCGCCGTGGGCACACCGGCCAGTGCCGCCACCGCTTCCATTCCCATGCCGGGATGTTGCGCCAGCACGTCGGACACCTTTTCGTAATCCGCCAGTTCCAGCGGTTCGCACGCCGGACATACCAACTGGTGCCCGCTTTTCGTGAACATCTTCCTGCAACGCGGACACTTGGAAATTTTTCCAATGGGTGACTTCTCGTCCTGTGTCATGTCTCAGCCCCGTTTCTTGTGACGCGCGGTCACGACCTTCCGAATGGCCGCTGCCACCGCGTCCACCTGTTCATCGGTTATTCCCGGCCAGAGCGGCAGGGAGATGACCTCGCGCGACGCGGCCGTGGCTTCGGGTAGGCGATCCGTCCAGTCTCCGAACTGCTCGCGGAACCAGGGATGAAGGTGCATGCCATAGAAATGAATTCCCGTGCCGATGTTTTCGTGGCGCAGGTCATCGCAGAACTGGTCCCGGTCCACTGTCAGGCGGTCAAGCCGCAGCCGGATGATGAACAGGTGCCACGCCGAACGCGCGTAGGTTTTTTCGCTGGGCAGGACGATCTCTTCCACGTCCGCCAGTTTTTCCAGGTAGCGTGCCGCCACTTCGCGCCGCCGCCGCTGAAACCGCTCCAGTTTCCGTAACTGGCAGATGCCCATCGCGGCCGACACGTTGCCCATGGCGTACTTGAATCCCGGCCCCGTGACCACCGCTGGACCGGGTACCGCGCTACGGCCGTAGCGGTCCCAGGCGGTCGCGCTCATGCCGTTGGCCGCGATGTGCTTCAGTTCCGCGGCAGTCTCGGGCCGGTCCGTGGTGATCATCCCCCCCTCCATGGTGGTGATGTTCTTGATCGCGTAAAAACTGAAACAGACGTAAGAACCCCGCGTGCCGATCGGATCCCCGTGGTAAGAGGCGCCCAGCGCGTGAGCGGCGTCCTCGATCACCGGCACGCCATGCCGGTCAGCCAGCGCGCGGATTTCCTCCATGCGGCAGGGATGACCGGCCATGTGCACGGGGATCACGGCTCGGACCCCGGCCCGCAGGGCTTCCTCAAGCAGGTCCGGGTTCAGGTTCAGGGTGTCCGGTTCAATATCCACGAACCAGGGTTTTACGCCCATCTGCCACAGGGTATTCCCCGTGGATGCCCACGTGATGGGGGAGGTGGCTACCATGTCGCCGGCCTTGACCCCGGCGTGAACCAGGCAGGCGTGGATGGCCGCCGTGCAGGAGACCAGGGCTACCGCGCCCCGGGCCCCCACGGTCTCGCTGAAAAGCCGTTCGAAGGCTGGCACGTGGGGACCCGAGGTCATCCAGCCTGAACGTATGGCTTCCACCACGGCCTGTTCCTCTTCTGCTCCCACGCAGGGACGGGCCAGCGGAATGAACCGGGGCGCGACCGGTTCGCCGCCATCCCGGGCCGCGACCGCGCGCAACCTTTCCCAGACGCGGCGGTTATGGTGTGCCGCCGCATCCGGGTTCCATCGTCCCGTCCGCAGTCCCTCCACGAGTGCTTCAAGGGCCGCGCGCATGTCCGTTTCGGATGGCTTGGGCGGGTACAGGGTTTTCGTGTCGGAATCCCCCGCGCCATTGGCTCTGGACACGCCGGTTCCTGCCTCTTCCGCTTCATCCAGGGCCGCGTCCGTAACGTGGGCGGCCACGTGGCCGACGGGCATGCCGCCCGCCTCGAGGATCGCCCGCAAAAGCGTTTTGACCGGCGTGTTTTCCTCCAGCGATTGTCGTGCCAGCCGGTGCATGGGCAGGTCGAACCGCATGCGATGGGAAACGCCAAACAGGGGCCCCGACCGGATGATCACCGGCATCATGCCGGTATCGGCGAAGGAGAGCACGGCGGTTTCCGCTTCCCGGTGAAGCGCGTCGACTACCGGGTCCACGGATTCCGGGGAGTCCGTGACCAGCACGAAACGCCGCGCCCCCGCCCGGGACGCCGCCGCGGCCAGTTCCCGGGTTGCCTCCACGCAGAGGTCCCGTAGCGTTTCCTCGCCCAGTGCTTCCAGGTCCTCCGGGCCCGGCATGACGAGATGAATAACCCGGTCTACCTCACGCGTGGCTTCCGGAACGGCCTGCAGCCGTCGGATATCCCCCCGGACCGGAAGAACGCTCCCCCGTGATCGCGAAAGCAGGCCCGAAAAGGTATCCGGATCCAGGAAACAGAAGCGATCCAGGACCACCGCGTCATGTCCCCGGCGGGCAACCTGCTCGGTGACCAGCGATCCAAGAAATCCTCCGCCGCCGGTGATCAGCACGCGCATAACAAACTCCTGCTCAACGCCCCATCGGTATTATAACAGGCTGGGTGTTGAGGGCTCGGGCTCGTGAAGTGGTTACCGGGAAATGTGAATCAGGGATCGGAACGCGTCGTGCTTGCTACTGATTGCGCGGAAATTTCGAATAGGGTGGTGATCACGGGCAGATAGAAGGCTGTTTTGCGGGGGTTCCCGGAAGGCCTTGAATGGGGCGATGGTGGCGGGCAAAATAAGGATGACACGGTTCTCTTCTGCAGATTCGCGACAGGTCTCGATGGAACGTTGTGGTTCAGGTTCTTTTCTGGGAATACCGGGGCGTTCTGGCGCGCGAATCCTGCGCTTTCAAGCGAAGCGTTTCATCACCATGGCGATATCCTTTCCCCCAAACACTATTCTTCCCCCAAAACACTATCCTTTCCCTCAAAGTACGGTCCTTTCCCTCAAAGTACTGCCCTCTCCCACAAAGCACTGTTCTTTCCCTCAGAGCACTGTCCTTTCCCTCAAAGTACTGCCCTCTCCCACAAAACGCTGTCATTTCCCATACCACACTGTCATTTCCCATACCACACTGTCATTTCCCATACCACACTGTCATTTCCCATACAACACGGTCATTTCCCATACCACACTGTCATTTCGAGCGAAGCGAGAAATCTTCCCCCTGCTCCCAACTCTAGACCTCGCGGGAGAACAAGGTCTATAATCCTGACATGGGACGCGTGTCAACAGCCCGCGTCGTGGAAAGCGAAACCATGCTGTGGAGAAAAAAAGACCATACGCCTGACAGGGGGGAGGAGTTATCCCCTCCGGATCGGGCTTCCGGTCCCCCCACCGGGTCTGCCCCAATCGATTCCGGGAGTGCGGGGCCCTCTCCCGCCAGTCCTTCCCAGCCGCTTTCACTGGATGCCCTGCCCCGGATGCTCTTTCAGCAGGGCAAGGTGGGCCGGGACGCCATCAAACGCGCGATGCTCCTGCAGCGGGAAACGGGAGAATTCATTGGAGATATCCTGGTACGGGAAGGGCTGATTGATGAAGATTCCCTGCTGACCTTCCTGTCGCGGAACTGCCGGATTCCACACGTCAGTATTTTGAACTATGTAATTGATGAATCCTTGTTGCGGCTCGTTCCGCCCGACGTCTGCCGGAAACACCGCGTCCTGCCGCTTGACCGCATTGGACGCAACCTCACGGTGGCCATGGTGAATCCCCTCGACGGCGCGGCCCACCATGCCCTCCGGGAATGTTGTCCTGATGTGCGAATCAAGCCGATTCTCTGTTCCTCCGCCCAGTTCGAAGAGGTCGCCCGGCGTTTCCTCGAAGGGGAAAAGAAGAAAAGCGTCATCCCCACCTATATCCGCCGCCTGAGCGCGGAGGGATCCGTGGCGTCCGGACCGGGAGTAGACGCCTCGCTCGAGGGGTCCCCGGACGTTTCTCCCGCTGCATCCCTGTCGGATACCGCGTCCCTGCCGCCGCTGTCCGGGGAAGCGCGGGCGGTTTTGGAACAGGCCGGGGAGGTCTCTCCTCCGGAGGGCGCGGCCGAGATCCTCTCCACGATGTTCACGCCCCACGAGGAGGAAGACGAAGAAACCGGGGAAGACTTGGGACGCCTGGCCGAGGCACCTGAACCGGATGCCGAGGACCTGAACGCCACGGCTCAACGGCTGGCGCACGTGCTCGTCGACAGCATGCGCAACGCCTACGGGGTGCTTGCCCGTAGACTTGAACTCCTGCGGGGGATTCCGCCCCAGGAGGTTGCCCGGATATTCGCCATGGGCAAGGTGCATGAATACCAGCCGGGCCAGGTAATCTTCGAAAAAGGCGCACCCGGCGAGAGCGTTTTTGCCATCCTGGCCGGACAGGTCGAGGTAATGGATGGAGACCACCGGCTCGCCCTGTTAGGCCAGGGCGAAACCGTCGGGGAAATGGCGCTGGCCGATGAGCGCTGCCGGTCTGCCGCCGTCCGGGCGGTGGAACAGACCGCGCTGCTGGAGTTTACCCTGGAAGACATTCGCGGCCGTTTCGATCCCGCGGTTTCCATCCAGTTGCTGTTGAACGTGATTACGATTCTCAGTGCCCGCCTGTACCAGGCCAACCGGCGTCGGCTGGCCGCGGGATCGGGCGAGTAGCGAAAACCCCGTCGCGGGGGGATAAGTCCAATACGAAAATGAACCGCGCGGACGCCCGGTCCGGGTGGCCCGCGAACGTGGGAGTACTGCCATGCGACGCTACGGGTTCCGGATCCTCGTGATACAGGCTGTCCTCGGTTTGTTTGTTTCCTGGCTTCCCGTGTTCGCTGAGGACGCCAATGAAGCGACCCCTCCGAATGAATCCCTGGTGACGCGCCTGGGATTTCCTCCGGATGCCCGGGTCCTGATTATCAACGGCGACGATTTCGGCATGAATCACGCCACCAACGAGGGCACCATCAAGGCACTGAAGAGCGGGGGGATTACCTCGACGACGGTGATGGTGCCCTGTCCGTGGTTCCTGGAAGCCGCGGAATTCGCCCGGAAGAATCCCCGGGCCAACGTGGGCGTGCACACCACGCTGACCAGCGAATGGGGTAAATACAAGTGGGGGCCCGTGCTGGGCTGGAAGGCGGTACCCGGCCTGTGCGATCCCCAGGGGTATTTCTGGGATGACGTTCCCCTGGTGTACTTGAGCGCGAACCTCGAGGAGGTGGAGAAGGAGGTGCGGGCCCAGGTAGACAAGGCGCTGCAGGCGGGCATTGACGTCACCCACATCGATTCCCACATGGGCACGATGCAGTACATGCCCGCCTATCACGAGTTGTATATCCGTATCGCCAAGGACTACAACCTGCCTTGCCGCATGGCGGGTCACGACCTCATGGACCGGTTTGGGGGCGGGTACCTGATTGAAATGGCGGACAGGATGGGCGTGCTGCATCCCGACGTGCTGTACATGGACGATCCGCCTTCCATCGAGGCCACCGAGTCCTTCTGGAAAGAGCGGATCAGCCAGTTACAACCCGGCAAGGTTTCCGAAATCTACATTCATTGCGCGGTGGAGTCTCCGGAAATCCGCGCCACCACCGGCTCGGCGGCGCGGCGGATCGCCGATACCGATTTTTTCAGCAATCCGGAGACCCGTAAATGGATCCTGGGACAGGGCGTGGAACTGATCAGTTATCGTGAATTACGCTATCTGCAGCGCGAAGGCAAACCCATGCCCCGTACCCCGATCGAACCTTGGGATTAAACGGAACGTCCAGTCCTAGGGGAGTGGATGGGACCGAGTCGTGTCGTTGTTACGAGGCCGTAACATAACCGTGAAGGAGGTTTCCGTCATGCGCGAGACGCGTTTCGTGTGGCTGATGATCTGTCTGCTGGTGTTAGGCGGGATGCTTTCGCAGTCCCCCGCGTATACCGGGGAAAACGGGGCATCTTCCGCCGTGACCCCCATGCCTCGACAGGACGCGTGGTGGATGGAACGGCATAACAGTTTCAATGAACGGGTCAGGCAGGGCAACGTGGATATCGTTTTTATCGGCGATTCCATTACCCACGGGTGGGAAGGCGAGGGCCGGGAAATCTGGGACGCGGTATACGCGCCCCGCAACGCGGTCAACCTGGGCATCGGCGGTGACCAGACCTGCCACGTGCTCTGGCGGCTGCAGAACGGCAACCTCGAAGGCATTCACCCGAAGGTGGCCGTGATCATGATCGGTACCAACAACGGCCCCACCGATCAGACGGCCGAAGAAATCGCCGATGGCGTCAAGGCCATCGTGAACCTGATCCGGGAAAAAACGCCGAATACCCGGATTCTCCTGCTGGCCATCTTTCCGCGTAACGATCAGCCGGAACCCGTGCAGCAAAAATTGCGCGAGGCCACGGCGTTATTCGCCACGCTGGACGCCGATCCCATGGTTGAATTCGTGGACATCAACTGGACGTTCCTGGACGAGAGCGGAAAAATCCCGAAGGACATCATGCCTGACCTGCTGCATCCCAACAGGAAGGGATATGCCCTGTGGGCCGAAGCCCTCGAACCCTGGCTGGGTAAAGCCCTTGGCGAGGCGGATGGATGGACTCCTTTGTTCAATGGCCGGGACCTGACCGGGCTGGAAGAGGTTGGGGGCGGTCCCTCCTCCTGGCGGGTGGAACACGGAATGCTCGTGACCGTGGGCGGCGGGGGAAACTGGATTTCCACCACCCGGGAGTTCGGGGACTTCGAACTGAGCGTGGAATTCAAGTCGCCGCCGGGCGGTAACAGCGGCGTGTTCATCCGCGCCCCCCGGGAGGGCAACCCCGCTTTCGAGGGCTCCGAGATCCAGATCCTCGACGACTACTCCGATCGGTACAAGGAATTGAAACCCTACCAGTACTGCGGCAGCGTGTATGCCACCATTGCCCCGGCGAAACGGGCCACGAAACCTGCCGGGGAATGGCAGAAAATGGTGATCCGGGTACAGGGCCAGAAGATCCAGGTGACCTTGAACGGGGAGCAGATCGTCAACGGCGACCTGTCGGAACACCTGGACAAGGTCAAGGATCATCCGGGACTCCAGCGGCTGAAGGGATACATCGGCCTGCAGAACCACGACACGCCCATGTATTTCCGGAACATCCTGGTCCGGGAATTGTGACATCTTTCCGCGTAACCACCGGTCAACCGAGAGGAGGAAACCATACGATGCCCAGGATCGCCATGATCGGTGCGGGCAGCATCGTGTTCACCCGCACCCTGCTGATGGATCTGCTGGCGGTACCCGCGTTCCGGAACGGTGAGTTCCGGTTCATGAGCCGCACCATGCCCAAGCTCGAACGGCTGGACCGGTATGTGCAGCGGGTGATCCGGGACAACCGGCTGGACGCCACCACCATGGTTACCACCGACCGCGGCGAGGCGATCGACGGGGCCGATTACGTCATCGCCATGCTGCAGGTGGGGGGACTCGACGCGTTCCGCCTGGATTACGAAATTCCCATGAAGTACGGCGTGGACCAGTGTATCGGCGACACGATGGGCCCGGGGGGCATTTTCCGCGCGCTGCGCACCATCCCCGTCATGCTGGACCTTGCCCGGGACATGCGCCAGCGCTGTCCACGCGCGGTACTGCTCAATTACGTCAACCCCATGGCCATGGTCTGCTGGGCCCTGGGTACCGTGCCCGGCCTGTCCTTCGTGGGCCTGTGCCACGGCGTGCAGACTACCCTGGACCTGATCGCGGGGTATCTCGGTCTGCCCAAGCAGGATATTGACTTCGTGGCCGCGGGCATCAATCACATGGCCTGGTTCCTCCGGCTCGAACATCGCGGCGAGGATCTCTACCCCAGGTTCCGGGCCATCTGCGAGAAGCCTGAGTACTACATCAATGAAAAGGTCCGGATTGAAGTGATGCGCCATTTCGGGTATTTCATGACCGAGAGCACGGGCCATCTTTCCGAGTACGTGCCGTGGTTCCGTTCCAGTCCGCGCGCCCTGGAACGCTATTGTGACGAGCCCGCCTTCGGCGGGGAGTCCGGTGCCTACTACAAGTGGTGCAGGCTGGTCGCGGAACAACTGGAACAGAAAGACCTGCTTGCCGAGGAATCCTCGGCCCTCCCGCCCCGCAGCGTGGAGTACTGCTCCTACATTCTGGAAGCGCTCGAAACCGGCGTGCCCTTCAAGTTCCAGGGGAACGTGCGCAACGAGGGATACATCGCCAACCTGCCCGCTGGCTGCTGCGTGGAGGTACCGGTCTTCGCGGACCGCGCGGGATTACATCCCACGGTGGTGGGTCCGTTGCCCAGCCAGTGCGCCGCGTTGAACATGAGCAATGTCACGGTCCAGGGACTGGCCGTGGAAGCGGCCATCACGGGTGACCCGGAACTGGTGGTGGCGGCATGCGCCCTCGATCCCCTGACCTCGGCCTGCCTGACCCTCAAGGAAATCCGGGACATGGTGACCGAAATGCTGGAGGCCGAACGCGAATGGTTGCCGCAGTTCGAAGGCCGTAAACCCAGGCCTACGCCCCATATCGACACGCCACCCGGCACGGCTCACGCCCCCGTACCTCTTGACCCGGCACTGGCCGTGGTGCACCGTTTCGGCGAATTGGCCCGCAGGGCGGAATCGGAACAGCACGCGGGCTGACCGCGCGGGAGAATCGCTGATGACTACTTCAGGAAAACGAAAACCAGTGACTCGCCGACGCTTCCTGGCGTCGGTGGCGGGGGCCGGCCTGTTCGCCATTCTGCCGGCGCGCGGCCATGCCGTCCAGGCGGCGCGCCGGGTCGGTCCCAATGATCGCGTGCGGGTGGTGGTGATTGGAAACGGGGGCATGGGGACCCGTCATACCGAGGCCCTGTGCGCCAATCCCCAGTGTGAACTGGTGGGGCTGTGCGACGTGGCCAAGGGACGGAGCATGCCCCTGCTGGAAAAGGTCAGGACCTGGCTCGGCCAGCCCGTGCCCGTGTACCAGGATTTCCGGGAGGTGCTGGATCGTCCCGACGTGGACGCCGTGTTCGTGGTGACGCCGGACCACTGGCATCCCCTGCTGACCATCATGGCCTGCGAGGCGGGCAAGGACGTCTACGTCGAAAAACCGGTGTGCACCACCATAGAGGAAGGCCGCGCCATGGTGGAAGCCGCGCGGCGCTACGGCCGGGTGGTCCAGGTCGGCACGCAGCAACGGTCAATGCCCGTGTTTCAGAAGGCCATCTCCCTCGTGCGCGGTGGACGGATCGGCCAGGTGACCCACGCCACCGCCTGGGTAGGCGTGAACGGCTGGCAGGTTCGACAGGAAAATTACACCGATCCGCCCAAGGGGCTGGACTGGGACATGTGGCTGGGACCCGCGCCATGGGTGCCGTTTTCCATGGAACGGTACATGGACTGGATGGGATGGCACGATTACGCCCGCGGTGGACAGTTGACCAACTGGGGCGTGCACCTCGTGGACGTCGTGCAGTGGGGGATTGGCCATGATCGTCCCCTTGCGGTCCAGGCCCTTGGCGGCAGTTACCGCGGCCATGCCGGACAGGACAACTACGAAACCATCGAGGCCATCCTTGAGTACCCCGGCGTGACCGTCACGTGGGAGCAGCGTCACAGCAATACCCACGGTGGAAAAGGATATGGCATCGCTTTTTACGGCACCGATGGCGCGTTGTTCGTGGACCGGGGCAGTTTCGTGGTCGAGACCGCCGACGGCCGCCGGGAATGGGTCGGTGAACCCGAGAAAAGCTGGGCCTACCCGCCGCATCATAACAACTTCTTCGAATGCGTCCGTTCGCGCCTTCGTCCCGTGGCCGATATCGAGCAGGGATTCCGTTCCACCTCGGCCGTGCTGCTCGCCGGCATTGCCCTGAAAACCGGCGGGAAACTGCTGTGGGATGGCGATCGGGAACAGTTCATCGGAAACGGGCAAGCCGACCGCCTGCTCCGGCGCGCCTACCGCGCGCCCTGGCACCTTTGACTCGGGAGGAACACGGGATGTGGACGCGTAACGGTCTGATGACGGCCCTGGTGACGGCCTGCTGGATGGCGGCGGCCGTGGCGGTGGCCGGAGAAACCATTCCTTCCGGGGCGGACCGGATCACGGTGACCCTGGACGTGCTGCTGGATCGCCTGGCGGGGCCCGATGACCAGGCCCGCGCCATGGCCAGGCAGGTGATCCCCCGCTACGGCGTGGAAGCCATTCCCGGCCTGGTGCAACTGCTGGCCCGGGATGAGGCCGCCGTGTGGCGGACCGCTTCGATCTGCCTGCGGGATATCGCGTTTCAACCTGCCCCGGTCGCGATGGATCGGCGCGTCACCGTGCCGCCAAGGGTGGCCGTTCAACGGGCGATTGCCGAGGCCCTCGCCTCGGCGGACAACGAGAACCTGGTCCGCCGGGTCCTCAATCTCGTGCCCATGGTCTGGGCGGATGAGGATGATCCCGCGCCCATCGCGTCGCTGCTCGGGCGTTCGGAACTGCGTGAAGCCGCCCTGCGCGCCCTCAACGAGACCGCCACCCCGGCGGCCCTGGACGCGATCGCGCGGTTCGCGGAAGATCCAACCCACGATCCTGGCGCCCGGCGCGAGGCCGCGCTGGCCCTTGTCGGGCGACCGGGATGGCCCGACGCCGCCGCGCGGGCCCGGCGTCTCGTGACCGATGCCGATCCCGGGGTGGCTGCCGCGGGCGCGCGTCTCCTGGCGGAATCCGGGGATCCTGCCGACGCGGCCGTCCTGCGCGCGGCCGTTGCCTCGTTGCCCGCGGACCTGCCCGGGCCGATCCGGTTTGAGTTCTGGGACGCCTGCCTGCGTTTTGCCGATCGCGCGGCCCGGGCCGGGGGGCAGTGGGAACTGGCCATGGCGTGGTTCCGCGAAATCCTGGCCAGCGCGCCCGATACCGTGATCGCTTCCGGGGCCATCATGGGGCTCGCGCGCTTTGGCGATGAATCGGTGGTGCCGGACCTTTTGATGGCGCTGCGCCGCGCCGACGCCGGGTCCCTGGAAGCCCCCGTTCTGGGTGCCTTGCTCACCCTGCGGGGACGGAACGTCGCGAGGGCTGTTCAGGCGCGATGGGAACAGTGGCCCGAAGATTTCCGCGCGGCCATCGCGGAACAGTGGGGAGCCACTGGCGGTGACTTGGAGGCCGAATGGGTGAACGACCTCGCCCGGAACGCGGAACGCCCGGTGCGGCTCGCCGCCATCAGGGGCATGATCAGGGGACGTCGCCTTGCCGCCGCCGAATGCCTGGCAGCCGGTTTCGACGCGTTTCCCGATGAAGCCTTTGAACCGTGGGAATTGCCCTTGCGGATGTACGCCGCGGAAATGGCCTCGGGCGACGAGTCCATGAAACGGGCCGCTTCCCTGGCCGCGCTGCTCCTCGTCCGCCAGTCGAAAGACGGGGAGACCGTGGACGAGGCCATGCGATGGATTCGGGCATATCCCATTCCCGAGGCCCTGGACGTGCTGCGGGCTGAACTGAAGGAGGGAAAACTTTCCGGGGCGTCCGCCTCTGCCCTGGCCGGACTCGCGGTCGCGCTGATGCAACAGGGTGACCGCGAAGAGGGTAGTGCCCTTGTCCTGGAGGCGTTACGCGGCGTGACGCCCGGCGAATCCGGGAAAATACTGGCTGCCCTTGCGGCCGAGGGCATGCCCGACGAACTGGCCAGCCAGTTGGGGATCCTCCGGAACTGGCGGATACTGGGACCGTTGCCCTGGGCCATGTCGGAAGGATTTTCCGGCCGTTTCTCGGCGGAACCCGGGATCGATTTCGCGGCCTCCGCGGAAGGAATCCACGGGAGCGTCACGTGGAAAACCGTCTCGGAAACGGGGCCGCTTGGCGAGGTAAACCTCGCGGGCCTGCTGGGCATGGTGGACGGCGCGGCGGCCGTGGCGGTAACCGTGGTGTCGGTTCCGGAACCGGTAAAGGCGGTATTGCGCTGCGGATCGGATGATGGGCTGAAGGTCTGGGTGAATGGCCAGTCGGTGTTCGAAAACGATTGTGATCGGGGCATGGCCCCGGACCAGGACCAGGTTCCGGTCGAATTGAAAGCGGGCGAAAACCGCTTGACCCTCGTGATTACCCAGCGGGCGGGCGGCTGGGGATTTCAGGCGCGCCTGACCGATGAAGGTGGGGGACCGCTCGCGTTTTCCGTCGTGCCATGGTAAAAGGTTCCCTGACAACGGAAAGGATCGGCAGCATGAAGAGCACCTTGTGGATCGTGGGGACCGCGATGATCTTCGCCGCGGGACCGGCCCTGTCGGATAGCGCGCCGTTGCGTTTCGACCGGATGCGAATTGGCGGCGAGGCGGCAACCTTCGAGGCGGCCGCGATTTTCGACGTGGACGGCGATGGGGTAAAGGACCTTGTTTCGGGAGAGTGGTGGTATCCCGGTCCGGATTACCAGGAGCGGGTCAAGATCGCCGATATCCAGCATGTCGACACCTATTACGACGATTTTTCCAATTACCCCATCGATGTGAACGGGGACGGGCGCCTGGACATCGTTACCGGCGGCTGGTGGGGAGAAGAACTGCGCTGGCGGGAAAATCCCGGCGGCAGGACCCCGGGATGGACCACTCACGTCGTGGCACGGGTGGGCAACATCGAGCGCGCGGTGTTCCACGATCTTGATGGGGACGGTACCCCCGAAGTCATCCCCGTCACCCGGCCCGTGCATATATTTCGTCTTGCCCGTGACGCTTCCGGAAAAGGTGCCGGCCGGTTTGAGCAGGTTACCGTGGAAACCGACGGTGGTGGCGGGCACGGCATGGGGGCCGGAGATGTCAATGGCGACGGACATCCCGACCTCGTGTTCGCCACCGGCTGGCTCGAGGCTCCGGCGGATACCTGGAACATGAAAGGCTGGACATGGCACCCCGACTGGTCTTTCGGGCTCGTCAGCGTGCCCATCCTCGTGCATGACGTCAACGGCGATGGCCTTGCGGATCTCATCGTGGGGGAAGCCCACGGGTACGGCCTGTTCTGGATGGAACAGCGCCGCGAAGCCGACGGAAAGCGTTCCTGGACCCGCCACGACATCGAAACCGACCGTTCCCAGTTTCATGACCTGCAGTTATGGGATCTCGACAACGACGGCAGGCTCGAACTGGTCACGGGTAAACGGTTCTGGGCTCATAATGGTCATGACCCCGGCGCTCGCGACCCCGTGGGCGTGTACTACTACACCATCGATAACGGGCAGTTTTCCCGGCACGTCATTGATTATGGTCCGCCAGACCGGGCCAGTGGCGTGGGGATCTATTTCTGGGTTGATGACGTGGACGGCAACGGATGGAAGGATATCCTCGCGCCGGGGAAAGAAGGACTCTACCTCTTTCTCAACCGTGGCCCCATGCCCTGACCGGTATCATCAAGAAAAAAAACGCTGGTTTTCCGCGGAAAACCAGCGTTTTTTCTTTACTGACATGGTGGAGCAGAGGGGGATCGAACCCCTGACCTCCGCATTGCGAACGCGGCGCTCTCCCAACTGAGCTACTGCCCCAAGGCCCGTTAATCATACCAGCCCCCACCCGCGATGCGCAACTTTCCACGGGGCCTTTTGCCTCGCGTGGGCTCAAGGAATGTCGCGCGCCGCCGGGGGGAAGGGATTGCTCCCAGGCGAGCGGGGGGACTCGCCTCTCCACCCCTCACCTACCCACCCCACTCCATTGCTCCCAGGCGAGCGGGGGACTCGTCCGGGCGCGCCACGTTACCCACGCCGTACAGGATTGTTTCCAGGCGAGCGGGGGGACTCGCTAAGATTTCTCCTCACTTCGTTCGTCGAAATGACAAGGTAACGTGTCGTAGTTACTTTCGTAGTGTCATTCCTGCCGTAGTTTTATCCTGTTCCCCAAATATTGTCATTTCGAGCGCAGCGAGAAATCTTTTTCCCCGCGCTACTCTTGCCCCCTGTCATACAGTCCTTTCACTTCGACACGGTCATTTCACCCCTAACCTGTCATTTCACCCCCCACACTGTCATTTCACCCCCCACACTGTCATTTCACCCCCACACTGTCATTTCACCCCCACACTGTCATTTCGAGCGCAGCGAGAAATCTTCTCCCCCGCGCTCCAGACCATTCCTTCTATTCCGGATTCATGCTCGCGCGCTTC
>JAGPFE010000045.1 GCA_018056705.1 Candidatus Hydrogenedentota bacterium | reverse complement strand
GTTGTGCACGCAGGCCGGAACCGGTTGTGCTTTCCAAGGCGCCAACGGTTACAACGGCGGGCTGGGTGGCCAGGGCGGTCAAGGTGGCACAGGCGGTAATGGCGGCACCGCTGGACCGGCTGGCAATGGCGGAAAAGGCGCGGATGGCGGTGGAGCCGTTATCCTGGCCGCCCGAGGCCTGGTCCGTCTTTACAGCACCGTTGACGTTTCCGCGGGAGTGCCGCAAGCTGGCCAGGCGGGTAGCGCCGCGAACGGGGGTGCCAACGGATCCCCTGGCGGCGGCGCGGACAACGGAAATCGCCAACCCGAAGAGGGAAGCAATACCGCTTACCGGGCTTACTGGCCCAGTGCATTCAACCCCTGTGGCGCCACAGCCCGATATTATCCCGGTAGCATCAACTATTCTGGCGGCCTACGCGGTAGCGGCGGATGGGGCGGCCTGGGCGGAAACGGCGGTAATGGCGGTAGTGGCGGCGCGTCCGGCAGTTCAGGCGGGGGAGGTACGGGCGGATACGGCACGCCAGGCATGGTCAAGATCATGGGCTCCATCGCTGAACTCCAGGGAGGCCAGATTGTGGCTCTCAATGGCGCGTCCGCCAGCCCGGAACATGGTGGCCGGTTCACCATGATCTCTAGCATGACTAACATGGATATGAATATCCGGAAACCCACGTTCTCCGGCAACGTGATCTGGGGCACTGAACGGGAGGACGCCCAACCTCTCCTGGCAGGACAAAACCCCTATACCGGCACGATTACCCCGTTCGTCGGACAGTTTGAAGGGAACGTAAACGCCAGCACCCGTGGTTGGCTGAAATCATCCTTCTGGAACATTGCCACCGCGCAGGCCGCGACATGGACACCAGTGGCCAATGGCCTGGAATACACCGTGCTGCGGGCCTCTACCGGCGATTCGGCTTACGAAGGATTCGACCAGGTATTCGCACGGAATACCGAAACCGAAACGTTGACGAATATTATCCTGAGTGTCAATGGCCGTCCCGGACTTGCGATCGCGGGTGCCAGTTATCCGACACCGGGCGTCCTTCAGGCCGGGCGGTACTGGACGACCACGGTACCCGCGGGCGCCACCGTAAAATTTAATTTTGAACCTGTCATCGCGCCCATTCCCGACCAGACCGTCCAGGATGGTGACACATTTACCCTGACGCCAACCCTCGCGCAGGGCAACGATGCGTCCGAGACCTGGTCATTGGTGGAACCTGCCAATCTTCCATTGGGAATGACCTTCTCAGCTTCCAATGGTCAACTTGCTTGGTCTCCGGCTTACATGCTTTCGGGACCTCTCACGTTCAAGATGCGCGTGGCAACACTGTTCGGTTCGGACGAAACCACTTTTACGCTGACGGTCGCGCCCACAGCTCCAGTGGTATCTCCACTAAGCGACTGGACTGCCGTACCAGGCGTTCCCTTCTCGGCCCAGGCAACTCTGTCCGGTTATGCCACGGAACCAATTACCTGGTCGCTGATAACCGCCCCGGATGGGATGAGCATTGACGCCACTACCGGCCTGATTACGTGGATTGCGGCGTACGGTGACGGTACGCCAGAAACCGTGACCGTCCAGGCCACCAACGCGGCAGGATCAGACCAGGTTTCCTTCTCGGTACTCGTCACACCACCCCTGGCCGTTTCGCAACCCGGTTCAGCCACTCGTTACCTTGGCAGCACGAACCCGGTTACTTTCGTGGCTTTCGTCAGCGGTGGCCTGAATCCGTCCCAGTACGTGTGGCACCAGCGAAATCTGGCGAACAACACGGTCACGGATATTTCAACGGGAACCCTCAGCGGCGGGGAGATATCCTGCGTGGTGGATCCTTCTGGGTTGGACGCCGGGATTTACGAATACACCGTCACCGTCACGGACGAGTATATCCCCGGCGGGGATACCTACACCGTGACGTCACTACCCGGGCAACTGCAGATTGCCGGCCACTTGACGGTAGTTCAGGATCTCGCGGATGCCACGGTAATCCGGGGATCCCGGTTCGAGTGGAACGTGCGCGTGGATGGTGGCCTTGGCACTATCCGGTACCAGTGGCGCAAGGATGACGGCAGCAAGGCCTTCCTACCGCTGACTGACGGCAATGGTATCCTGGGCACGGATTCGAATACCCTGGTGTTTACGTCCTTCCAGCAGGAACACGCGGGCACCTACGATGTCGTCATCAGCGACGATTTTGAATCCGTTACCGCTGGTCCGGCGACGCTGTACTACGACCAGGGTATTCCGGCGGGCAGTCCCATGCTGTATGGTCTGCTGGGTGTTTTGCTGGCCGTGGTCGGCGTGAAAGTGGCCCGACGCCGCTCAAAACAAGAATGAGCATTGCCGTCGTAACCTGAACGACGCGGCGGGGATCAACACTGATCCCCGCCGTTTTTTATCCAGTCCGCGAGCGGATCCTCTCTCCAGAGAAATTTCAGTAGTAACATCCATCATCTGTCCGGAGACAGACTGGAAACAGGCCTTGCCACAGGATCACAGCGGCGGATCCATCAACACGACACGCGCTTATCAACAAGCCTGGCACGTGCCGGCGCGCCTGATTTATCAGAGGACAGCACCCCTGCCGGTGCGGTCACACGCTTTCGAGCGGCCATTGAAAAGAACGCGGTCCCGCGTGATCCCCCCCGTCACGAGGAGGATTCACATCATGTTCCATGCCGCTATCACGATTTACCGGCACCGCCCACGATCCGCAAGAGCGACTCTACCATGTCGCTCAGTTCGCGGGCCTGACCGGAAAGTTCCTCGCTGGCGGCGGCCGCTTCTTCGCTGCTGGCGGCGTTCGCCTGGGTTACCTGCTCCAGTTGTCCCACGGCGGCCGTAATCTGTTCGATACCCTTGGATTGCTCATCGGACGACCGGGCCACTTCGCGGATCAGCACGGACAACCGGGCTACCCTCTCGAGAATGGCTGTCAGCGCCTCCTTGACTTCCTCGGAAACCGCGACACTCTGATCGGCCTTTTCCCGGGACTCCTGAATCATGCCGGCCGTAGTCTTGGCCGCCTCCGCGCTTCGCTGGGCCAGGCGTCGCACTTCTTCCGCCACGACCGCGAAACTCTTACCCGCCTCACCCGCCCTGGCGGCTTCCACCGCGGCATTCAGGGCCAGCAGGTTGGTCTGAAACGCGATTTCATCAATGGTGCGAATAATGTTCGCCGTCATGTCTGAAGAATTTTTCAACTCCGCCATGGCGGTACCCATCCGCTCCATGGCGCCCTGTCCACGCTCCGCGTCCTGCCTGGCCTGCTCGGCAAGACGATCCGCTTCGGCGGCACTTTCGGCGCTTCTACGGGTCACCGAGGCCATTTCGCTGAGGGACGCGCTGGTTTCTTCGATCGAAGCCGCGGACTCCGTTGCCCCGTCCGCCATCGCGTTGCTGGCATCGGCCACCTGGCTGGCCGCGCCTGCCACCTGGGTCGCGCCTTCCCGTAACTGGTAAATCAGGGCCGCGATGGGCCCTTCCACCTTGCGCCGGATTATACTCATGATCAGGAAAGTAACAAGCGTCAGCACCAGAATACCGCCAGCCATGGCCAGCAGGGCTTTCCGGATGTTCGCGGCGATTTCCTTGTCTGCCTGCTCCAGGGACTGAATGACTTCGAACGCCCCATGCACTTCCCCTGCTTTCCACCCTTCCATTTTTCCACCGGTCGGATCCATTCCCTGGTCATTCCCCCACAGCGTACTGGACGTGGCCGGGTCACCATGACACAGCATGCAGGACTCCGTGAGCCGGATGGGGCGAAAATACCTCACGGCATTCATTTCCCGGTCAATCACAAAATGTTCCGTCGCTTCACCCTTTTCAAGCATGCGCAAAACCTCGGCCTCCAGGGAATCCGGTTCATTCTTTGGATTTCTGGGGTAGAACTTGGGCACTTTAAACGTGTAACCGCCCTCTTCCGCCTTGGCCATGGCGGCCCGCCACGCGGTCACCACGGGCACCATGTCCAACGCGAGATCCCGTTCACCCGCGGCGATTTTTTCCCGAAGCATTTCCACGGTAAAAACACCCTTGGCCCACTTCTGGTCCATGCCTTCCCGAACGGACTCGCTCATCAGGCAGATGTCCCTTGCCGTGGTCACGAAACTGTCAATTACTTCCTTTCGCATCGCGACCGCGTGTCCCCAGATGAAGAACGCCATGATGACGGCTGGGGGTACCAGGGCCAGAAAAAGAACCTGTACCTTGAAGGATTGGGCCGTGAACCATTTCATGGGGAATCTCCTTCCGCAAAAACCGTATATCCCGAACTTTTCTTTTATACAGTATGATACACTGAAAAACCTTTATTGTCAATATGTGTTTACCATGATTTCACTGCAAAATTGTCAACATGACGAATTTTTGTCCAATTTTTATCATTTTCACCCCCAAAACAGCCGGCTTGTGCTTCTCGACATTGGCCCGAAACTTGTTTCATCTGTAGTGACGCCCAACAACCAGTGAGAAGGAACCCGAAATCAGAGGAGCACAAAATGAAAACCCAGACCTGGGAAAAAACGCGGGACCTGGTGTCCAGCATGGCCCAGAACCTCACCGAAACGGCCATGATCGGCTGGTGGCGGCAGCCCCGGTTTCAGTCCTGGCTGTCAGTAGCCGATGTCTTCGGCCTCACCCCGCTGGACAGGGTGTTACAAGCCGGCCGTTCCGATCTTGCCACGCTGATGATCGAACGCGAACAACAGGACCTCACGGCTTCACAACGGGCCATCACGCCGTTACACCGGGCATCCATCCTTGGCATGACCGACGTCATGGCCATCCTGCTGCGGCTGGGCGCGAACCCGGAGACACGGGACGGCCTTGGAGAGACGCCGTTGCATAAATGCGCGCGTGCGGGAGACTCCGCGGGAATGCGGTTACTGCTCCAGTGGGCAGATCCCGAACCGGTGTCCAGGGATGGGCTGACGCCCCTGCACTGGGCCTGCCTGCTGGGTCGGGAAGACATCGCCGTCCTGCTGGTGCAGGCAGGCGCGGATCCCTGGCACGCGGCTACTTACGCGAACGGGGAAACGCCGGCTGATTTCGCGCGGGTCACGCGCCAGGAAATGCTACTGGACATGATGATCTCCGCCTGAAGGCAGCGGCTCATCTCTCCGCTTGGGTAACCGGCTGGCGCGCGATCGCCGGAACCGGCTCGGTAATCGGGGTTTCGTACATCCGCGACACCATTGCGTGAAGCCTGAAGGCCAGATCCTTGCGATCTTCCCCGCAAAGGGAGTCACTCGCGAAGCGTACCGTAACTTTCAGGCCCGGATATCCCAGTAACCGGAACAGGTGGTAGAAAAAAGGTTCGGGACGCCACCATGAAACCACCTGGCCGGCGGGAGGCATTCCATCCAGGGTCTCATAGGTCAGGGCCGCGCAATGAATTGGAACCTCCAGGGCCACGGCCGGTTCGATCAGGGAGGACTTGAACGGAGCGACAGCCAGTCCCACGGAAATGCGTCCTTCGGGAAACACCGCGATGCCGTCCCCTTTTCGCAGGGTTTCCGCGATTTCCTGGTTTGCCCGGCGGGTATCCCGGATCTTCAAACGATCCACAAAGACAATGTGCAGGCTTCGGGCTATCGGCCCGATGATCGGCCAGTCTTTGACGTCTCCCCGGGAAACGAACAGGCACCCGGTCAACAGGTTGAGCACCAGCATGTCCATGTAGGACAGGTGATTCGCCACCAGAAAAAAAGGCGGTTTCGGGGGTGTTCCATGAACCTGTACCCGGATACCCGCCACCCACGCGAAAAACCGGGCCCACGCGCGTAACAGGTGGCGACGCAGGGCCCGATCGATCCCTTCCCGGCGCAGGCACAGCGCGCTCAGGATCCACCGGGTCGCCAGTAAGACGAGCGCCGCGGCAATCAGCAACACGGAGCGCGTTAACGCCCGAATCAAACGTACGCCGGCAGACCTGTTCATGCTGAGAGATTCATCCTCGCGACTCAGCATACGGTCCCGGGAATAATCCGGTCAATATCGTTTTACCGGAAGATAGTCGGTTGAAATGGAAGCACGGGCCGCGCGATCTTCTTTTTCTTCCAGCAGGGGGCGGATGTCTAGCGACGCCCTGGATCGTTTCCGTCGCTGATCAAACATTTTCTGGGACATTTCCAGCGCGGCACGGCTGAGGGAAAGGCGCAACGCTTCCCGACAGACCGGACACAACCGATCCCCCACAGGCGCGGGCGCGCCACAACGTTGACAGGGATTATCCGGGTTCGGTTCTTTCACGGGGGATTCATCCATGTCAAAAAAAGGTATGGCCACCGGGGGCAGGGTATCTTCGGTAACCGCTTGCCCGGACACCCCTTCACACCGTCTGCACCGGTCTATCTCCGGGCGCGCGGGTTTAAACAACTTGCCACATTCCGCGCATGGAATTACGGGCCATCCGCTATCTCGCATTCGATCACTACTCCTGTCCATTCCTCAGCAAGGCGATTACCCGTCGCACCGTTTCCCGCAAATTTTCGGGCGTTCCGGAATTTTCGATGACTACCCAGGCCATAGCGCGCTTGGATTCCGGGTCCACCTGGGCGGCCAGACGCGCCCTGGCAGATTCGGGCGACATCCCCCGCCGGGACACCAGCCGTTCCAGCCGGGTTTCCATCGGCGCGGACACCAGAATTAACCCATCAAAACCAGGAGGCACGCGTCCATTCTCGCCCAGCAGGGCAGCTTCGACAATCGCGACGCGATGACCTTCATCTGCCAGCGCCCGCAACTGTTCGGCCACCCGCAATAATACGCGCGGATGCACAATCTCGTTCAGGCGGGATCGGGCCTCGTCATCGCGAAAAACGATATCCGCCAGTTTTTCCCGGTCTATTCTCCCATCGGCAAGAATGGTTTCTCCAAAAGCAGAAACCACCTCCTCGAAAACCTTCGTCCCCGGTTCCATCAGGTCCCGGGCCACGGCATCCGCGTCAATGACGGGAATGCCCGCCTCCGCGAAAAACCGCGCAGCCAGCGATTTGCCGCTGGCGATACCACCGGTCAGACCGTATACCTTCAATCCTTGCTCCCGCGTGACACGAACCGTTTACTGTAATTATCGACCAGAAAGATCAAAGGGTTAACACCAGCCGTTCGCCCACACGTAACCGTTTCGAGAAGGTCAGCAGCATCCCGTACCCAGCGGATTCAACTGTCATTGACTTGTCCGGAACCGGTTCATCATCGATGATCAGTCGGGGGACGCGCCGAGATAACGACCCCGGTATCCGCGCCATGAGGGATCCCAGGTCTATCGGCGCGGGTAACCGCGTTTCCAGCCGCGCGCCATCGGCCTTCACGGAAAACCCCAGGTCACAGATCCCCAGGTGGGTCATGGTCTGCCAGGTCTCCGTTCCTTCACGGTCCAACCGCGCGGGTACCGCCAGGTTCAGCCGACGCGCGCCGAGGTCCGGCCAGCATCCCCCGCCGACCACCGACAGGGGCCAACTCCAGGCGGAAAATCCGTGGTACGGTTCACTGCCCCGCTCCCCGATCTCACAGGTTTCAAATACCTTCCGAAGTTCTGTTGGCCATACCGTCAATCGATGATCGGGCAGGACAAGGGATAACACGGTCGCGCGCGCCAGCCATTCCGGATGAATACCCGGCTGGCATTTCACCCGGGACAGCAGGGATACCGCCATCCTCCAGTCCACGAGGTCGTCATACCAGAACAGCAGGCCAAGGGCCATGAAATGAACTGACCTGGCAAATTCCCGGTTGCTGAAAGAAAGGTCCCGATCCAGGAGCAACCGCGGTGCCATTTCCCGTTCCCACGCCCGCGCCACGTCCCGGGCCCGTTGACGCAACTCCATGGCGGCAGACTCCCAGCCCGCGCACGCGGCCAGAGCAGATAAGGCGCGCAAGGCCGTCGCCCGTTCGAGGTCCGGCGGTTTTGTCTCATTCAGCAGGGCCTTCCAGACTTGCCATGCCTGGATCTTCCTGAATACCTGGTCTGTATGCGGTCCCGGGCCGGCCGCGCTATCCAGAGCGGCCCGGAAAATCCAGAACAACGCTTCAGGATAGGGTGGTTCGCTCCGCCTCGCGCGAAGTTCCGCCACGAAGGTATTACGCGCCCACCGGGGAAACAGGAGGTACCATTGGATCAACTCCTGATAGGTGAAAGCATGCCCCGATGGGGGGAACAGTGTCCCAGACGCCGTCAACCTGACCCGGGAAGGCATGTCCATGTAACTTCGTGCGAGGGCTCCACGGACAAATCCCGGACGAGCGTTCGTGAACCACGCGCGTAATCGCACGCATTCCCGACGCAGGTACTCGGACGTTCCCGGGGCCAGCACCGGCCGCAGGAATGTTAAAGATCCCGCGTCCTTCGGGTCCGCGCTTTCCGTCGGCTCAACCTGAACCTCCCGCCATACGAGGGTCAGCGAAACCGGTTCCCGCGGCGTCGTGGGCATCACGCCCATCACGATCCAGCAAGGAGTGTCATCCGGCCCGGTCGGCACATTCCCCGGCCAAGACGGCGCGTCGCGCGACGTGGACGCCGCGGCAAGCCGACGAAAAAACGGCAACGGATGCGCGGGCCAGTACCGGATCACTGGTTCCACGGGACACCCTTCCTCTCCCTGGAAAAAAACGGCCAGTTCCCGGGCCCTAGCGGAGGATTCCGGGCCATCACGCCAGAAAAACAGCAAGCCGTCCGGATGTTCGGCGCTCGTCCCGGAAGAAACCTGGGAACTACTGGCTTCACCGGCGTGGCGCGGGCGAATTTCCTGCCAGGCGAGATCCCGGACATTCCGTCCGAACAAGGCATGCGTGAAAAGAAATCCCAGGGCCCATTCGTCATAAGGAGCATCCGGATCAGGTTCCAGGAGCCCCCGCAGAGACATCACGGACAGGGCGGAAAGATCGTAGTCGAATGGCAACAGGCGCGAGGAAACCCGCAGTTCAGCGTGACGGAAAAAGGACTGGTCTGCCACGTTAAAGGAAATGCCGTCGAACTCGCGGGTCACCCTGCAGGCCATGGCAGGAAGCGCGTTCTCCCAGCCTGGATCGGGCGTCAACCGATCCGCCTGGAACCGCCCCAGGTAAACGTGATCGTTTCGACGGACACACACAAAGGCGCACACCCCGTCCAGCGGTGGAGCAGACCAGTCCGGAGGCGTCGCGTTGTCCTGTCGAGGCCGCCAGTATCCCCGGGCATCGAGGAGCATATATCCCCCGGCCAGTCCGCCCAGGACATGGCCGGGCGACCGAACCTGGACCACCGTCCCGTCGCTTGCCGTCATATGTTTAATCCGCGTCTTCGATCGGGCCGGCCTGAACCGTCCACTCGCGATGCGCGGTGACATCTTCCGTCGGATCCGAAGGAGCGGGCCAGGACGCGCGCAGCACGTCCCGGTACAATCCGACGCGCTCCCAGGGAATGGGTTCAAACCCGAGTTTCAGCGCGGGTGAACCCGCGTTAAGGTCGAAATTATCCCGGGCGGCATCCACGAACTTCGGGTCTCCTGCCTGACTTTCGGCATCGAAACCGGCTTTCTGCCATTCCGTCCAGGATACGAGCTGCTCCCCACTTTTCCCGTAATCCGACCGCAGTACCCGCGGTTCCGCCGGGGCGCGCACGAGGTTACGCTCAAACACGCAAGTTGCCGGATCGAAAGGCACCAGGTCGTACACGACTGCCTCGGCGGAACCGGGTTTCGCCGAAGATAATCCACGATAATCGTCGCGGTCATACCAGATAATATTGCTGGTGAACCGGTTTCGCGCGGGACAGCGGGGATCCTCCTTCAGGATGGTGGCAAGTTCCGGGTACCGCTCGCTGTAGGGCGGCTGGTCGGCTTTCACTTCATGAAAACGTTCTCGCATCAGGTCCCAGCAGTAACTGTCCCATCGCGCGTCGATGTGCAGGGCGGGGACACATCCGACAAAGATATTGTTGTCCACGATGTTGTCCCTGCCGCCGCCAATCATGACGCCACACAAGGGAACGCGATAAATGATGTTCCCCTGAACCAGCACGCCACTGGTACAGTCATCCAGGTACACGCCCCACGCCTGGTAAGGTGACTGGTATCGCCACGCGCCCGGTCCCGCTTCACCACTCAAGCCGAACCCCGCCACGTCATGGATCCGGTTGCAGCGCAGGATGACGCCCCGTTCCGTCCAGTTCCGTCCCATGTAGAAGGCCCCGGTATCGGATGACTCCTGGCAGACCCGCCCGATATCGTTGTATTCCACCACGTGGTCGTTGCCATTCAGCCAGATCGCTATATGGGGCAGGTCGCGGATCCAATTGTTGGCGATCCTGTGCCCCACGCCCTTACCTTGAACCGCGGACTGGTACGTGCGCTGAATCTGGCCGGTTTTCCGGATCAAGTTGTTCACGGCCTGGTGCCCGCCAGGGGTCAGGGTTGCGCGATCCCCCCCTTCCAGAGATATGCCCGCGAGTCCGGTGTCCTCGATGTCACATCCGGACACCACGCATTGCCTGCCGCCGGTGATTTTCACGCCGCTTCCGCCCGTGTTCCGGATCACGCAACGGCCCACCAGGATCGACTCACAGCCGGACACGACCACCGCGTCTCCCGTGGTGGCCTCCAAGGTAAATCCCATAAACGCCACGTGGCGCGTGTTTTCGAACCGGACCAGGGATTCCCCCACGGGAAGCATTACCCGGGCATTGTCCATGGGACCAGGCGGAACGAGTCGCGCGACTGATCTTTTCCGGTCAAGGTACCACTCGCCGGGCGCGTTCAGTTCCTCGGGCACGTTCATGAAATAGAAACGACGGCCGGGTTCAATACCATAAGGCGTTTCCAGGGCCAGCCGGACGGTACGGTTATCAGGGTCAATGCCCGCCACGGACGCGATGGTATGCCACCAGTTGTAGTTAGGCCATATGGACATGCGAATCCCTTCGAACGATGCCCAACGGCGGGGACGATCTCCCGCGTAGTGGAAAGACGTTTTGGGGTTCTGCTCATCCCGACCGGCCACGATGGCCCAGCCACCGGGCAGTGCCCCCTTGTCTCGATCCGGCCACCGGGCCGGATCCAGCCGCTGACCATTCCAGAACAGCTGGAGGGGCGCTTCCGCGGGCGGCAAGGTTGCGACGGACGTTTCCAGAACGCCCTCCCCCGCGGCCTGCCAGCCGCGTAACTCCAGACCGGCCGTCAGGATAACGGCCTCGCCGGGATAGTTCTGCCAGACCACGGGGGCCGAGTCCGTCCCGGCATCCTCCGCGGTAAGCACCAGGGGCAGGTCCAGGTTATACACTCCGCCCCGAACGTACACCATCACCGACCTGTCCCGGGAAAACTGCCGGGCCATGTCCCGCGCGCGCATGAGGGTCCTGACAGGTCCGTCCTGTCCATCGGCAGCGGGTGCTTTCAGACGTCCGCTCCACGCGTCGGAACCGTCCGGTGAAACGTACACGGTATACACCGGCAAGTCCATACCGGCTTCCGGCTGAGCCGCGGCATATACCATCCAGCCCACGGCCAGCGCCGCGCCCATCATCAAGGTTATGGAAACTCGACCGTTCTTCATGTTCGCTTTGCTCCCGATTCCTCCGGGGAAATCCCCGGGCGATGTTCCCGCAACAGCGTGTATTTCCGAATCACCCGCGACCAGGCATCCCGGGAAAGATAGTCCGGCGGTTTCTCAGGCAGAAACGAAGGACCACCTAACCCGGGAACCTTTTGAGAGAAGCCGCTCGCGCGCAGGCAGTCCCAGGCGGCAAGGGGGTCTTCCGGGAACACCGGAAGGACTGCCTTCGCCCCCCGTATCGTCGAGGCCAGTAGCCTGGCAAGGTATCGCTCCGGCGCGCAACGGGTCCATTTCGTGATCGCTGAAACCAGGCACAGGCCCGGTTCTTTCTCGCCCTTTTCCCGCCATGCCACCCATTCCCACGCGTGATCCGGACCGATCACGGGCCCTATCCGCCGTTCCGCGTCATAGGCCATTAGTAAAACCTTGGCCAGTTTCACCTGCAACCGGATCGTTTCCTGCCGGCTCAGCAGGGCAGGTGCCGTGCCCGCTTTTTCCCGGAGTCCCAACTGGTCCGGCGCCACAGGGGTAATTGGATTCCAGCGCGCGCCGGGTAACTGGACCAGGGCGGCCGGCAGGTCCCGGTGAAAGGCGTTCCGGTTATAGCGGTCTGGGAGAAAGATTTTGCCCAGGCGAAGCGGCTTGGCGCAGTAATGCGGCACTTTACCCGATAACCGGACAAGGCTATTACATCCCTCCCGGAAGGGCACGGCATATTCCCGGTCATTGCGGGCCACGCACAGGACCACGTTCCGGACACGACGGTGGGCATACCCGACGGTCAGGTCAAACAGAAACTGGTATTCCATGGCCGCCGCGAGGTCAAACTTCAGCGAGGTGACAGACGCGCCGTTTTCAAGTGCCTCGAGGGCGGGCAGCATCCAGTTGTCCCGGGTCACCAGGTGGTGTTCGACGGCCGATTCAAGGGTCTCCCAGCGAAAAAACTCGCGCCATGGAGGCAAATCCACCGTGAAGCATCGACGGCTGTACTGCCACCTGATGGCCAAGGGGACAGGTCGGGATGGCCGTAACGCGCGTTCACCTTTCCGATTGGGCATGCGAGTATCCTTTGTAAAAGCGAAAGGACGGATGTACCGCCCGAAGAAGTCTACCACCTGTTCAGGTGTCAAAACACCCGGGCTGACGCCAAAACCCGGCTATTTCCGGACCCCCTCCACCAGGCAAGGTCCCAGGATCAGGGCGTCCAGTCCGGCTTCCCGGAAAGCGGCCATCGCTTCCGCCGGAGTTCGCACGATAGGTTCTTCGTGCATATTGAAAGACGTATTCAGCGCTACCGAGGCACCAGTCCGCTTTTTTAGGGCTTTGAGAATGGCGCTCAACCCGGGATTCGTGGCCTCGCGCGCCAGTTGGGCCCGGGCCGTCCCATCCACGTGCACCACGGCGGGAAAACGGTCCCTCATGGCCGGCGCGCAGTCGAAACACACGGTCATGAACTCCGCCGCGTGTCGCGCCGCCTCATAGTTCCGCAACCACAAGGGCGCGTCTTCTTCCAGCATCACGGGGGCGAAGGGCATGAAATCGCTGCGACGCAGGCACCGGTTTAACCGTTCCGGCACTTCCGCGCGATCGGCTGGCGCGAGAATACTCCGGTTTCCCAGGGCCCGAGGTCCCCATTCCATGGCCCCATCGAACCGGGCCACGCAATGCCCATCCGCGATCAGCGCGGCAATCCGATCGGCCAGCGCGATGGAATCGTGAATCACCATAAACGGTAATCCCGCCCGTTCCAGGGCCGTCCGACACGCGTCCTCGTCAAAGTGATCTCCCAGGAACACGTGGGGTAAGGATACTGGGGAGATCATGCCACACGCGGCCAGCGCGCCCACGGACAATCCGCCATCCCCCATGTTCGGCAACACGAACAGTTCAGACACCTCGGGCAACCCGTGAAGCCGCTGGTTTAACTTGACATTGGCGAACACGCCACCCGCAACGCAAAGCCGGTCTTCCCCAGTCTGCCGCAACCACTGGCGCGCCACCCGCGTTATAAAGGTTTCCAGGGCCTGTTGCGCCCACGCCGCGACATCCTCCCGAGCGAACCGGCCCAGCAGGCGGTCCTGAATCCAGGCCACCGCGCGCGGGCCGCTCGGACCATCGTAATGGATACCACCTTCCGGGTCCATCCGAAAAGGTAGCGGTTCCGACACCCGGTTGGCCTCGCCATACGCGGCCAGGCCGGTCAGTTTTCCCTCGTCCCGGCAGGGTACGAAACCAAAAGCTTCGGTCAGCGCTTCGAAAAACAGGCCGAAAGAGTCCCGCGCCGGTATGGCCCACAGCCGCTCCGGCATCCCGCCAGCGCGATAAAGGGAGACGGTCAATGACAACCCGTCCCCCATGCCGTCAGCGGTCAGGCACAACGCGCGGTCGAACCCGGAAAGCACGGCGGCCCCCGCCGCGTGGGCGTGATGATGCTCCACGAAAAACACCCGGGCGTCACGGCCAACCTGTTCCCCCGCCCGGAAACGGGTCAGCATGGACAGCAACGGAGCACGACGCACCATTTCGCTTTCCGTGACGTGAAGCCGGTAACCGCGAGCCGCGTTCAGCAGGGCAGCCCCATCCAGTATCCGGCGAATGAAACGCCCCTTCCGCGCCCGTTTCAGGCGGCGGGAAACATCATGGATCCAGGGAAACAGCCGGACCACGGCGGGTGGTGTCCGAATTCCAGCCACGCATACCAGTTCCGCCTCCGCGGGATCGATACCCGCCTGCTCCCGAATCGCGGCAAGGGTACACCGGGGAAAGCCACCGGCATTTTTTTCGCGGGTGTAACGCTCCTCGTTCGCCGCGAACACCAGCCGACCGTCCACCGCGAGCGCAGCCCCGGCGTCGAAAAAGTCTTCGCTGATTCCTAGGGCGATCATCGGCGCCGCCGTCCCCGTAGCAGTCCCAGTTGACGTCGCACGGCCAGGCGCCAGGCACCTGGACGAAACCGGGCCAGCATGGCCAACTCCACGATGGGACCGCACCAGCATGCCGCGCACCCCGGCAGGGGATCCATCCGGAGAAACTGCTCTCCCTGGGATTCACCCGCTTCGGCCCGGCGCGCCTTGGATGGGGCCTCTGGGGCGAACTGAAACTGGTGGCAAGCCAGCACCCGGCCATCAGGTTCCACCACGCAGAACAGGCGACCCGCGCCGCACCAGATATCCGTCGCCCGGGGCCAGTGAGCAAGATGCCTGATACCTTCCGGGGAATTAAGCACCGGCGCGCCCTGTCGCGCGGCCCGCGCCACCTTTTCGAGCGCGCGACGTAACGATTCCGGATCGGGCGCGATGGGATTGGGCCGGGTCGACGAATCCAGGCGCAAGGTCGCCGGCTGGAACATGATCGGTACCCCAAGTGACTCGGCCAGATCCAGGGTATCGTCCACGGCGTCCACGTTACACTTGCACAGAGTACATTGAAAAGACGTGGACACGCCGATGTCGCGGCAGATCTCCACCGCGCGCGTCACCTGGTCGAAAGCACCTTTTCCACGAGCCGCGTCATGCACTTCCCGCGGGCCATCCAGGCTCATGGTGACATGATCCACCAGGAGAATGACGTCTTCTTTTTTCGGAATCAGCGCGCCGTTGGTGCTGATAAACACGCTGTATCCCATTCCCCGCGCGGCCCCGACAATCTCGCCGATATCCTTCCGGGTCAATGGTTCACCGCCGCTGAAAGTCACCCAGCGGGCACCCAGTTTCCAGAGCGATTCCAGGCCCCGGATCACGCCTTCCGTATTCAGTTCTGGCCCCACCGCGTCTTCGACACCGCAATAAGCGCAACGCAGGTTACACCGGAACGTCAGGTTCCAGGAGACAAACAGCGGCGCGCGGGCACCCGTCAGGGCCACCCGCGCCAGGGTAAGCGCGCCCGTAACCGCCCGGTAGAATGATCCCGCCATGTCAAGAGGTTTCCCGGGCATGATCTCGGCTCATGCCACCATTCGCGCCCCGCCACAACCACAACAGGGCTAGCCAACCGATCGGTATCCACACCCAGAAGGTCATCAGACGAAACAGCAGCACTTCGTTCACCAGGGTGTTGGTCTTGGTGCCCAGCACGGAAAGCATGGTCCCCAGCCATGCCTCCACCGCGCCGATCCCCCCCGGCATACCGCTCAACGCGCCGATAATCATGTTGGATGGAGCGACCGCGAACAATTCCCAGAGGGAAACCCCGGCCCCTTCCCGCCCGGAAACCAGCCAGAGGCTGCAGCCATTCAACAACCATCCCGCTGGCGTCAGGAAAACCACCGCCCATAACACGAAATGTCGACGCAACCCCGGCAAACAGCCCGCGGTCAGGATTTCCAATATTACGGTGTATCGGCACACGCACGCCACCCCGGCCAGGACAACCAGCGCGCACAAGGGGGCAAGCCACCCGATCCGTGGCCATAGCAACGCTGCCCCCAGCACCACCACGCCCGCGCAACCACTGAAAGCCAGCAATAGAGCCTCCACCATCACCCCGATAGCCACGGGAACGTCTCCCGCCCGGTTCAACTCGATCGGACGGACCAGTCGGCCCAACTGGACCGGCGCGAGCAACCCCGCGTAACCGGCCAAGAATACCAGTCCAGCCCGAGCGGGGGACATGTCATAACCGGCAGCCCGTAACAGTCCCCACCAGACAATCCCATCCAGAAATATATCGCAGGCCTGCAGGATCCCGATCAGTGCCAGCACTTCCACATGCTCCCCCCAGAACGAGAGGCCGGTCTCCCGCAGTTCGGTCAGCCACGCGCGTCCGCCCCACGCGGTCAGCGCCAGCAACACGACTGCGGTTACCAGTTTTCGATGCCTGATGACATGGCCGATAAGTCGCGACACCCACCTGCTCCAGCCTGAAACGTCAAGTCGTAACCACTGCAGTGTACCAGAATCCACCCCTTTCTATAACCGTCGGCACCTGGTACCCCTTCCCGTCCATTGTGAATACAGATTTCGCGTGGCACTGCTATTTTGCCCATATCGTTGTCATCGTTATGTATGTAAGATGCATATTTCTCGTCAAGATTTCTCCTCACTTCGTTCGTCGAAATGACAGGGACCCGTATCCGCGCGCAAAACACGACTTCGCTGGAACCACACACCCCATCCTGATGAATCAGGCGGCAACACGGTCACCACGCTGCCCCGCGGCAAAGGCGGATACCAGGAGCAGCACACCACCGACCGCGATCCAGCAGCCAGACCACTCTGCTGTCCAGGTCAGACTACGCTCGTATAGCCACCCCATCGCCACGCTCCCGATCAGCCAGGCACCTCCAAAAACAGCGTAAAATACCCCGTACGCCGTAGCGCGACAGGCCTGGGGCACCAGGCCTGCCACTGTAGCCCGCAGGGTCGATTCCTGTGCCCCCATCCCCAGGCCCCATATCGCCAGGCCTAGCCAAGGGTACGCGCCCGTTCCCACGAACACCAGCGGACCGGCCAGTGCCGTAATCAGAAAAGCCGGCCCATTCACCCACATGCCCCATCGGTCGAACAGGATCCCCAGTAGAAGGGCCACCACGGCGTCCATGGCCATGGCCCCGGCATATGCGGCCGAAACCATCGCCGGACCAGTTCCCGCTACCGCGTGCAGGTGATACGCGATAAGCGGATAGTCCGCCATACCCATGCCGATCGCGGCCGATCCGGCCAGCAGTCCCCACCACGCCATCGAGTGCCACGGCAAGGTTTCCGCGTCCCGGTCCGTCGTTACCGTGGCATGCGTTTCAAACCGGTCGGGAAAGGGGAACTGCCGTCGCGCGCGCGCCAGGAGCAGCAGGCATATTGCCGCGGGTATCGCCAGGGCCAGAAACGCTCCGCGGTACCCGCCCAGCCCCGCAAGCATGAAGCCGGCGAGCAGGGGCCCCGCTACCGCCCCGACCTGATCCAGGGCTTCGTGCACCGCGAAGGATTTTCCCGTGCCCAGCACACTCCCGGCATGGGCCAGCAACGCGTCCCGGGCGGGAGCGCGGACCGCTTTTCCCAGCCTTTCCAGAAACACGCACACCGCCGCCATGGGCCAGTTCAAGGCCAATCCAATCAGGGGAACCGCGCCGAGGTTCAAGCCATACCCGGCAAACACCACGGGCCACTTCGCGGAAAGACGGTCCGCCACTTTTCCCGAGACCACCCGTAGAACCAGGCCTAGACATTCCGCCAGACCGGACACCGTACTGATCGCGACCGCGGAAGCACCCAGCGCGCCCAGCCAGGGGCCAAGCATCCCCCGCGCGCCCTCGTACGTCACGTCGGCAAACAGGCTGACTCCTCCCATCATCAGCACAAACTGCCAGGCCGCTCTTCGTACGGAGTCGCGGTTTTCCGTATTCATCATGACTTTCCTCCTTCTGGAATACCCCGATATACTACGCCTTTCATCACCCCTGTTGTTTGGAAGTCACCAGTGTGTGTCGCGCGCATTCACGCCAGGCCGAAACGCAAAGTGATTTAAATGATAATTCTGACACGAAATAAAGGAACGCTTCTATAAATCCATTATTTTCTTAAAGTAAGGTGAAGTTTTCTCTTGACATTTTGATAGAAATTGGTCTATAACGATTGCTGGTGGAAAAGCGTGTAACCAGTTTGCCGGACCCCTGTAAAGAGAAGAGACGGTGCAGCGACGGCGAGACGTGTGCTCTCCGGCGGGAGTCTGGAACATGGCGTGTCAAGGAGATGTGATATGAACGCTTCCGTGTCGGGGAAAGCGGTCCTTCGGGTCATTGGAATAGCCGTTCTGACGTGTCTGGCCGCGGTGTTACCCGCGACAGGACAGCCCGCTCCGGAGGCCTGGAATGCCTTGTACGGCGCGTTGTCCTCGCCCGCCCCGTCAACCTTTCCGTCCCTGTACAAACTGGAATCCGGTTACCTGCGCTTTCTGGGAGCGCCAGAGGGTGCTTCCTTTTCCGTCCCGGTTGATGGAAATACCAAGTCCATGGACACGCCAGAGCCGGCAGCGGCCTTCCTGAACGCGTTCAGCGCCCTTTTCGGCGTGAGTTATCCCGAGTGTGCCCTGGTGGAAAGCCGGCGGATGATGATCAGGAACATGATTTATGTCCGGTTTGCCCAATATTACCTGGGTATTCCGGTGGAAGGGGCCGAGATCGTCGTGCAGGTGGGTCCCGATGGTGGCATCCAGACGGTTTCCGCGAGCGTCCTCACGGACGCGGACCTTCCGGAGGGGCGCGCGCTGGAAACCCGGCCCGTCCTGACGGAATCCCAGGCCGGGGCGGAAGCCGTGGCCCAGGAAGCCTGCTATCTGGGCGTGGACCCAGATTCCCTGCGCGTCGCGGCATCGCCGGACCTTGTCATTTTCGCGCCGGGTTTGTTCGGCATGTCTGGAAGTCCCGTGCTAGCGTGGAAAGTACCCGTCTCATCCAGCGCGACTGAACCCACGAACACAGCCGCCGTTTACCTTAGCGCGCTGGATGGATCCCTGCTCCTGCGACACAACCTGAACCCCGGCGTTCTGGATCGAAAAATCTATGACACGGGTGGTAATTCCGCCCAGGTCGGCAATGAAGACCTCACTCCCGCCCGGGTGGAAGGCCAGGCACCGACTGGAAACACCGCGGTGGACAACACATACGACTATTTCGGGGACGTGTACAACTTTTATTCGAGCCGATTTAACCAGGACAGTTACGACAACGCGGGAAGCAGTCTCATCGCCTACGTAAACGTTCCGGTGCTGAACGCGTTCTGGGACACCGAGAACAAGTACATGATCTTAGATAACCGGTTACTGGCCGATGACATCGTGGCCCACGAGTTGTCGCACGGGTACACGCTCAATATTACCGATTTTGTTTATTTCGGCTTTTCGGGGGCACTGGCCGAGATGTATGCCGATTGGGGGGGAGAGTCCGTGGACCTGATCAACGGTCGGGGCAAGGACGAGGAGTACTATCGCTGGTGGATCGGCGAAGACATGCAGGTGCTGGTTCCGGATCAACGTGGACGGCAACAGAACGAAGGCGATGAACAGGACGTTCCTTCACCCGGCAACACCATTGGCGTCCGTTACATGAAAGATCCCACGGTGTTCGGTGACCCGGACCGGCTGGGCAGCCCCCTGCTGGCCAGTCCCACTTCCGCCTATGATAACGGCGGGGTGCACATCAATAGCGGCATCGGCGATAAATTCGTCTACCTGATCACCGACGGCGGCCAGTTCAACGGGGAAAACGTACAGGGTCTGGGTATCGACAAAGTGGCCGACCTGATGTTCAACACGCTGCCGAAGTTGACACGGACTGCCACGTATTACGACTTTTTCTTCGCCCTTGGAAAAACCAGTTCCGAACTGGGGTTCACGCTTGAAGAACGAACCCAGGTGCTGGCGGCTGCCCGGGCCGTGGAAATCGAACCGCCCCAGGCGGCCCTGCTCGGGCTGGGCAATTTCCGGGCCCTGCCCCTGACCACCACCAGTGACGCGCCGGCCATTGGCCTGATCTGGCAGAATCCGAGCGATATTTCCATCGGTTCCCTGGTGCTCATCCGCAGCGTTAATGGTTACACAACCGATTTCAATGCCGGGCTGGCCATCCCGCTGGATAACAAGGCGACCTCTTACCTGGACACCAACGTGGAATCGGGCAGAACCTATTACTACACCCTCGTGGGTGACCTGTCGGAAACCTTTCCACAGGTTCTATTCGCCAAGGCCACGGCGGGAGGCCGTCCCCAGAACCTGCTGACCCAGGTATTCGGGCGGGATCCTCAACTCGGCCTGGCGGATACCATGGACCTGTCCTATTCGCAGATCACCTTCAAGCCGGCCATCGATCCCGCTCCCCCCATCGGCGCGAACGCGCCGGGGGTGTCCTACGAAGACTACCGGGCCATCATCCGGCGCAACGTTTTCTCTTTGCCGGTTCCCCGGGATGATGTCAATGGTGGGGCCTTTCGCCTGCCCCTGACCACAGATGGCGCGGCTTCCCTGAAAATCCCAAGCCCATTCCCTTATTTCGGGAAGCGTTACGACAATATCGTGCTTGCCGCGAACGGCTACCTCGCGTTTCTACCTGGCGTCGACCAGATTCCAGAGTTGAATCAACCCAGCGCCGCGGCCCATTTCGCGATTCCCCGGATTTCCTTCCTGTTCTCCGATCTCGCGCCCGACATGAGCGGCGAGGTATGGGGACGTTTTCTGGATGACCGGGTCGTGTTCACTTTCCAGGAAATTCCTTCGGCCCGGGACACTGGGGGCACGGGCTATGAGACCCCGAAAAACACCTTGCAACTGGAACTGTTTTATGACGGCACCATCCGCGTGACCTACCTGTACGTCGGTGCCATCAATGCCGTGGTGGGGCTTTCCGATGGTCGGGGCGCGCCCTTGTTACCGTCGTCGTGGACCAACATCCGGAATAACCTGTCCCTGACGAAATTCACGCAACTATCTTCCGCGTTCGATACGCTGTATATCGAACCGATCCCGGTATCATGGCGTCCGGGGGTGAA
>JAGPFE010000102.1 GCA_018056705.1 Candidatus Hydrogenedentota bacterium | reverse complement strand
GAAAAATTAGAAAAACTGGAACAATTGCGGGCGCTCGAAAACGGGTGGATCATTCGCGTCATTGAAACCGAGTACACGGGGATCGGCGTGGACGTGCCCGCGGATCTCGAACGGGTGCGGAAGATACTGGAACAGTAAAAAGGAGGCTGATCGTGACCAGGTACATCTTCACCACGGGCGGGGTGGTTTCTTCCGTCGGCAAGGGCATCGTTTCCGCCAGCCTGGGACTGCTGCTTGAGGCCAGGGGCTTCAGGATCGCCATGATGAAACTGGACCCCTACATCAACGTCGATCCCGGCACGATGAACCCTTACGAACATGGCGAGGTGTTCGTCACCGACGATGGCGCGGAAACCGACCTCGACCTCGGCCATTACGAACGCTTTACCTCGGCTAGGCTGTCCCAGAAAAGCAACGCCACGACAGGGGCCGTGTACAACACCGTCATCCAGAAGGAACGCCGGGGCGAATACCTCGGCAAAACGGTCCAGGTCATTCCGCATATCACCGATGAAATCAAGTCCCGCATCCGCCTGCTGACCGCCGAGGAAGAAGGGGTAGACGTGGCCATCGTGGAAATCGGCGGCACCGTGGGCGACATCGAAAGCCTGCCCTTCCTCGAAGCCCTGCGCCAGTATCGCCTCGACGTCGGCCCGGAAAACTGCTGTTTCGTGCACGTGACGCTGGTGCCCTACATTGAGGCCTCCGGGGAACTCAAAAGCAAGCCTACACAGCACAGCGTCCGCGCCCTGCGTGATATCGGCCTGCAACCCGACATCATTGTGTGCCGCACCGGCAAGCACCGTCTGGGCCCAGAACAGCGCGCCAAGATTGCCCTGTTCTACAACGTCACCCCGGACGCGATCATAAACGCCGAGGACATCTCCCCCATCTACGCCATTCCGCTGAACTTCCGCGAACAGAAACTCGACGAAGTGGTGCTGCGGAAACTGGGACTCGAGGCCCCCGACTGCGACCTGACCGCGTGGACCGACATGGTGGAGCGGTATCGGAACGCGTCGAGGGAAGTCCGGATCGCCGCCGTGGGCAAGTATGTCGGCCATGACGACGCGTACAAGAGCATCAACGAGGCCTTTACCCACGCCGGTATCGCCAATGACTGCAGGGTCAGGCTGCAATGGGTTGATTCGGAATCCCTGGAAAAAATGGAGCGGATCGCGGACGCGCTGGGCGAGTTCGACGGCATTCTCGTGGGACCGGGTTTCGGCAGCCGCGGCATTGAAGGCAAAATCCGGGCCGTACAATTCGCCCGCGAAAACAGGATCCCCTACTTCGGCATCTGCCTGGGGATGCAGATCGCTGTCATTGAGTTCGCCCGCCATGTCCTCGGCCTGAGCGAAGCCACCAGCACGGAATTCGATCCCACCACGCCGCACCCCGTAATCTCCCTGCTCTCGGAGCAGCGGGGCATCCGGGAACTTGGCGGCACGATGCGCCTGGGCCAGTACCGTTGCGAACTGGCGGAAAACACCCTTGCCTACGCCGCGTATGGCGAAAAGGTCATTTACGAGCGACATCGCCACCGGTACGAATTTAACAACGCCTACCGGGACCAGATGGTCGCCGCGGGCCTGGTGGTCAGTGGCATCCATCCCAAGGGAGACCATGATCTCGTGGAGATCATTGAATTGCGGGATCACCCCTGGTTCTGCGCCTCCCAGTTCCATCCCGAGTTCAAGAGCAAGCCACTCAAACCCCAGCCGCTGTTCCGGGAGTTCGTCCGGGCGGCCCTGGAAAACCGCGCGTCCCGTGGCCGTTGAAGCCCTGGAAGAACGGTTGCGCCTGCGGCTGCGGCTGCTGCTGACGTGGAAAGCGCGGGCGGTCGAACTGTCACGGCATCCGGAAACCTGTTCCGAGGAAGAATGGCCGTCTCATGTCTCCCCATCTTGCCGGATCGACTGGCTCCGGGAGCAGCAGGAACGCGCCCAGTCCGCCCTGGAACATTTCCGGGATACCCTACGACAACGTGCCATCCGCTTTGCCGACCTGGCTCGCGTCTATGCCTATCGGCGCGATCGCCTGCCTGAGAAGGTCGCTGAGGGACGCCTGTCCCCGGATCAGGCCAACGTCGAAGCCCGCCAGTTACTCCGCGCGATCGAGGCAAGCGCCCGATGCGCCCGGATCTGCGAGGAACTGGCGCGCGCGGACACGCTGGACGCGGCGGGAGGACCTATCAAAGTCCGCCTTTGCCGTTACGAAACGGAACTGGAACGTTTTGGGAGCCTCAACGTCCTCCTGGATACCCTGGAGACCGGGATCAGCCATCCCGAAACGTCCCCGGCACCGGCCGCGGTAAACCCGCCATCGGCAAGCGCTCCTTCACCCAAAAAAACGTTCCGTCTCGCGCCACGGCCCGCGGGTCCCGGCGTTTCCCGGCAACACCTGTTCAACCTGAGCCGGGGCGACCTGCTGGTTCTTGGCGCGATGGCGGTCACGCTGCTCCTCCTGGGATCGGTGGTCAGCTGGTATTACGTGTTTTCCCTGAACCTGCGGGTCGAGATTTCCCCCATTCCGGACCACGGTATTCGCCTGGTCTGCGCCAATTGGGGAATCCGTCCTGTCCGGATCGTTATCCCGGACAATCCCTCGTGGAACCGCCAGGCCGATGCCAGGGTACGATTCCGAAGGTCCGCGCCGGACAGCGCGACGGAGGATCAAGAGGTTGCCGGAAATTGGCGGTCGCTGGACCTGGCCGGTGCGGGCCCCCTGTGGACCATTCCACCCCTGGGTAGTGGCACCTGGGACTTTCTTCCGAAGGATCCGTCTTTCCATTCGGGTGACCTGCGCCTGGAGGTGCTCTCTTCCCGGAACCGGGTCCTGTTCAGTCAACCGGTGCCCTGATCCGTCTCACCCTTCCGGGGCCGCGCCGTATGGTTCACTAATCCACTCCATCCCGCTCTGCCGCGAACGCCCGGGCCGGATGATCCGCCGGGAAATCCCATCCGGACCAGCCTCCAGAAGCAGGTAATGATAGGTCTGACCTGAACGATCCAGCCGGCCACTGAGTGGGGCGCCACCTCCGGCGGTCAGCGTGTACCGTGTCCCGTCAAAGACGTGGCTCGCGAATCCATGGATATGGGCCATGAAAACCTCGTCCACGCCGTGCCGTTTCATCAGCTCGTGAAAGGCCTCGGCGTTCTTGCGAAACCCACGACGTCGCCGATCCCGCGCGAACACCGCCTCGAAAAAGGCCGGTGGAATGTGACAGAACACGAATCGGCGCGTGACGCCCGGCCGGGACAGTTCCCTGTCCAGCCATGCCAGGATCTCCTCCGACACCCGTTCCCGCCCGCTGTTGTTGAATCCCGTGAACCGGCAGGCCCCCATGTCGAAAGAAAACCGGTCGTCGCCCGCCATCGCCCGGAACGCCCGGAATCCCCGCCGGAATCCCCGGTCATGGTTCCCCGGAACGCAGAACAGGGGGGTCCCCCGCAGCAGCGGCAGCAGGTCCAGGTGATTCCGGAGGAATTCCCGGGGCGTGCCGAACCGAACGATATCGCCGGTATGAAACACGACATCCGGGTGGTCTTCTGCCATCCGGGACATCAGCAGCGCGGCAGTATCCCGGTTGTTCCGGGTGTCTCCGAACACGACAAACCGGACCCTCTTTCGATGTTCGTCCGGGCGTTCCGATCGCAGGCGTTCCGTCATCGCCGCGTAGGTGACGCCCAGTTCCCCGGCCCGCTGCCGCAATCGGTCCATGCCGAAATCCTCGGCCAGCCAGCGAAACAGGGCCAGCACCCCGAGGGCTCCGGCCAGCAGCCCCAGGGTCAGCGCGGCGGCCCACCATCCGACCTGCCACCCCACGATGACCAGCCCGGCTACAACCGCGTACCAGAATATTCGCTTTTTCTTCAAGCGCATGTCCAATCGTCCTAAAACCGTAATCGAACCCGCTTACGATCCAGCCACACCGCGACCACGCAGGCCGTGGCGGACATCAGGAAATACCCCGAAACGGCCAGCCACGGGGAGGGTTCCCCAAACCGCAAGGTGAACAACCGGCTGATCCCGACCATCGCGCCCAGGACCGCCAGCAGCAGGATGGGATTCCGGCCAAGCGGCGTCAACAGCGGAAAACGGATTTGCCGCTTTTCCGCGAACATGTAAAAGAACCCGAACACGATCAGGGCGATTCCCGTCGTGGTCACCGGCAGGGGCGCGCTCATGCCCCATCGGGTATACGGCCAGGCCGATTTAACCCCTGGCCAGGACAGGCTCAACACGTATCCCCCCGCGATCAGGATTGCCCCGGCCATGGTCAAACGCCGCAACATCCGATCATGATCCCGCGGACGTTCCAGCGCGTCGCCAATCAAGGTGCCCACGCCGAGAATGAAGCCCCAACTCAGTGCCGCCAGAGGCCCGCCATTCAGCGATTTGCCATGGCTCATCACCCAGGTCTCGTACCCCGTGAACAGGTACAGGCCCTGGAACAGGACCAGTGCCCCGGTCGCCCATCCCAGCCGGGCGGCCGGTCCCCGGTGTATCACCGGAAGAAACAGGAGGCCCGCCATCCCGATGTGGGTCAGGGCATCCCAGAAATGATCCGGATACACGGCCAGCCCCAGCAGAAAAATCAGCGTGTACCTTCGCAGCGCCCTTTTCCGGGCGGTGGCCAGTCCTTCTTCCCGCCAGTGCCGCCAGAAAGACAGCCGGTATGAGGTCCCCACCAGCAGGATAAACAGCGGCGCGATGGTTTCCGCCAGGGTAAACCCGTAGGGATGGTGCGTGAGAAACGGG
>JAGPFE010000011.1 GCA_018056705.1 Candidatus Hydrogenedentota bacterium | reverse complement strand
GCAACTCGACTCCATGAAGTCGGAATCGCTAGTAATCGCGCATCAGCCATGGCGCGGTGAATACGTTCCCGGGCCTTGTACACACCGCCCGTCACATGACCCGAGCTGGGTGCACCCGAAGTCACTGGCCCAACCCGCAAGGGAGGGAGGTGCCGAAGGTGTGCTTGGTAAGGGGGATGAAGTCGTAACAAGGTAGCCGTACCGGAAGGTGCGGCTGGATCACCTCCTTTCTAGGGAGTAGTCCACGGATCGCCACGCGCGATCCCAGGTCAATCACAAGGGTGTGCGCGGCATGCATCGTATTCAGCGTTCAGAGAACGCCCCCATGGGCCGGGGTCCGTTGTGGGCCTGTAGCTCAGATGGTTAGAGCGCACGCCTGATAAGCGTGAGGTCGGTAGTTCGATTCTACTCAGGCCCACCATGCGGGCGCCGGCTGGCGGGATACACCGGGGATGTAGCTCAGTTGGGAGAGCGCGGGCTTTGCAAGCCTGAGGTCGTCGGTTCGATCCCGATCATCTCCACCATGGCGGCAGAACGCAAAGGGTTTAGCGGCACCGCAAGGGCCGCGCAGTTCTTTGACAGTTGAATGCAAGGGCATCAACGAGCACGTAGCGCGAGAATACAGTCCGGGGTATGACCCGGACGGTCTCGTCCGAAACGAAACTGTACGGGAAAGTTTTGGCCAAGCTACTAAGGGCGCGTGGTGGATGCCTTGGCACCGAGAGGCGATGAAGGACGTAGCTACCTGCGATAAGCCACGGTTTGTTGGACGCAAACTACCCGTGGATCTCCGAATGGGGCAACCCGACCGGGCAAACCCCGGTCATCGCGCGCTGAATGCATAGGCGCGCGAAGCCAACCCAGGGAAGTGAAACATCTCAGTACCTGGAGGAAAGGAAAGCAAACAGCGACTCCGCTAGTAGTGGCGAGCGAACGCGGACCAGCCCAAACCGCAGGCATGTCATAGGCCATGCCCGTTGTGTCTGCGGGGTTGCGGGGCGCGTCGCGGGGGTGGTATGGAACCCCCAGAAGGTTACAAAACCGGTCTCTAGCCGAACATGACTGGATAAGTCGGACCGTAGAAGGTGATAGTCCTGTAGGCGAAAGGGATCCGGTCCTTCAGACGCGTACCCAAGTAGCGCGGGTCACGGGAAACCCCGCGTGAATCCGGGAGGCCCATCTCCCAAGGCTAAGTACTACTCGGTGACCGATAGCGAACCAGTACCGTGAGGGAAAGGTGAAAAGCACCCCGAGAGGGGAGTGAAACAGAACCTGAAACCACGTGCCTACAATCAGTAGGAGGGCTATGGCCGCAAGGCAAAGCCTGACTGCGTGCCTTTTGCATAATGAGCCGGCGAGTTACTCTGCGTGGCAAGGTTAAGGGCTTCAGGTCCGTAGCCGAAGCGAAAGCGAGTCTGAACAGGGCGCATAGTTACGTAGAGTAGACCCGAAACCGGGTGATCTATCCATGGCCAGGGTGAAATCTCTGTAAAAGGAGATGGAGGCCCGAACCAGTGTCCGTTGAAAAGGGCTTGGATGAGCTGTGGATAGGGGTGAAAGGCCAATCAAACTCGGTAATAGCTGGTTCTCCCCGAAATGTCTTTAGGGACAGCGTCATGTGTAGCGTCCGGGGGTAGAGCACTGGATGGGCTAGGGGCCTCACCAGGTTACTGAACCCAACCAAACTCCGAATACCGGACGTGGAATCATGGCAGTGAGTCTATGGGGGATAAGCTCCATAGTCGAGAGGGAAACAACCCAGACCGCCAGTTAAGGTCCCTAAATTACGCTCAGTGTGAAACGAGGTGCAATCGCATAAACAACCAGGATGTTGGCTTAGAAGCAGCCATTCATTTAAAGAGTGCGTAATAGCTCACTGGTCGAGTGGTTGTGCGCGGAAAATGTAACGGGGCTAAGCGTAATACCGAAACTGCGGGTTCCGCCTTCGGGCGGAGCGGTAGGGGAGCATTCTGTTCCGGGTAGAAGCGTGACCGAAAGGACACGTGGACTGAACAGAAGCGATCATGCCGGCATTAGTAACGACAAGGAGGGCGAGAATCCCTCCCGCCGAAAGTCCAAGGGTTCCCGGGCAAGGTGAATCCTCCCGGGGTTAGTCGGGTCCTAAGCCGAGGCCGAAAGGCGTAGGCGATGGGAAACAGGCACAAAGATTCCTGTACCGCCTGGCGTCCGCTACCAGCAATGGGGTGACGCAGGAGGATATGCCAGCTGCCTGTCGGATGGCAGTCTAAGCGTGTAGGCCGTGGTCCAGGCAAATCCGGGCCACATTAAGGCTGAGACGTTAAGGGACGTGGATCCCTTAGGGTGAAGCGGATTGGCAAATTCCACACTGCCAAGAAAAACCTCTAGCGAGGACGTCGGCGCCCGTACCGCAAACCGACACAGGTGGACGAGAAGAATATTCTAAGGCGCTCGGGTGATCCGCTCTTAAGGAACTCGACCAATTGGCCCCGTAACTTCGGAAGAAGGGGTGCTCTGGGCGGTGACGGTCCTCGCGACCGGAGCTTCCCGGAGTCGCAGTAAAGTGGCTCAGGCGACTGTTTACTAAAAACACAGGTCTCTGCAAAGTCGTAAGACGACGTATAGGGACTGACGCCTGCCCAATGCCGGAAGGTTAACGGGAGAGGTCAGCGCAAGCGAAGCCTTGAACCGAAGCCCCGGTTAATGGCGGCCGTAACTATAACGGTCCTAAGGTAGCGAAATTCCTTGTCGGGTAAGTTCCGACCTGCACGAATGGCGTAACGATCTGAGCATTGTCTCAAGAGCGGGCCCGGTGAAGTTGTAATACGAGTGAAGATGCTCGTTACCCGCATAAGGACGGGAAGACCCTGTGCACCTTTACTACAGCTTGGTATTGGGTTTAGTGGCAACCTGTATAGGATAGGTGGGAGACGTTGAAGCTGGGGCGCCAGCCTCGGTGGAGTCGCCCTTGGAATACCACCCTGGTTGTCATTGGATCCTAACCTCGACCCGTGAAGCCGGGCGAGGGACAGTGCCTGGTGGGTAGTTTGACTGGGGCGGTCGCCTCCCAAAGCGTAACGGAGGCGCCCAAAGGTTCCCTCAGCAGGTTTGGAAATCCTGCGTCGAGTGTAAAGGCAGAAGGGAGCTTGACTGCGAGACAGACACGTCGAGCAGGTACGAAAGTAGGGCTTAGTGATCCAGCGGTACCGTATGGAAGGGCCGTTGCTCATCGGATAAAAGGTACGCCGGGGATAACAGGCTTATCTCCCCCAAGAGTTCACATCGACGGGGAGGTTTGGCACCTCGATGTCGGCTCGTCACATCCTGGGGCTGAAGCAGGTCCCAAGGGTTCGTCTGTTCGCCGATTAAAGTGGCACGCGAGCTGGGTTTAAAACGTCGTGAGACAGTTTGGTCCCTATCCTATGCGGGCGCAGGAGATTTGACGGGATCTGTCCTTAGTACGAGAGGACCGGGATGGACGGACCTAGGGTGTTCCGGTTGTCACGCCAGTGGCAGCGCCGGGTAGCCACGTCCGGAAGGGATAAGCGCTGAAAGCATCTAAGCGCGAAACCCACCCGAAGATAAGATCTCCCTGGGAGCAATCCCCTGAAGAGTCCTGGAAGACTACCAGGTTGATAGGCTGGAGGTGTAAGCGCGGCGACGCGTTCAGCTGACCAGTACTAATCACTCGTGCGGCTTGGCCTTTAGATATCATGAGGCCAGATTCATGGCCTCCCCGGATTATTCAAGCGCGCGTTATCGGCGGTGTTCCTTGCATTCACTGTCATAAAAGTTGAACTTCCGCGTCGTTTCGGCGACGCTGGAACAACCGGTTTGCCGGTGGCCATAGCGGCGGGGAAACACCTGTTCCCATTCCGAACACAGCAGTTAAGCCCGCCAGCGCCGATGGTACTGCAGGGGCAACTCTGTGGGAGAGTAGGACGTCGCCGGCATAATGTATGACGCCCCTTTCCTGGCAACGGGAAAGGGGCGTTCGCTTTGGGGTTCCTGAGGGGGCTGTCTGTCCATCCGGATGCGCCGGGTTTCCGGGGGCCGTGACGCCAAAGAGTCGGAAGGAACGTTTTCGGCGTTCTCACGCGGGGAGGATGCTAGGGGCCCGCGCAACTACTGGCGCGGGGCCAGCCCGTGGACAGGCGCGCGGGATCAGCGACCGGTGTGACCGAAACCGCCGTCGCCGCGGGGCGTGTCGTCGAGGTCAGGCGCGGGATGCCACGTGACCCGGTAACAGGGCGCGACGACGAGCTGGGCGATCCGGTCGCCCCGACGGATAACAAACGGGGCATCGCCGAGGTTCATGATGATGACGGCAATCTCACCACGATAATCGGCGTCAATGGTGCCTGGACTGTTGGGCAGGACGATACCGTGTCGCAGGGCGAGTCCACTTCGGGGCCTGACCTGGGCTTCGAAGCCCGGTGGAAGGGCCACGCGGATGCCGGTGGGAATCAGGACGCGCCCCCCCGCCGGCACTTCAATCGGGGCGGGGATGGCTGCCCGCAGATCCATGCCGGCGGCGTGTTCCGTGGCATATTCCGGCAACGGGATATCCTCATTGCCAGGCAACCGATGGATGGCAACTTCAAGGGTGCGGGACGTGTCAGCGGCGGAAGAATCGACCATGATACGTATCCTGGTGTAGAAGCGAAAACGAACGTGAAAAGACGCGTGAAAGGATATTCTGGCAGAATCAGGCGCGCCAGGGAAAACGGTATAGTGATGATCAGATCACGGGTGGTGGATGTGGAGATTTGAGCATCGTGGAAATAAGAGCAGACGTCGCCAGATCATGACCGACGAATATTCCGGAAAATGAGATAGATCTCTTGGGAACACAGGATAACGCGGGTACTGGTCTTCGTGGGAGACAGGTCAGGAAAGGGATGCCTGAAGAGGTAAAACATTTTGGAATCGGAATTGAAGGAGGGGGAAAGTTTCGTTGACATATCCACGACGCGCGGATGAGGAGAACAGGCACTATGAAACTGATTGTGAACGAACGGGAAGTGGAGGTGGCGGATAGTGAGGGGATGACGGCGGGTGGGATCAGAAACCGGTTCAAGCCAGGGGCGGACCTGATCATTGTGGATGGCTTTCCGGTCACGCCCGAAACACCGTTGAGGGACGGACAGGTGGTATGCCTGATTCGCCGGGGGGAAACACCATCATCTGAGGAACTGGAATTTCTCATGATGGCGCGGCATACCCCCGGCGTTCACCGTAAGGCCAAGGAGGCAGTCGTGGGGATCGCTGGACTGGGCGGGCTGGGATCGCAGGTGGCCATCGCCCTGGCTCGGGTGGGCGTGGGTACGCTGATCCTGGTGGATTTTGACGTGGTGGAACCGAGTAACCTGAACCGGCAGCAGTATTTCATCGATCAGATCGGCCTGCCTAAGACCCAGGCGCTGCGAGATACGCTCGGGCGGATCAATCCCTTGGTACGGGTGATTTCCCACCAGGTAAAACTTACTCCCGAAAACATACCGGATATTTTCGGGGGCGCCCAGATTCTGGTGGAAGCCTTCGACCGTCCGGACCAGAAGGCCATGCTGGCCGAAACCTGGTTGCGCTGTTATCCGGGACGACCCCTGGTGTGCGCGTCTGGTCTGGCGGGACATGAGGACGCCAATCTCATCCGGACACGCCGCGTGGGACCGATCGTGCTGGTGGGTGACGGCACAAACGAAGCCCGGCAGGGCAAGGGACTGATGGCCCCGCGGGTAGGCGTCGCGGCACACCATCAGGCCAATGCCGTGTTGCGGCTGATCCTGGGGGAAAACGCGATTTCCGCTGCTTCTTGAAGATTTATTTGGGCCAGGAAATAAACAGGGGAGACGGGCGGTTTACTTTGCAGGCGCGCGACAGGGTCGCCGCAAGGAAACAACCGTGAACGAAATGGATTACCGGCAGCAGGCATTTGATCTGGCCCGCGAGTTCGCGGATACCTGGGAACAGGGCGGCCGCGGTCATGTGGATTTTTACAAGTTGCTGTGGGTAACCCACTGGGCGGTTGAAAATTGTGGAATAGACCGGGTGCGCCAGATGTTTACAGAGATGATTGCGAAGCCGGAGTCAGTCACGGAAGACCCCGCCGAACGGCTCAGGCTGATGATCGTGAACATGAATGACAATATTGGCGAGTGGTTCAGGCGCGCCATGAAAAGTTGACCTCCCCCTCCCCCTCCCCTTGACCGAGCCTGGTCCGAGCGACATTCGTCGCCGGGCCAGGCAAATTTTTTTTTGGGCGTGAAATGTCGAACCGGGGAAAAGGAGCATAAGAGATGCGAGTCCGGCAGATGTTATGATAATATTAAAGAAATAAGAGGGGTAAACAGGGCATACCCAACGGGAAGTATGGGAAAGCCAGAAACGTTGTACTTTTATCGGCGGGGTTGATTTGACTCCGGTAGCACCGGTTCGAGGAGCGGGCAATTGCCCGACCCGATTCCGGAAATGACGGAAACGCGACAACATGGCGCAAGCGGAACCCCTGCCCGAGGCATTGGAGTGTTCGTCCGTGCGTTTACCATTCCGAAGCAATCAGGCGGTTACTCCGGCGGTATCTGAACAGGATCTGGCGTCCCTGGAGCGCCCACGGACCGCGTGGGAATACGTGCTCTGGGCGCGGCATGGGAGGCGTCCCCGGATGCTTGACTACGTCTCGCGCCTGTTCGACGATTTTCTCGAGGTTCATGGAGATCGGCAGGGGGGCGATGACGCGGCGATGGTCTGCGGTTTCGGTCGGGTCGCCGGGCGGAATGTGGCCGTGGTGGGCCAGCAGAAGGGCGTGAGCACCGACGAAAAGGTGCGGCGGAACTTCGGGATGGCTTCACCTGAAGGGTATCGGAAAGCCCTTAGGGTGTTCCGTCTGGCGGAACGGTTCGGCATGCCGGTGATCAGTTTTGTGGATACGCCGGCGGCCTATCCCGGAGCGGAAGCCGAAACGAATGGCCAGGGTCCGGCCATCGCGGCCAACCTGCTGGAAATGACGCGACTGAACACGCCGATCCTGGCGGTGGTCATAGGCGAAGGCGGCAGCGGGGGCGCGCTGGGGATTGCCGTGGCTGACCGGGTCGCCATGCTCGAGTACGCGGTGTACATGATCTGCCCGCCAGAGCGTTGCGCGGAGATCCTGTGGCGGGACGTGGAACAGAAGGAACCGGCGGCCCAGGCGTTGCGGATCAGCGCGGCCGACCTGCGGCAATACGGCGTGGTGGACGTGATCATTCCCGAACCGCCAGGGGGCGCGCACCGGTTTCCCGAAGAGGCCATTGCCGCTACGGGGCGGGAGATCACCCGGTTTCTGGAAGACGCGGAAAGGGGGCGGTTTTCCGTGGCAAGCCGCCGGGAACGGCTGCGGACCTTCGGCCAGTTTGCCGTGACCCGTCAGCGGGCGCGTCGGAGTCGTTGAGCGGTATGCTTACCGGGCGGGGGTCGGATGTGCTGCTGAACGTTCGGGTGCAGCCGAAATCCTCCCGGGATGCCGTGGAGTCGGAAGCCACGGGTCGTGTCCGGGTACGGGTGACCGCCCCACCCGAAGACAACGCGGCCAACGAGGCAGTTGTCCGGCTCATCGCGCGCGCCGTGGGGGTGCCAGCCTGCCGGGTTTCCATCGAGCGGGGAGCTCGGGGACGCGAGAAGGTTCTGCGGATCCAGGGGATAAGCGTGGAACAGGTTACGGCCATTCTGAAACTGGGTCAGAGTGATTGATTGAATCCCAAGCGGGTCTGCCGCCAGGCGTGGTAGAATGGCATCCGTTTCAACCGGGAATGAATGATGACCGTGACCTTTTCGGAAATACCGTTACTCGCGCAGACGTTGCTGGCAGGGTTATTCACGTTTGGGATGACGGCCCTGGGGGGCGTCCCGGTCTTTTTCACCCGCGAAGTGAGCCGGAATTTTCTGGATTCCTGCCTGGGAGCGGCGGCGGGCATTATGATCGCGGCCAGTTTCTGGTCCCTGCTGGCGCCCTCCATCGAGATGGCGGCATCGCTGGGGATGGTGCCCTGGGTGCCAGCCCTGACAGGCTTCCTGGCGGGGGGATTTTTTCTGCTCGCGCTGGACCGGATTCTGCCGCACCTGCACAAGGAAAAGGATATTTCTGAAGCGGAAGGCGTACAAACGACCTGGCGGCGCACCACGCTGCTGATCCTGGCGATTACCATTCACAACATTCCCGAAGGACTCGCGGTGGGAGTCGCGTTTGGCGCGGCGGCCAGCGGCCTGGGGGGCGCGGATCTTGGTGGAGCCCTGGCCCTGGCTCTGGGTATCGGGTTGCAGAATTTTCCGGAAGGAGCCGCCATTGCCCTGCCCCTGCGGCGCGAGGGCTGGTCCGCGGTGAAAAGTTGTGGGTATGCCGCGCTTTCTGGAGTGGTCGAACCGGTGGCGGCGGTACTGGGAGCGGTGCTGGTTGGGCTGGCTCAGCCCATTCTACCGTTCGCGCTGGCGTTTGCCGCGGGGGCTATGATTTTCGTGGTGGCCGAAGAACTGATTCCCGAGGCGGAACAGAATGGCTCCGACTTTCCCACCGTGGGTCTGCTGGTCGGGTTTGCTATCATGATGCTGTTGGACGTGGCGCTGGGGTGACGTGCCCCGCGCCGGGAGAAACGCATTGAACAGGCGCGAATGTTTCTTTTTCACGCTGGCCACGATGCTGTGCGCCGCGGTGCTGTCATCTTGTATTCCGTCGACGCCGAAGGAGGCCGGGCAGGAAGTGCTGGCCGAATGGTTGGCCTTCGAGGGGAAAAATGAACTGAACCCCGAAGAGGCCATGAAGATCGCGGAGAAGTTGCATGCCGCTGGGCCGGAAGGTATCCAGAGGCTGGTAGAACGCCTGGGTTCCCCGGAAATCAGTGACACGGCCCGGGTAAACCTGACGGCGGCATTGTCCCCGTGGGTGGGTCCGGAACACCGGGACGCCCTGCTGGCGCTGCTGAAGCCGGATCGTCCCAGTACGACGCGCGGTTGTGCGGCTCACCTGCTGTGCGCGTTGTATTACCGGGCGCACCAGTTGCCCGGGCTGGAGCAACAGGTCATGGATCTGCTGCGGGACCCGGACAGTCACACGCGGATGTCCGCCATTCTCGCGCTGGAAGTACTGGGGCATCCGAAGGGCGTGCAGGAGGCGATCGCGGCATGGAAACGGGGCGAAGGCACGCCGCGGGAGCGGGCGCAGATCCTGCTGGGGCTTCCCACGGAACTGACCCAGATTCACCAGGATATCGTGGTTGAGGCCGCACTGGACACGCGATTGCCGGAAAACGCCCGGCGCCACGCCCTGGAGTTGCTGTCTAAACTGGGGAATGCCTCGGCGGTGGGGCCACTGGAAGAGGGTATCGCGAAAGAACAGAACGCGGAATTGGCCGGTCTGATGCGCGAGGCAGCGGACGCGATCACGAAACGCGCGGAAGAGGGCGTACAGCCCGTGGTGCTAGGTCCGGATGGAAAACCGTACTCCATCGCGCCGGCACCTGCCCAGCCAGAGCAAGGGGCCGGGAAGTCCACCGGCGGCTCCTGACCGGTTCGGGTATAATAAGGTGGATCCGATAACGGGGAGAGCCTGACCGTGTTGTTTTTCCGCAGAAAAAAGAACGCGTATCCCGCCGTGGCCAGCCGTTCAGGTCGGCCCGGGGCTGATCTGACGACGGCGGACGCGTCCGGGCGCGGCGAAAGCGCGCCTTTTATCCGGATTGAATTCGACATGATGCGCAAGGGCCACATCGTGCACCGGCGCGGCCGGAAAGTGCGGCAATACCTGGTCAGCGTGGATGGATCCACCCGGCTGGTCACGAGTGGCGACGTGGTGGATCGCGCCACGTACGAGGCCCTGGTGGCGGCGGGATGCGTGGTGCCCGAGGCATCATCCCGTGGCCCCGCCAGTACTTCGGAATCGCCTCCGGAGGTGTGACCGTAACCGTGAGGGTATCCGCCCCGGTTTTCGTGAAGGAATGCCATGGCCGTTTCTCCCATCAGCGTGGCCATGATTGTTCGGGACGAGGTCGCCCGACTGGAATCGTGCGTGGCGAATCTCCGGACGTTCGCGGGTGAAATCGTGGTGGTAGACACGGGATCCCAGGATGAAACGTCCATCCTGGCGGAACGGCTGGGATGTCGCGTGGGGCATTACCCGTGGAACGATGATTTTTCGGCGGCCCGGAACTACTCGCTGTCGCTGTGTTCACTTCCATGGATTTACGTCGCGGATGCCGACGAATGGCTGGATCCGGAATCGGCGCGTTGCCTGCTGGAGCACGTGGCAGAACCGCCTGAACAGGCCTGGCGCATACAGACCATAACGTATACGGACCAGCAGGCCCGGGCGGATGCCCGGCCCGTTGACGCGGACGACCCCTATACCCGGGGATATCCTGCCTGTTATACCAGCTGGAAGGTTCGCCTGCTTCCCAACCGGGCGGGCATACGGTTTACGGGACGGGTGCATGAACTGGTCAATCCTTCGCTGGAATCCATGGGCGTGCCCATGGTGGACAGTCCTGCAGTGGTGCGGCATTACCCGCTCTGGAACGCCCCCCGGAGTCCAGAGGACAAGGCCGCGTTTTACCTGGATCTGAACCGGAGGAAGGTGGCCGAGTCTCCGGAAGACGCCTCGGCCCAGGCCGAACTGGGCGCGCAGTTGGCGGAGCTGGGTCGGCATGCCGAAGCCGTCACCGCTTACCGCGAGGCTTTACGCCGGATGCCGGAACAATACGACTGGCTGGCGGAACTGGGTGGTAACCTCGCGTTATGCGGCATGGAAAAAGAAGCGGAACAGGCTTTGCGCCTGGCACTGCGGGGTGACCCGACCCTTCATCACGCCTGGCGGAACCTTGGTGTCATGCTTGCCCGTCGGGGAGCCTGGTCCGACGCCGCTGGCGCCTTCGCGGAAGCGCTACGCCTGGTGGATCGCGCGGACTATCGGCAACTGCTGGAAGAGGCGCGTAAACAGGCGGACTCGGGAGTTTTTTAGCCTTCCGCCTGAGCGTTGCCGGAACAGGAGGCGCTTGGGCATACTACGATGGTCAGCAGGAGGAATCCGCGATGGAAGCCGAACCGGGCGCGATACCGCCGTTACGTTACCTGGACGTCAGCCTGATCGAGCACGAAGGACGTGAATTTTTTCACCTGAGCGATCCATTTGGATACGTTACCGACGGAGTCCTGATGCCGCCGCCAGCCTTCATGCTGGCGGCCTTGTTCGACGGGCAGCGGGACGCGGAGGCCATCTGTCGGCTTTTTCGGGAACAGTTCGGCGTGAACGCGCGTCCGGAGGACGTGCGGGGTCTTGCCGATCAGTTGAGTAGTGCAGGGCTGCTGGCGGACGCGACGTTCGAGGAACGCCGGGTCGCGATAGACCAGGCATTTCGGGAAAGCGCGGTGCGTCCGGCGTGGCTGGCCGGGCGTGGCTACCCCGGGGAGCCCGATGCCCTGCGGGCGTGGCTCGGAGAACGTTTTCGGACCGATGGCCCTGGCATGCCCACCGAGGCAGAGCCTGGGAGCGGCCCCCCGATTCGTGGGCTTATCGCGCCCCACATTGACTTCGCGCGGGGCGGGCACCTTTACGCGTGGGCCTACCGGTGGCTTTGGCAAGGGGAAAAGCCGGACCTGGTGTTGCTGTTTGGCGTGGCCCACGCGGCGGGTGAACACCCCTTCGTCCTGTGCGCCAAGGATTTCGAGACGCCGCTCGGCACGGTTCCCGTGGCCCGGGAAGCCCTGTCCCGGCTCGAGAAAGCCTGCTCGTGGAATCCCTATGCCGAGGAGATCCTGCATCGCACGGAACATTCCCTGGAATTCCAGGCGCTCATGCTGGCCTTGCTGTACGGCGATGACGCGCCGCCTATCATTCCCGTGCTGTGCGGCATGCTCACCACGCCGGACATGGGCGAAGAAGCCATTCCTGACGACCGGCCCGATGTGGCCCGGTTCCTCGATGTCGCCCGGGCCCTGGTGGCTGACAATCCCCGGGCCGTTGCCATCGCGGGAGCCGATCTTTCCCACGTGGGGAGGCGCTTCGGTGACGAGGTGGATATTACCCCCGAATTACTGGATCAGATTATTACGGCGGATGTAACCGCCTTGAATTATCTCTGCGAAGGTGATCCCGCGGGATTCTACCGGGCGATCATGCGGGGCGGAAATCCCCGTCACGTCTGCGGCATGGGCTGTATCTACGCCACGGCGACGGCCATTGGAAACCGACCGTTCCGGCCAAATTACATCACCGGGGACGCGCCTGATCCCCAGGGGGGCGTGGTGACTTTCGCGGCCTGCGCGGCGGAGCGGGGAACATGAGACGGGGACAGCAGGAGATCGGTTTGCCGGGCCGGTGGATTGCCGCGGTGCTTCTTATGGGGGTGGTGGCAGGGTTGCCGGTACGTTTTGAGCAGGCGATCGCGCAATCCCGGGAAAGGATGGTTGCTCCGCCTTCGCTGGTTAATCCGACCGGCGGGACGACACCGCGGGATTCCGTTCCCCTGTCGAAGGAGACGGATCCGGCCTCGCTTAAGCCCCTGCTGGCTGCGCTCATGGTCGTGTCCATGGATTGCGCACTGAAACTTACGCCGGAGGATGGATCGTTTCTGGATCGTTTGCCGCCCGGAGGGGCGTGGATTCGCGCGGCGGGCAAACCGGAAAACCTGCCGCTGCTGGTGGCCATGTTGCGCCAGGCGGAACGGCGGGCTGGCCGGCCGATGCTGATCGGCGCGGATCCTTGGGACCTGACGGCGTTTATGGCTGGCACGGCGCGCGGTTCATTGCCGCCATTGCCACCGCTGATGGCCGTGGCCGCCACGGGGGAAGACCGGTACGCGGTGGCCTGGGCGGACGTGGTGGCGCGGACCATGCGGGGGTTGGGCATGGACTGGATGCCTGGTCCCGACCTTTCGCTGTGGCCGGATCTTCCCGGTTCAGCCGCGTCGACCCGCTGTATCGGTTCCCGACCTCACGAGGTGGCCCGTCTGGGCGTGTCGGTGATCCGGAGACTTGGGGAACGGGGCGTACTGGCCACCCCGTGGGGATTTCCTGGCGGATCCTGGACTCGGGACTGGAATCAGCCTCCGGTGCTCACCACGCCGCCGGACGCGTGGCCCGGTAGGGACGGTCTTCCCTACGCGGAAGCCCTCCGGGCGGCGCGCGTGGCGCAGGTGGGAGACGTGGAAGTGCCGATGTGGTCGGGCGGGCCGGCGTGTCTTAATGCCACCGTGCTGCAGGACCTGTTAAGGAGGCAACTGGGATTCAGGGGGATCGTGCTGGCCGGACCGGTGGACGGCGAAACCCTGAAAATGGACGCGGCCGAAGCGGCCCGCCAGGCCCTGCTGGCCGGGGCAGACATGATCCTGTGGCAAGGTGGTCTGCGCGGGGTGGAACGGGCGATAGATTACCTGGCCGCGGCGGCGGCCCGTGGTGACCTGCCCGCCGAACTGGTACGGGAAAAGGCGACGCGGGTGGCTGGCATTCTCTCGGCGGCCCGGCAGGAGATCAACGCGAACGCGTCCGGAGGGGAAAAGCCGGAAGATGCGATGACCGCGCTGCAACGGACCAGCCTGACCCTGCTTCATCTGCGGGGAGACGCGCTGCCGCTGGGTCGGGATGCCGCGCCAGTGGGGCTCACGGGGACGGTGGATCTCGACGTGTTGCAGAAAGGTCTCAGGAAGTCGCTGAAAACCGTGGTGCAGCAACCGATCATGTCCGCCGGGCACGCGGGAGACATCCAGACGTTTGAAATCGACCGGTTGACCCGGAACACGCGCGGACTGAATACGGTTGTTATCGTGGTGACCGAGCGGGAACGGGTAGAAACGCTGATTGAACTGACCCGTGCCCTGAGGCAGCAGATTCCGCGCGTCATTGTGGTCTTTCTGGGACGACCAGATTACGCGACCCGGCTGACAGACGCGGACGCGGTGCTTCTGGCGTGGGGGTGCGCCGGAGCCCGGGATACGCTCATGCGCGTCGTGGCGGACGCGTTGACCGGGCGATGCGCCTTGGGGCTGGTGGACCTGCCGGACACGATCACGCTTCCTCCTGGGGAAAGCCGGGTGCTGGATGGGACCGCGCTGGTACGGGCTCCAGCGGGTCGTTTGCCCTGCGGGCTGGGTGAAGATATTCCGGAGGGGTTTTTCCGATCCATGCCGCCAGGGGGATCCCTGAGGGACTTGACGTGGAAGGTCAACGGCAAGAAGGAAAAGGGATCGACAATAAGCCTGTCCGCCGATCCGGTCCGACCCGTGAACGTGTCACTGGCGATCCGTGACGTGTTTGGTAACGCGCGGACCGTGTCGTTCACGGTGGTCAGCGGTGCTCCGGGAAACGGCCAGTGAATGCCATCAGGAGGTCGAGGCGTTTCGTAGAACCCGTTCGAGATCGAAAATTTCCTGGGCGTTCCCTCGCATAATCCGCTCGATCAGGGCGGGTGCTTCCGACTCGGACAGCCAGCCCGATTCGATCAGTCCGGTCATGGCGCGGGTGATACCCCGCCGGGCAATTCGAGCGTGACCGGGTACCAGTTCCACGTAGAGATAGTCGCCGCCGAAAGAAAGCAGTTTGCAGGCTGGGGCGGCAACCAGGAAGGCCCTCATGAAGGCGGCGGAAGATTCGGGGTCGATGATCCACGCCCAGCACATGTCGGCATAGATATTGGCGTACTGTTTGCACAGGGCAATGAGTTCGTGCTGGTAAGGATAGCCGATGTGCATCAGCACAAAGGTCACCTCGGGGAATTCACGCGCCACGTTTACCAGGTCACAGAAGTTGTCGCGGACCCGATCCAGCGGCATGTGCCCGTAGCCGGCGTAGTAGCCGGTGTGCAATTTCACGGGCAGATGGTAGTCCGCGGCGCGGCGAAGGCATCGCCGGAACAGGTTGTTCTGCAGGGCTTCCTTCTCGTCCTGCGAGAGGGATTTCGGATCGCGGGCGAAGCGTTCGTAGAGGGGGGCCGCGTCCGTGTCTGGAACGTCGGTGTAGAGCAGCCGACGGTTGTACGCGCTCTGGTCTTTGACCGCGATGGCTTTCGGTCCGAAGCGTTCGAACGCGCGATCAATCGTCGCGTGGGCCGCCTGGAGCGTTGGAACAGGTCCTCCGGCGATTCGTTCCAGGGTCTTCATCGATACGCTACTGGCAAGGCTGACGGTACTCAGGTCGAAACTGAACAGGTCACTGGCAGGTTCACTTTCCCGGAATGGTCCACTCTTCAGGCAATTAACCTGTACATGCTCGATGCCGGCAACATGCTGGAGTATTCGGCGATAGAACCCGGGACGGATGTCCTGTTTGACCCGTTCGCTGATGGCCTCGCAGTTATCTTCCCCCAGGTCGCTTTCACCGTGCAGAAGGCGGGCACTTTCCCTCGCGCACAGCAGGTACCCCGTGTTCCGGCAACGCGCGTACCATGGCGCGACGAGCCGCCACTTCTCTTTCGGGGTCAGGTCACGGGACATCAGTCGCTTGTAATCGGCCTCGGGCATGCCCGCCACCTGCAGGTCCGAGCCGGCGTAATGCGTGAAGAAAATACTGAAGTCCGGCGCGTGATCGGCGTTCGGGTTGTCCAGGTCGGCAAGGCGATCCGCCTCGGGAGGCAGGTGTTCGTGCGTGTCCATGAGCGGCGTGGTCGCGAGCAGTTCCGCCACGGATTTTTCAAGGGAAGACGCGTCATCGGGAACGAAGGGGGGCGCTGATACCATGGTTTTTGCCGCGGTCGCGCTCCCGGACGCGCCCAGCCCGATGGCCGCGCCCGTCACCTCAATGAAGGTCCTCCGATCAACAGGGGTTCCAGCCATTTGGCTCGCTCCTTCAGGGTTGGGCTGACTTTGGACCGATAACCAGGACTTCATTGATCCGCGCGTTGAAGGTGATGCTCCCCTGTCGCGCGACGGCTTCCCGACCGGAAATCCGGCAGGTGTAGGTGTCGCCTTCTCGAAGCAGGGGATGACGGAAGGTTACCTGGTGTGGAATGGCGTCCTCATTCACCGCGATGATCCACAACTGGCCGTCTGACTCCTTGCCCAGCGCCACGATGGTCCGTTCCTGGGAACCATTGGCGGGGGCAAGGGCAACCTGGACGGGCTGCGAGGTGTCAGTCGCCGACAGCACCGGTTGCAGGCGATGGATTTCCTGGCCGAGGGTCATCAGGTCGTTGAACAGGGTGGAGTCTTTCACGATGTAGGCCGTGCCCCAGTAAACGAGTCCACGGGCCCCCCGCGCTATCGCGTCATAGGCCATGAAGCGGGTTTCGTCCAGGGTGGGGCGCCGCATTTCCTGTTCGGCCTCTGGGGGCATTTCGTGTATATCGGCCCAGCCGAATCCCTGGAGCACCATCCAGACGGGTTTGCCTGGCGCCGAGGCCCGCATGCGGCTGGTGTAGTCGCCTACGCAGGAAAGGGTCCGGTTAACCAGGTCCGAATGACGCACCCGCGGTGATACCGGGACCGGGTAGATGTCGCATCCCACGATGTCCGCCGCCTGCCCAAACGCTGCCAGGTCTTCGATGCTGTTCCGGGGAGCGTGATTCATGCAGACGGGGTGGATCGGATCCAGCTCCCTGGTCAGCCGGTACGCGATTTTGAGTCCCTCCAGCAGTTTCGCGGCGCGTTCCGGGGCATCACCGAAGCCGAAGCCTGGCCGCGGTGGTTCCTCTCCCAGTTTGCGCCAGATCGTGTCCGCGGTTGCGTCGCCCCGGGCGTATTCCGCTTCGGCGTACAGGCGGTCCGCCTCTTCCCGCAAGGCCTTCAGTTCAGCGGCCAGGGTTGGATCCGTGACCGCGGTGATCCGTTCATGGTGCAGGCGACGTTCTTCGCCAAACCGCCACAGTTCCGCCGCGTACCAGCAGTTCCATAGGGCTTCGTCGGGCATTTCCCAGGCGAGCAGGGCCGGGTGATTCCGCAGGTCGGAAACCAGTCGCTCAAGTTCGGCCTGCCGTTGTTCCCGTTGCGTGCTCAGGTCCGCCAGGCCGCCGAGTTCGACGATGCCCCACGCGTGCCGGGCGGCCAGTCGGTCCAGCGCGGCCTGGTCTTTGGCGTGCAGCAGGTTGTACCCTGACGCGATGACGCGATCCAGGACGGCGTCATCCTCCGGGTTCTCGTACAAGCCGAGGATGAATACCCGCTGTCCATTGACCACGGTCATGCCGTCCGGATCGATCCGGCAGTCCGCGGCAAAAGCGCCTGCCATGAAAAGCATGGTCAGGACCGGGATAATCCCCATGCTACCCGGTTTTTTTCCGCTGGAGTTCATAATAACCTCCCATGATTGGTGTGACCGATTGTTCCTCCCATCATAAAATGAGCAGGCGGGTTGAATCACGCCAGGAAAGGAGTAATCATGTCGCGCGCCATCTTCGGTATGCCGGGTCTGTGCTGGTTGGGGATCGCGTGTTTCGTCTGGAGCGGAGAGGGTATGGCCGAAACGCGAGACAACGCGCCGTTGGACGCGGGGCTCCCTGTCCATCGGGACCGGTTTCACGTGTACCTGCTCATGGGCCAGTCTAACATGGCGGGTCGGGGCCCGCTGGACGACCTGTCAGCAAAGGGGCATTCCCGCGTCATGGTGTTCACCGAGGACCGGCAGTGGGTGCACGCGCGGGAGCCCCTGCATCACGACAAGCCTACGGCGGGAGCTGGACTCGGCTTGAGTTTCGCGATCGCCATGGCGGAGGCCTCCCCCGGGGCGATCATTGGACTGGTGCCCTGCGCGGTGGGCGGCACGCCGCTGAGCCGGTGGGAAAAAGGCGGTGACCTGTACGATCGCGCGTTGGATCGAGCCCGGGAAGCCACGCGGCGCGGTACCCTTCGGGGCATCCTGTGGCACCAGGGAGAAAACGATACCAGTGACCAGGCCGCTGCCGCATCCTACGCCGATCGTTGTGCCCGGATGTTCGCGGATCTGCGCGCGGATCTCGGCGTGCCGGACCTGCCGGTAGTCGCGGGAGAACTGGGCCGGTTCCTCGCGGAATACCATGACGGTCAGCCGGTGCTCTGGCGGGAGGTAAACCGGCAGATTCATGCCCTGCCCGGCCGGGTACCGCGTCTCGCGGTGGTATCCTCGGAAGGGCTGACCGCCCTGGAGGATGGGGTCCATTTCGACACGCCCTCTCTGCGGGAGCTTGGTCGCCGATACGCCGAGGCCTTGCTTCGCTTGTGGCGGGAATCGCCACAGGCGTCGGGATCGATCACTGGAACACCACCGTCCTCCGGCGATACACCATGATGCGGTCATCGGCATGGGCCCGGACCGCCACGGCAAGCACCCGGCGTTCGATGTCCCGGCCTAACCTCACGAGATCCTCCACGCTGTGGGCATGGGTGACGGGCAGGGTTTCCTGAGCAATAATCGGGCCGGTGTCCAGTTCCTCCGTGGCGTAGTGACTGGTGGCGCCGATGATCTTCACGCCGTATTCATAGGCCTGGTGGTAAGGCCGGGCACCCTTGAACGCGGGCAGGAACCCGTGGTGCACGTTGATGATGCGGTTGGGATATTCCCGGATGAACCGGGAGGTCAGAATCTGCATGTAGCGGGCCAGCACGACGAAGTCCACGTGGTGGGCCTGGAAATGCTTGAGCACGGCCTCCTCGGCGGCTTCGCGGGTTTCAGGGGTCACGGGCTGCACGATGAAAGGCACGCCGAAGGAGGCGGCCACGGGCTCCAGGTCGGGATGATTGCTGACCACGAGGGCGAGGTCGGCGTTGATCTCTCCGTAACGGTGCCGTAGCAGCAGGTCGTACAGGCAGTGGTCGTATTTCGACACCATGATGGCCATGCGATGGCGCTCGTCGGAGTAGCGCAGGCGGGTTTCCATGCCGAATCCGCCGGCGAGTTCCGCCAGTTCTCGGCGCAGTTCTGCCCGGGTACAACGGATGGCCGAACAGTCAAAATGGACGCGCATGAAAAACTGTTCGTCCAGCCCTTCGGCGTGCTGCTGGGCGTGGATGATGTTCGCGCCCCGCTCGAACAGGAATTGGCTCACGCGGTACACGATGCCCGGCACGTCCTTGCAGTGAAGAATAAGGGTCGCGGTCAGTCCCATGGGAGTTGGACCTTTCTTTAAGTCCGCGCGAGCCGGGCGTCCAGGGTGTCCCAGGCTTCGGTGTCGCGGGGTTCATACCGGGCCATCGGCGTGGAGGCGGAAACCATCGCGCGGAGGTCTTCCAGGGAATCGAGAGCGCCGGTGGCCATGGCCTGAACGCCGATGTTTCCCATGGCCGTGGCTTCCACGGGTCCGGTGATGACCTCGATGCCACAGGCGTCGGCGGTCATCTGGCACAGCAACTGATTCTGGGTGCCACCGCCGATAATGTGGAGACGTTCCGTTTTCCGTCCCAGTAACCCGTCGAGACCTCGTAACGTGCGGCGGTACTTCAGCGCGAGGCTCTCCAGCGCGCAGCGCACCGTCTCCCCGCGGTCCTGGGGAACGGGTTGTCCCGTTTCCACGCAGATGTGCCGGATGAGTTCGGGCATGTTGTCCGGCGCGAGCAGCCGGGGATCATCCAGGTTCGGCAGTACCGACCGGAAGGCCGGCGCGTTGCGGGCCTCGTCGGTCAACAGGGCGTAGTCGATGGTCTGGCCTTCTTTTTCCCACTGGCGCCGGCATTCCTGCACCAGCCAGAGGCCAAAGATGTTTTTCAGGAAACGGATTTTGCCACCTGCGCCGCCCTCGTTGGTGAATTGCAGCGCGAGGGAATCATCGTTGACCAGGGGTTCATCGAGTTCCGCGCCCAGCAGGGACCACGTCCCGCTGGAGAGGTAAGCCCAGGGTTTCTCTCCCGTGGCGGGAACTGCCGCGACGGCGCTGGCCGTGTCATGGGACGCGGTAGCAATAACAGGGGTGCCGGTCTGAATGCCCGTGTCGCGGGCGATGTCATCCCGCAGGGCGCCCAGCACCGAGCCGGGGCGGGTAAGGGGCAACAGGACGCGCCGGGGCAGATCCAGTTCCGCGATAAGATCTTCCCGCCACGTCCGGTTCCAGGGATCCAGCAGTTGGGTGGTGGACGCGTTGGTGTACTCGCATGCCCGAACGCCGCAGAGCAGGTAGGAGAAGAGATCTCCCATGAGCAGCGCGCATTCCGCGGCGTCAAGGAGAGGCGACCCGGATGCCTTGAGACTCAGCAACTGGTAGACCGTGTTGAAGGGCAGGAACTGGATGCCGGTCCGGCGATAGATTTCCTCCCGGGGAACCTTGGAAAAGGCCAGTTCCTGCATGCCTTCGGTGCGCTTGTCCCGGTAGTGCGTGGGGTTGGCCAGCACGACACCATCCCGGGCAACCAGCCCGAAGTCCACGCCCCAGGTGTCCACGGCGATGCCGTCCAGCCGGCTGGTGTACTCCCGGGCGCACTTGCGCAACCCGAAGATCATTTCCTCGTAAATCCGGGTGTAGTCCCACTGCCGCGTACCCAGCATCATCAGTCCTTCCGTGCGGAACCGGTGGACCACTTCAAGCTGGAGTTGTCCGCTACTGAGGGTGCCCAGGACGGCGCGGCCGCTTTCCGCGCCGAGATCGAAGGCCAGGTACTGTCGCGCGCGCATAACCATAACCTCCCCGCCGGCACCGTTATCCTGAAGCCGCCGGCGTGTCTGTATACGGGGTAAAACTAGCCGAAGAACCGGCTTCAATACAACATCATACCCCCTGGCGGGAAGTAACCCGGCCCCCGCGATGTTTTTTGTAGGGCCCGATTACTCAGGAGCGCGCCATGTCCAAGTTGCCACCGCTGAAAAACCGACTGGCCAACGCGGCCAGTCCCTACCTGCGGCAACACGCGGAAAATCCCGTGGCCTGGCAGCCATGGGACGAGGAAGCCCTGGCGCGCGCCCGCGCGGAAGACAAGCCGGTCTTTCTCTCCATCGGTTACGCGGCCTGTCACTGGTGCCACGTGATGGAACGGGAATCGTTTGAGTCCCCCGTGGTGGCGGCCATCCTCAACAGCCAGTTTATTCCGATTAAAGTGGACCGGGAGGAACGCCCAGACCTGGACGAGGCCTACATGGCCGCGGTGGTGGCCATGACCGGCGCGGGCGGCTGGCCGCTGAGCGTGTTTCTCACGCCTGATGGGCGGCCTTTTTACGGCGACACCTATTTTCCCCCCGTGGACCGCTGGGGCAAGCCTGCCTTTACAAGGGTGCTATTGCACGTGGCCGGGTTATGGAAAGAGAAGAGGGACAAGGTGGTCGAAGGGGCGACCGAACTTGCGAGGTTGATCGCGAATCGGCTGGTACCGCCCGGATCAGAGTCCTCGGAAGAAAACCTGGAAGACCTGCTCCGGGGGGCTGAAACCGAAATCGCGTCGGATTTTGACGATCAGCATGGTGGCTGGGGACAAGGCGCGAAGTTTCCGCCCGTGGGCGTACTGGAATGGCTGCTGCGGCGAACGGTATATCGTAAGTCATCTTCGGCAGAACGGATGTTACGGAAGACGATGGACGCGCTGGCCCTCGGTGGGCTGCGCGATCACGTGGGCGGGGGATTTCACCGGTATACCGTTGACCCGGAATGGCAGGTGCCGCATTTCGAAAAAATGCTTTATGACAATGCCCTGCTGGCCCGGGTTTACCTGGCGGCTGGACGCGTGATGGGTGAACCCCGCTTCCTGGAGATCGGGCGGGACACGATCGAATACCTTCTGCGGGATGCCCGTGATCAAGACGGCGGGTTTTACGCCAGCGAAGATGCCGACAGTGACGGCAAGGAAGGCATGTTTTATCTGTGGACGCCGGACGAGGTCCGACGCGCCTTGCCGGAAACGGGCGCGGATTGGTTCATTGAGCGTTTCGGCATCTTGCCGGAGGGGAATTTTTCCAGTCACGAGTCCTATCACCATGGCTGGAGCATTCCCCGGCTGGAGACGCCCCTCACGGACGAAGAACACGCCCGGTTCGAGCGACTTCGGCCGTTGTTGCGGCTTCACCGCGATACGCGTGTCCGGCCTCCACGGGATGCCAAGATTGTTGCGTCCTGGAATGGCTTGGTCCTGTCTGCCCTGGCCGAAGCCATCCGGGTGTTGGGCGATGGACCCTGGAGGGAAGCGGCGCGCGCGTGCGCCGACCTGCTTCTGAACCGACATTTCCGATCTCCCGCGGGGTTGCGTTCCACGCTGGGAGACCAGGATGGCCCCCCGGCGGTGCTCGACGATTTTGCCGCCGTCGCGCGGGGATTACTGGATCTGCACGAAGTTACCGGCAACTACCGATGGCTGGAGGCCTCGTTGGATCTGGCCCGGCGGATGGTGACAAGGTTCGCTGGAACAAATCTCGCGGAAGGGTTCCACAGGACGGCTTCTGACGCGGTGGACCTGCCATTTACCGCGGTGCCGTTTCAGGATGGACAGGAGCCCGGGCCGAACACGCTGGCTTTTTCGGTGTTGTGGCGGCTGGGGCATATCATCGACGATTCCGCCTGGGTTGGCGCGGCGGAAGGCTGGATCCGCCGGAACCTTGGCCTGGCCCGGCGGTTTCCCGAAGCGGTTCCGTTTCTACTGGCGTTCGCGGAAGAAACCCAGGCCCGTCCGGTCACGGTGGCCGTCCTGCGTCGACCGGGGCCTGAAGGTGAAGACGATTGCCGGGCTTTACTTTCCGTGATGGGTAAACATGCCCTGTTTCAGGGCATTGTCGCGGTGGCTGACGCGGATCGGGGTGCCTCGCTGCCCGCCCTGTTCGCGGGAAAGGCGCTTGACGCGGGGGTGGCCGCGTCAGCGTGGGTATGCGGTCCAGGCGGTTGCGCGCCGCCGGTATCCACGCTGGATACCCTGGAGCAGGCGTTGAATGCGGCAGGATGTCCCCCTTGCCCCGGGATATCCTGACCGTTTCGTGATGGAAGTGCCTCGTCGCCGGGAGATCAGGCGGAGGGCCCCCGTTCATGCCGCGCGGCATCGGGCGAGAACAGGATTTCCCGGATAGCCGCCTGCAGGTGGGCCATCCGAATGGGTTTGGACAAGGTAACGCGTATGCCTGCCCGGGCGGCTGATTCGTCCACCTGGTCCGTGGAAAGACCGGTTACCAGGATGGCCGGAATGTCCGGCCGAATCGCGCGGATCCGTTCCATCATGGTGAGGCCCGACATGCCGGGCATGTTGCTGTCCGTGATGATCAGGGCGTAAGGATGGGGATCGGCTTCGAAGGATTCCAGCGCCTCCCGGGGTCCCGGCATGGCCACGGGAGTGAAACCCAGTTTCCGAAGTTGAAGTACCATGGCATTAAGCACGGCCCGGTCATCGTCCACCACGAGGATGCGTTCCCCATGGCCTCGCACGGGTGCCTGGGGGGGTGGCGTTTCTGGTTCGGTTGAGGTGTGGGTTTCGGTACCGTGGGACGGGACGGTTTCCAGTGCCGGAAAATACAACCGGAACGTGGTGCCCCATCCGGGCTCGCTGAACAGCCGGATAATTCCCCCGTGGCTGGTCATCACGCCCTGCACGATGGCAAGCCCCATGCCGGTGCCCTTGCCCTCGGGCTTGGTGGTGAAAAAGGGGTCGAAGATACGGTCCCGGATGTGTTCCGGGATGCCGCATCCCGTGTCGCTGATGGTGAGACACACGTAACTGCCGGTCTTGATATCCTGGTCCTGCTCCGTGAGGTCGCCCACGTCGAACCGCGCCTGGTTCAGGGACACGCCGAGCAGCCCGCCGTTTGTGGATTCCATGGCGTGAATGGCGTTGGTACAGAGGTTCAGGACTACCTGGTGAATCTGGGTGATGTCGCCCATGACGGGGGGCAGGTCCGGGGCGATATCCATTTTCAGGGAAACTTCCGGCGGCAGGGAGACCTTAACCAGTTTGAGCGCTTCCTTCACCAGTGGTCCCAGGGAAAGGGGTTTCAACTCACCCGGTTTCTGCCGACTGTAGGTCAGAATCTGGCGCACCAGGTCCGAGGCGCGTTCGGTGGCCGTCAGGATTTCATCCACGCATGCCCGGCCGGACTGGGTAAGGGCGGATTCGTCCAGCAGCAGTTCCGCGTTGCCGCCGATGGCATTGAGGATATTGTTGAAATCGTGGGCTATACCCGCGGCCAGCGTGCCCATGGCTTCCATCTTCTGGGACTGTCGTTGCCGTTCGGCTTCCAGGATTTCCCGGGTAATGTCTCGCAGGATGTAGACCCACCCCTGGCCACGGCCTCGTACCCGTCGGGCGGTGACGTCCACATCCAGAACCTGCCCTTCCTCGTGGTTGAGGGTCAGTTGCTTGCGCCACCCCCGTTCACGCCCCATGGCACTTTCCTGGAGTAACTCGGCGAAGGCATTCGCCTTCAGGTGCTCCAGCAGCGCAACAAGGGGCTTGCCCACCCAGGCGGCCGGGTCCGCGCCAGTCAGGCGTTCCAGGGCGGGATTTGCGTACACCACGTTTTCGCCGGCATCCACCACGAGTACGACCTCTTCCAGCGCTTCTACCGCGGCGACCAGTTGACTGCGTTCCTCGTAGATCTGCCGCTGGGTGGTGACGTCCACACCGGCCAGCAGGGTTTCTCCCGTGGGGTTATTCTCTTCGTCCCGCAACGCGCGGCAGGACCAGGAAATCCAGCGTTTGCCCCCATCGGCCTGCGTACACTGGGTTTCCAGGCCTTGGTAATCCTCTCCGGACAGCAGCATTTTTCGGAAAGGCGTGTACTGGTCCCGGCCCGCGTCGTCCGTCGCCGGGATGAAGGTTTCCACGGGCGAACGCCCCACCAGTTCCCCCTCGGCGTATCCCAGGAGTTCCAGGGCAAACTCGTTAATGAACCGGACCCGCCCGGTGGCATCCAGCTGGAGAATCAGGCTGCGCGCGTTTTCAACAAGGGCCCGGTACCGGGCTTCCTGTTCCCTTACCTGGCGTTCCGCCCGTTTCTGATCGGTGATGTCCAACCCTTCGGCGATAATGCATTCGACCTTTCCGGACGCGTCCAGCAGGGGAGAAAACGTGGCCACCACATCGGCGGGTAGTCCTTCCGCGGTGTAGTGCACCGTTTCGATGTGAACGGTTTCTCCCTGGCGGGCCCGTTCGATCGCCTGTCGGCACTGTTCCTGGATTTCTGGCGTATGGGACCACCAGGGTGTTTCCCAGAACAGCCGATCCTTTACGGCTTCTTCCGGCAGGCCGATCATCCGCAGGGCGGTCCGGTTGACGGTGATGACCCGGCCCTCCGGGGTGGTCATGCCCATCAACTGGAAAGTCTGGTCGAAAACCGACTGGAAACGACGGAGCAAGTTTGCCGCTTCCTCTTCGGCCTGCTCGCCCCGCTGTGACACGCGGTACATCTGGTAATAAATATATCCATATAGAAGCAGTACGACGAGCGCGATACCGCCGCAAGCCGCGGTCATGCGGATAATGAACGTTTCCACCTCCCGGCGGATTTCCCGGTTATAAAAGCCGGTCCCGATAACCCAATCCCATCCGCCGAAAGCGACGATATAGGACGTTTTGAGGTCCGATACGGGTTCGTCATACACCGGGAAACGATACTGGATGAACCCTTCTCCTTCCGTGCGGGCAAGATTTACGAATTCCTGGAAGATGTGACGGCCTTCTTCGTTGACGTACGAGGCCAGGTCGGGTTGCTCCAGCAGTTCCCGCCGGTAAGGATGAGCGAGGAGACGATAGTCGTAATCCATCACCCAGAAGTAATTTTTCATGTCACGGCCGTACCGGATACCCCGGATTTCGTCCAGCGCGATACCCTGGGCCTGGGATAGGGTGAGGGTTCCCATTTCAACGCGGCGGTTGAGTTCCTCCAGCAATCCCACGACGATATGCGTTTTATCCACGGTGTCCCGCTGTTTCTGCTCGATCAGCCGTTCCTGGACGCGGGGCAGCAGGTAACCGAAAATAACCGCCACGAACAGGGCGAATCCAAAAGCCAGCGGCAACAGCAACCGCCTTCGCAGTGCCCTGAGAACATTCACGTCGCGGGTGTTCCTTTTTTACGTATATACATTATAACCGGTTTTTACCAGAAGCGCAACCATAAATGATGGATTTTATAGGTTTATGTTTTGGCAAGAGTTCCCTTTCTGAGTGGAGGGAGTCTGAAATGGATGAAAACTTTTTCGGTTCATGGCGTCACCCTGCCACTCAAAAAGAATAGTATTACGTTGTTGCTATGCATCGCCAGCTTTACTTATAGTTTTTACGTGAAAGCGACATGGTGTTTCGTAACCAGGTATGGGGGAACATGGCGGCATGTTATCGAAAATAGTGGACACCGACACCTTTGAAGCCGCTTTTGAGACGTTGATCGAAGCGGGAGGCCAGTTGATTCAGAATCTCCGTCAAACCGGAGCGGATGCCCTGTTACAGGGGGATCACAACACGGCAGACTGGGCCATCCAGCGGTGTAAAGCACTGGAGGGTCTGCAGAAGCAGTTAAAAGATTTACAGAAAAACGCCGGAAGGATTCTCAGGGGGCGGTCCGTACCTGACTTGGCTTCTCCCCGTGGCGGGCAGGTTAAAAGAAAACGTCGTGCCGGTGGGCTTACCAAAAAGGACCTGGAAACCCCGATCCTGGTGGAGCTGCTGGATGCCGGAGGCCAGGCTTCGACCGATATCATGCAGGATCGGTTATATCGACGGTTGAAGGATCAACTGACAGAAGAAGACATGGCCAGGGTACCATCTAATCCTGCCTGTCAGCAATGGTGGAATAGAGCCTATTGGGCAAGAAATACATTAATGGAAGAGGGATATATTAAACCAGGTAGTCCACGAGGTATATGGGAACTGACCACTAAAGGTCGGGAAGAAGCGCGGAAACGCAAGGATGCCCTGTTGCGAGAGGCGATAAGGGACGACTCATGAAGCCATCACGGGTGATGCGTGTCGCGCGGCTGTTGCCGTGGATACTGTTCGGGTTGACCGCGCTGGCGCTGGCGGGCGCGCATGAATATTACTTCGCGCCGGGCAGTCCCCGGCCAGTGGGACAGTGCGTGAAACCGCCGGAAGGACCGGGCTGGATTGACCTGCTGGATGGGGATCATGCCCAACATTGGACGGACCCAGAAGGCAGGCCCGCGAATTTCTTCGAGGTACGCGACGGCATGCTGCACATTTTCGGGGGGATTGGCCCATTGAAATACGCCACCTACACGGGGGCGTCTTTCGGCGATTTTGACCTGCACCTGGAATTCCGGTTATCCCCGCCAAGGTGGTTCGCGCGGCCCCTTGCCCTCGCGCTGAACCCGCAGATGCGGTGTAACTCGGGGGTTTTTCTCCGGGTGCCCGAGGGCGAGTCCGCCCTGCGGGGGTTCGAGGTACAGGTGCTGGACGACTACGGCTGGCCCGCGCATAAAAATGGCACGGGATCCATCTACGACGTGGTCACGCCCATGTTCAACATGGCCCGTCCCGCGGGCGAGTGGAACTCCTACGATATTTCCCTGCGGGGATCCCGGGTGACAGTCGCGGTGAACGGCTGGAAAGTAATCGATACCGATTTCGCCCAGATGACCGAACCCATCGGCAAGTTTAAAACGCCCTACGCCGAACTGCCACGATCCGGTCGGATCGCCCTGCAGGATCACGGTGGAGAATTGTGGTACCGGAACATCCGGATACGACCGGCCGGCGCGAACGAGTCCAGCGCGGGCACCCCATCCGGTGCCTCCCAGTGAGGTTGGCCTGCCGCGGTGGACCCTGCACGCTCGCCCGGGACGCGCCGAAGCGGTTTTTCCCTCCTACCATCAGGGGGTTCCGGGAAAAGTGAAACGAAGGACCCTGGTACCGGTGAGTTGCTGGTGGTTCAGGGTCCATGCCTTGATGGGCTGATCGTCGGCGTGGATTCCCATGGCGGAGGCAGTTGGATCGGCCGGGCCATCGCGCCGGATTTCCAGGGCCTTATGGTCTGCCACGCGGAGGATGGCGCGGTCAAACAGGGGCGCGCCCAGCCAGTACCGATCGGCCCCCGCCTGGGGATACAGGCCCAGGGCGCTCCACACGTACCACGCCGAAAGGGTGCCGCCGTCGTCGTTGCCGTCCAGTCCGACGGGGTCGTCGCCATACCGGGTGTTCAGGCAGCGGCGCACCCAGAACCGCGCGCGGTCCGGGCGTCCCGCGAAGAGGAACAGCCACGGCGCGTGGAAATAGGGTTCGTTGCCATGCCAGTAGTTACCTCCCGGATGCCACCAGCCCTTTTCCGGACGCATACCCGCCATGTAGGCCTCGAGTTCGTCGACGAATCGTTCCGGCGAGGGAAACAGGGCGACCAGGCCCTCGGGATCGAAGGGGACCGCCCACCGCCACTGCATCGCGCTGCCCTCAACGTAAGCCCGGGTGTATTTGCCCTTGAAATCGGTGTAGGTTAACTTGAGGGGATCGAAGGGGAAGTCAATGAACTTGCCGGCACCATCCCTGGGAAGGAAAAACAGTCGACCCGGATGCCAACTGAGGCGATAGCGGTCGGCCCGTTCCCGGAACAGGGTGGCGTCATCCGCGTGCCCCAGCAGGGCGGCAAAGCGCGCGAGGGCGTCATCGGCCCACGCGTATTCCAGGGTTTTCGCGACCGATTCCTCGTAGCGGTCACCGGGAACCCATCCCAGTGTGGCGTACTCCGCAAGGCCGTCCCGGCCGGGTGCCCGGGAACCAGGAGGTGGACCTTCGGTGGCTACCCGCCTCAGGATGGCATAGGCCTTTTCTCCATCGAAATCGTGGAGTCCTTTCTGCCAGGCCTCACTGATGGTTATATCTGCCGGAGAGCCGAACATGCAGCCCGTGTAGCCCTTTCCCGAAGGCCATCGGGGAAAGCCCCCGCCCTGTTCCGCCATGGCCAGCAGGGAACGGAGCATGTCCCGGGATTCGTCGGGGGCAACCAGGTAATACAGGGGCATGACCGTGCGGAACGTGTCCCACAGGGAAAAGTCGGTGTAGTAGCGGAAGCCATCGGCCAGGTGCGTAGCGCCGTCGAAGCCGGGGTAATGCCCGTCGACATCGGAAAACACCGTGGGCATCTGGAAAGCCCGGTAGAGCGCGGTGTAAAAGACGCGCCGCTGTGCAGGGGTGCCGCCTTCGACCCGGATTCGGGAGAGCATCTCTTCCCAGGCGGACTTGGCCGCTTCGAGAATGTCGTCGAACGGGCGACCGGCCAGTTCGGCTTCGAGGTTGGCGCGGGCTCCCGCGATGCTCACGGCCGAGAGGCCCACGCGGATCTCGATGGGCAAAGTTTCCGCAGTCCTGGGCGCGAAATACAGGGCCATCAGCGCGTGGGAGCCGGCAGCCTGCCATCCTTCCCCAAGGGGTTGATTCGCCTGCCAGACTTCGCATCGGACCGGGGGTTCGCTGAAGCGGGCGACAAAGTACATGGGCAATCCACCGTAACGACCGGAAAAAGAGCCGTAGGTGACCAGGGAACCAGAGAGTTCCCCGCGGTCGTCGGAAAACCGCGCGGCGGCGTTTTCAACCCGTCCCTTGTCGCCCAGCGCGCTGGTGATGTCCACCAGCAGGCACGGCGCGACACCCGGCGCGAAGGTGTAGCGGTGCGCGCCGCCCCGGGTGGACGCGGTCAGTTCCGCCAGGACGCTGCCGCCGAACAGGCGCAGGGCGTAATAACCAGGAAACGCCCGTTCATTCCGATGGCTGAATCGAACCCATCGGGACGACCGTTTCAGCATGCTGGGAGCGCGGTCAGCCGTGACGGGCAGGACGCGCAGGACACCGCCCTCGGCCGCGTCGGCGCCGACCAGCCGGGTGTGGCTGAACCCCATGATCTTGTTGTCGTTATAGTAATAGCCGGAGCGGTTCAGCCCCGGGATGTTCAACAGGACGCTCAGGGTATCCGGCGCGAGGCGCGCCATGCCGAAGGGTACGCACGCGGCGGGGGTGTTGTGTCCGCACATGTAGAAGTAGCCACCGGTACCGCTGAACACGTTGACTTCCGCGCCGTACAGGCCGGGGGACGCGCTGGTGACCAGTTGATTGGGCCGGGTGGAGGCGATGCCTTTCACGAACAGGATCACGCCCGCCAGGAACAGGCACAGGGCGAGTCCCGTGAACAGGGCCAGGATCAGCAGAATCTTACCTGTTTTCCGAATCATAGGAGCCCTTTCTTTGCCGGGCGCGGGGATGAGAAATCAGGCCCGCGCGGACGGGCACGCAGAACTGTTCAAGGAGCGGCCGGTTTGACAGCGCCTTGGATTTAATCATCGTCTTTCGGGACGAGGCCGAGCAATTCCGCGACCATGGCCCGCAGGGCAGGCAGGACCTCCGCTTCGAACCACGAATTGCGCCGCAGCCAGGCAAGGTTGCGGAAAGAAGGATGAGGCAGGGGCAAGAAATCCGGCAGATAGGATCGCCACGCCCTGACCGTGTCGGTTACGCTCCGCCCACATCGAGACGCGAGGTAGAACCGTTGCGCGTACGTGCCGACCAGCAGGGTCAGGCGGATTTCCGGCAGCAGCGGACGCAACCGGGGGTGCCAGAGGGGCGCGCATTCGGGCCTGGGCGGCAGGTCCCCGCCGCGGGGATCACGCCCGGGGTAGCACAGGCCCATGGGGATGATTGCCACGCGGGACTCGTCGTAAAAAAGATCGCGATCCACGCGCATCCACGTCCGCAGGCGATCGCCGCTGGGGTCGTTCCAGGGCAGGCCGGTGGCGTGGACCCGGGTTCCAGGTGCCTGTCCCACGATCAGCAATTTTGCGGTGGCCCTGCCCCGCAGCACGGGACGGGGCCCCAGGGGGAGCGATGCTTCACACAGGCGACAGGACCGGGCACGCCGCATTTCGTCGGCAAGTCGCTTTTCCGCCTGGCACATAGGTTCGCGCGTATGGGAGACATGCGGCGTCATGACTCAAGGAGGATCTTTCCTGGCCTCGAAATAGACCTGTTTCCAGGTATGATATACTTTCCCGCGTTTCAGGTGCCGGAACGCCCCCGCGCGAGGCACGCGAACGGATTCCATGTACATGTCACGACGCTCCAGCGTGTTACAGGGACTTGCGGGACTGATCCTGGGCGCCGTTCTGATCTGGCTGCTGTTCCGCGGCACGGACTGGAAGGCGGTCGCCGGGGCGTTCGCCGCCATGGATCCGGGCTGGACGTTGCTGGTCTGCCTGCTGGTGGTGGCGAGTTTCGTGGCCCGGGTGATCCGCTGGCAATTTATCGTGGGCGCTTTCGAGCGGGTGTCCTTCGCCCGGTTGTTTCACGCCACGCAGATTGGTTTTCTGGCTAATTTCGTGTTGCCCGCCCGACTGGGAGAGATCATCCGGGCGCTGGCGTTGAACCGCACGGCGGGGGTGCCCCTCAGCCGGGGGTTGAGTTACGTGGCGGCGGACCGGGTGGCGGACGTGACGGGGCTGGCGGTGGTATTCGGCGTGTTCGCGTGGGTATATCCGGTGGAACAGATCCGCGCGCTGCCGCTGCCCGAGGAGTGGCGCGCCGTATATGGGCCGTTGCTGACGCCGGATCACCTGCGGCGCGCGTTCCGGGGAATCCTGGTGATTCTGGTGGCGGCGCCGGTGGTGCTCGCGATGGCCCATGGCACCGCGCCGAGGCTGATTCGGGTTACGGAACGTTTGCTGGGCGCGCGGTGGCCGGGAGGGGCCCACGCGCTGGAACGCCTGATCGGTCGGTTGGCCGAGGGATTGAGTGTCGCGCGGCGTCCGCGTCACCTGGCGGGGGCTCTGGTGGCGAACCTGGCGTTGTGGGGCATTTTCCTGCTGACCCATGCCGCGCTGTTCCGGGCGTTCGACCTGCGCCTGCCGTGGTACGCGACCTTCGTGACACTGTCGCTGCTGGCGCTGTTTATCAGCGTGCCCGGGCCCCCCGGATTCGTGGGCCCCTTTCACGCGGGGATCATGTGCGGGCTGGTGCTGGCGGATCCCGCGGTGCCGCTGGACACGGCCCGCGCGCTGGCCATCACCGGACATCTGGTAAACTTGATCATGGTGGTGGCGTTTGGATTATGGAGCCTCTGGACCGAAGGGGTGGCCCTGGCCGAACTGCGACGGGAAGCCCTGGTGGGAACGGATTCTGGCGCGGAAGGAGGGGGGGACGGCGACCCTGAGGCCCTGGATACCGGATCATGAACGCGCGGGCGTGGATAGCGGCGATACTGATCGGTTGCGCGGCATGGTGGGCCGCGGCGGCCGAATCGGACGTGCTGGGGCTTTCCAGCGGGGAAACCCTGTCGGGCACGCTGGTGAAAATCACGGACGGTTCGGTGGTATTCCGCACCACGATGGGGGGACGCCTGGTGGCGCCGGTGGACCGGCTTACGGCCCTGAGCACCCGCCGGGGGTTCATGGTGACCTTCAGCGACGGTTCTACCCGGTACGGCCGGTTCTGCCTGGATGCCGAAGGGAAACCTGCCCTGCGTTTACTGGATGGCGCGAGTGAAGGGATCTCGCTGAACCAGGTTTCCACGGCAGTTCCTCTTCCCGAATCTCCCGGAACGACGCCGGAAATGTCCGATGGCGCGCTGGCGGGCAGCGTAGGCGTCGGCGGGGGCGCGGGCGGTGTTGGAGGGGTGGATCACGGCGCGGTGTCGGGACGGCTGGAACTGGGGGGCAACGGTCCTTCATTGGACTGGGGCGTGACCGTGGAGGGCGCGGCGCGTGATCGGGGAGACCGGGAAGTGTTCAGGGGGCTGCTGCAGGGAGATGGCGAGGGATTTCAACCGTATCTGCGGGGTGGATATGTCCGGGATGCTCTGGCTTTGGACGGTCAATCGAGCCGCCGGGCCTACCTTGGCCTTGGTCTGTACAGGTCCCTGTTTCCCGAAAGCGAGGCAGGCAGCGCGGCGGTCTACCTGGGCGTGGGTGGCGTGACGGATCGCTACCGGGAACCATCTGGATCAGGCGAAAGCAGTGGCACGCTGACAGGTGGACACCTGGGCCTGCGGTTGCATCGCTACCTTTTTGGCAACACGCTGCTCACCCACGCCGGCGACCTGCTGGCCGACGCGGACGGTTCAGCCGTGGCCCTGTTCACCGAGAGCGCGCTGGTCCGGCCTCTTGGCGACAGGTTGCACCTGCGCCTGGAATTCGACGCGGACTACACCAGCGGCCTGAGCGCGCGGGACGGCTGGAATTTCTGGTGGGGCGCTGCCATTGGGATGCGTTTCTGACGGCGCTTTCACACGACGCGTCAGAAATCGACCTGGAACCGGGTCTGCACGATGTTCATGTTACCCGAATACAGGTCATGGTCCACGTCGGCGTAGGTGTAATCCAGCATGAGCCGGGTGTTGGGGTTCCAGTACCAGTTCAGGCCAAGGGTGATGTTATCCTGGTTTCCGCCGCGCGTGATGTCAGCGTTGAGGTCGAGGGTGGAATAGCGGGCGAGCAGTTCCCACGCGCCCCATCCCTTCCCCCACGCGAAGTTATGGCGGGGGATCAGGCGGCCGAAGGTACCATCCTTGTGATTGTAAACCCGGTTTTCACCGGTGAGGAACCAGGACAGGAAGGCGTACCATCCCGCGAACCGGAGATCCCCGGCGAAGGTGGTATTGACGTCCGCCAGCAGGTACTCGGCCTGTGCCGACACGGGTCCCAGTACCAGGGCTGCTTCCAGGCCATACAGGTCGGCATCCTCGGGACGGGTATCCTGCAGGCGGAATCCCTTGAATCCCTCGGAGTCTACGTACCGGTACAGGGCCAGGGCAGTTTCCGGTCGCGGCTGGAACCGGTAGGGGTTTACGGTGGCTCCGTCGATATCACGGCGGCTGTAGGACGCGCCAAGGTGGAGCAGTTGGCGGCCCTTGTCCGCGTACCACGGCAGGCCCGCCACGCGCGCCGTGAGCGACCAGCCCCGGGCTTCGTCCAGGTCGTTGGCGCTCGGCCAGTTATCCGTTTCCTTGAAGGTGCCCACCTGGGCGAACAGTCGCTCTTGTTTCGGTTCGCCCAGCCACGCCCCGCTGGCCATGATGCCAAGGTTCCGGGACGGCGCGATGGAGACCGGCATGGCCCGTTCCATGAAGGAGGTGTACAGGTCCGACGTGATTTCCTCGAGGCTGAACGGTTCCTTGAAATGGCCGACGAGGATGGAACTGATGCCGGGAATACCGGTGTAGCCGAGGTAGGTGTCGGTGAAACCGTTGGGTCCATTGTTCCCCGCCAGTTCGTACTCCAGGCGATAGAGCACATTTTCGTACAGGGTTCCCTGCAGGTCAATGCGTCCCATGCGAATCTGGCCGCCGTCCTGTTCGTCGCCGAAGGCGCGTTTCAGGGAGGCGTCCTGGTCGAACCACACGAAATCCATGTAGAGGCGCCCGCCGAGTTTCAGTTTAAACTGGCCATCCGGGGATTCCAGGCGGAGACCTTCTTTCCAGAAGGTTTTCAGCGAACCCTCTCTTTCCTTTTCTAAGACGGCGACCCGCTCTTCCAGGGATTTCGAGTCCGTTTTTCCCGTTGCCGTATCTTCGGCAGACACCTGGGCCGCGGGTGCGCTCGCTGCCTCCGGCGAAGGGGATGCCTGTTTCATTTCCGCCAGTTGTGCTTCGAGCGCGCTCACCCGGTTCTCCAGTTTTTCAATCAGGGTGAGCAACTCTTTTTCCCGGTCCGTCAGGGGCGCGGGATCTTGGGCCAGTACCGGTAGCGCGGCCAGCAGCGAGACCATCGCCCCGAAAACAATCCGTGTATGCCAGCACATCATGTTGCCTCCCAGCAGTTGATCGGACCGCGTTCTTCGGAAACCGCCATGTTCGCGCGTCCTGAAATCCACGAAAACGGGGTGTCCGCACAGCCCGAGCGGTCCAGAACCTTGTGCCGTGGTTATCGGGAACCACCCCCCTTATTGAACAGGTCGACCCAGGCTCCGACCGATTCGGCCAGAACCCCCACTGCCGTGAAAACGGCCGTCCACACGGCGACTTTCTGCTGGGTAACCAGCAGCGATTCGCTTCGTTCCAGTTTTCGTGTCACCGTGAGTGTCCGCAGGTGTGTTTTCATGGTCTTTCCTCCCACTGTTTGAATGGTTGACCTGTACGTGTCACATTAAGTGATTTTCGGATGGGCGATTTTGAACATCATTGTACACCGGGCATTTTTAAAAGCAAGGGCAAATTTTATTTTGTTTTGGTTGTCCGATATCTGGACAATGCATGGCGTGGAGATCAGGCGCGTTGGGGAGATACGGATGGCGCGTAATCAGTGGACGCGCAGGTCTTTCCTGCGGCAAACGATATGCGCGGCTGCCGGCGTGGGGGTGGGATGGAGAGTGGCGCGCGCTGATACCACGGCCAGCCGACAGGCCCGGCCCAATTTTCTCATAATCCTGGCGGACGACATGGGGTTTTCCGATCTTGGCTGTTACGGGTCGGAAATTCATACCCCGAACCTGGACCGCCTGGCAGCCGAAGGCATTCGATTTACCCAGGCCTATTCAGCCGCGCGGTGTTGTCCCTCGCGCGCGGCACTGCTGACGGGGCTCAATCCCCACCAGGCGGGCATGGGCGACATGGTGAGCCGGGTGGGCCAGCATAAGCCTCCCGGTCCCTACCAGGGGTACCTGAATGACCGATGCGTTACCCTGGCCGAGGTCCTGCGCCCGGCGGGATACCGGACTTACATGTCCGGAAAATGGCACGTGGGCGAAGCTCCAGAGCATTGGCCTCGCCGAAGGGGGTTCGATCGGTACTACGGACTGATCAGCGGGGCAAGCAGTTACTTCGAAATCCTGGACGAAGGCCCCAACACGCGGGTTATGGCCCTGGACGACGAGCCGATCCGGCCTGAAGGCGACCACTTCTACATGACCGAGACCTTTACGGATTACGCCGTCAGGTATATCCGGGAGCACGATCCCGCGCAAGGCCCATTCCTGTTGTACCTCGCGTATACCGCTCCCCACTGGCCCCTGCACGCCCTGCCCGAGGACATCGCGAAATACCGGGGAAAGTACCGGGAAGGATGGGATCACCTGCGGGAGCAACGATATGCCCGCATGCGGGAAATGGGCATTATCCGGCCCGAGTGGGCCCTTTCGCCCCGGGATCCCGAGGTGCCGGCATGGGATCAGGTGGCCGACCAGGATGACATGGACCTGCGCATGGCGGTGTATGCCGCGATGATCGACCGGATGGACCAGGGGATCGGAAGGGTACTTGATGCCTTGCGCGAGCGCGGGATCGCCGAGAATACGCTGGTACTGTTTATATCGGACAACGGGGGCTGTCACGAGAGCATCATGGGCCGGAAGCTGCACAAGCCGGGAACCCGGGCGGGAGATAGAGGGTCCTACCTGGCCTACGAACGGGGCTGGGCCAACGCCAGCAACACGCCTTTCCGGTGGTTCAAGCACTGGGTGCACGAGGGCGGTATCGCGATGCCACTGATCGCGTGGTGGCCGGCGGGTATCCGGCAACGGGGTGCGCTGACTGACCAGGTGGCCCATATCACCGACGTCCTGCCGACCTGCCTGGAACTGGCGGGAGCCACGTATCCGGATACGGTTAATGGCCGACCGGTGACGCCGCTGTTCGGGAGAAGCCTGGTACCCGTGCTGGCAGGCCAGGCGCGGGATCCCCATCCCCGTTTGTACTGGGAACACGAGGGCAACCGGGCTATCCGGGAGGGAAAATGGAAACTCGTGGCGACGGATTCGGGGCCGTGGGAACTGTACGACATGGAAGCGGATCGCACGGAACTTCGGAACCTGGCCGACCAGTACCCGGACAGGGCCGCGGCACTGCTTGCCGCCTGGAGGCAATGGGCCGATGCCACGGGCGTGAAATATAGAAAGGGGGCATCCTGATCTATCACTGATTATTGCGGGCCGGGAGCGAACATGAAAAAGGATGGGATTCCTATGAGGTCTGACAAGAGCAAGTTGAGTGCGCGTCCCGTGCGGGGTTTCCGCGTGCGACGCAGGGAATTTCTTCAAGTGGCAGGCGGAGCAACGGCGGCCGTCCTGTGGGGGGGAGGGATCGCGCGGGCGGCGGCGGATCACCCCAATATCGTGTGGATCGTGGCGGAGGACATGTCCCGCCACTTCGGCTTCCAGGGAAATACCCTGGTAAACACGCCTCACGTGGATCAACTGGCCGCCGAGGGCACCTCCTTCGCGTCGGCTTACGTGACCGCTCCAGTATGCTCGCCCAGCCGGTCGGCCCTGATCACCGGGATGTACCAGACCACGATCGGGGCACACAACCACCGCAGTTCGCGGTCCCCCAAGGCCTTGATCCATTTGCCCGATCCTGTCCGGCCCATTCCCGGGCTGTTTCGTGAGGCGGGGTACTGGGTAGGCAACGTGTCATGGCCCGACGGTGGTCCCGGTAAGACCGATTACAACTTCGTCTGTTCCGAGTCGTTGTACGACGGCACGGATTACACCCGTCGCGCGCCGGGACAGCCGTTCTTCATGCAGTTTCAGTTGCGGGGTGGTAAGTTCCGCGAGGCCAGGGTGTCCCATCCCGTCGATCCGGATACCGTGGCCCTGCCACCGTACTACCCGGATGACCCGGTACTGAGGGAAGACTGGGCAAGGTACCTGAACTCGGTCGTCCAGGTGGACATCGAGGTGGGGCAAATCCTGGAAAAACTCAGGACGGACGGCGCGCTGGAACATACCGTGGTGTTCTTTCTCACGGATCACGGGATCAGCCACGCCCGGGGCAAGCAGTTCCTCTACGAAGAAGGAACAAGGGTGCCCTTCGTGGTATGGGGGCCAGGACGGGTTCCCGGGGGAGAAATCCGCCAGAATCTCGTCGCCCACATTGACATGGCCGCCACGTCGCTGGCCCTCGCGGGCATTCCTGTCCCGTCATGGATGGAGGCACGGCCCCTGTTCGGCCCCGACGTCCATCCCCGGGACTACGTGGTGTCCGCCCGGGACCGCTGCGACGAGACGGTGGACCGGATCCGAAGCCTCCGCGACGGACGATACACTTATATCCGAAACGGTTATCCCGGCCGTCCTCACCTCCAGCCGAACGCCTACAAGGACGCCAAGGATATCCTGATCCGCCTGCGGGAACTCCATGATACCGGCAAACTGGCCGGACACCCGGCGGAACGGCTGTTTGCCGTGCCCCGTCCCGTCGAGGAACTCTATGACCGCGAGACCGATCCGGGGGAACTGCGCAACCTTGCGGAAGATCCAGCCCACCGGGATCGGCTGGCAGCCATGCGGTCCCTGCTGGATCGATGGATCAGCGAAACGGGTGACAAGGGCCAGGCGCCGGAGTCCGAAGCGGCCTACGATGCCGAGATGGAGGTATACCTGGAGCAGGTTTCCGGCATGCCGGCATATGCCGCCCAGGTGCGGCAAAACATCGCGCGCATGAAAGAGTGGGCCCGCGCGGGCGTGTAAGGTTTTTCCGGCGCAAGGAGGCAGGGATTATTTTTTTGCTTCGGGGGAATGGTTCCGCTATAATATGCGTTATAGCGCATAAACGCATAAAAGGAGTTGTCCGTGGACGAGGAAGTCCGATTATTCAAGGCACTGGCCGATCCCACCCGGTTCCGCCTGGCCATCCTGCTGGCCTTGCGCGGCGAAACCTGCGTGTGTGACCTGACCCGCGCCCTGAAAGAACCGCAGTACAAGGTGTCCCGGCATCTGTCCATTCTCCGGGCCGCCGGGGTGGTCACGGCCCGCCGGGAGGGCACCTGGATGCATTATCAGCTCGCCCCGTTGCGGTCGCCCGTGGCCCAGGATCTGTTTGTCACGTTCCGTGGGGCGTACCGCGCCGACCCCGGGGTGATGGAGATGCTGCGCCGGATGGAAGGGGCGTCGGCCCGGTCCGCCGGATGTCGCGCGACGCCGGCCCCGTGTAAAGACGCTGGAAACCGGCCCCGGGTGCTTTTTCTCTGCACGGGGAATGCCTGTCGCAGCCAGATGGCCGAAGGCTGGGCACGTCACCTCAAGGGCGATGTCGTGGAAGCCTGGTCGGCGGGGATCGAGAAGCATGGACTCAACCCCCTGGCCGTCCGGGTGATGGCGGAAGCAGGGGTGGATATTTCGAAACAGTGGTCCAAAACGGTGCGGGAATTGCCGGATCTAGCGGTTGACTGGGTGGTCACGGTGTGCGGTCACGCGCGTGAGCATTGCCCTGTATTTCCGGGACGGGCGCGGCGGGTCCACGCGGGATTCGAGGATCCGCCGAAACTGGCCGAGGGTGCCCGGAGCGATGAGGAGGCCTTGCAACATTACAGGCGGGTACGGGACGAGATCCGGGATTTCGTCCTGGAGATGCCGGAAGTACTGGAAAAACTTTGGCGTAAGCAACATGGAGAACGCGACGATGGATGACCCCATGGATCGGCTGGACGCGGAACAGACGCGGGAGGCGGTCCGGCATGCCTATGGACAGGTAGCCGCGGGAGGAAGCGGATGTTGCGGCACCGCTTCTTGTTGCGGGGGACCGGTGGGTGACGCCGAGGCCCTGGCCCGTACGCTGGGGTACGAAGAGTCAGACCTCGCGGCATTACCCGAAGGCGCGAACCTGGGGTTGTCTTGCGGGAATCCCACGGCCCTGGCGGGGTTAAAGCCGGGGGAAGTGGTGCTGGACCTTGGCTGCGGTGGCGGGTTTGACGTGTTTATCGCGGGACGGCGTGTAGGCGCGAGCGGCCGGGTAATCGGCGTAGACATGACGCCGGAAATGATCGCGCGTGCGCGGCGCAACGCCGGGGCTTACCGTCGACAGACGGGCCTGGACAACGTGGAGTTCCGCCTGGGGGAAATCGAAAATCTTCCCGTAGCCGACGCCAGCGTGGACGTGATTCTCAGCAACTGCGTGATCAACCTGTCTCCGGACAAGCCGCGGGTCTGGCGAGAGATGTTCCGGGTGCTTCGCCCGGGCGGTCGGGTGGCGGTGTCAGATATGGCGTTACTGAAACCATTGCCCGAAATCGTTCGGGAACGCGTGGAAGCCCTGGTGGGTTGTGTGGCGGGCGCGGAAATCGTGGAAGCCACGCGCGCCATGGTGGAAGCCGCCGGGTTTGACGCGATCCAACTGGTGAGCCGTCCGGAACACGTGGCGGCGATGTTTAAGTGGTCAGATCCGGTGTTCCGACAGTTGGCTGAACTGTTTCCCGCGGGGGGGACGCCGGAGACATGGATAACAAGCCTGGAAATCAGGGCTGTTAAACCCTGATTTCCGGTGGGAACCATGGTCAACGGACTTCAAAAATGAAAGATCAAGGAGTTTCAGCATGAATAGCAAGGCACACCAGCAAGACCAGGAACGGAAAATGACGAGCGTGTTCGAACGCTACCTGACCCTGTGGGTGGCGTTATGCATCGCTGGTGGTATCGCGCTGGGACGGATAGCCCCTGGCCTGGCGCGGACCCTTGACGGCACGGCGATTCACGTGAATGGCGCGCCGGTGGTATCGATCCCCATCGCCGTATGCCTGTTTTTCATGATGTACCCGATCATGGTAAAAATCGATTTCGGATCGGTGGTTCGGGCGGGCCGCAGCGGTAAGCCGGTGTTACTGACCCTCTTCATCAACTGGTGCGTGAAACCTTTTACCATGTACGGGATCACGCTGTTTTTCCTGGGATGGGCGTTTCAGGGGCTGATCGGCGCGGGGGCAACGGACCTTGTGAAGATGCCGTTCGGGCTGGATCTTCCGGTTGGGGCGACCCATGGAGCGGGGACGGTGGTGTCACATGAAGGGGTGAAGATGCTGGAGGTGCCCTTGTGGCGAAGTTATTTCGCGGGGTGTATCCTGCTTGGCATCGCGCCCTGCACGGCGATGGTGCTGGTGTGGGGTTACCTGGCCCGGGGGAATGACGGGCTGACCCTTGTGATGGTAGCCATTAATTCGCTGACCATGCTCCTGCTTTACGGACCGCTGGGTGGTTTTCTGCTGGGAGTGGGCAAACTGCCGGTGCCCTGGCAGGCCCTGTTGCTATCCATAGCGATTTACGTGGCTTTGCCGTTGGTGGCGGGCTATTTTTCGCGGAAGTGGATCATCTCCGCGAAAGGGGAAACATGGTTCCGGGAAAAGTTCCTGCACCTGCTGACTCCCGTGACCATCGTGGCGTTGCTGACCACGCTGGTGCTTCTCTTCTCGTTCAAGGGCGACACCATCCTTGCCAATCCGCTGACGATTGTGTGGATCGCGATCCCCCTGTTTCTGCAGACCCTGTTGATATTCGCGCTGGGATACGCGCTGGCCCGGGTGATCGGTCTGGCGTATGAGGACGCCGCCCCCGCCGCGATGATCGGTGCGTCTAACCATTTTGAAGTGGCCATCGCGACGGCGACGATGCTGTTTGGCTTGTCATCCGGCGCGGCGCTGGCGACGGTAGTGGGGGTGCTGATCGAAGTGCCGGTGATGCTGATGCTGGTGCGGATTTGTCTTCGGACATCCGGGTGGTTCCGCCAGGCGACGACATCGTGAGGTGATAGAAAAAGAAGCAGGCACCAAAAAGAAGGCAAAACGGCTTGACTTTTTATTTCGTATTTGGGTAAAATGGAAAATAAGAAAAAAGGAGAATGAAAATGGACGCGGAAACCCGGAAACGCTGTGAAGCCGAGGCACGGGTAATCAAGGCCCTCGCGCACCCTACCCGGGTGTTTCTCGTGGAAGAACTGGCGGCAGGCCCCCGGTGCGTATGTGAACTGACCGCGCTGGTAGACGCCGACATTTCCACCGTTTCCAAGCATCTTTCCATCCTGAAAAACGCGGGCATCGTGCAGGACGACCGCCAGGGCAACCAGGTGTTCTACAGCCTTCGCGTGCCGTGCATTCTGAACTTCTTCCAGTGCGTGGACGCGGTGCTGGAATCCGTGGCGGAAGAACGCAGGATGGTGGCCCGGATCGCCCGCACGTAACGGAAAGGCATCTCATGGAAGTGAAAAAGGAACTTCAGGTTCTCGGCTTCATGACGGCGGTGTTCGCGCTGTTTTTCTGGTTGCCGGTGGACAGTCCACGCTTTACCGGGGCGGTAATGGAAGCGCTGCAATTGAGCCGGTGGTATGCCCGGGAACACGTGCTGCTATGCCTGGTGCCAGCGTTTTTCATTGCCGGGGCCATTGGCGTTTTCATCAGCCAGGCCTCGGTCATGAAGTACCTGGGAGCGGGAGCCAACAAGGTCCTCGCGTATGGCGTCGCGTCGGTATCGGGATCGATCCTGGCGGTATGTTCGTGCACGGTGCTTCCCCTGTTCGCGGGGATATGGAAGATGGGGGCGGGCCTTGGTCCTGCCTGCGCGTTCCTGTATTCAGGGCCGGCGATTAACGTGCTGGCGATCATCCTGACGGCCCGGATTCTTGGCATGGAACTGGGCATTGCCCGGGCCGTCGGGGCGATCGGGTTCAGCGTGATCATCGGCCTGCTGATGCACCTGATTTTCAGGAAGGAGGAAGCGGAAAAGGCGGCGATCCAGGCGACCATGCCGGAGCCGGAGGTGACGCGCCCGCTATGGAAGAACGCGATATTTTTCGCGCTGATGGTTGGTATCCTCGTGTTCGCGAACTGGGGGGCGCCAAACGACTATTTCGCGCGCCTCGCGGATGGACGGATCCTGAGGGTGGCGGTAATCCAGTCGCCCGAAGGCACAGCGGATGGCTCGTGGAAATTTACAGTGCTGGAAGGGGCATCAGCGGGACAGGAGATGCGTGTCGCGGCATCCGACGTGGTCGAACGGATACCGACTCCCGGCATATGGACCACGCTCTGGCAGAACAAATGGTTGATTACGTCCGGGCTGGGCGTGCTGTTCGCGGCGGTTCTGGTGCTCTGGCTGGGCGTAGCGTGGTGGAAGGTCCTGGTGGCAGGCATACCGCCACTGATATTGGCCCTTCTCCTGCCGTCCGGGGGCATGTGGGTGCTGGCTCCATTTACCGCGGCGGTGGCCGGGCTGACGGTAATCACGGCCAGCCAGCCGGGAGAACCGCGAGCGTGGTGCGCGGCGACCTGGGGTTTCGCGCGGCAGATCATGCCGTTGCTGCTCGCGGGGGTGCTGGTAGCCGGGCTACTGCTGGGGCGCCCGGGCCACGAAGGTCTGATTCCCTCGCAATACGTGCAGATGCTGGTCGGGGACAGTCCGGACACGTTCCTGGCGGCCTCTGGATTGCGTGGCACGGCGGTGGAGGGGATGACGCGTCTTGTGTGGCCGCTGTGGACCAACCTGTTCGCCAGCGTGTTTGGAGCGTTCATGTACTTTGCCACGTTAACGGAGGTGCCGATCCTCCAGGGCCTGCTTGGCGCGGGGATGGGCAAGGGGCCGGCGCTGGCCCTGCTGCTGGCGGGTCCCGCCCTGAGCCTGCCTAACATGCTGGTGATCCGGGGCATCATGGGCACGAAGCGGGCCGTGGTGTTCTGCACCTTGGTGGTCATCATGGCAACGCTCAGCGGGATGGCGTATGGACTTATATGGAGATAACCCTGTACCTATGCGCATCACCCGAAAGGCCGTTACGCGGATACGCGAACACCCGACGGTTAACCCATCCCAATGGGTGCCAGGTTTATATCCGTGGGAGACACATCATCTGCACGTTACGGAGTTTCGCCGGCGATCGACTTACCTTAGGCGTTTAAATATGAAGAATACAGGATCAGAATGTAGAAACCCCTTCGTGATTTGCCAGGTGTGCGCGGACCAAAGGGCTGAAAGTTTTTTGCAGGGACAGCGTGGGGATCACGCTGTCCGTGCAGCATATACCGAACAGGAACTGGTGACACGCGGGGTGTCAAAGGGATAACCAGAAACACAACAGAAGGAGACGCACGATGAAAATCCAGATTCTCGGAACGGGATGTCCCAAGTGCCAGAAACTAGCGGAGACGGCCAAGGCTGCCGCGGAGGAGCTCGGATTGACCTATGAACTCGAAAAGATCACGGATCTGAACGAAATCATGAAGTTCGGCGTGATGATGACTCCCGGCCTTGCGGTGGACGGACAGGTCAAGAGCGTGGGCAAGGTTCCCACGGTCGAAGAAGTGAAAAAGATGCTGCAAGGCTGAAAAACAAGGTTGAACACATGGAATCGAACACGCCTTGTGGATGTGACACGGCTCCCAGGCTCATTTTTCCCTGCTCAGGAGGAGCAGACACGGGGGCGCTCACCGACAGCGCGGCTCGAGCGTTGACCCGTGAGGGTTCAGGGAAAATGGCCTGCCTTGCCGGAATTGGCGGTGGCGTGGCGGGCATGATCCTCAGCGCGCGGGCGGCAGGGGCCGTGCTGGCCATCGACGGTTGTGCGGTGGGGTGCGCCAGCAAGTGCCTGGAAAAGGCTGGCATTACCGGACTCCACCAGTTGCGTCTGGACGCGTTGGGTTTCGAAAAAGGATCGAGCCCAGTCACGCCAGAAAACATCGAAAAAGTGTGCGCCGAGGCGCGTCCACTGCTTAGAGGCTCCAGGGAGCGGTGCAACGTTTTAGAGAAGGAGACAGATCATGCGGCGCGTGAATCATAATCAGGGCGCGATTGCCCTGTCCAAGATCGTGGTTGTAGCCGTGGTGGCCGTGGCTATCGCGGGCGTAGTCATCGTGAAACAGCGTCAAGGTGTTTCGAAGCCCGCGGAAACCACGGGCATCGCTAGGCAGGTGGCCGACGAGCGTGAACCGACGCCAAAAGAAACGCCCGCGGCTGCGGGTGTCCCGGCGGGAAAAACGGAAGGCGCGCCAGTTGCCGAAAATCATGCCGCGAAAACGTTGCCCAAGCTGGTGGACCTGGGAGCCGGGAAATGCGTGCCGTGCCGGGCGATGAAACCGATTCTGGATGGCCTGCGGGAAGAATACAAGGGCCGGTTTGACGTGGTGTTCATCGATGTGTGGGAGAACCGGGACGCGGGAGCGCAGTACGGCATCCGGGTGATTCCCACGCAGATTTTCTACGATGAAACCGGAAAGGAACGTTTCCGGCACGAGGGGTTCTTCAGCCGGGAAGATATTCTCAAGACCTGGAAGGAAATCGGATATACCTTCGATTGAACGGGGGAGGAAAACCTGATGATTGACACCCTGTTTACGACGCTGACCCGCGCGGTGGAAGGCACGGTCACCATCGCCATGGCCGCGGCTTTTACGTGGGGTGTCCTGAGTATCGTGCTCAGTCCCTGCCATCTCGCGAGTATTCCGTTGATCGTGGGTTTCATCGACGGACAGGGCCGCATGAGCACGGGTCGGGCCTTTCTCACCAGTTCGCTGTTTGCCGGCGGGATCCTGATCACGATCGCGGCAATAGGCGCGATCACCGCCCTCGCGGGCCGGATGATGGGCGACGTGGGCGCATGGGGTAATTACTTCGTGGCGACGATCTTTTTCGTGGTCGGGCTGCACCTGCTCGACGTGATCCCCATGCCATGGTCGGGACCGGGCGGCGTAAGCATGCGTCGGCGGGGCATACTCGCGGCATTCCTGCTGGGGCTGGTATTCGGGGTAGCCCTTGGTCCATGCACCTTTGCCTACATGGCACCCATGCTTGGTATCGTGTTCAAGTTGGGCGCGTCCAACCTGGGATATGGCATTGTGCTGCTGGCGCTGTATGGCCTTGGACACTGCTCGGTCATCGTGCTGGCGGGCACGTTTACCGAGGTGGTGCAGCAGTATCTGGACTGGAACGAACGGTCCCGGGGCGCGATGCTGGTCAAAAAAATTTGTGGGATACTGGTCATTCTCGGTGGGTTATACATGATTTACACGGCGCCATGAGCCGGCAGATTTCCGTGACATACCGACGAAACAAGGAGAACGGTTGATGGGTCGCATGAAGGATAACGCGCGGATGACGGCAGGAAGAATAACCATGGTGACCGTAATGCTATTGCTGGCATTACAGGGGATGGCGGATCCCGCTGGATCGCCTGCGCCCGCAGAGCCCACGGGGGCACCTGCTGCGACGGCTCCGGCCACGCCGGGGTCCAATCTGGAGACTGCCGCGCCAGTGAAACTGGTGGCGTGTTATTATCATGGGACGGTGCGGTGCGTGACATGCCTGGAAATTGAGCGGGAATCCCGGCAGGTGGTGTTTCAGAGTTTCATGGAGCCATTGAGCCAGGGGATACTCGAATGGCGCTCGGTGAACTATGACACCGAACCGGGCTTGGCCCTTGCCGCGCCATTCAAATTGTCCATTCCGTCGCTGGTGCTGTTTTACGAAGGCGTGGACGGCAAAATACAGCGATGGAAGAACCTGGAGCAGATGTGGGATTTCGCGGGAGATCCGGGCAAACTGCGGGAATATGTGCAGGGGGAGGTGTTGGCGATGCTGGGGCAGGTCCGACCGCCCAGCGCGCCAGGCCATTGACCCCCTGTATGGGGCTGAATTGGCGCGCGGTCCGGGAGGTATGCGAAAATAAGGAAGCACGGGTTTGCTCCATGGCTGAGGATGCCGGAGTGACCTGAAACTGCCTGTTAAGCAAGGATCACAATCCATGACCGTGAAAATTGATGTGGATAAGTGCGAAGGCTGCGCGGCCTGTGAGTCGGAATGCCCCACGGAAGCCCTGAAACTGAACGAGGAAACCAACAAGATCACCGTGGATCCCGACAAGTGCGCGGACTGCGGTGCGTGCGTGGATGTCTGTCCCACCAACGCGCTTTCTCTCGACTGACTTGCCCCGGCGAGCGGCACAGGTCCATAACGTTCGACGCGCGATCGTGGGCGGTTCGCGAAAGAAACGGCCCGCGAAAAGGGGAGTGTTATGAAAGTTCCAGCGTGGGTTCGCGGAGCGATCGCCCCGGTGTTTACTATCTTCGACCGGCAGGGCGCGTTGAACGAAACCGGACAGCGGCGGTTTTTCGATTTCCTGCTGGACCAAGGCGGCATCAGCGCCTATTTTGTCCGGTCGGGGATGGGGCTCATGTACACGTTCTCCGTCGAGGAAACCCGCCGGATGGCCGCGCTGGCCTGCGATCACCTGAGAGGGCGCGCGCCGGTACTCGTGGGGACGAGCGGTACGTGGAACCGGGATTTCGATCGGCTGCCCGATCCCGGGCAATATATCCGTGAAGGAGTAGAACTGGGTACATATGCCCTGGAACAAGGCGCGGCGGGCGTGGTATACACCGTGCCGGAGTGCCTGGTACCAGCGGACGCGGGGGCGCGGGCCATTGCCGACGCGCACCTGTCTTACTTCGAGCGGATATGCGCCGCCGTGCCCGGGCCGGTGTTCCTCTACCAGCCGCCGGTGACCCGTCCGGAATTCTGCCTGGCCCCGGATACCCTGGCCCGACTGGCGGAGATCGACAACCTCGTGGCCGGGAAATTCTCCACGGAGAACGGCGCGTACGTGTTCGAACTGATCCGCGCGACCTCGGGGAAGGACTTTGGCTTCATCGTTGGTTGCGAGACCGTGTTTTACGTGGGCCTGTGGCTGGGCGCGCGGGCCTGCATCGGCCAGGGAACCATTCTGAATCCCGGCTTGTTCACGGCCATGCTGGACGCGGCGGAGGGGAGCGACTGGTCGCGGGTTCTGGAAATCCAGGCGGCGGTCAACCGGCTGGTTCGGGGTTGCGCCAATCCCGTGGATTTCCTGAAACGATACGCCCGGGAAAAGGGCTACGATGTGCCGGGGTACGATCGGTCGAGCGCCACCCATCCCTACCTGGCGGACCGCGCGCCCCTGACGGACGAGGCCTACGAGGCCTTCAAGGCCCAGTATGAACAGGAACTCGCCCGGTTCACCGCCCACTGAACCCGGGGGGGTGAAAGACGATTCGCCTGCCTCCGCGCGAACGGACCGCTGGTTGCCCTTCCTGGTAGCGGACGCCCTGTACCTGCTTATCCTGTTCGGGTGGACACTGCGGCTGGGACCCATGGGGGAAGACTTCGTCAGGTTACCGGAAGCCTCCGCCGGAAAGGGAGGGTGGTTTTTTACGGTTTGTTCGGGGATGTTCCACGGGCCGTCGGTTGTCTGGCCTCGCCTGGCGAGCCTGGTGTTGCTGTATGGGGTGGTCGTCCTGGTTTTCCGGTTGAGCCGTTCGATCACTGGTGGGCCGTGGTGGCTGGGTTCCGTGGCGGCGGTGCTGTTTCTGGCCCACCCGGTGAAATCCGGCGCGATATTTACCGTGACCGGGATAACCGCCCTGGCCGACGGGTTGCTGTTGCTGGTGGCGGTATGGGTGGTGGAATCGTCCGCTCGGGGTGGTGTGGGCCGGACCCTGGCGGGATGGCTGCTGCCGCCGGGGATCGCGTGGATTACGGGACAGTGGTGGACAGCGCTGGTACTGATCGCGGGATGGGCGTGGATTCGACAGTCGACCGGGTGGGGTGGCATGCGCCGCGTGTTGCCCGTGACGCTGGCCATCCTGGGCGGGGCCCTGTACAGTTGTTCCTGGGACCCGATGGGCCTGTTCGGCCTGTTACGTGGTGGCCAGGCGTGGTTGCTGGTGGCATGGCCTTTTGGCCTTTCTGCCGACGCGGCGCGGTTTTTCGAGGCCTACCCGGCGTGGCACGCCGCGTGGTCGCTGATCACGTGGGCAGGGCTGATCCTGCTGGCGCGGCATTTCGCGGGGAGGGCAGCCGGGCGACTGGTCGCGCTGTCTCTGCCGGTTTGCCTGGCGGTGGGTGGGAGGCTGGATGTTCAGACCTTCGAAGGGGGAGGGGCGTACATAGTTCCGGTGGCCTTGCTGGCGCTGGTGGGGGCAGCGGGGTTCCGGGCGCAACTGGAGCATCCGAGGTTTAGAAAGCGGACCGTTGCCGCGAGCACGGCGACGTGCCTGGCCCTGATGGCCTGGCACGGCTGGATATCCATGGACTGGCAGAGAGCCCATCGCCTGCTGAAACAAGGCATGGCCCAGGCGGCGACTATCCCAGGGGACGAGACCCTGGCGGTGTTTCCAGATGTATACCGGGTGGGCTTCGCGCCCGTGCGCCTGGCCGAGGCGTTGCGGTGTCCGCCGCCCTTTGGACCGGGACGCGACGCGTCCGCCCTGGTGTGGGTAGAGATGACCCCGGGACTCACGCGCGTGGTGGATGTGCCGGAATATGGGCCCGGTGGAGGAACCCTCCGGATCGTTGACGTGGTTGGGGCCCATCCGTGGACGGGTTACCGGCTGGAACCTCTGCCGGAGCGGCCATCTGGCCCGCAAATGCTGAAACGGATCCTGATGCCTCAGCGGCCGCGGGTAGCCAGCGCGCCCGCGGAGTGGCGGATTACCCCGTGGCGGGAACCGTTTCCGGCGCGTCGTGTGGCGTTTCCCTGAGGCCAGAACCGATAAGGAGGTTTGAACCTTCACGGTACCCTGCCGCACAATGAACGCCATGGGTGTAAACCGGTCCAGCAAATCGCGCCATGTGGCCGCAACGCGTCTAGTGCCGCTGGTGTCGTGGTTATTGGCCATCGCGATTCCCGCCGCGTGGGGACAGGCACCACCGGTTGCCCCCACGAGCCAGACGGCCCGGTACGCCGAGCCCCTGAATGCGATGCTGGAGCGGGGGTTTCCCCGGGACTGGTTCGTGTGTGGGCCGTTTCCTTCCGATCGTCCGGAGGGAATTATCCGCGCGGCCGCCGGTGGAGGGGCAGCCTTGGGCAGCCGGGATTTCATGGAACCCCTCGGTGGCGTGGCGATGACCCGGCCGATACCCCTGCTCGCGGTCGAGGGGCCCCAAGCTGTATGGCAGGCCGCGAGGCTGGACACGCCCCGCCTCGATTTTTCCAGCCTGTTCCGTGGGCGGGATGAAGGCGTGGCCTACGCCGCCTTCTACGTGACGGTGGACGCGGCAACCCCGGTGTTCTTCGAGGCTCACACGCACTTCGGCGCGCGGTGGTGGATTAATGGCCAGTCCTACCGGGACATCCGGGCGGCTTCCCTGGAGGAGGCAGGGGTAGACCGATTCCTGGCGGTGTTGCCTCCGGGTCAGCATCTCGTGATGTTCGAGGCTCCCCTGGCCGATCTGGACGTGCTGGCCCGCGCGCTGGACGTTTCCATCGCGGGGCTGCTGAACGGGGCATGGGCCAACCGGAGTATGCTGTCGGGCGCGAACGGGTGGGAAATCGCCCTGCGGGTGCGCCGGGCGGTTGCTTCGGGCCCAGTACACTTCGACACGCTTCCCCGGGACACGGGACGACTGAGCGGCACGGCTGGTGATGTCCGCCGGTTGTTTACACTGGCCGCGTGGAACCATGGCCCCACCGCCAGTCCGCCGGGCACCATTGATATGCAGAACGGCACGCTGGCAGCCCAGGTGAAATTGCCCGCGTTGCGGCCGTACGAGACGGAAGACGTGCTGTTGCCGGTACCCGTGCCGGCCGATGGGCCCGGAGCGGGAGGGGGGCCGGTAACACTGACCGCGCGGGCGGGAGGGGGCGATCCGGCAATTATTACGCTGACGATGGCGGATGCGCCATGGCCGCGCAATCCGGTGACGTGGATGGGCGTTGGGCCGTTGAGCCCTGCCCGGGACATGGCGGCTCTTGAGCGGGAGGTATCGCTGCTGACGGACCTGGCCCTGCTGCAGGGCCGCTGGCGTGGGGGTGGATTTTACGCGGCAGGACCAGACGACCTGCTGCCGTTCTTCGCGGCCCGTCCTGACCTGCTGGACCTGGTGGCGCCCCTGGGGCGTCCGGCGTTTATGTCCGTTGCGGCGGCTGACAGCACGCCCGATCCCCGGGTGGCCAGGCCCGAAACGGCGCGCCGGGACACCGCGACGACCCTGGGTGTCGCGCAGGCCCTGCTGGGGCACACGCCGGAGTCCGCGGCGTTCACGGAGGGTCCTTTGCCGGATGCCGCCGGGTTCGAGCGGCTGGCCGAGTCGGGCATCCGGGGCGCGATAGTCTCTGAAGGCTACCGCTTCATGCCCGGTGTGAGCGCGATTCCCCTGGATCCTGGCGGATGGTTCGTACTGCGGCGTGATGCGGCCATGCCGCCGCCGGAACACGGGGACGCGCTGCCCGACATGCTGGGGGTGAGCCGGCGCGCGGACAACCGCCAGGGCTGGGGGCCTTCCCTGGTCCTGATGGACGTGACCGGTGGCGTTCCCGGGTGGCTGGAACCCCTGTTGCCAAGGTTACCATCCCTGTATCCCCCCGCGAGAATAGACCGGCTCGCGCCGGACGCGTACTTCGCGGCGATGCCCACGCTGCTCACGTCGGACGGGGCGTTTCCTCCCGACCGGCTCGCGACGGGCATGGTTTCCGGGAACCGGCCGGGCCTGTTGCTTCGATTTCCCGCCATGCATCGCGCGTGGACGGAAACGGAATCGCTGCTGACCGCGGGAGAAACGGCAGTCACCCTGTGTGGACTCGCTGGAGCACGGGCTCCGCTGGAGGACCTGGACTGGGGGTGGCGGGTGCTCTCGGCGCGTGGCGCGTGGTGGCGGCTGGCGGGGATGGGAAGCCAGGAGGACCTGCTGGACAGTTTCGGGGACCTGTGCGCCGCGCGGGAAATGATCCGTTCCCGCGTTGAGGAGGCCCTGCAAGCACTAGGGGGCCAGGTTAACACCATGGGCGTGGCCCCGAAATTCGGACGCCAGGAAGGGACCCGGGCCGTGCTGCTCTTTAATGCCGCGCCCGTGGACCGGACGGTGTCCGGGGAACTCGAGGCGGACATCACGGGAATGGAACGTCCAGCGCTGGTGGACGCGCTGGACGAGCCCATGCCCTTTACGCTGGACATCCGGGAAACGACGGCGCAGGACGGCACGCCGAGACAAGTGGGCCGGTTCCGATTTCTGGCCCGACAGGTGCCCGCGACGGGCTATGCCACGTGCTTTATCCGGTCCGGGGGCACGCCGGATACTCCGGTGCGGGATAACCGGCCGGTTCTGGAAAACGACCGGGTGCTGCTGGAGTTTGATCCGGATACCGGGGACTTGCGGCGCTACACGGACAAGTCCAGCAGATGGTCATTCGACGCGCCGGATATCGGCGCGGTATTCGCGTTGAATAATGATGCTTCGCGGACCGCGGATGGCGCGGAACTTTGGACCTCGGGCCCGGCGGTACGGCCTGGCGCGCCGACGTTTACCGCGCGGCGGTTGTCCTGGATGCAGGAACTGACCGTGGAGCAGCCTTTCCTGGAGGGGAAATTGGTCCGGCGGTGGCAGGTGTCCGAAGGAGAGGACTGGCCGAGGTGCGAGATCGCTTTCGAAGGGGTGGATGCCCGTGGGAAAGCGGTATTCCTGTCATCTCCATCGCCAGACCCGGGGTGTGTTCCGATTGCGGGAGGATCCGGGCGGCCCGTGGTTGGTCGACGGCACGCCCGACCTGACCTGTACCGTACCCGGGACGAGGAACGCCCGACCGGCACGTATTTCCTGCCGGCCGCCGGATGGTTCGCGGCGTCCGGGAGCGATACCTTACGTTCCAAGGACGGTAAAACATGGTCCCTGCAACCGGCGCTGATTGTTCCGGGCGAGGACATTCGGCTGCGCCGGACTGCCCGGGCTCTCGCGATCGCCCTTTACCGGCGGGGAATTCCCGCGGTGGTGACTTCCGACGCGCTGGAACGGGATCCATGGCCTGACGCCAACGCCCCCACTTGTCCCCATCTGAAGTATCACACGGACGCGCCATTGCGTATCGCGCTGGGCAGCCCGGAATCGAACCGCTACGCCAGGGCATTGATCGAAACGCTGTCTTCGGACCATCGTCGTGAGATCGCGGACGTGCTGCAACGGGGAGAAGCCGTGTTGTTGCCTGACCCCATGGCACATCCTGGAAACGGTCCGGTCACCGCGCTGGTGCTGGGCGGGACTGCCCAGGATATTGAGGACCGGGTGAACCACGCGCTGGAGGCATATCGTGAGTCCGGCGCGCTGACCTTCGATCGGGTGGCCGGCATGGGGGTAGATCCCGTACCGCGGGCGGAACAGGCCGTGGTATTCACTTGGCCCGGAACCCTGCCAGCAGGAATGGATCCCGACGGGCGGGTCGTCATCGCACTGTGGGCCCCACCGGATGGAGACAATCCGTTACCCTCCGCGCCGCCAACGCGGGAGTTCTGGTTGCGCGCAGGCCCTGGAGACTGGCGTTCCCTGGGCGCGCCTGAAGCGGCGGCCCGTCTTAGGACTCCGTTGTTTTCGGCCATTTGCGGGATTCAGCCGGGTCCGATGCCGCACCGGCAGTCGTTGCTTACCCTGGGTGGTCCGGGCGTGATCCTGGAGACCGTCAAGACCGCCGGGTATGCCGTGGCGGCTCACCGGGCCGCGTTGCCTGGTCCCCGGGACGGTATGCTGCTCCGGCTGAGTGAGCCGTACGGTACGGCGTGGTCCGGCAGCGCGTCGTGGTATACCCCGCTGGCCGCGGCGGCCCTGGCGGATGGTCTCGAACGCAGCGTGACCGATCTGCCCGTGACGGATGGTAACAGGATTTCCTGCGCGGTGCCCCCTTTCGCGGCAGCCAGTTTCTGGGTACTGCCGAAAATGATCCTCGCCACGCCCCCCACCAGGGTCCTGGTTGATCAGAACGACGTGCCGCGGATGTTCTGCCGCTACTGGCGGCAAGGCATGGTGACGCCGCCATCCCGGGGGTTGCCACTGACCGTATCGCTTCAAGGCACATTGACCGCGCCCGAATGTGAGGTTACCTTGACCGTGGCGAACTACCTCGTGGATGGAAAGATTGAGTCGGTGGCGCACCTGTCGACTTCGCCTGGCTGGCGCGCAGAGCCCTCGCAGGTATATGTCGCGCTCAATCCCGGTGAGCGGGGGCAATGGAAGATTCGGGTGACTTCAGAAGAATCTCCAGATGGAACAGGTGGTGTGATGGCGTGGATGTTCTGGAACGGGGCGAGATGGGTGGACACGCTGGCAGAGAAAACCTTGCGTCCGGTGGTAAGGGTAGATCGGGAGCCCGGCCGGTTGCGGGTGACCACGCGGAATCCATGGTCTTTTCCGGCTTGCGGCAGCGTGGAACTGCAGTGTTTCGGATTCGTCACTCCCGAGTGGATTCCCGATTTTCCCGTTCGCGCTCCCCTGGTGCTGGAAAGCAACGAAGAACGAACGGTATTCCTGGCCCTGCCCCCGGAGGGAATGACCGCCCGGGTTCGAATAACCCTCAATGACGCTGAGCCCCAAAGACTGGAGATTCCCGGGTCCTGAACATCCCGCCGCGCAAAAATTGCGCGCCTTTGTGTCGTATCGCGCAAAAGAGGCGTATGCTTACCTCGTAGTATCCATGAAAATGGCCTGTAAACGTGGCACGGAACTTGATTCTTTTCTGCGGAGGGGCAACATGGAGTGCGTGGCATGGATGGTAAGGAGCGTAAGCGTCCGTGGTGGCAATGGTTGCTAGCGGCAGCGGGTGTGATCTACCTGCTTGGGGGCATCGGCTGGGCGGTATACCATTTTGCCGTTTCAGGCAACCGGTCCCAGGGACCTTCCGAACTGGCCATTCATCCGGAAAAGGCGGGTGAGATCATGGCCCGGGATCGGGCGCAACAGTTGCGCGAGCGCCTGGGACTCTCCGACGAGCAGACCGAACAGGTGACCCGGATTCTGAAGGAAGGGGCCGAAGGACCTCCTGGACCGGAGACCATGCGTCGCGTTATGGAACAGGTCCGGAGCGTGCTCACGCCGGAACAGCAGCAGCAACTGGGTACCGGTCCGGGCGCCCTGGGACCGCCGCCCGGAATGCCCGGGCCGCCGGGAGGAGGGCGACGTGGTGGGCCTGGCTGGCGGATGGATCCCGATCGATTGGAAGCATTGAAAGAACATGTTCCACCCGAGATGCGGGAACGGTTTGAGCAGCGCGTCCAGGAAATGAAAGAACGCCGGGCCCGCTGGCGGGAACGGGGTCCCGGAATGGGGCCGGGCGCTCCCATGGGTCCCCCACCGGGGAATGGGATGAATCCGGGCCTGGCTGGTCCGCCACCGGACATGCCGCCGCCATCGCCGGGTGAAGCGCCTCCCGGAAATAACCCGGAATCGCGGTGAACTTTTTCCTTCGGTCGCAACACGATAAACAAGGGGATTCCTCATGAAACGCGCGCGCGGATTCACGCTGATAGAGTTGCTGGTGGTTATCGGGATCATTGGTGTTCTGGCCTCTCTTTTACTGCCCGCGCTGGCTCGCGCCCGGGAAGCGGCCCGACGGGCTACCTGCGCGAACAACCTGAAGCAATGGGGCCTGATTTTCGCCATGTACAGTGGCGAGGCGTCCAACGGTCTGTTTCCGCCCATGGAACTGGAACCGGGATGCGGTTTCCGGCCCTGTTTCGCGTGGGGGCCGCGACTATCCGCCATGTACCCGGAGTACCTGACAGATCCGGCCATTCTTTTCTGTCCATCGGACGCCGAGGATCGGCTGGAAAATCATGTCGCCCCGGACGGCACGCTGACCCTGCTGAACAAGGTACCCTCGCCCACGCACCAGGAAGGCGTGGAAGGCGTGGACGCCAGTTACACGTACGTGTCGTGGGTGTGGGACCGGGCGGGGGATGACGATCCGCAGGACATCGACATGCACCTGTTGACGCACCTGCTGGAAGCGGCGGAACAACTCGGTATCACGGAGGCTGACGCGGTGGACCTCTCCATCGCGCCCCAGCAGGTGGTGGATACTTTACGGGACCTGTTTTTCTCGACCATGCCGAACCGTAATGATCCGGACGCGTTCCTTCGGGCGGTGGACAGCGATCGGAACGTTTCCGCCGGAAACGGAAATGGCGGCGGTGACAAGGTGTACCGTATCCGGCAGGGTATCGAACGGTTCCTGGTGACGGATATCAACAACCCGGCCCTGGCGTCCACCGCGGCGAGTAGCGTGTTCGTCATGTATGACAATATTGGCGTGGCGGCAGCCTCGTTCAATCACGTGCCCGGCGGCTGCAACGTGTTGTACATGGACGGTCACGTGGAGTTTGTTCGTTATCCTGGCGTGGCGCCGGTAAACCGTCGCATGTCGGCCATCATGCGGGTGTTCGACCTGCCCCATTGAGCCGGGGGAGGCGAATACGTCATGGCTGGAATTGCACGCGAACCTTCGGGCAGGTGAAGTGCTCCCCCGCGCCGGGCGTGAGTTCCGCGTAGTGTCGCTGTTTTACGGGGCCATCGGGATCGAGGTCGTTTACGAGAATGGAGAACAGGGCGCTTTCCCCGGGTGCCAGTTTGACCTGGGGTAGTTGATCCGCCGGGAAGTCCGCCTCGTACGTGATCCGGTCTCCATCCCGCCGGATCGCCAGGGGGATACCTTCCACCGCGGCGTCCAGGTGCTTGTCGGGACGCTCATCGAGAAACACCTGGGGACCTTTCGTCGACAGGCTCAGGCTCCAGTTGGAATGATCTACCCAGAATTCCACGCTGTCCGCCATCCACACCACGTCGCCGAAATACGGCTGATGAAACGCGTTATCCCGGGTCTCGAGGGCAAGATAGAAATGCCGATCGTCCCACATGACCCGGACCCAGGCGGAAAGATCCGTTTCATCCGCCGGATCATACGCCACGCCGTACATCAGCCGGGCGGCCGGGGCGTGGTCCCACTCATCCAGGGATCCGTCTACCGTGACGGGCGTCGTGGCCCGGGGCGCGGCCAGTTTGGGCGTGTAAGGCAATTCCTGGGAAAGGGTCAGGGGCCGACCGGTGACGGGATCCGTGATTTTGCCGGTCAGGATCGGGGCGGGGAAAAACAGCGGCCCGGCTCCGGACACGGTCACGGTATGTTCGGCCGTTTTTCCCGGGGCGACATGGAACGCGAGGGTGGAATCGGACACCTTCCAGCCAGCGGGACAGTTCCAGGTCAGCGTGGCGGACAGCGGCGTGTCAAATGGATTGTTCAGGATGACCCGGCACGGTCCTTCCACCGGTTCACCCCAGTTTCCCCGGACCTCTTCCAGGCGCAGGATATTCCGCAACGAAGCGGCGCGGTCCACGGCAGCCTGGGTGACCACATCCGCGGGAAGGATGGACCCCGGCCGGACCAGCGCCCAGTTCCAGGTTTCGCCGCGTACCCGTATGGCCAGCCAGCAGAAGAATCCACCTTCTTCTTCAGGCGTGCCTCTCGTGCTGCCTCCCGCGCTGCCCGCGACGATGTAGGCCACGCCGTCGCGGGTGTCCCACAGGCGGTAATAGTGTTCGTGTCCGGCGAACACGGCCCGCACGGGATAAGGCCGGATGATATCCGCCACGGGTTGCCAGTCACGGGCCCAGTTGTAGGCGAAGAGCGGCACGTGCAGGAACAGAAAGATATGACGGGCGGGTGTTGCCGCCAGGGTGTCGGCCAGCCATTGGCGCTGTTCCTGTGTGAGACCGTCATGCTCTCCTCGTTCCTCGGTATTGAGTACCACGCAGGCCACCGGCCCCCGACGAACGACGTAATTGAAAGGGCCCACCCGGTCACGGTAAACCTGGAGTACCTCGGGATCATCTCCCACGTCGTGGTTTCCCGGCACGGGGAAGAACGGCGCTTCTATCTTGTCCACGTGCCCCAGGAATTCATCCCACATGGGCCCCAGTTGCTCTGGTGGCCCGCCCATGATCATGTCGCCCGCGCACATGACAAAGTCCGGACGCCAGGCGTTCCAGTCATCGATCATCTTCAGGAAGGCTTCGGGGGTACCGAGCAGTCCGCCCGGCTGGGGATCCGCGCACACGGCGAAGTCAACCGCGTCCGGCGTGGGCATGGGTGCCGCGTCCAGTTTTTTCATGGACCGCTCGGCCAGGTTTTCGCTCCATACCGCCCCGTTCAAGGCCAACAGGAGCAATCCACACGCTACCGCGCGGGCCGATGGATGGGGCCACGGCTTGTTCGTATCCAGGTACGTCATCATAAGCGTGTTCTCCAGGATCAGGGACATTCAGCCCCAGAAACGGATTGAAGGATCAGGGGTTTTCGGCGTCAGGAAACAGCCAGGTTTCCGCCAGGCGGGATTGTTGCCGCCAGTTCAGGTTTTCCTCGTTCGGTACGGGGTCAAAGGTGATGACCAACGAGCCGTCCCGGGTCAGTTCCGGGGGCACGGGGAATTCCTTGATCCCGCCGATCTCCCGGTTATGCCGGGTGGGATTCAACGGGACGCCATCGGCCCTCGGCAGGACGTCTCCGTAGCCAGTACACCGGAAAATCCATTTTTGCGCCGGGTTGAGTCCCTCATACACGAGGGCCCGAGGCCAGTCCATGGTACACTGCCAGGAAAGGCGCCGTCGACTGAACCCGTTGTCCCACCACCATTGGGTCGGGATAGGCTCATCAGGAAGATACCGGTCTCCCGCGCGGCGGCTGCCCATCAGAACCCGTGGGCATCGTCCCACGTGGCCGATGTCGTCGTACAGCGCGCCAGGTACGGGGGATTCCCAGGCCCGGAGTTCACGGATTTGGCGCCATTGTTCCGATGGGTCGGTCAATTGCCGGATTTCCTGGAACCGGTCGATAAGCCACCATCGGTTATTGAGTGGGTACTCCAGAAAATCGAGGGAGCATCCACGTTCGTGACCACTCGCGCCATAGCGTTCCACGCTTGATTGCAGGCCGATCTGTTTAAACAGTGTTTCGAAAAGCGCGATGATCCGGTCCCGCTGTGCCGGGTCTGGAAGACGCGTCTCGGCTTGTTGCAGGATGGATTCGGCGTTATCCATGGCGGTTCGCGGATCCTGGTCAGACCCGGGATACAGTACGTCCATGGCCCGTGCTTCGAGAGATTGCTCGTAGAGCAGCCGCTTGCGCGTCCACTCGTCGTATTCAGCCCGGAGCAACAGGCAATTCCACCGCCAGTTTTCGCCAAGGGATGGAAACTGCCGGTTCAACTGTCGCCAGTATGCCGCGGTCGCGGCTACACTGCCATTTTCGGCCAGGGGGCCATCCCAGTCGCGTTCCAGCGCGAGGATGCCGTCGGCTACTGCGTCGGCCGTGTCCGGGCCGAAGAAGAGGCGCGCGTATTGCCGCAGGATTTCACGCGGCGTGAGGGATGGATCCCAGGCCAGCGCGCTGTATACCGCTTTATTGACGTCGTCGTGAATGCCGTCGGAGTACGCGATGAAACCGTCCGTGAACCGCGCGGTTTGCCGGTGCACATCCGCGTAGAAAAGGGGGCGGGGATTGATCGGTTCCCGTCCGAGCGTCAGGGCGAAGGCCGGATCCCACCACGGCACGGGATACTGGCAACGGACCGTGTGGGTGATATCAGGATAGTCCCGCAGGCGGTATTCTTTTGGCAACCGGGCGCGGAGTTCCGCCAGGGGAGGACTGGATGGTCCGCCCACCAGGCCACCCAGCCACGCGGGATGATCCCGCTCGATCCACGTGAACACCGCGTCCACCCATTCCGCCCGGTATCCCTGCAGCGACAGCCATACCCGCGCGTCGGGATGATACTTTTCCAGGCGCGTGGCAAGGTCCTCGAGAAAGGGAATCACCCGTTCTGGCGGATTGTCTCCAGGGTCACCCCCTGGAAAGAAAACCCCGGACAGGGTCGGGCAGGCAGCGTACAAGGCCTCATGCCGATCCAGTTCTTCGGCCCGTTGTGCCGCGTCATCCAGGGAAAAAGTGGCGGGAGTCCACACCCAGTATTCCAGGTCGTAGGCCTGGCAAATTTCACTGATCTTTCGATTCATTTCCTGGCGGGGTAAGGGCATCAGCGGCGCCGGCTTGTCGTCCTGAAAAGGGATGTTTTCGATGGCGTTGGCGCCGAACAGGGCCAGGTCGAGGATGTACCGTTCATAGCGGATGTCATCCCAGGCGTCATAACTGTTGGCCGTGGCGCGATAGCCCAGTTGATGCCCCCGGATGGGCCACGCGGGCGCGAAGGTTCCCCGGATACCGGGTGGAAACAGCAGGGCCGTATCGTCACGGTCCGCGTTTCGGAGTATCCAGCCTGCCGCGTAGAGCAGTGCCCTGGGGCGCCCACCCGTAAGCACGAGGCGGACAGCCTTGTCGGGCCCGGGTTCCGTTGTGATATGAAAGGTTTCATCGGATTGGCCGGATTCCGGGGGCCGCAGTTGTAACGTGATGGAGGCATCCGGGGCGTTCATGCGCGCTGGCCACGCGCCGGGCCCCCGTCCGGTCAGGGTATCCGAGAGCAAGTGGACGATTTTTTCCAGCCCGGCGTCCTGGGCGGTAACCGGTCCGGGCAGCACCCGGACGGTATTTTCTTCAGGGGTCTCCGCGGAATGCGTGTCGGAAAAAGCGGGGATGACGGCCAGGGTTACCAGCGGAAAGAGGCAGGCATACCCGAGAGATCGGCGGACTCGTTGCATGGCGATTTTCCTTTCTCCTCTGACCGCGCCAGGTTATGGCGTGTTTCCCTTAAGGCTGGTTTCGGGCAGGGTATCAAACCGGTCACCCGGGGTATAGACCCAGGTTATCGGCACGCGTATTACCTCGGTCAGGGCGAGACCCTGTTCTTTTTTTCGGTTGCCTGCGCAACACCCCAGGAGCACGTGGTCTCCTACTTCGTGGATGGCGGTGTAACAGTACCATCCGTCCGGGTTGTTTTCCAGGTTTTTGACGTTTTCCCAGGACGCGCCCCCATCCCGGGAGACCGCGATGGCCAGGGGCGTCCGGTAACGTCGCTGGTCCGGCGACAGGTGACGATGGTCGTTCCAGACCATCAGGAGGTCGCCACCAGGGCCGATCGGTTCGATCGACGCGGGCGAAAGGGGAGACGCGATGTTGGTGGGACGGGGGGAAGTCCAGGTCTCCCCGTTGTCGGTGCTCCATGCCGCGAACTGGGAACCACCGGAGGTACGGCACAGCATGAGGATACGTCCGTCCGGCAACCGCGTGATGCCCGGCTCCTGCAAGCCGGAATCGCCTGCTTCGGCGGAAGGGGGCAGGATCGGGCCAGCCGTCCAGGTTTTACCCTCGTCGTCGGATCTCCAGACCTGGACTTCCGCTGGAGTATGCCCGCCCTTGTACCAGTCGTGACATGCCGCGGGAATCAGGATCCGCCCCGAGGGCAGCACGAGAACCCGGTCGTTATTGACCACGTAGTACCGGATGGGATCCAGGATGATTTCCACCGGGTCGGACCATGTGTTGCCCTCGTCCGTGGAATACCGGATCACGGGTCGGCAGTCTTCCACGCTGTTCTTGCGCAGGTAAAACAGGGCTATCCGCCCTGAACGCAGCCGGCGCAGGGACACGGACATTACGTTCATCCCGCCCTCACCGGAGACAATGACCCTGTCGTCGGCGCTCCAGGTTTTCCCGTTGTCCAGGGATTCCCGAGAGACAAGTTCCGCCCGGTCGTGGTCGCCGCCGCCCCCGGTAAATCGGGTATAGACGAATACGATTCGTCCATCCCGCAGGGTGATGAAGTCTCCCTCCGAGTTGCGGGGGTTACCTGGTCCGGGGGCAAGTACCAGGACCCGCTCGCATCCCCCGGGAAGCGGGTCCGGCGGCATGCCCCATCCTCCGCCTGAGAGGGTTACCAGGAAAGCGCATATCCATGGGGTCGCGCCGCGGAAGATCTTCCACTCCATCAGGGCTTCCCTTCGGTCACGTTTATCCTCACATGATGCGGGGACCGTGACGGGTAACGCAATTTCCGGTCCCGCAAGGCATGTTGAGCACAGGTTTCTGTTGGTCGCATACGCTGAGATTTGGGGCGGGTGACGGAAATACATATATAATATGGAATAATGGCGGGAAAACAGGGGGGCGGATCAAAAGGAGCCAGTCATGGCGGAAAACATCTACCAGAAAATCTGGAAAGCCCATGAGGTGTATACCCCGGAAGGGCAGGATACGATCCTGTACATTGACCGGCATTACCTGCATGAGGTGACTTCCCCGCAGGCATTCGAGGGGTTGCGCCTGGCGGGACGTCGGGTGCGTCGCCCGGAAATGACCTTCGCGACGATGGACCACAATATCCCGACGACGGACCGGTCGAAGCCCATCGCGGACCTGCTGTCCCGTACCCAGGTGGAAACCCTGCGCCGGAACTGCGCGGAATTTGGCATTACCTGCTTCGACATGACCGACGACCGGAACGGCGTGGTTCATATCGTGGGGCCGGAACTGGGCCTGACCCAGCCTGGAATGACGGTGGTTTGCGGAGATTCCCACACGTCCACCCATGGCGCGCTGGGTGCCCTGGCCTTCGGCATTGGCACCAGCGAGGTGGAACACGTGCTGGCCACGCAGACCCTCCTGCAGAAGCCGTCGAAAACCATGGAAATCCGGGTAAACGGGCGACTGCCCAGGGGTGTGACCGCGAAAGACCTGATCCTGGCGATCATTGGAAAAATCGGCACGGCCGGCGGCACGGGATACGTGATCGAATATACCGGCGAGGCGATCCGAAGCCTTTCCATGGAAGGCCGGATGACCGTGTGCAACATGAGTATCGAGGCAGGCGCGCGGGCCGGGCTGGTGTCTCCCGACGAAGTGACCCTGGCGTATCTCAAGGGCCGGCCTTTCCTGCCGGATCGGCCATGGGAAACGTTATGCCAGGAGTGGCTGGCATGGGCGTCGGATCCCGGGTGTGCCTATGACCGTGTGGTGGAACTGGATGCCGCGACCGTGGAACCCCAGGTGACCTGGGGAACCTCTCCGGGCATGGTAACGGGTATTTCCGGGCGGACGCCGGTGCTTGCTGAAATTGCCGAGGATAACGACCGCCTTGCGGCGCGAAAAGCCCTCGAATACATGGGACTCGGCGAGGGGATACCCATGACGGCCATCGAGGTGGACAAGGTGTTCATTGGTTCGTGCACCAATGGACGGATTGAAGACCTGCGGGAGGCGGCCAAGGTCGCCCGGGGACATCGAAAGTCGGACCGGGTGAAGCAGGTACTCGTGGTGCCCGGTTCCATGCGTGTGCGCCGCCAGGCCGAGGAGGAAGGACTGGACCGGATCTTCGTCGAGGCGGGTTTCGAATGGCGTGCCCCGGGCTGTTCGATGTGCCTTGCCATGAACGACGACCGGCTGGAACCCGGAGAACGTTGCGCGGCGACCTCGAACCGTAATTTCGAAGGCCGCCAGGGAAAAGGCGGCAGAACCCACCTGGTCAGCCCGGCCATGGCGGCGGCGGCAGCGATCGCCGGGCATTTCGTGGACGTGCGGAACTGGGATTACAAGGACTGACGGGCGGCGCGCCCGGGAGACTGAACCATGGAACCCCTGCGGAAACATACCGGCATCGTGGCCCCGCTGGAAGCCCTCAACGTGGACACGGACCAGATCATCCCCAAGCAGTTTCTCAAGCGGATCGAACGCACGGGCTACGGCGATGTGCTGTTTTATGACTGGCGGTACCTGGATGACGGTAAAACCCCGAATCCTGGTTTCGAAATGAACGCTCCACGCTACAAGGGGGCGAGCATCCTGCTGACCAAGGACAATTTCGGCTGCGGTTCGTCCCGGGAACACGCGCCGTGGGCGCTGCATGATTACGGCTTCCGGGTGCTGCTGGCGCCGTCCTTCGCGGATATCTTCTACAACAACTGCTTCAACAACGGCATCCTGCCGGTAAAGTTGCCCGGCGAAATGATCGAGCAGTTATTCCGGGAAGTGCGGGCCCAGGAAGGCTATTCGCTCACGGTGGACGTGGAAAACCTGGTCATCACCAAGCCTGACGGTTCCGTGATTTCCTTTGAGTTGCATCCTTTCCTCCAGGAACGCCTGCTGAACGGATGGGACCAGATCGGCCTGACCCTGCGGTACGAAGACCAGATCGCGGCGTACGAACGCGCCCGCGGTATTGCCTGAGCCCGCGGGAAGCGGCCCGGCATGAAACTTTCCATAGTACCCTCCCTGACGGTGATCTTCACGGGGTTACTGATCGTCGGGGTGGTTGCCCTGGTGGCATGGCGGATTCGGACCTGGCGGGCCATGGACCGGAGTCTTACGCGCGAACTGGAGACGCGCCGACGACCACTGAAACAGTTGACGTATGATCCCGCGGAGACGGTCGGTCTGCCAGCCCCGGTGCGGCGGTATTTTGAGGTGGCACTTTGTCCTGGTCAGCCGCTGGTTGCCGCGGTGACCATGGAACATGAAGGGGAAATCGACCTGGGTGGGGATCGGCCGAACTGGAAGCGCTTTTCCTCTTTTCAACGGGTAACGCTCAGTCCTCCGGGTTTCGGTTGGTTTGCCCGGGTTCCACTGGTGCCCGGAGTTAGCGCGGAAGCGCGCGACGTCTACGTGGGCGGACGGGGAATACTCCGTGTCCGGGCAATGGGGATCATGCCCCTGGTAGACATCGAGGACACGGAGGCGATCAACAAGGGCGAATTAATGCGTTTCCTCGCGGAAGGGGCCTGGTATCCAACGGCCCTGCTGCCGTCTCAAGGCGTGATATGGGATGCGGTAGACGCGACATCCGCCCAGGCTACCCTTGTGGATGGTACGACGCGGATTAGCCTGCTGTTCCGTTTTGGACCGTCGGGGCTGATTGAGTCGGTCCGGGCGGAGGACCGCCCGATGATGGAAAAGGACGGGATCCGGCCCATGCCCTGGGAAGGCCGATGGACGGGGGAAATCAAGGTGGACGGTATGCGCGTGCCCCGGGAGGGGGAAGTGGCGTGGCTGTTGCCAGAAGGCCGGAAACCCTACTGGCGGGGCAGGGCAACACGAATCCGTTATGAATTCGCGGAAGATCCAGCCCCGTTTCCCGAAGGATTCGACAGTTCAGGGTAAACCGCCTGCTGACACTCGGCGCATAGACAGTGTGACAGCATCAGGTCCGTGTGCTGACGGATATAATCTTCTAGGTTCTGCCAGTATCCTTCATCCGATCGGACCTTGTGGCATTTCACGCATATGGGCAGCAGCTTTTGCAGGGTTCGGATCTCGTCCAGTTGCCTGCGCAGTTCCTCGTTCTGGCTGCGGATCTGTTCCAGTTGGCGGAGAATGAGCCTGCGACTGCGGTACAGATCCACGAACACCGCCAGTTTGCCCCGGAGCACGGGCGCGCTGACCGGCTTGAAAATGAAGTCTACGGCCCCAGCGGCATACCCTTCGAACTGGATCGCGTCGGTGCGATCTATGGCGGTAACAAAGATGATCGGGGTATTTTCGCGTCCCGCGATCCGGCGGATGCGCCGGGCGATTTCAAACCCATCGATGTCAGGCATCTGCACGTCGAGCAGTACCACGGCATACTCGCGGGTCTCGGCGAGTCGGAGGGCTTCACTACCCGACCCGGCCTGGTGCACGATCCGGCCCGGCGCGAGCGACATCCGCTCCAGGATCAGGCGGTTTGTGTCGCTGTCGTCGACCACGAGAATCGGCACGGGATCAGTAGGATCACCGGGCGTTTCCCGGGGCGCCACGTCATCCACGGGGTGGAATCCCCTGGAAAAATAGGCCGCCATGTTGCCGCCTCCATTCCCTTCGGTTGAACAATCCAATCCGGTCGCGGAGAACGACTAGCGCGAGGGGGTCGCTTCCGCGGTCGCCTGCTTTCCGGATTCGGACGCAAACCACGGAATATAATACAACTTCGCGGCCCGCGCGATCATCCGCTGATGGGTGGCGACATTTGGATGCACGCCGTCACCCGCGAAGGTCTGGCCCCCGAATTGCACGGAATCGAAGCAGCCGTCGGGCATGGGCATGGCGGGATCTCCACCCGGGAAAGGCGTGAATTCGGGCGGATCACCCGGGGCGGGAGCCCCTTCCGGCTGGTTGAAGTAATGCTGGTTCAGCCCGAGGTTGTGCACGTACTCCACGCCGTCCATTTCCCGGGCCAGTTCCATTTTCAGGCGTTCCACCTCGATAAAGCACTGGTTGACCTGGGCCTGGGTCATGCCGCCGAAATCCCAGTTTTTCCCATGGTCCACCAGGGGAAGAATTTGCCGGATCGTGGCCACGTTGAGGTAGTCGTAGCCAGCGATGACCACGTGCCGTATGCCTGGACAGGCCAGCAGGAACCGGCAGATCTCGCGGATATCGTTAGCGATGGCGCGCCACTCTTCTTTGCGTTTGTCTTCCGTCCACGCGGTGAACACGTTCGTATCGCGGATACGGCTGAGGACGTCATTCCCGCCGATGATCAGGTGGACCGTGTCAACCTTCGGATTCCGGTTCAGTTCCGCTCGAATTTTCTCCTGGTATTCGGGCTTGACGAAGTCAGAGGCTTTACGACCACCGATGCTGGTTGTTTCCCCCGCCCAGTGGACGTGTTCCAGGCCGGCTTCGCGGAAGGGCTGTTCCCACGCCCGGGTAACCCAGATACCCTGGGCCCAGCTGTCACCGACCAGGAGGATGCGGGCGTCCGATGGCTCTCCACACCAGCCGCATCCCGAAGGCGCGAGGGTTGAAGCCAGGAAGATCAGCAACAGGAACCGGATAATCCGAGCAGGTTGACGCGGCATGTCCCGATCCTCTTTCTTCTAGTGTTACATCTCGATGGGGATGTTTCGGTCGGGCTTGATCGGGGCGAGGCCGAAGCGTTCGGTAATGCGGGCGGCAAGGGTGTCCCGGGGTACCGGTTCACCGTGGACCACCGCTACCCGTGGCGCGGCCGGCGCGAGCACGCCCATCCACTCCAGCAGGTCTTTCTGTCCCGCGTGTGCGCTGAATCCGCCGAGGGTGTGGATGTGGGCGCGCACGAGGATCTGCTCGCCAAGCAGCCGGACCGTCCTTGCTCCGTCTACCAGTTGTCGACCCAGGGTACCCGCTGCCTGGTAGCCCACGAAAATCACGTGGGTTTCCGGGCGCCACAGGTTATGCTTGAGATGGTGCAGGATGCGGCCGCCAGTACACATGCCGGATCCCGCGATGACCAGGCAGGGGCCCTTTGCGTCGTTGATCTGCCTGGATTCATCCACGGTGCGGGTTACGTGGAAGGTCCGCAGGTCCTCCTCGATGGAACCGTCGTGGAGAAACGCCGTCATTTCGTCGTCGAACAGTTCCGGGTGAGACATGGTGATGCGGGAGGCTTCGATGGCCATGGGACTGTCGAGATAGACCGGGAAACGGGGCACTTCACCGTTGCGGAACATGGCCGCGAGCAGCATGGTCATTACCTGGGCGCGGCCTACGGAGAAGGTGGGCATGAACATCTTGCCGCCCTCGCGGACGGTTTTCTGGACGATGTACTTGAATTCTTCCACCGTGTCGGCGAAGGGACGGTGGTCACGGTCACCGTATGTCGACTCGATGAATACCCAGTCCGCATGGTGAAACGGCTCGTAGTCCTTGAGGATAGGCGCGCCCTTGGGCCCGAGATCACCCGAAAAGACCAGTCGCCGGGAGGTCTGGCCTTCCCGGACGGTCAGCCGGATGCTCGCGGACCCCAGCAGGTGCCCTGCCTCGGAGAAGTCCGCCTCGATTCCGTCGGCGATTTCCACGGGCTTTCGGTAAGGTACCGGCCGGAAAGCGGCTATGGCTGCCTCCGCGTCGTCCGGGGTGTACAGGGGCTCTATGGCCGGTTTGCCGGATCGCTGGCGGCGTCGATTCTGCCGGGCCACGTCCTGCTCGATGAGGTGGGCGGCATCCCTGAGAATCAACGCGGCCAGTTCGGTGGTGGCAGGCGTCGCGTAACAGGGTACGCGGATTTTTTCACGGAACAGCAGGGGAATCCGTCCCACGTGATCCAGGTGCGCGTGGGTGACCACGATGCCGTTCAGCCGGGATCCATATGGCAGCAGGGTGCGGTTCTTCTGTTCGATGGCCCGGCCGCCCTGGAACATGCCGCAATCCACCAGCACGGCGGCGGATCGCGTTTCCACCAGGAAGGCTGACCCCGTTACTTCACCACCCGTGGCGCCCAGAGGTATCACCCGCATGTAAACACTCCTCACGCGCGCGCGGATCCGCGCGCCTCACGCAACTTGTTCATCCGGCTGACTGATAAATCAACATGCCGCGGACCGGTGATCTTTCCAGCCGCGGCAGGAGATCATCTGGATTAACGCAGCGGGTTGCCGCCTTGGGGCGTGACCTTGACGCACCACGCGTGCAGGCAGGGCATGTTCCCGGGATTCACGTCCGGCATGGTGATATCGATCCGGTCGCCTGTCACGCTGACGGCGAGATCTCCCTCCATGCCCAGCATGACCGCCGCGGCCTCCTTCGCACCGAGCGTGTTGGGAATGGAAAGATTCCTGCCCGGCCATTGCAGGCAGATGGCGTAGAAACTATCCCCCTTTCGCGTGAATTTCACGTGTTCCATCTCGGGCGCGTCTGCCCAGCGGTCGGTGGCGTAAATGGCGTCGCCGTTGACCTGTAGCCATTGGCCCATTTCCAGCAGGCGTTCCTGCATGATGTCCGGAATGCGGCCATCCGCCCCGGGACCGATATCGAGCAGCAGGTTACCGCCCCGGGCTACCGTGCCGATGAGGAGGTGCAGCAGTTCAGTGGCGGACCGGTATTCATCCGGGGTTTCGTTGCGGTTGTACCCGAAGGAACGCCCCATGCCCTGGCACTCTTCAAAGAGTCCCTTTCCGGTAAGCAACCCGTTTTTCTCGCGGAATTCGTATTCGGGCGTGGCAAAACCGCCATGTCGGTCGCGGCAGTCCTTGCCCCACCGGTCATTGATGGCGATATCTTTCGGGGCGGGCGATTCATTGAAAAGCCATGCCAGGAATTCGGTGCTCCGCCATACCTTGCTGGGATGTTCCCATTCACCGTCGGGCCAGAAAATATCCGGCTTGTAGCGGGTGACAAGATCTTTCATCTGCGGCAGCATGTACTGGTCCACGTAGCGGTGGACATCTCTCTGGTAGAGCGGGTTGAACCACTCGTAGAAAGAGTAATAGAAACCCATGCGCAGGCCACGGGCTCGAACCGCCTCGATGAGTTCACCGAGCAGGTCGCGATGTGGACCGATATCCATGGCATTCCAGTTCCAGTTATTCGGATCGGGCCACATGGAGAATCCCTCGTGGTGCTTGGACGTGCATACCACGTATTTCGCTCCAGACCGGGCGAAGACGTCCGCCCACTGGTCGGGGTCGTAAAGTTCGGCCTTGAACATGGGGGCGAAATCCTGGTACTTGAACTTTTCACCGTAGGTTTTCACGTGGAATTTCCAGGTTTCACCGTTCGGGTCCTGCATGTCGTGCCAGTACCATTCGCTGTATTTGCCCTTGGGACCCCAGGACGGTACCGAGTACACCCCCCAGTGGATGAAAATACCGAACTTGGCATCCTCGAACCACTGTGGGCTGGGACGTTTGTCCAGGGATTCCCAGGTGGGCTGGTAGGGCTGAGCGAGCGTGGTGACGGTCAGGGCAAGGGCCATGGCGAGCGTCATATCGGGCTCCTCCGCAGGTTGAATGACAAGTCCCGTGATGGAGATGCGACCATGTTGTTTTACTGGAAAAGGCCACGGAAAATCCAGCCTGCCGCGCAGCCGATCGCGACAGCCACCAGGCCCACGACAAGCGCGGTATACATCGGGATGGCCCGGCTCAACCATGCCCTGGCGTGGGACCGGAACCTTAGCCACGGCGAGGGGTTCACCTGGGCGACGATTACGGTGATGTTATCCCGTCCGCCCGCGGCGTTGGCGGCGTCCACCAGTTGGATCGCGATTTCCTTGGCGGGTAACGGCTGGCAGGCGATCCTGACGATTTCGCGCTCGTTGACCATGTTGACCAGGCCGTCCGAACACAGAATAAGAACATCTCCCGGCGCGACGGGCCAGTGGTAACAGTCCACCTCCACGGAAGCGTGGGTGCCAACAGAACGGGTGACCAGGTTTTTACGTTTGTCGTTTTCGGCCGCTTCCGCGGTCATCAGGCCCTGGCGGACCTGTTCATCCACCCAGGAATGGTCGTCGGTTTTGGCTAGGACCACGCCGTCGCGGATGTGATAGGCCCGGGAATCCCCGATGTTAATCAACCACGCCGCGTCCTTGGCCAGAATGGCGGCGAGAAGGGTGGTACCCATGGGCCGTCGCCCGGCAACGTGGTCCACGTTCGTGCGGTAGATGTTTTCGTTGGCCCGTTCCGCGGCGGCGCGCAACAGGGGAAGGTAGCCTCGATCAGGAAGGGTTTCTATCCTGAACGCCGCGTCATCCGGCGGCGGTTCTCGCAACATGTCCCGCATGATGGAGACCGCGAGTTTCGAAGCGATGTCCCCGTTGCCGTGCCCTCCCAGGCCGTCTGCCACGACCGCGAGGGCTCCCTCGGAAATCAGGGTGGTACGAGGTGGATCTGCCCGGAATACCCCGAAACTATCTTCATTCCGGTCTTTTTTCTTTCCGATATCACTGTGTCCGGAAACGTCGAGTTGCATGCCGCATATCCCATCTGTTAGTTCAGCATAGCAGAGCATTGACGCAAGGTAAAAAGGCAATTCCAAGAACTTGCAAGGAAATTGTTCGTCTGATAGTGTATTGGATACACTAATTCCATGAGTGCGCATGCGTTTAAATTTATTGACCTGTTTGCAGGTATTGGGGGCTTTCACTTTGCCCTAAAATCGCTTGGTGGAACCTGTGTAATGGCGTGCGAAATAGACCCGACATGCCGGAAAGTATATCGAGAGGTTTTTCCTGATGTAACGGATTTTCTTGAAGACATACGTTCTATTACAGGATCTGATCAGGGGTCAGTTGTTGACAATATCATAGATCAGCAGGTTCCCAATCACGATATACTTTGTGCGGGTTTTCCGTGTCAACCATTTTCGAAATCGGGAACACAAAAGGGAGTCCTTGATCGGACTCGGGGGACCTTGTTTTTTGATATCCTTGAGATCATTCGTGTCAAACGTCCCCCTTATTTATTCTTGGAAAATGTGCGTAATCTGGCTGGTCCTAGACATCGAGAGACATGGGAGACAATAATTAAGTCGTTGAGATATCTTGGGTATTATGTTTTGGATGAACCTTTAATTGTTTCTCCTCATACTATTCCTCCGGAATATGGTGGAACGCCACAAGTTCGTGAACGCATTTTTATTTTAGGTGTGCGACATGACCTTGATTACCGTTGTATTTTCCGGTGTTACGAGATGGCTCAACGATTGAGAAAGTATCAGTGGTGGTCTCCTGACAACTGGTCTATTTCGGATTATTTAGATGGAGATGAGGAAATCCCTTGTTTAGAGCGCTACTTGGTAAACGAACCTGAAAAAACTTATCTAGAAGCTTGGGAATGGTTTGTGCGAAACATTCCCGAAGATGTGCTTCCTGGGTTTCCGATCTGGGTCTTTGCGTTTGCTAAAAAACCAGAATTGAATAACTCCATGCCAAATTGGGAGCGGGATTTTCGCATAAAAAACAGTTTTTTTTACCATAAATATGCCGATGTTATTGAAGATTGGTTGATGATGCGGTTTGGAAGCGCATCACTGACAGTGCGGGAGTTTCCTTTATCACGTCAGAAGTTCGAATGGCAAGCGAGAAAGGCGCATCCGATTCGTAGTGGTAGAACACTTAAAAATCTTGTCATTCAATTCCGCCCTAGTGGTATTCGGGTAAAGCCCCCTACTTATCTACCTGCTCTAGTAGCGATCACCCAGACATCCGTCATTGGTCCTCTATTACGGCCTAAAGCGTCTGAATTCCGTCGCCTTACGCCCAAAGAGGCGGCCAGATTGCAGGGAATTCCGGGAAATATCTTTGAACGGTCTGGAATTGATGATGAGACGGCATACAGACAATTAGGTAATGCCGTTAATGTGGGAGCGGTGAGACTTATTGCGTCGGTGTTGCTTGGGTTCGATTCCGGAATTTTGGATCTAGTTGGGAGGCAACGTCAATTAACTCTGTTCGAATTTTAGGTGTTTGAGATGGTAACCACTGGATTACATGACAGTACTGATTATGATATTAGACTGTTGATAGAGGCATTAAGGTCTATAAAGTCCGTGTGGGATGGTAAAGCCGCTATTCTGGAGATGAAAGAAGCGAAGGACCAATGGCGACAAATGGAGTGGTTCGGATTTTATTTCGAATATCTTATCCGAAAACATCTTTCGGGTGTACCCCATTTTGTTTGGCCCGGAGATCGTTTCGGGAACATTACTTTTGATTTAAAAGGGGTGATTAATTGGGATGTCAAGGCTAAGGCTATAAAGTCCGATTCGCATCAGTCTCCACTAAATGACATGCGCGCCATTGAGCAGGCGATTCGGACTGATGGTGCGTATGGGGTAATTTTAGGATTATGTGACGTTATCTATAATGACGAAAACCGCACTTTTCAACAATGGCATACGCAATTGAAAGGTGGGCTATCTAAATACGAGAAAAACCGCATTGAACGGACATCAATATCCCGGTACAGAAAGACATCGGCAAAACTACTAGAAATTTTATTTGTAGTTGTTAGAGAAGCAGATTTAGTGAAATTAGATATCTTTAAGCAGGGTATCAATTCCAACGGAAGACCTCGGGCTCCGAAGTACATGTTGGATCTAGAAAAGGTTCATATTTTCGATTATTTTAAGTTGGTTATTGACTCACATTGACGGTATTTTTTATTGATTGCGTCATTATTGCCTTATATAATGAGACACAAGGGGGAAGAGGATTCAGCAGGTCTATGCGGAGTCTGGTGATCAGCCGGGAGGTAAACCGGTCCGGTTTCACGTTGCTGGAATTGCTGACGGCCCTGACCGTGGTATCAGTGGCGGTGGGTATTCTGGTGATGCTCGCTGGCCGGGTGGGTGATCTCTACCGCGAGGCGGAATTCCGCGCGACGGCCACGGATCTTGCCATGGCGAAACTGGCCGAAGTGACGCGGGCCCCCGCGTCTTTCCGCTGGCAGCAGGATGAACAGGGAGACCGGCTGGTCGTGATTCCCGCGGGGGAAAACCTCGCGGTCGATTATCCCTTCACCACGCTTCCCGATCAGTGGACCAGCCGGGGAACCTTCCGGTGGCGGGCCTTCGCGCGGCCGTTGGAGAACATGCCCGACGTGATGGAGTTGACCGTCGTGGTCACCTGGCTGGATAGCGGTCGGGAACAGTCCTTCGCGCTGACCGCTCCCATGCCGGCGGGTGACGCGATGCAACGCGCGGGAGCACTGGACCATGAGGGGTAAATCGCGGTCACACGCGGGGGGCTTCACGCTGCTGGAATTGCTGGTGGTGCTGAGCGTGCTCTCGGTGGTGACCACGATGGGGGTGGTCATGCTGGCCCGCCTGATGGACTACCACCGGATCGTTTCGGCGGGAGAGGGTGCCGCGACAAGCCTGGAAAACCTGCTGGAGCAGTTCCGTTCGGACGCGTCGAGTGTCATATCCGGTCCCGGACACGTTCGTCTGGATTCGGATGGCGCGCTGACTCTCGTGGTGGCCGCCCCGATGGCAAACGGCTGGCGTGATCCTGCCGTGCCGGTTCGGGTTACGTACCGGGTTGTCCGGGACGGGGGCGAGGCGCGGCTGCTTCGCGAAGAAATACCCGCGGGCGCGTCTTCCGGCAAGGTAACCTTGCGCGCGATGGTGGGCGATGTGACGTTTGCCGTCGCGAACGGAACGGTGTGGCGGGAACAGTGGCTTGAGCAGGATGTCCCGGATGCGACGCGGATGGTGGTTACGGCGGTCCCGGATCCCCGGACGCTGCCGACCAATCGATCGGTTACCCGGTTCGTGGACGTGAATCTGGGGAGGTCCCGGTCATGAAGCGTCATCTCGGTTGGGATCGGAAAAAGAAAACCCGGGGCGTGGCGCTGCTGTTCGCGATCGGGCTGCTGACCCTTTTCGGACTGTTGGGCGCGGCGTGGTTTCAGGCGGGACAGGTGGCGCTGGCCCGTCGGCAGGTCATGGAACTGCGCGCCCGGGCCATGGCGGCCGCCCTGGGAGGAGCGGACACGGCATCGGCCCGCCTGGAATCGGCCCGGCAGGAAGGTGTTCCCGACAAGGTCGCGGTGGAATGGGCGATTCCATTGCGCGGGTATGGCATGACCCTTGAGCGGAATGGCTCGCGCGATCCGGCCGGTGAAAGGTCAGACGTCCAGGCGGAGGCGCGCGTGTCCGTGCGGGTAGTGGACGCCGCCGCGATGCCGGGGGCGCCGGCTGACGCCACAACCTGCTACGTGGTGCGGGCGGAGGGCGCGGCATGGCGGCTGGTCCTGGGGAGGCCTTATGACCGCGCCCGGTGGACGGTGGAGCGGGGTTACGCGCTGACCCAATCGGGCTTGCGGCTGGTATACGCGGTGTCAGGCGTTGGCGATGTGTCTTCGGCGCGGACCGCCGGGGCAAAGGAGCACGGTAATGGCTGAAGCAGACGGCAGCAAGAAAAGCAGGCCTGGCAAAAAAAGGCTGGTGATCGGCGGCGGAGAGGAACAGCCGCGACAGGAGACCGTGTCGTCTCCGGAAGTGGCAGCGGGGACCGGATCGGCCGGATCGAGGTTTTCCGGGTTAGGCGGCGCGCGGGAAGGGGATATCATTACCTTCCTGCGCCAGTTGATCCTGTTGCTGGAATCGGGGACCTCGCTGCTGCGCGCGCTGAAAACACTATCGGAACGAGGCAGCCGTCCGGCACTGAAGGCCATGATCAGAGAGATGGCAGCCTCGGTGGAAGCGGGTAATCCCCTGTGGACGGCGTTTGAAAAGTACCCGGCTCATTTCGACACGGTGTTCGTCAACCTGATCCGGGCCAGCGAGGCAAGCGGCACGCTGACGACCGTGTTGCGCCGGTTGACGGATTACCGTGAATCCCGCCAGTTACTCCGCA
>JAGPFE010000101.1 GCA_018056705.1 Candidatus Hydrogenedentota bacterium | reverse complement strand
GATTGCCCTTCGCGCCCACCACGAGGTCGAAGGCTTGGCCTTCCTGCTCAAAACGCCGCTGGGTTTCCTCGCGCAGGGTCAGCACCGACACGATCAGCCCCACGCCAAGGGCCACCGAAAGTATGGTCAGAACCGTGGTCAGTTTCCGGTTCCACAGGTAACGCCACGCGATGTGCCACAGGCTCATGTCGCGGCCTCCTTCACCAGGTCATGACAGGAGAACATTTCCGGCAACCGGTCGGCGATGGCCCGGTCATGGGTAACCAGCAGCAGGGTCACTTTTTCTTCCTCGCACAGTTCCAGGAGAAGGTCCATGACTGCCGCGGCCGCTTTCGGGTCCAGGCTGCCCGTGGGTTCGTCGGCGGCGATGACCCGGGGACGGTTCACCAGTGCCCGGGCGATGGCCACCCGTTGCCGCTCGCCCACGCTGAGCGTCGCGGGGCGGGCGTGCAGTCGATGTTCCAGGCCCACCCGCTTTAACATGGCCACCGCGCGATCCCGCCATTCCCGGGCGGGCACGACGTCGGCAAAGCGCATGCCGATCATGACGTTCTGTAACGCGGTAAAGGGAGCCAGCAGGTTGAAGGTCTGGAAAATAAACCCGAACCGCTCGCCCCGGAACCCATCCAGTTGAGCCTCGGACAATTTCGCGATATCCACGCCGTCCACCACGATTGCCCCCGCGTGGGGCCGCAGCAATCCACTGATCAGGTTGAGCAGCGTGGACTTGCCGCATCCGCTGGGACCCCACAGGGCCACGCGGGCCCCCGGTTCGGCATGGAAGGCGGGACACTGGAACACCACGCCCGGTCCAAGCCGCCGAGTCACGTTACTGAGCGTTACCATCGGGCGCAAACCTCCGGCGGCCCGTTCCAGGCAGGGCCGCTTCCGCGGGATTATACTGATAACGCGTTATCATTTTCCAGCCCGGCGTATTATCCGTCTCCTCCCCCGATACGCCCGCGCGACCCTCATCCTATTATAATAAGCGTCGCGCGAGCCAACAGGTTACCATGCGCGTGAAGAAAGCACGGCATCATGGCATGTGAAGCAATCGTGTATGCCCGGGCGGGATTGATGGGCAATCCTTCCGACGGGTACTACGGTAAAACCCTCAGCGTGGCCATCCGCAACTTCGCGGCGCGGGTAAGTCTATACGAACACCCGGAACTGGAGATTGTCCCCAGTTTCCAGGACCGGTCCATCTATCCCGGTATGCGGGAACTGGCTGAAGACGTGCGCCGCAACGGCTACTACGGCGGCATCCGGCTCATGAAAGCCGCCATCAAGCGGTTTTACGACTACTGCGTCCGCCACGGAATCCCCCTCGACCAACGTAATTTTTCCATCCGCTACCGGTCCACCATCCCCCGACGGCTGGGCCTGGCCGGATCCAGCGCCCTGGTCACCGCTACCATGCGATGCCTTATGGAGTTTTACGACGTCGATATCCCCAAGCCCGTGCTGCCAGGGCTCATCCTCGAAGTGGAAACCGAGGAACTGGGAATCGCGGCCGGACTCCAGGACCGGGTTATCCAGGTCTACGGCGGCCTGGTATTCATGGACTTCAGCCGCGACCTGATGGAGCGCCAGGGACATGGCAGTTACGAAGAACTGGATCCGGCCCTCCTGCCCCCCCTTTTCCTGGCCTATCGAGCGGAACTGGGGGAGGGCAGCGAGGTAGTCCACAACAACATCCGGCAGCGATGGCTGGACGGCGACCCCGAGGTACATCAGGCCATGCGGGACTTCGCGGCTTACGCCCAGGAAGCGCGTGATCTGCTGGTAACGGGCCGGGGCATGGAAATCGGACCCCTCATGGATCGGAATTTCGAGCGCCGCCGCAGCATCATGAACCTCGACCCGGGAAACATTGAAATGATCGAGATAGCCCGGTCCGTTGGAGCGCACGCCAAGTTCGCGGGATCCGGGGGCGCCATCGTGGGTATGCATTATGACGAGGCCATGTTCGAACGCCTGCGGGAAGCCATGGAAGCCCGCGGCATCACCGTGATCCGGCCGGACATCGACGCGCCATGAGCCCCCGAAACCGGAAAAAAAGGGCTGCGCCCGCGCGGCCGGCCCCGCCTGTTCCGGACCCTCCATCCCACGCCACGCCACCGGCGACGGGCGGTAAACTGTACCTGGTCGGCACGCCCATCGGCAACATGGAAGACATCACGCTCCGGGCCCTTCGGATACTCGGCGAGGCGGACGCCGTGGCCTGCGAGGACACGCGGGTAACCTGGAAACTTTTCGAGCGGCACAACATCCCCTTGCCCTCGCTCCGGTTCGCCTGTCATGATCATAATGAAGACGCGGCCGCCCGCCGGATCCTCGGCCTGCTGGGCGAGGGTAAGACCGTCGCCCTGTGCTCAGATGGCGGTATGCCCAGCATCAGCGATCCCGGCTACCGGGTCGCCAGCCTGTGCCGGGACCATGGCTATTCCGTGGAGGTGGTGCCCGGCCCCAGCGCGGTGACTGCCGCCCTCGCGCTTTCTGGTATCCCCGCCCCCACGTTCATTTTCAAGGGATTTCCACCTCGAACCCCTGCCAGGCGCAGGCGATTCTTCGCGCGGGACGCGGATACCCCCCATGCCCTGGTCCTGTTCGAATCGCCCTTCCGGCTGGCCGCCACCCTGCGCGACGCCCGGACGGTGCTGGGGGATCGACTGGCCACCGCGTGCGGCGAACTGACCAAGTTACACGAATCCGCGCGACGCGCTCCCCTCTCCGAACTGGCCGCGTGGTTCGAGGAGCACCCCCCCCGGGGCGAATTCACCGTAGTCATCGCGGGCAACCATCCCGATTTCCAGTATGGTCCACCCCTGGAAATCGCTCCATCCCCGGAGGACCCCGATGAGGCGTCAGATGGGGGAATTGCCTGACTCGGGAGGCAACTTTTTCATCCGGTCCAGGGCCCGCAAGGCCGCCGCGATCATCGATTTCAGCCGGTCTTCGCGAATATTCCGGTTCACCCGGTGAAGCAACCGGTCGTAACACGCCCGCAGTGCCCTGATCTCCTGGAGGGTCAACCCTTCGAAATCCCGCCGCTGGATCTTAGCCAGCGCGCCGCCGAGCAGCGCCCGAAGTCCGGCCACTTCCACGGATTCCCGTTCCATCCCGGCCATGACCGCGTCAGCCACTTCCGCCTGCGCTCCCATTTCTTCGCCGCTCACCGCTGAAGGGCTTGGTTCCAGGACTTGTTCTTCCGTTTCGAGCTCGGCCAGTTTTTTTTGCAGTTTCAGAAGATTCTGTTCGTCCTCGGTATACCGGGCCTTGACGTAATCCAGTTCGCGCTCCAGCATGTCGAGCACGGGATCCAACCGGGATTGCTCTTCCACGGGCAGGCTGGCCCGTTTTCGATCGGCCGCCGCCAAGCGATCCTTGATATCCGCGATCCGCTGGCGATGATGTTCGAGTTGCTGCCGCAACGTCTCAACGCGCGCCCTGATTTCCGCGGCCGTCAGTCCCATCCGTTTCTCCCGCGCCTGCCCAACAGGCGATACACCCGTTTCATGGAAAAACATGATACCTGAAAAGTATTCCCGACAATATGGCCGGCCCGCAAGATGCGCGACACGGTATACTTTGGCTAAAATAACGTAGAATAGAAAACAGGTGCTTTGGGGCTCGGGATCACAAGACACTGACAACGGGGAACCGACATGCCGGAAAAAATCGTACGCTTTTTTTTCGTGATCGCTTGCGCCGTGATGGGGGGGCTTTGGGCGCGGTACCTGGTGGAACAGTTGAATGAGGCGGGGAACACGATCGCGCTCGCGCCGTGGATGGGGGTCGGCGTGGTCGTGGGCATCCTCACGGGGATCGCGGTGCTGGTCGCCGTGCGTCTGGTCACCCAGGAAATGTACGAGCGCCTCGCGCCGGCAGTGGTGGCGGTGGTCATCGCGCTGCTGGTCGGCTACGCCGTGTCCCGGTACATGCTCTTCTGGTTTCCACGCACGGAGCCCACGCTGCAGATTTTCATCTCGGTGACCATCGTCCTGATCTTTGGCTACATCGGGATCTATGTCGCCCTAAACCGGGCCGCGAAGTGGGAATCGCTCATGACTGCCGTGAGGCTGACCAGTTCCTTGCCAGGCGGTGCTGGTTCCGTCAAGCTGGTCGACACCAGCGTGCTGATCGACGGCCGCATCGCTGACATCTGCGCCAGCGGGTTTGTCGAAGGCGTGCTGATGGTGCCCCGGTTCGTGCTGAAGGAACTGCAGCACATCGCCGATTCCGCTGACGTGCTGCGCCGGGCCAAGGGACGCCGGGGCCTGGATATCCTGAAAAAAATCCAGGAACCCGACTCGAAGGTTGCCGTCGTCATCTGCGAAGATGACCCGGCGAACATCCGCGAAGTGGATGCCAAGCTTATCGAACTGGCCAAGCGCTTCAAGGGCAAGATTCTCACGGTCGATTTCAACCTGAACAAGGTGGCCCAGATCGACGGCGTCGAGGTCCTCAACATCAATGAACTGGCCAACGCGCTCAAGCCCGCCGTGCTGCCGGACGAAGTAATGGAAGTCCGCGTCATCAAGGAAGGCAAGGAGCCCAATCAGGGCGTGGGTTACCTCGACGACGGAACCATGATCGTGGTGGATGGCGGACGGGTTCACATGGGCAAAACGGTACAGGCCGTGGTAACCAGCGTGCTCCAGACATCCGCCGGAAAGATGATCTTCACACGTTTCATCGGGGTAGTGCAGTAACTCTGGACTTTATCATGCCCACGCGCCTGATTCTCACCGCGGCGGGAAAGGGAGAACGATTGGGACTCCCGTTACCCAAGGCTCTGGTACCAATCGAGGACAACCTACCTCTGGCGGTATACACGCTCCGGCGATTCCTC
>JAGPFE010000100.1 GCA_018056705.1 Candidatus Hydrogenedentota bacterium | reverse complement strand
CTTCGTACACCGCCTCGAGATCGGAAATCACCACGCACACGTTGTTGCGCCGCGCGGCGGCGGTCAGCAGGGTGGACAGGGCCGTGGTCACGATATCGGCCACCGTGCCACTTCCCACGGGCGAGGTCCGGTAATTGTTAAAGTAAGGGGGCATTTCATCGAGCAGGATGAGAATCGGACGGTTGCCGACTTCCTTGAACAGGGCCAGCCAGTCGCTTTCGCCTGGCGCCTTGGGCCCGCTACTCCAGAACGCCCTGAATAGATCGGGATACCCCAGTTGCTTGGCAAGGTCTCCCCAGAAAAACTCGTTGGGGAAATTCCGGCCGTTGAACGCGGCCACGGCGGCCGCGCCGAAATCATGGACGTAAGGCAGGTCGGCCACGTAGCGTTCACGCAACTTTGGATACCTGGCCAGGAATCCAAAGGCCGTCATCAGGTGGGTTTTGCCGCCCCCCATGGCCTGCCTGAGGTGATAGACCGCCACCTCGGTCCGGCCGGCCAGACGCGCCATGCCGTCAGCCAGCAACTGGCGCATGTTCTGGGTGATGTAGGTGCGTTCAAAAAAACGTTTTCCCGCTTCTTCGTCGCGGATGACCTCGTCAATGTTTTCTATGAGTTGGGCCAACTGAAAATCCAGCGCGTCCTCTTTGAGCGCGCAGGCTTGTTTCACCGTTTTCATGGAAGGGCCTCCTGAGGTCAGATCAAGGATATTATAAAATCACGCGATCATGCTATTAAAACAGGGCACAATATTGCTTTCAGCCCCGCGCGCGTGTAAGTATAATCGCTTAAAACGCGAAGACCGGCGGCGGAGAGCCGGTGGACCAGCAAGCAATAACCAAAGAGGAGGACGCTCCATGAAACTCGGACTGCTGACGGTGATGTTCGGCGACAAGCCCCTGAAAGACGTGCTGGAAATGATCCGGCCCCTGGGGCTGCAGACGGTGGAACTGGGCGCCGGAAACTACCCCGGCGAGGCCCACTGCCCGCGCAAGGAACTGCTGGCCTCCAAGCCCAAGCGCGAAGAACTGCTCGCCATGCTCAAGGGCGAAGGACTGGAAATCAGCGCGCTCAGCTGCCACGGCAATCCCCTGCACCCGGACCCCGCCTTCGCCAAGGCTCACCAGGAAGCGGAAGAAGAAACCATCCGCCTGGCCTCGCTGCTGGGCGTGAAGGTGGTCAACGGCTTCTCGGGCTGCCCCGGCTCCGACCCCAAGGCCACCCGGCCCAGCTGGGTCACCTGCGCGTGGCCGCCCGACTACCTGGAAACCCTCGAGTACCAGTGGAACGAGGTGGTGTTCCCCTACTGGCGCAAGCGCGCGCAGTTCCTCAAGGACCACGGCGTGAAGTTCGCCTTCGAAATGCACCCCGGCTTCGTGGTGTACAACCCGGAAACGCTGCTGAAACTGCGCAAGGAATGCGGCACCGCGCTCGGCTGCAACTTCGACCCCAGCCACCTGTTCTGGCAGGGCATGGACCCCGTGCTGTGCGTGAAGGAACTGGGCAAGGCCATCTTCCACGTGCACGCGAAAGACTCGGTGGTGCACGAATGGAACGCCAAGGTCAACGGCGTGAACGACGCCAAGCACTACGGCGATGAAATGAACCGGTCGTGGATCTTCCGCACCTGCGGATACGGCCACGACCTGAAGTGGTGGAACGACTTCTTCTCGATGCTCCGCATGGTAGGCTACGACGGCGCCATCAGCATCGAACACGAAGACAGCCTGATGTCGAGCTGGGAAGGCCTGACCAAGGCGGTGAACTTCCTGAAACAGACGATCATCTTCCAGAAGCCCACGGCCATGACCTGGGCCTGATCGCGAAACCAGGACACACCCGGCGGGAGTTCCCGCTCCTGTCCGGGCGCCCCTTGAAACTTACATCCGGCCGGCCCGATTCCCCGGGCCGGCCGGAAACATTGCTGGACCTCGTGAGCGAGACTCCACAAACCCGTCGCGGTGCTCTCCTTTCACAAAAAAAGCCCGCCGGGCGGGGAACCGGCGGGCAGGAAGATACACCAGGGCCCGTGAATTATTCTTTAACCTTGACGAACGTCCACGGGGCCATCACGTCATTGTTGAAATCCCCACGGCCAAAAGATTTCCAGTTGTTTGAAGAGCCAAAAGACGCCAGCAGTTCATTGAAGGGACTCAGGCCCACCACCCACCGCGCGATCCACGGGTCATTCGGCACGGCCTTGTAGATTTCGTACTTCGAGTAGTCCCACCTGCCCGTCGCCCCAATGAATTCAGCATCCAGGGACGCGTACTGCGTGATATTCATCAGGAGCATGGTATCCAGCGCCGGCCAGCCGTCTACCTTGGCTCCGGCCTTGGCTTCAAAGGTCCCCTTCATTTCGTAGGTAACCACCCAACTGTACAGGGCGTCCAATTCAGAACGGTCTGGCAAAAACTCATACTCGCGGTACACGAAATTATTCTTGTCGAACTGGAGTTCCATCTTGAACCGATAGGCGTTGTCCGCGTCATCCTTGGCCGAGGTCAGCGTGCCGTTCGTCGCATCAACGACCACCGGTTCAACGCTCTGCCACTTGCCGGCCAGGCTCCAACTGGTGGGAAGCAGCGGACAGCCGCTCAACATGAGCATACACAGCGTCAACGACAGCAAGCCCAGCATCTTCTTCATCGTTTGCATCTCCTCTGGTTAAGAACATCCCCGCACTGTTCTGGGTATTCGTTGGATATGAATATTATAGCATGATTTTTCATGTTTAGCAAGTGAACGGGCTCCTTTATCAAGTGACCGTGCCTGCCGGGAGCCAGTTCGGTTCCGGCGCGAGGCCGTATTCCTTCAGCAGGGCTTCCAACAGGCGACTGAGTTCATCGAAAAGCCGTCTCGTGTCCGCGTCGGCATGGCGACGGATGAACTGGTCGAGAGCGCCCGCCTCGTGCTGCTGTATCCATGGCCCCAGCAGGTTGTGCCGTTCTTCCGGGTCCCTTTCGAGGTCGTACAGTTCGTAGCGGTCCCAGACGCCATGGTACTTCATGAACTTGTACCGGTCGGTTCGCGCGCCCAGCACCGTCGGCGTCTGGGGAAAACCCCGTTCCCAGAAATAGGCATATAACCACGCGTCGCGCCAGGGCACGGACGCTCCCCGCAACAGGGGCACGAAAGACCGGCCCTGGACGCCAGGCGGCACCGTCGCCCCGGCCAGTTCACAGCAGGTCGGGCACAGGTCGACGTTCAGGATCATTTCCGATCGGCGCGAGCCCGCCGGCACAAAGCCCGGTCCCCACGCGACCAGGGGAATCCGAATCGAGGCTTCGTACATCGTCCGCTTGTCGACCAGGCCATGCTCACCGAACTGGAACCCGTTGTCCGAGGTGAACAGCACGGTGGTATTGCCGGCAAGGCCCTGTTCGCGTAACTGGTCCAGCAGGCGCCCGACGCTTTCGTCAACGGCCAGCAGGGTCTCCGCGTAACGGCGGGTGAAGGCGTCGAAGGATTCCCGGTTGTTATACATCCCGTCCACGCCGTGCCAGGAACGCCGCTGGCGGCGCACCCATTCCGGTTTTCCGGCGTAGTTTTCATCGGTGTCCGCCATGGTGACCGGCCGGGGCCACGTTCTGTCGGCATATCGCCCGGCATGCCGCGGGGCCGGCGTGAATTCATCGTGAACCGCCTTGTGAGACAGCCACAGAAAGAATGGCTGACGCGTGTCCTGTTCCTTAAGAAAGTCCAGGGCGTAGTCCGTCAGCAGGTCGGTGATATAGCCTTCCCGGGGGGTCTTCCGGCCGTCCACGTTGAGCACCGGGTTGGTGTAGACGCCCTGCCCCCGGAAAGACACCCAGCGATCGAAGCCGGGGCGGGGCGCGTCGCTTTCGCCACCCATGTGCCATTTCCCGATGAAAGCGGTCCGGTAACCGGCCTCGCGCAGGATTTCAGGGAAGGTCTGGATACCCGGCGGCAGCGCGGTCGAATTATTCATGACCCCGTGCCGATGGGCATAGAGGCCCGTGAGCATGCTGGCGCGACTGGGAGAACAGAGGGACGTCGTAACGAAAGTGTTTTCGAACAGGCATCCTTCGGCCACCACCTGGTCCAGGCGCGGGGTGGTGAAATAAGGATTCCGGCATCCCATGCCATCGTAGCGGAGGTCATCCACCAGAATAACGACCAGGTTGCGGCGCGCGTCCCCCGCGCCGGAAACAGCGGATGTTTTCCTCGCCAGCCCGGCGGTCAGCACGGCCGCACCCGCGGCCCGCAAAAAACCGCGTCGGGGCACTCCTGATCCGCCGCGCTGTCGGGTCATCCCGGCACCCTCCCTGGCGGTTCGGGCTGGATCTCAGACCTCGACGGTGGCGCCGGAGGTCAGGTTGCGCCAGCGCACGCCGACCTTGGACAGGGCGTATCCGGTTTCCTTGAGCCAGTCGCCGTAGACGGTCATCCAGTGGAAGCCGCGCATGCCGGTGACCAGTCGTTTCCAGTCGCCGTCAATGGACACGTCAACCTGGGATCGACAGATGTCGAGGAAGGGATTGTCGAGCACCTTACCGGTGAAGCCGTGCCACACGCGGTTTTCGAAATCGGGCACCAGCGTGGTGGTCACCTGGCCCAGGGCCATTTCCACCTTGGGCGCGGCGCCGAAATCGGATTCGTAGTGGGTGACGACCCGCGCCGGGGCCAACGTCCGGCCATCCAGCCCGCGCGGCGCGGTGCAGTGGGCCAGGGTAATCTGGCCGTGGTGCGGATAGGTGGGATCGTTCAGGAACACGGGCAGGCCGGAAATGTGCCGCAGCAGGATCCCCGATGGAATGACCACGAAATCGGATTCACAGAAGGCCATCGCGCCCGCGTCGTTCAGCACGGACAAGGTCAGGCACGCCGTGGTGTCGGCGATGGGCATGATGGTGCCC
>JAGPFE010000099.1 GCA_018056705.1 Candidatus Hydrogenedentota bacterium | reverse complement strand
AATGGGAGCGGGGAGGCTACACGGTCCGCCTGTTCTGCGTGAACCCGGCCGAAAAACGCCGGTTCCTGGAACTGGCCGGAGAACAGGGCTTCCGGCCGGGACAGGACACACATTTTGATTTCAGGGTCGAAGTGGGACGGCTCAGCGCGGGATTCGACCTGCCCGAGGAAAAACTGGCGGCCCTGAGCGAGAAAGAGATTTTCGGGAGACATTACGTCCGCAGGCACCGGCGGCGTTTTGAAGTGGGCACTTCCATTGCCCATTTCAGCGACCTGAAACCAGGCGATTACGTGGCGCACGAACACCACGGCATCGGCCGCTACATCGGCCTGCAGCGTTTCCCGAACCAGCCGGGAGATTTCCTGGCGATCCAGTACGCCGGCGGGGGCAAGGTCTACGTTCCCGTGACGGCCATTGACCAGGTCCAGAAGTACCAGGCGACGGAAGGCGCGCTGCCCAAGATGGACCGCCTTGGCGGCGCGGGCTGGGCACTGCGGAAAGAAAAAGTCCGGACCGCCGTACGGCAACTGACTGAACAACTGATCAAGCTTTACGCCGCGAGGGAAAGCGCGCGTGGTCACGCGTTTTCTCCCGACACCCCCTGGCAGACGGCGTTCGAAGAAGCCTTCGAATACGAGGAAACGCCGGACCAGTTACGGGCCATAAAAGAAGTCAAACGGGACATGGAATCGCCTCGGCCCATGGACCGGCTGCTGTGTGGCGACGTTGGATTCGGCAAAACGGAAGTGGCCCTGCGGGCGGCCTTCAAGGCGGTCATGGACCAGAAGCAGGTCGCGGTACTCTGCCCCACGACGGTTCTCGCCCAGCAGCATTACAACACCTTCCGCGAGCGCATGGCCGATTTCCCGGTCCGCGTGGCCTTATTGAACCGATTCCGATCCCCCGCGGAGCAGAAAGAGACCATCGAAAAACTTCGGGACGGCCTGATCGACGTGGTCATCGGCACGCACATGCTGCTGTCCAGGCGGGTGCAGTTCCGGGATCTTGGCCTGCTCATCATCGACGAGGAACAGCGATTCGGGGTCGCGCAGAAGGAACGTCTGAAGCAGCTGCGGGTCAACGTGGACACGCTCACCATGTCGGCCACGCCAATACCCCGCACCCTGCACATGGCCCTGATCGGCGCCCGGGACATGAGCGTCATCAACACGGCTCCCAACGACCGGTTGCCGATCCACACCTGGGTCGGACCGTGGGACCAGGAGGTCATACGGGAAGCCCTGGAACGGGAACTGGCGCGCCAGGGACAGGTGTTTTTCCTGCACAACCGGGTGCAGAACATCTACCGGGTGGCGGAATTCGTCCGAAAACTGGTGCCCCGGGCCCGGGTCGGTGTCGGCCATGGCCAGATGGAACGTCATGAACTGGAAGCGGTCATGACCGCCTTCGTCAACCGTGAACTGGACGTGCTGGTCTGCACCACCATTATCGGCTCGGGCATTGACATCCCAAACGCCAACACGATCATCGTGGACCGGGCCGACCAGTTCGGCCTGAGCCAGCTGTACCAGATCCGCGGCCGGGTAGGCCGGTACAAGCATCGCGCCTATGCCTACCTGCTGGTGCCCCGATCGGAAATCATGACCGAAGACGCCCGGAAACGCCTGCAGGCCTTGCAGGAATTTTCTTCGCTGGGATCGGGCTTCCATATCGCCATGCGGGACCTCGAAATCCGGGGCGCGGGAGATCTGCTCGGCGCGGAACAGAGTGGACACATCGCGTCGGTGGGCTACGAAACCTACCGGCAGATCATCGCGGAGGTTATCGCGGAGCAGACCGGGCGGCCTACGCGACGGGCCCAGGCCCCCCGGATCGACCTGGCGGTGGATGCCTTCTTCCCCGAAACCTATATCCCCGTCGCGCAACAGAAAATCGCGCTGTACCGGCGCGCGGCGGACATTTCCAGCATTGAGGAAGCGCGGGAATTCCGCGCGGAACTCCGGGACCGCTTCGGACCGATCCCTCCGCCCGCGGATCGGTTGCTCCGGGTGGTGGAGCTGCGGGCCCGGGCCATGGAGGCCGGCATCGCGTCCATTACCCGGCAAGACGGCCAGCTGGTCATCCGCTTCACCACGCCGGACCTGATGAATACCGCCGTTCAGGCCACGCTGAGCCGGGCCTGGCCGAAAGCCGCGTTTTCCATGGACAACGGCCAGGCCACGGCGAGCGTCGAAATACCACGAGCCACCGACCTGCTGGACCTGGCCGAGCAGGCCGTCACGTTGATCGCGCGCGCCGGTCATGCCGGCGACGACGACCCCGAGGCGTGGTAAGCTTCCCGGCAAACGGCCACGTTCCGGCTATAATGCTACCGGCCCTGCCGGTTTACCGCCGGCTGACTGGCAGAAATGACATCTCCCCATGACCTCCATACTGTCCCGGTACATCCTGCGCAACGTGGCGGTTCCCGCGGTGATTTCCGCGGTGATCGTGGGGTTTTTCATTGTGGGCAGCACGGTGCGCGCGCAACTGAAAAATGTACTCGACCTGTTCCCGCCCGAGCAGATTCAACTCCTGGACGTGGGGCGGGTCGCGCTGTTTGCCCTGCCGGCCCTGGCCGGCTACGTGGTACCCATCACGTTTCTGTTCGGCGTGATGATGGCCTTTGCGCGCATGGCCCGGAACAGCGAACTGATCGCGATGAAAGCGGCGGGCATTCCGCTCAAGCGTGCCATTCTTCCCGTGCTGGTCTGCGGAGCCCTGCTGAGCGTGGTGGAATGGGTCATCATCGACATGGCCGCGCCCCTGGCTTACAGTCGCATGGCCCGCATGGTCGCCCTGGAAATGCCCCTGCGCCTGACGCTGGACATGCTCCCCACCGGCGTCATGCAGGAATACGGCGAGTGGCGGGTGTACATCGGGCAGCGAGACCCCGACGGGACCCTGCGGCGGATTACCGTGGTGCAGCAGGACAAGGACGGCGGCGCCAGCGTGTTCCACGCCGCGTCCGCCCGGCTGATCCGCGACAGTGAAGGCAGCGTGCTGGAAATGCGGCAGGGTCACCTGATTCCCGCCGATCCCAGCCGGCACGTTACCTTCGAGGTGTTGCGACAACGGGTGCCCGCACCCAGAACGGGCGAAATTCCGGACGTCGTGAACAGCATGAGCCTGCGACAACTGCTGACGGAGGAACGCAAACTCGGTGGCCTGTTCCGGGAAACGGGTTCACTGCCCGTGGCGGCCCGATGGCGCAACGTTCAGATCGAACTGAAAGATCGCCTTGCCTTTCCGCTGATGTGTCTCGCGGTCTGCGTGGCGGGAGCTCCCATCGGCGCGCGAACTTCCCGCACCGGCCGTTCCTACGCCTACGCGGCGGGCCTGTTCATCGTGGCCGCGTACTTCATCCTTCGAAAAGTGTCCGAGCCTCCCCTTTTGCTGCCCACCCTGCCGACAATCCTGATCGGTCAGATTCCAAACCTGCTGCTGATCGCCTGGGGTGCGTGGCTGATCAGCCGGGTGGACCGGGTGTAGCACCCATGACGCCAGTAAACCACATCGCCGATGACACCCGGGGCAGACCCACGGGTCGCCCTAAATGGCTGACCCGTCTGGACCGGTTCTACCTGGGCCGTGTGGTTGGCACCATGATCCGCATCCTGGTATCGCTGGTGCTGCTCACCGCGATCATCGATCTGCTCCTGGCGCGCCAGGACAATATTGTCAAGTACAGCATTCCCCTCAAGGCGATCCTGACCTATTACATCACCCTGACCCCCACCATTCTTTTTGAGTATCACGCCGCGGCCATTTCGGTACTCCTGGCGGGACTTTTCGTGCTGGGGCGCGCCGCGCAGGACAACGAATTCACGGCCCTGCACGGCGGCGGCGTCAGCCTGCTTCGCGCGGTCCGGGCACCGCTGGCCGGAGCGCTACTGTTCGCCGTCGCCATTTTCGTGTTCCAGGAAACACTGGGCGTCCAGGCGGCCCAAACCTTCGAAGACATCAACCAGCGCTATTTTTCCAAGACCTCCGGAGGAGTCGGAAAGGGCTTCAGCCGGGTTGACCTGGACGGCGGGTGGACCCTGCACGTGCTGAGTTTCAACCGTCGGGCCCTTTCGGGACGGAACGTCTTCCTGCACCGTTCCGACGCGGACGCCCTGGAGGAAATCCGCGCGCGGCGGATCTTCTGGAACGCGGCGGAAAACCGATGGGTCCTGGAAGATGGCGTAACCACCCGTTACCTCACCCGGGAAAACTGGCGCGCGGTTACCCGGCGGATCACCCAAGAAACCGCGCCGTTCTCCACCCCGCCCGACGCGCTGTTCGCGCTGGACGCCCCCCCCATCACGCGGACGGTTACCCAGTTGCGCGCCGATATCCAGGAAGCCGAGTCTCGAGGTATTCCCACGCGAAACACGCGGATGGCCCTCCAGTTAAAGTTCGCACAGCCCGCGTTATGCCCGGTAATGATGTGGCTGGCCCTGCCGTTCGCGATACGGCTGAGACGGGGCGGCCTGTTGATCAGCCTTGGAGCGGGCGGCGCGATCGGGCTGGCTTACCTTGCGTGTTTTTACGCCTTCACGGGGCTGGGATACATTGGCAAGGTACCGCCCTTCGTCGCGGCGTGGACACCCACGCTGCTGTTCCTGGGCGCGGCGATCCTGCTCACCCGGCGATCGCCCACCTGACACGCCGGGTTGTTTTGGATCAGGACGCTTCGCCACAATAGGCAGGCGGCGCGATACCCGCTCGCGAACTGAAATCCCGGTCAAGGAATACCATGATGGCTACTCCCCCTGAAAAGCGCCTTCCTTTTTACAGCGGCCTCAGTGGATACCACTGGCTGGTGCTGGTCGTGGCCTGCCTGGGATGGTCCTTCGACACCATGGACCAGTGGCTGTATGTGTTCGTGAAACAGCATGCCTTGCGAGGCCTGCTTCCTACCGG
>JAGPFE010000098.1 GCA_018056705.1 Candidatus Hydrogenedentota bacterium | reverse complement strand
CCGTGTCAGGTATCTCTCATCATACCGTAAACGCCTTCTCCGATGCAACTGTCCCCCGCGGGGCGGAAGGTGATTATCATCTGCAACGCATCGTGCTGGGGGGCTGGCATGACGGGGGGTCCCAATGTGGTTGAGAAAGAGCCATCCGGGTCGTTGTCGCCTGGGAGACGTGCAGCCGGCATGGTGTGAGGGGGGGTAGATTATTGAAGAATTTTTTCTCGATATGTTATAATGGGGACAAGCGGGGAGGGCCGGGGATCGGCCAGTCATCTCAAGGCTGTTTCCGTGTATCGTTTCAGGCAGATTGTCCTGGGCTGGAAAGGAATACGCTCGAATGGGTATCCGGTGGAAAGACTATATCGTTCCGACGGCCACGCTGATCGTGGTGGCCCTGGGTGGATGGCTGTTTTACGCGCGTCCGGAGTGGTTCCACGCCGGGGAGACCCCTGGAGGGGTTCTGTCGGTCACCCTCGGCAACCCGCTGATCTGCCTGTTTCTGGTCATCGGAGGCGGCATGCTTTTCGGTCGCGTCAATTTTTTTGGCGTTTCTTTTGGTAACAGTGGCGTTATTTTCACGGCACTCTTGGCGGGAGCCATGGGATACGCCGTGCCGGAGGGGGTAGGCGGCCTGGGACTGGCCCTGTTCGTCTACTGCGTGGGCCTGACGGCGGGGCCCACCTTTTTCCGTAACCTGGCCCGGCAGGGTTCCAGGCTGACGCAAGTGGCCCTGGTTATCGTGCTGACGGCCACCGTGGCGGGCATCCTGGGGGCGCGCCTGCTGGGGATACCAGCGGATTTCGCGGCGGGGGTATACGCTGGTGCCATGACCAGCACGCCTGCCCTGGCCGCGGCCCTGGAAGCCACGGGTCATTCTGGCAATGTTTCCATCGGTTATGGCGTGGCGTACGTGTACGGCGTGGCGGGCGTGGTGTTGTTCGTGCAGGTGCTGCCCCGGGTGCTGGGCATATCCGTTGACGCCGCGTGCCGGGAACTGGCCGCCGGACGGGGTCAGGGCAGTGGCATTGAACGGGTCGTCATTGAAGTCACGAACCCCAACCTGTTCGGGAAGCGTGTGAGCGAGAACGCGTTTCTTGCGGACCAGCGGGCGCAGATTTCGCGGGTGGCCCACGGAGAACGGATGGTGCCGGTGTCGCCGGACACGGTATTCGAACCTGGAACGCACGTGCTGGTGGTGGCGGAAAGAGACCGGTTGCCGGCGGTGGTGGAGTTCCTGGGACGCGTCAGCGATCGTAAGTTTACCCTGGATGTTGAGAACGAGCGCATGAAGATAGTGGCCACTTCCCCGGAGGTAACCGGAAAGACCCTGCGGGAACTCAACCTGCGCCACCGGTTCGGCGTGACCATTACGAGGCTTGAGCGGAATCTCGTGACCATCGTGCCCAACGCGGACACGGCGGTGCAGTACGCGGACGTGCTCCACGCGGTGGGCGAGCCGGACAAGCTCAAGGCGTTTGCCCGTTACGCCGGACACCGCAGCCGCGCGCTCGATGAAACGGATATTATTTCGCTGGCCATCGGTATCGCGCTGGGACTTTTCCTGGGCATGGTGCCGATAGGGTTGCCGGGGGGAGGATCCATCAGCCTTGGCTCGGCGGGTGGACCATTGCTGGTCGCGCTGGTACTGGCCCATTTTGGCCGGATCGGATTTCTGCGGGGCAGCATGCCAAGGGCTTCCCGGATACTGCTGACCGAAATGGGCCTGGTGTTTTTCCTGGCGGGGGCCGGGGTGTCGGCGGGCGCGCGATTTTTCGAGGCGCTGGGGACGCAAGGTCCCGGGCTCCTGCTGATGGGCTTCCTGGTGACCACCCTGCCCCTGTTCGCCGGCTGGCTGTATGGCACGCGGGTGCTGGGGATTTCGTTGCCGGAGGTTCTGGGCGCGTGCTGTGGTGGCATGACCTGCACGCCGGCCCTGGGAGCCCTGAGCGCCCAGACGGATTCGGACATTCCCGCCGTGGCTTATGCCGCGGTGTACCCGCTGGGACTGGTCTTCGTCACCTTCTTCGCGCAACTGGTGGCCAGGTTCGCCCCGGCAGTCATGTGAAAAACGAACTACTTTCGACGTGGCCGGGCCATGAGTTCCTTGAGGCGATAAAGCAGTTCGTGGGCTTCGCGGGGCGACAGCGCGTCGGGGTGGACCCGCTCGAGTTCCCGTTCTACCTCGGAGGGTTCGCTGGTCAGGGAGGCCGGGGCAAACAGCCAGAGTTGTTCGGGCATGCCGGCCGGAGCGGGATTGCCGGATTCGAGCGATTCCAGGATTACCCGGGCCCGCGCGATCACCTCTCGTGGCAATCCGGCCAGTTGCGCGACGTGAATGCCGTAACTGTGGTCCGCGCCACCCTCCGCGATCCGGTATAGAAACACTACCGCGCCGTTGTACTCGCGCACCTCGACGTTGACGTTTTTTGCGTGATGGAGGCGGTTGCCCAGTTCAGTGAGTTCATGGTAATGGGTGGCGAACAGGGTGCGCGCCCCAATCCGATCGTGGATGTGTTCCGCTACGGCCCACGCGATGCTGATACCGTCAAAGGTACTGGTGCCCCGGCCAATCTCGTCAAGCACGATCAGGCTTCGGGGCGTGGCGGCGTTGAGGATGGCCGCGGTTTCGATCATCTCTACCATGAACGTGGACTCACCGCGGGCAAGGTTGTCGGACGCGCCCACCCGGGTGAACACGCGATCGACCACGCCAATCCGGGCGAAGGAGGCCGGAACGAAGCAACCCATCTGGGCCATGATGGTGATCAGGGCGGCCTGGCGCAGGTACGTTGACTTGCCGGCCATGTTGGGGCCGGTGATGATCAGCATGCGTTTGCCGTCGATGTCCAGATGGAGGTCGTTGGGCACGAAGGTGCCAGGCGGCGCGAGGTCCTCTACCACGGGATGCCGCCCATCCCGGATGTCGATGACACCGCTTTGGTCGATTTCGGGTTTCCGGTAATCTTTCAGTACCGCGGTTTCTGCGAGGGCGACCAGCACGTCGATGGCCGCGATGGTGGAGGCAGCCGCCTGTATTCTTCGGGCGTGGGTGGCCACCGTGTCCCGCAACGCGCAGAACAGTTCATACTCCAGGCTGTTGATCCGCTCCTGGGCGTGGAGCAGTTCTTCCTCGCGCTGCTTGAGCGCGGGGGTGACGTAGCGTTCGGCGCCCGCGAGGGTCTGCTTGCGCTGGTAATCGGGGGGTACCTGCCCGACGTGGGAAGCGCTGACTTCAATGTAATATCCGAACACCCGGTTGTAGCCGATCTTGAGCTTGGGAATCCCGGTACGCGCGCGTTCCTCCGCCTGCAGGCGCGCGATCCAGTCCCTGCCGCCGCGCACGAGTTCCCGCAGGCGATCGAGCTCGGGGTCCCGACCGTCCCGGATAAGGCCGCCCTCGTTCAGGGTAACCGGGGGTTCATTGACGAGGGTCGCGCGGATTTCGTCACGCAGGTCTTCCAGCGGGTCCAGGGACGCGAGTAACTTTTCCAGCAGGCCCGCGGATACCCCGGCCAGGTACTCCTGTATCCGGGGCAGGCGGTCCAGGGCCGAACCGAGGGTCGCCACGTCCCGGGCGTTTCCAGAACGGGCGGAAATCCGGGCCAGCAGGCGCTCCATGTCGGGGCATCCCCGAAGGGTTTCGCGCAGGGCCGCGCGCGTGCCATGGTTATCGACCAGGCTTTCCACCGCGTCCAGTCGTTCCCGTATGGCATCCGGGTCGGTCAGGGGGCGGGTGATCCATTGCCGCATGAGCCGGCCGCCCATGGGGGTCAGGCTGCGATCCAGCACGTCCAGAAGGGTGCCCCGGCGACCACCGTTTACCAGGTTCGCGGTCAGTTCCAGGTTACGCTGGGAACTGGCATCGAGCACCAGCCATCCGGACGAGTCGTGTCGGCGGGGCAGGCGGAGGGCAGGCACGCTATCCCGCTGGGTCTGGAGCACGTACCGGATGAGCGCGCCCAGGGCCCCCTGGGCGGCGTGTTCTTCTTCGAGTTCCACCCCCTTGAGGGTCCCCAGGCCATAGAAACGGGCGATTTCCTCGCGGGCGGCACGGGGCTCGAAGTGATCCGCGGGACGGCTGGTCACGGCCAGGTCGGGGAAACGCCGGCGTACGGTTTCGAGCCACGCCGGCGCTTGCTCGTCTGGAATCAACAGTTCGGCGGGCCGCAGTCGGGCCAACTCGTCGGCCACGGCCGATTCGGGGATGCCCCCGAGTTCGGTGAATCCCACCTCCCCGGTGGTGACGTCCGCGAACGCCAGCCCGATGCGGTCTTGCGCGAGGGGACAGAGCGCGGCTAGGTAGTTGTTGCTGCGTTCATCGAGGAGGTCGGGCTCCAGCACGGTGCCCGGCGTGACGGTGCGGATGACGGCGCGCTTGACGATGCCCTTGGCTTGGCGGGGATCTTCCATCTGTTCGCAGATGGTCACGGTACGTCCGGCCCGGATGAGCCGCGCGACATAGGTATCCACCGCCCGGACGGGCACGCCGCACATGGGTACCCGGCGATCCTTTTCGGTGCCGTCTCGTGATGTCAGCGTCAGGCCCAGCAGTTCCGCGGCTTCCAGGGCATCCTCGAAAAAAAGTTCATAAAAATCGCCCATCCGGAAGAAAAGCAGGGAGTCGCCCACTTCCGCCTTGGCCTGCAGGAACTGTCGAACCATCGGCGTGATGTCCGAGGGCTGGAGGGTTTTCAATGTGACCCAGGATGGTTCCATGGCTGTAAATTATACTGGAGAGGCGCGGACGGTTTGCGTCGCCCGTGATCATGGAGTACAGTATACGAACTGTTTGCGAAGAGGGTCTCCCGCCTGAGCATTGAGCGGGTCGACCAGGACATGGTTTCCACCTTAAGAAAGGAGCGAGTCTTATGCGGGAGTTCCAGATGATGAAGCGGGCGCTTTGCGCGGGCGCCATGGTGCTGCTGGCGGCC
>JAGPFE010000097.1 GCA_018056705.1 Candidatus Hydrogenedentota bacterium | reverse complement strand
CGGTCCTCGAGGGTCAGGCTGTCGTCGCACACCAGGGCAAACGCGTCACCCGTGAAATGGGTCAACCGCGCGGCCGCCGCTTCCATCGCTGGTTTCCAGTCCGTGGGGCGTTGCGCGGCCTTGACCCGCGCCAGGGGACGGGTCAGCCGGTTCTTTCCGTTGTGGAATTCCGCCACCGCGAACCGTCCCACCACGCACAGCGGCTGGCCAGGTGCCAGCGCGCGGGTACTGATCACGCGCCCTTCCTGGACGGCAACGGTCATCGCGCAAGCCTCCGGACAGAAGGCGCAACTCGTGGCCACCCGCTGGTCCGGTGCGCCCCACCATTTCGCGTACCGGTCCGCCAGCGTGCCCGTCGGGCAAACGTCCACGCACGACCCGCAGAACGTGCATCCCGCTTCCAGCAGGGACATGTCAAAGGCCTGGCCTATCCGCGCCTGGCTGCCCCGGCCGATGAAGTCGATCACCGCCTTGCCATGCTGTTCCCGGCACACCCGCACGCATCGCCCGCAGAGAATGCACAGGTTCAGGTCCCGGTCCAGGAACGGCTGCGACCGTTCCACCGGGCGATGGTGATACTCCGGCGCGATGGGCAGTTCCGTCAGTTCCAGGTCTTCCGCGAGGGTCCGCACGTGGCATTCCGGCTTGTTGTTGCAGGTGTGGCAACCGGTGGTGCTCCCCACCTTTTCGGGCGCGGGGCGAAACGCCTCGCACTCCTGCCGGTGCCCGCACAGCAGGCACGCGTTCGGATGCTCGAGCATCATCAGCGCCAGCACGTTCCGGCGCAACCGGCGCAACTGCGGCGTATTGGTCCGCACGTTCATGCCGGGGGTCACGGGCGTCGCGCAGGATGGCGGAAAGCCCCGCATCCCATCCACTTCCACCAGGCACATCCGGCACCCGCCGTGGGGCGTCAGCCCCGTCTCCGCGCACAGGTGGGGAATCTCGATCCCGTGCCGCGTCGCGCAGTCCAGAATCGTCTCGCCGGGCCGCGCTTCCACGGTCCGCCCGTCAATGTTCAGCGTGATGGTCGATGTGACAGCCGCGCTCATGACACATGCTCCATGACGACCGTCAGCCCGTGGTGGTGGCCAACTGCCGTCGCGCTTCAACGCGTTTCAGGTCCCCGCTTTCCCGGTATATGGCCGCGCTCGACGGCGGACACGCCGTCAGGCAGGAACCACAGTGTATGCATTTCTCGTCAATGATCCGGTGGGGTTCGCCCTTTTCGCCTTGTATGGCCTCGGCCGGGCACACCCGCAGGCATACCCCGCACCCCTTGCACCGATCCGGATCGATCCGATACCACACCAGTTTCCGGCAGGCAAACGCCGCGCACTGTCCCTTCGCGATATGTTCCTCGTATTCGTGGCGGAAATACCGCAGCGTGGTCAGCACGGGATTCGGCGCCGTCTGTCCCAGCCCGCACAACGACCCGGACTTGACCGTTTCCGCGATTTCCTCGAGTTGCTCCAGGTCCTCGGGGCGTCCCAGGCCCTTCGATATGTTCTCCAGCAACTGCAGCATGGCCCGGGTACCGATCCGGCAGGGCACGCACTTCCCGCACGATTCCTGCTGCGTGAAGGTCAGGAAGTAGCGGGCGATATCCACCATGCACGAGTCCTCGTCGAGCACGATCATGCCGCCCGAACCCATGATGCTGCCCGCCGCGCCCAGGGACTCGTAGTCCACCGGCAGGTCGAACTTTTCCGCCGGGATACACCCGCCGGACGGTCCGCCCGTCTGCGCGGCCTTGGGCGCCTTGCCCGTTACCATGCCCCCCCCGATGTCCATCACGATCTGGCGAAGCGGCGTGCCAAGGGGTACCTCGATGAGCCCCGTCCGCGCCACTTTCCCCGCCAGGGCGAAGGTCTTGGTCCCCCGGCTCTGCGGCGTGCCCACCTCGGCAAACCATGCCGCGCCGTTCCGGAGTATCAGCGGCAGGTTCCCCAGCGTTTCCACGTTCTGGATGACCGTCGGCTTGCCCCACAAGCCCCGCTGCGCCGGAAAAGGCGGCTTGGGCCGGGGCATCCCCCGCGACCCCTCGATGGACGCGATCAGCGCGGTCTCCTCGCCGCACACGAAGGCCCCCGCGCCCTGCTTGATGTGCAGGTCGAACGAAAAGTCCGTGCCCAGGATGCGTTCCCCCAGCAACCCCATCTCCCGCATCTGCGCAATGGCCGTCTCCAGGCGCCGGATCGCCAGGGGATATTCCGCGCGACAGTAAATGTAGCCTTCGGTCGCGCCAATGGCGTACCCCGCGATCAGCATGCCCTCGAGCACCGCGTGCGGATCGCCTTCCAGCAGCGACCGGTTCATGAACGCGCCGGGATCTCCCTCGTCGGCGTTGCAGATCAGGTATTTCGGCGACCCCTCGGCCGCCCGGGCGAACTGCCATTTCTTCCCGGTCGGAAATCCCGCGCCACCCCGGCCGCGCAACCCCGATGCCAGCACCTCTTCGATCACCGCCTCGGGCGTCATTCCCAGGGCGCGTTCCAGGCCCGCGTAGCCGCCCCGCGCGAGGTAGTGATCCGGGTCTTCGGGATCAATCATCCCGCAGTTGGCCAGCACCCGCCGCACCTGCCCCTTCATCATCGGGTGATCCCAGAAAGACGGAATATCCTGCCACGGCTCGGCCGTCAGCACCCCAAGCGCCCATTCCGGGCACAACTCCCCACCCATCACGTGCCGCTCCAGGATCTTTCCCGCCGCCTCGGCATCCACCGGGCCATAACAGCATTCGGGCAGTCCCGGACGCCGCACGATTACGATCGGTTCAAAACAGCACGGCCCCAGGCACCCCGCCCGGATAACCCGCGCGTTCAGTCCATACCGCTCGATATCCCGACGCAACCGGTCGATGACCGCTTCGGCGCCCGCCGCGACCCCGCACGTGGCCGCCCCCACGAAAAACACCGACCCCGAACCCGATTTCAGTTCCTGCCACCGCGCTTCCGCTTGACGCCGGCGTTCCCGCAATCGTTCCATGATCAAGCCTCCTGCCGCGCGGCGCGCCCGTCCTGCCCCGCGTATTCCCGCAACACCGCCGGTACCTTCTTCGGCGTCATGCCCGCGTAGACCTTCCCATCCACCGCCACCACCGGCGAGAGCGCGCAGCACCCCAGGCACGCCACCCGTTCCAGGCTGAACGCGCCATCCGCCGTGGTTTCGCCCACCGATATCCCCAGCCGGCGTTCCAGTTCTTCCAGCACTTGCGCTCCGCCCCGGACATGACAGGCCGTGCCGTTGCACACCTGGATCCTGTGACGCCCGGGACGGGTAAACCGGAACTGCGTGTAGAAGGTGGCCACGCCATACGCCTCGGTGGCCGAAATCCCCGTGAGTGCTTCGAGTGCCTTGAGCGATTCCGGGGAAATGTATCCCAGCCGGCGCTGGATCTCCTGCAGGATCGGGATCAGGCTGCCGCGTCCCGATGGAAAACCCGCGACGATGTCTCGGACCACCGCCGCGCTTTCAGCGGTACTGCTTTCCATGTGACCTTGCGCTCCCCGGCGGGTTGACCGAATGCCCGCCTGTGCTTTTTATGTGAAAAACGAAGGGTTAAATATAGCATAGCAAAGGCGAGCGGAAATAGCAAATTTTGAGATTTTTTAATGCGGGGGTGGGGGCCAGGGCACGTCACGCCGTTCGCGGAAAAGGGGATGCCCAGGCGGAAAAGCCCCCCCGTCGGCGCCACGTATCCTCCACCGGCGGGCGGCGAATGCCCCAGGCGGGAGAGGACGCCGTGGAGCACGGTCTATCGACGCCAACGCGACGCGCGAGTTCCCGCGGGCGTAGATTACGCTTTCTAGGATGGTGGCGGCGTCGGCTCCACCTCGCAAGTCCCCCGCGGGCGTGGAGTGGCCGTACTCTGCTGCGGTGCGCTCGAACCGCGCGCGGCAAGTCCCCCGCGGGCGTGGAGTGGCCTCATCAGCGGCGTCTGTGGATGTCATAACATCAGCAGAGTCCCCCGCGGGCGTGGAGTGGCCTGTTTTGCAACCTAAGCAAATCATCTGGACTCACAGAGTCCCCCGCGGGCGTGGAGTGGCCCCTGCCGGTACCGGCAGCCGCCAACCGGTATTGCAAGTCTCCCACAGGCGTGGAGTACGCGGGGAGATATCGCCCGCAGGGTCGCCCAAAACCATTGTCATGACATTACTGTCATTTTGAGCGAAGCGAGAAATCTTTACCCCACGAACCACCCCTGCCTCATGTCATTTCGAGCGTAGCGAGAAATCTTCTCCCCCCGCGCATCTGTCATTTCGAGCGAAGCGAGAAATCTTACCCACATTAAAAAAAATCCCCCCATAAGATTTCTCCTCACTACGTTCGTTGCGGTAACCGTGTCATTTCGAGCGCAGCGAGAAATCTTTATTCCATGGTTAAAAGTTATCGTGTCTTTTAAGATTTCTCCTCACGTTGTTCGTCGAAATGACAGGTAATATCGGTGTCGAAATGACAAGGTGGGGAGGAGGGGGGCGGGAGTTTTGAAAGATTTCTCCTCACTTCGTTCGTCGAAATGACAGGGAGGGTTCGGTGGGGGCGCGTGGGGCGTGGCGAAGGTTGCCTGCTTCGTTCGTCCCGGTAACCGTGTCATTTCGAGCGTAGCGAGAAATCTTTATTCCATGGTCAGAAGTTATCGTGTCGTTTAAGATTTCTCCTCACTTCGTTCGTCGAAATGACAGGGGGTTCAGTGGGGGCTGGGAGTGGGGGTCTGAAAGATTTCTCCTCACGTTGTTCGTCGAAATGACAGGTAATATCGGTGTCGAAATGACAGGGTAACGTGGCGTGATTGCTTTTGCGGCGTCAGTCCTGACGCAGTTTTATCCTGTACACTTACAAAATAGTGTCATTTCGAGCGCAGCGAGAAATCTTTTCACTCCACCTACACGTCACCCCTGCCTCATGTCATTTCGAGCGAAGCGAGAAATCTTTACCCACATTAAAAAAATCCCTCCATAAGATTTCTCCTCACTGCGTTCGTTGAAATGACAGTCCATTGCGATCCCTCGCGCGCACTCCGGCACGACCGGGGACCATGTCCCCGAGAAAGCGGGGCCGTTCCGTGGTCCCGCGTGGCGGTCTCACGACCTGTTCCCC
>JAGPFE010000044.1 GCA_018056705.1 Candidatus Hydrogenedentota bacterium | reverse complement strand
TCGATCTTGTCGTCCAGCGTGCCCAGGATGTGGGCAATGGCACGTTGTTCGGGGAGGGGAGGGACCAGTATCCTTCGTGCATGCGCGGCATTTCTATTTAACCCTGGTACTGCACTATCTGCATTCATGCGGTCCAAACCTAAGGAACAAAGCAGATAATACGTGAAGCGCAAATCCCTATGCTCGGCTTCAGTTACGTAAAACGTCGTATCAATGGGCCAAAATGGTTCCTTGGAAAAATGTACAGCCCCTACCGTTCCTTTGCGTCCGATAATAATTCCCGGCCCATTGACAAGCGGTTCTACATGAAAACCAACTCGCCCATTTGAGCCAAAAACCGGATATGGGCCGGGTTGGCGCATCCTTTCAGGGAGGCTCCTACCGTATTCAAAAGGGCAGAAATCACCTACAGTGGTCTCAATCCACTCACCCCCCATAACCCAGCACCTCCAGGTCATTTGCGATGTTCATAGTGCTTTCGTCCCTTCGCTGAGGATGTTCAGATAGCGTTCGTAGGCAAAGACGCGGTTGCGCTGTTTGCCGGTGATTTCGCGGACAATGCCCAGGCGTGCCAGGGCTTCCATGCTTTTGGCAACTGCCGGGAAGGTTAGCCCCGTTTGGCGCACGCCTTCGTTCAGATTCAGGAGCGGCCGCCGGCAGCAAACCTGGAACACCCGCAACGCCGAATTTGCCATGCGACCAGCCGTCTGAATCCGCCGAGTATCCTCCTGGAAAAGAGCAACCAGCCGTTGGGCGGTATCCACGGCATTCTGCGCGGTTTGGAGGACTCCTTCCAGAAAAAACTCGATCCAGGTCTCCCAGTCCCCCTCCGTCCGCACCAGATCGAGCAGCCGGTAGTATTCGCTCCGGTGTTGCTTGAAGAAAAGACTCAGGTAGAGGAGCGGCTTTTTCAGTATGCCTTCATGGTGGAGGATGAAGGCAATCAGCAGACGACCGATTCGCCCATTGCCATCCAGGAAGGGATGAATGGTCTCAAACTGGACATGGGCAAGGGCTGTGCGCACCAGCACCGGGTAGGAACGGTCATCATGGAGGAAGCGCTCCAGGGCAGCCATACACTCTTCCACATGCTCGGGCGGGGGCGGAACAAAAACAGCATTCCCGGGCCGGCTACCGCCGATCCAGTTCTGGGTGCGTCGAAACTCACCTGGTGATTTTTCGCTGCCCCGTCCCCGCGACAGCAGGACGCCGTGCATCTCGCGGATGAGCCGATTGGAAAGAGGAAAGCCTTCCTCCAGGCGTTTTATTCCATGCTCGAGCGCTGCCACATAATTGGAAACCTCTACCACATCGTCGAAGGGCACCCCTGGCGCTTCCTCCAGTTCGAAGAGCAAGAGGTCGGAAAGCGAAGATTGTGTCCCCTCGATCTGCGAGGATAGGAGCGCCTCCCGCCGCACATAGGCATAAAGGAAAAGATCGGGATCGGGCAGAAGGAGCGTGATACTGTCGAGCCGGCCGAGAGCTATCGTGGCCTGTTCCAGCAGTGGGCTTTGGGTTCGGGTAAGATCTACAGGCCGCGAAGGCGGCAGGGGGCTGGGGATAAAGGCGCGAACCTCTTCGCCACCGACAACGCGCACCTGATATTCACCGGTCACACCCCGTTTCATAGCACCTTTCCCAGTTCAACGAATGTTAAATAGCAAGTCTCGCTATTAAACGTAATGCCACGATTGTTTAATAAGCATCGGTTTTCTGCCATACCCGATGTCCTCCAGGCTGGCCCAGAAGAGTTTGTCGAGGCGGGCGGTTTGGGTTTGTTCACGCATCAGTCGTTCAGATAACCGCCAACGGCGCAGATACGCTGGCTTATCGCAACTTCTTATTTGGAAAGGTGTTACGGCCATGCCATGCTTCTTCCAGCTCATATTATTTGCGCGCGTGGTTATCCGATAACCGCGCGTGGTTATATTACGTGTGGCGCTCATAATATCGCCCCTTCTTGTCGCCGTGAGCAACAAGTTTTCCCCGTTTTTCTAATGATTTAAGCAGACGGTACGCCTGGTTTACAGAAAGGCTACAAAGTTCGGCTGCCTGGGCTCGCGTAATCTTCCGGTACGTGTCGAGGTATTTTAGAACCATCTGTTCATGCTGGAACGGCTCAAGGCCGTGTTGACGAACATAGGCGGTGGGTTCGCCCAAGCGACGGTACGTGGCAGCCGACAGGTGCCAAGTCCGGCCTTTGCGTTCCCCCCGCGGCTCGACGAGACCCATCTCCACCAGCCGATTGAGCGTGGTCCTGGTATCGTTTTCCGGCTTCTGGGTCAGGCGGGCTGCTTCTTCCGTACTCAGCCGCCGGTTCTGCCAGAGGGCATTAAGGATAAGGAGGTCGTCCAAGCCCAAATCGCGTCCTGCTCGTGATTCCTCTGCAAGAAGGCGGACGAACTCCAGGTTGGCCTGTCCGCCAGGAAGGACTACAACAACAGCGGCCTCGTTGCTCCGCTCATAGGAAGGTACTGGCCGGCCGTTGCGCAGTTGCTCATAAAAGATGGTGTCAATGCCGCGCGCCGTGCGTTCGACAATGCCGGCCCGTTTGAACGCATCGGCCAGAAGCGGATTCCGGGGCCGTGGCGCGGTAACGAGCAGGTTGTCCAGCCGCACTCCTTCGGGGAAACCGCCGGGGTTGGAGATTTCAAGTTGGTCGGTACGCCATTGCACATGCACGGCACCCAAACGGGTATAGTCTCGGTGGATCAGGGCGTTGGCCAGAGCCTCACGGAAGGCTGCCGGCGAGTAATCCGGTACGCCGATTCGAAAAAGGCCGACCATGACTTCTTCTTCGCGATTGCGGCCAGCAAAGCGTCGCTCGCATTCTTCCATGACTCGAAGAAGCGGCCAGCGGAAGAAATCGTTGACCTCCACTCGTTGACCTACCAAGACTTGAAAAGCGACCTCGTGCGTGGGCAGAAGCCTTTTGAGCGACGCTTCTTTTCCGAACAGAAGCAGTCCCAAGACTCGGATGTTTTGAACCTTACCGTTTGCCTCGACGGCTCCCAACGCCTTGGCCAGTTCTATGTCGGGAAGATGGAGCAAGGATTGATCGCCGCCACGATTTTCCCGGATACTTCGACGAAAACGTTCGAACTCCAGAGGGTCCAGGGCATCCCAGTCGGCATCAGGCAGAACCAGTGCAGAGTAATCCTCGGCGCCCCGGTCCGCTTGCCTGGCATGCATTTCGTGAAAGAACATCGGCAGACAGCAAGGTTTGCCGTCCCCGCCGATCGCGCGGCGCAGGTACTTGCCGGCCGTTGTGGCAACAGGAGAAGAGATCGGTTGGATTTCGATGACGATGATCTGTTTATCTTGGATTGATTCCAAGGAGACGCGAGGCGTTATGGATGGCCTAGTGCGATTGGCGATAAGGGCTGCAACGCGCGCCGGATCGGTTTGACCGGATTCGTGCCGAGGACGCGCGCCTGTTACGCGCCCGTCATCTTCCACACCGATGAGCAGCCAGGCGGGAGAATTCGATGAACGATTCGCCAAGCAGACCACGGACTCAACCAACTCGTCATCCGAAAGGGATCTTTTCTCTTCCCCCTTGAACTCGATGTCCAACGTTTCGCCGGCTTCAATAAGACGTTGGATTTTTTCCGGCGTCATGGTCATTTCTCCCAGAATCCCAACTCCCTCAGGTTTTTCTCAATCGCCCCATCCAGTCGCGCCGCCTCGGCTTGCTGTTCCCTAAACTGAACCACTAGCCGTGTCATCTTCTCTTCAAATGGTTCATCAACCTCTTCCTGAGGCGCCGCTCCGACATAGCGGCCTGGTGTGAGCACGTAGTCGTGCTGGCGGATGTCCTCGATGGTGGCGGATTTGCAGAAGCCGGGTATGTCTTGGTAGGGCGCCTTGCCATGCGCCCCTACAGATTTCCAGGCGTGGTAGACATCGGCGATCCGGCGGATCTCCTCGGGCGCCAGTTCCCGGTGCACGCGGTCCACCAGGTGCCCCATGCGGCGGGCATCGATGAAGAGGGTCTCGCCCGCGCGGTCGCGGAAGCCTCGCTTGGGGTCTGCCTTCTTGTTCCTCGTCACGAACCAGAGGCAGACCGGGATCTGCGTGGTGTAGAAGAGTTGTCCCGGCAGGGCGACGATGCAGTCCACCAGGTCACCCTCGATGATGCCCTTTCGGATGGCCAGTTCGGCGTTGGTCGAGGTGGAGAGGGAGCCGTTGGCCATGACGAAGCCGGCGATGCCGTTGGGTGCCAGGTGGTAGATGAAGTGCTGGATCCAGGCGTAGTTGGCGTTTCCCGTGGGCGGCACGCCGTATTGCCACCGGGGATCGTCCGGGAGCCGCTCGCCGCCCCAGTCGCTCATGTTGAAGGGCGGATTGGCCAGTAGAAAGTCCACCTTGAGGTCCTTGTGCAGGTCGTTGTGGAAGCTGTCGTCGTGGTGGGGGCCGAGGTCGGCGTCGATACGGCGGATGGCCAAGTTCATCTTGCACAGCCGCCAGGTGGTGGGGTTGGACTCCTGGCCGTAGATGGCGATGTCACCTATTGTGCCGCCGTGGGCTTCCACGAACTTCTCCGACTGCACGAACATGCCGCCCGAGCCGCAGCAGGGGTCGTAGACGCGGCCGCGGTAAGGCTCGATCATCTCGACCAGAAGCTGAACTACGCACTGGGGCGTGTAGAACTCGCCGCCGCCCTTGCCCTCGGCCGCGGCAAAGCGTCCGAGGAAATACTCGTACACCCGGCCGAGGGGGTCCTTGACGCCGGACTCCCTGGCCTTGAGGTCGATGTCGCCCACGAGTTTGACGAGTTCGCCAAGCCGCACCTTGTCCAGCGTGGGGCGGGAGTAGTCCTTGGGGAGCACCCCCCTGAGGGTAGGATTCTCCCGCTCGATGGCGGCCATGGCCTCGTCGATTATCCGTCCTATCGTGGGCTGGGGCGCGGCGGCCTGGATCTTCTCCCATCTGGCTTCAGGCGGTACCCAGAAAACGTTGGCGGCGAGATACTCGTCGCGGTCCTCGGGGTCGGTGTACTCCGTCTCTTGCTTGGCCTTGAGTTCCTCGTACCTTGCCTGGAAGGCGTCGGAGATGTACTTGAGGAAGATGAGCCCCAAGACCACGTGCTTGTACTCGGCCGCGTCCATGTGGCCGCGTAACTTGTCGGCCATCTCCCAGAGTTTGTTCTCAAAGCCCAGGTTGGCGCCGCTCGGTTGGTCCGTGTTCATGATGCCTCCTCGTCATCGGCCTTTTTCCACCGTGTCGTGCCCTTGCGGGTTCGCGGATAGTCTAGCAGTTCATCCACGGCCTAGGACAGGCCATGTTCCGGATACGCCTGGTGCAACGCGGCCCCCCTCTCCTCGACGGCGCGGGTCACGCCCATGGTGGCAAGGTACGCCTCCAGCTCGCCGACGCGGGTGCCCCGCCGCGACATGGTGATGGCCCCAATCCCGGCGCGGACCACCTTGAACTTGCCGGTGACCCGCCCTGTCGGCTGGTCGTATCGCCGCGCGTTGCTTCCACCCGGCGGTCGATGGGTGCCTCACGGAAACGACGCTGGAGGCCAGCCTCCGGGCCCGCAGGGCGACGCTGGCGCTACCCGCGGGAGGGTGGGCAGGCAACGCGTCGACGACCAGGACATCCCCCGCGTGTTCATCCATGGTACGTACCCCCTCTGCCGCAAGGCAGACTCCGGGATTATACCGCGCCAGGCGGGCCAGGTTACAGGCGCGCCACGCCATCCGCCACATTATGGCACCATGATGGGTGGTGACGGGACGCGCCGACCGGAGGCGGCGGCAAGGTATGATAAGTCTCTGATGCGCGTTCGCGTCCCAGGAGAACCACGGCAGTGATCACGGAAACGGTGTACGGAAAGCAGGCCGTCCGGGCCTGCCTGGCGGCCGGCAAGCGGCAGATCTACCGGCTGCGCGCCCTCGTGGACAGCCGGGACGTGGAAGACATCCTCCGCCTGGCAGACCGGACCGGGGTGCCGGTAGAGCGGGTATCCAAGGACGCGCTGAACCGGCTCTCAGCCAACGGCGCGCACCAGGGCGTCCTGCTGGAAGCCGCCCCGGTTCCCCGGGTGTCGCTGGAAGCCTGGCTGGACGGCCTGCGCGCCCCCCGGCAGGTCGCGGTGGCCCTGGACGGTATCGAGGATCCCCGGAATTTCGGGGCGATCATCCGCTCGGCCGCGGCATTCGGCGCGGCGGGGGTGTTGTTCACCGAACGACGGCAGGCGCCGTTGTCCCCGGCGGCCGTCAAAGCCGCCGCGGGGGGGGTGGAATACGTTCCGCTGGTGACGGTGAAGAATCTTCCTGACGCCCTGGGTCGCCTGCGGGACGCGGGCTTCTGGTCGACAGGCCTCGACATGGCCGGGGATCGGGACCTCTGGTCCGCGGACCTTTCCGGACGGGTCCTGCTGGTCGCGGGGGGAGAGGGGCGCGGACTGCGCAGGCTGGTGCGGGAACGCTGCGATTTCCTGGCGCGGATTCCCCTGTGGCCGGGGGTTGAAAGCCTCAACGTGTCGGTGGCCACGGCGATCGCGCTGGCGGCCGCGCGGCGGGGAGAATCACCCGCCCCCCCCTACAGGCCATAGGCGCGCAACTTGTAAATCAGGCTGCGTCGGCTGATACCCAGCAGCTGGGCGGCCTTCGTCCGGTTTCCCCCGGTTTTTTCCAGGGCTTCCCGGATCGCGCGCCGCTGGGCTTCTTCCATAAGGGGCCGCCCCGGGGCATCGGGCCTGTCCGAACGGGGCGCGTTCCGCAGGGCATCGGGCAGGTCCTCGGGTAAGATCATGTCGCCATCGGCCAGAATGGCCGCCCGTTCCACCACGTTGCGCAGTTCGCGCGCGTTGCCCGGCCAGGACCAGGCCGCCAGGAGACGGGCCGCCGCGGGGGATAACCTCTTTTTCCAGGGCCCCAGGAACAGTTCCGCGAGGGGAATAATGTCTTCTCGCCGTTCGCGCAAAGGCGGAATCCGCAAAGGAAACACGTTGAGCCGGTAAAACAGGTCTTCCCGAAACCGGCCCGCCGTAACTTCCCGCTCCAGGTCCCGGTTGGTGGCGGCGATCACCCTGACATTCGCCCGCCGGTCCGTGGTGCCCCCAATCCGCCGGAATTCACCCGTCTCCAGCACGCGCAACAGTTTCGGCTGCAGGGACAGGGGCAGTTCCCCAATTTCATCCAGGAACAGCGTGCCGCCGTCGGCCTCTTCGAACCTGCCCGCGCGGCTGGTATCCGCGCCGGTAAACGCCCCTTTCTCGTGGCCGAACAGCTCGCTTTCGGCCAGTTGCTCAGGCACCGCCCCCATGTTCACCGTGACCATGGGACCGCTGGCCCGGTTGCTTCGGGCATGGATCAGCCGGGCGAAGATTTCCTTGCCCGTGCCGCTTTCGCCGGTGAGCAGGACGGCGGCAGACGTGGGGGCCACCCGGAAGGCCTGGCGAAACAGATTACGCAGGGTCTCGCTTTCGGCCACGATCCCGGGGGGAAGGTCGAGGGCATCCTGGTCGCGAGGACCAAGGCCAAGGCAATCCTCGATCACCGTGAGCAGTTCGTCCAGGTCGACGGGTTTCTCCAGGTAGTCCGCCGCGCCCATTTTGATGGCGGCCACGGCATCCCGCACGTCGATATAGGCCGTCAGCAAGACGACCACCGGCGGCCGCGGCAGTTGCCGGATCTTGTCCAGCGCCTCCAGGCCACTCATGCCGGGCATGCGCACGTCCAGCAGCATGAGATCACATCGGGGAGCGAGTTCCACGGCCTGCCTGCCGTCTTCCCCACACAGCACGCGCCACCCGGCTCGCTGGAGGGTTTCCTCCAGTAACCGACGCTGCGCCGGTTCGTCGTCTACGACCCCGATCACGGGGGGTATGGTCATTTCACCTTTTCCGATCACGATTCCCCGCGCTCCGGGGGTTCCATCGCGTTCATGGGTAACGAAACCCGCTTTACGCCGCACAACCGGACCTCGGTGCCCTGTCCGGGCACAGATCGAATCGAGAGGCGCCAACCATGGGCGCGGGCGATTTCCTGGACGATACTTAACCCCAGGCCGGTACCCTGTTCAAATTTACCAAAAAAGGGCTCCGTCACCCTCGGCAGGTCTTCAGGATCAATGCCCGTCCCAGTATCCACCACCGCGAGCGCCACCGTGTCCCGGGTTTCCGGCTCCACCTTCAGGATAATCGAATCTCCCGGCTTTCCACACGCTTTCAGCGCGTTCAAAAGAAGGTTCATCAACGCCCGTCGCAACAGGTCGGCATCCGCCAGCACGCCCCCCTCCAACTGAACGGTTAACCGCACCTGTTGCCGCGCCGCTTCATCCCGTAACAGGCGTTCCAGGGTCTGGCCCAGTTCCCCGAGGTTCACGGGTTCAGGCCGGGGCTCGGGGGGGCGGGCATATCGGAGGAAAAGATTGATCCGGCGGGCGGCGCGATCGGTTTCATCCATCAGGGCCGCGGCCTTCTCCGCCAGGGGAGATCCCAGGGGCGCGCTGTCCAGAATGGATTGCGCCAGTCCACGGGCCACGCCAAGGGGATTCTTGATCTCGTGGGCGAGTCCCGCGCCCAGCCGGGCCAGGCGGGCCTGACGCGCCACTTCCTCCTGGGCCTGGACCAGCTCCTGACGCATCCGTCGCTGGCGGCGCAACGCGGCAACAGCCAACACGGCCACTGCGGCTGCCAGCATCCCCCCAAGGGCGATCAGCCAGCCATCCCGACGCACCTGCCACACGTAGTTATCCTCGCCCCGGTCCAGCCAGAGTTCAACGATCAACGGTCCCGGTGGTAAAGGACGCCAGGGAGTATCCGGCCCCCTGGATTCCATCCATCTTGGACCATGCCCCGGTCCCCGGGGCGCGCCACGTCCAGGCATGCCCGCCGCGGGCAAATCTGTGATGTCGCGGGTAAACCGCTCCAGGTCGGGCGAAGGGTGAGGCCCTGGCGTCCCAGGCACGCCCGTGGACAATAACGTAGTCCCCGCGGCATCAACCAGCCGTAAGCCAGCCACTTCCGGCAGGCTATGCAACGCCTCGAATACCGTCTCCACGCCCGGCACAATAAGCGATGGGCCAGGCCGCATGTGGGCCCGTACCCCCTGCTCGGCAAGGTCCAGGAGGATTTCGACCCGGGCCTGCTGGATAAACGCGGCCTGCCGCAAGCGGTAGCGGGTGATCCCGGCCGCCATGAACAGCACCATGGCCTGCAGCAGCAACGTTACCACAAGCCACGGAAGCGCGCGTCGCCAAGCCATGTTCATACCAACCCGTACCTCATCTTCCCATTATCCACGCCCGGAAGCATTCGATCCTATAGACCGGCGCGGACGGCCTCCATGGACCGCCCGCGCCCGATGCCGTTCGGCCGCGTGCCACTCAGAACCGGCCACGTCCCCAGGGACCGCCATAGCCCCGGCCTGGACCCCGGAACCCCCGGGCCGGCGGACCAGCAGGGCGGTTGTCACACCAGCCGTCGCCGTTCTCGTCCCGGAAGTTGTCACAACGGCCGTCTCCATCCGCGTCCGCGTAACCCGGGCATCCCGGGGGGCAACCCCGGGTACCCCGACCGGCACCGGTACCATGCCACGCCGGTGGCGGTGGAGGCGTGCCATCAGGACCCCAGCCCTGGCCCCGGAATCCCCGGACCGGCGGACCAGCCGGGCGGTTGTCACACCAGCCGTCGCCGTTCTCGTCCCGGAAGTTGTCACAACGGCCGTCTCCATCCGCGTCCGCGTAACCCGGGCATCCCGGGGGGCAACCCCGGGTACCCCGACCGGCACCCGTGCCATGCCAAGGCGGCGGGGGTGGAGGCGTGCCATCAGGACCCCAGCCCTGGCCCCGGAATCCCCGGGCTGGCGGACCAGCTGGGCGGTTGTCACACCAGCCGTCGCCGTTCTCGTCCCGGAAGTTGTCACAACGGCCGTCTCCATCCGCGTCCGCGTAACCCGGGCATCCCGGGGGGCAACCCCGGGTACCCCGACCGGCACCCGTGCCATGCCAAGGCGGCGGGGGTGGAGGCGGTGGAGTGCCCTGATCCACGTTCTCCCGGGGAGGAGCTGGCGTTCCGGAATCGGCCGGGCTTGGCGCCTGCTGGGCCCACGCCGTCACCATCAACCCGGCCGCCAACAAGACGGCACCCCCTATTCCAAGGATCCACAATGCTTTACGTGTCTTCATGGTCGCGCTCCTTCTGGTCGCGCCATCTCGTCCCGAAATGGCTTCCAGAGAACAGGGGGCAATTACCGTGCCGGAGTCAACTTCGTGAAAACAGCGACTTTTCAGGTGATTTCCGGTCCCTGGCTTGCCGGGCCGCGCAGATTTTGCGCGGTGCCGCGCAAATCACAACCGCGCCGCGGTCATATCCGGCGGCGGCACAAGATCCCGGTTCCGTACCCGTTCCTCCGGCAGCACCGCGCGCAAGTCCCTGACCGATGGATAGGTAATCAGCACGGTGCGTCGCTTCCCATAGAACACGACAAACGCCCCGCAGGCCGCCGCGGCCGCGCCTCCCCGGAGCACCACCTCCGCGATATGCTCCACAGACCCCGCGCCCCCACCCGCAATCACCGGAATGTTCACCGCGTCAACCACCCTGCGCACGAGATCTACATCGTAACCGCTCATGGTGCCGTCGCGGTGGATCGCTGTAACCAGCAGTTCCCCCGCGCCCGCGGCTTCGGCGATCCGGGCCGCTTCAACGGGATCAATGCCGGCGGGCCGGGTTCCGCACGCCGTGAATACCTCGTAACGCCCGTCTGGATGACGCAGCGCGTCAATGGAGACCAGCATGCACTGGCTGCCGAAGCGGGACGCGCCCGATTCTATGAGGCAGGGATTCTCCACGGCGGCGGTGTTGAGCACCACCCGGTCGGCGCCCGCTTCCAGCAGGCGACGCATGTCATCCAGCGATCGCACGCCCCCGCCCGCGGCGAACGGCATCGTGGTTTCACGGGCGATTTCCTGGACATAGTCCACCCGCGTGGGGTGGCCGTTGGGGGTAGCCACGATGTCCACCAGCACCAGTTCATCCACCCGGTGCGCGTTGAACACCCGGGCCGCGTTTCGGGGACAGCCCACGTATACCCGGTCGCGGAATCCCACGCCCTTTTCCAGGCCGCGCGCGCCGAGCAGCAGGACGGGAATGACCCGCGTCTTATGCATACGTCCTCCTCCCGGCGAATTCCAGAAAGTTCCGGAGCAGACGCAAGCCGTTGACGTAACTCTTTTCAGGGTGAAACTGGACCCCCAGGATATGGTCCCGTGCCACGGCTGCCGCGAAAGATACCCCATGTGAACTCCGGCAGAGGACGCGATCTTCCGGCAAGGCGTCCACGTGATAGGAATGGGCGAAATAAAACGTGGCTCCGGCAGGAATCCCGGCGAAAATCGGGTGTTCCCCGCGATCGGTAAGGTCGTTCCAGCCGATATGCGGCAGGCGCGCGCCGCTTTCGGGTGAAGGACACAGCCGCCGGACCACGCCCCCGTCCAGCCAGTTCAGGCCCGGCGTGTTTCCTCCTTCTTCTCCCCGGGTAGCCATGAGTTGCATGCCCAGGCAGATGCCCAGCACGGGAACCCGGCGCTCCAGCACGGCTTCACGCAACGGCCCCAGCCATCCGCCCCGATCCAGAAACATCATCGCCTCGGCGAAGGCCCCCACGCCGGGTAAAACCAGCGCGTCCGCTCCAGCCAGCGAAACGGGATCCCTGCCGAGGATCACCTCCGTTCCGAGCGATTCGAAGGCCCGGATGATGGATCCCAGGTTCCCGGCCCCGTAGTCGATGATGGTCACTTTCATGGTTGCCCCGCCGCTTCCTCGCGCGATTGAAGCAGCCGCGTCTCACCCAGGCGCACCTGCAAGGGAAACGAATCCTTCCGGCTCCAGCTGAACGCGTCATCCAGCAGGTCTCGGGTATCGGCGAAACGGCCCAGGTTCACGATCCGCCGTCCCGACGCGCCGGCATGAATGGCCAGCAGGTCACCCGCGGCGAACACGGTATCGAAACTGGTTCCGTCTTCCGCCTGAACGAGCATGGGCTGTTCCAGGATGCTCAGCAGTTCGGCCAGCAGGGATACGGTAATCTCCGGCGTGACGATGAGCACGGAGGTCCATCCGTCTGGCTGGGGCTTGACGGCCACGCAAACCTTTCCCCCATCCACGTAATGGGCCAGCGCGTCCGCGTCCGGGTCTTCCACCGCGAAGCGGGGAGCCCAGGGTGTCACGTCGCCCCAGGTCGCGTCCCGCTTGAGATAGGTACCATCGAGCACATAACGGGCGGCCGTGCCCCCCGGCCCCGCGTCCACGACCCGGATACCCGTGATCTCCGTGATACCCGCCACAGCAGAACCCTGTTCATCGAAATATCCCGGCGCGTACAGCCAGATCGCGCAGGCACCTTCCCGGGCCAGGCGCGCCCGCAGCGCCCGGCGTTCCGACTGGGTGAGACGAAAAGCATTGGCGAACAGGTATACCGGGGTCGGCGCGTTGACATCCTCAAACAAGTCCTGCAGCAGAACGGTCCGGGCGGGCGCGCCACTGCGGTACACGGCATCCCGGGCTGCTGCCACGGTCCGGGCGTAAAGGGAGGTTCCGGCGCGCGTCACGAACGCCGCGCGTTCGCTGACGACCAACGTGACCCCGGGAAGGGGTTCCGCTGGCGGAGGTTCCGTCCGGGGGCGTACCCGCTGGTAGATCCCGGCAAGCCGTCCCAGTTCCTGCCACTGGTCGGGATCGACAAGCCAGCCACGGGCCAGCGGATCCGACCAGGTCAGGCCGAATCCATAGACAAGGGCCTGCGCAAAGTTTCGACGCCGCACGTCCAGCACATCTTCCAGCCGGATCCCCTTGTCCCGCTCGAAAGCGCCGGTTTCGGCGTTCCGTTCCATGCCCGAACGGATATCATCCACCACGACGTAGCGCATGCCGCGGTCGGTGAGACTCTGGGCCGGGGCCGCGAGGTGCCCCGCGCCCCCCAGGCCGCGATCCCCCTGGGCCAGGGGCGCGATGATGCCGCTCAAGTCGCTGTGGAGCAGGGCGCCCAGGGCGAAATGTCCCGACGCGGCGTCCGATGCTTCGAGGGTATACCCGTACGGGGCGAGAATCAGCGGCGCGATCAACGAGACCGCGCGGGTATGGGCCACCAGGGCGGCCAGGGCGTCCGCTACCGAATCTGAACTGTATCGCAGGAAATCGCTCAGCGGGCGATCCTGGGGAAACACCATGAACACGCCTTCATCCGGCCCGGGACCCTGGGGGGCGGGAATGCTAACGCTGCTCACGTCGAATTCCGGCATGTGCCACACCTGGGCGACGCGCGTCTCGGTCTGGTACTGGCGCACCAGCCAGTCCCGGAAACCCTGTCGGTTGACTTCCGACCGGTCAAATCCAGCTGGCAGGCGCCACTGGTGATCCAGCAGCCCACATAGCGCGTAGCCCAGGATCCGGGAACTGACCGCGCTGCCTTCCACCGCGCCAAGCAGGGCGGTCAGGCCGTCCTTGGCCGCGTTGATCCATGCCTGGGACGCCGCCGACGGCAAAGCGAGGGGATCGGCCGTACCCACCATCGCCTCGGCGGGATTCGCGCTCAGCCACTCCGGCGGCGGGTTCACGTCCACCGTCAGCAGAAAGGTCGCTTCCGGATCCAGCGCGATCACCTGGTTGACCCGTTCCACGGGGTCGGGCGGCTCCGGCGCGCCTTCCCAGCGCAGGGAGACCGGTAACAGGTACTGGTGAACTCCCGCGGCAGCGGCCAGCCGGATCTCTTCGGCCGCGATGGGCCAGGTCTCTGCCGAAAACCCGGGAATGTTCAGGCACAAGAGGGGCGCGTCTGGATTCGCTTCCACCACCGGTTTGCCACCGGCCGGGGTCGTTCCCGACTCTGCAACCGGCACGCCACCCGGAGCCTGGGGCAGGTCATCCGGCACCGACCACCGCGCGACCAGAATCCCCAGCACTACCGCGACACCCAGCATGCCTGCCAGGAGCAGGCCCGCCAGCGCGAGTTTCACCTTTGTCATCTATCCCAACTCCTTGCCGGAAGAATGGTCTTTCCCGCTCCGCCATGACTACGCCTCAAAAAATCGCGCCACCGGGTCAGGCTCCAGCGTCACCCACGCGCCCGTGTCCCATGGCAGCCCGGTTTCCTCGGCCCGCGCCATGCCGGACGCCTCGAGTCGGATCCGCTTAGCGGACTCCTGAAGAGCGTACGCCTCGCCCGGCCTGGCCAGCACCGCGGATGGCGTGTCATCCTGCCAGATCGTCACAGGACCCGGAAAAACACCCCTTAACGGGGCTTCCAGCCGGATCCGCAGCCCTGCCGGTGGATCTTCCAGCCACGCGGCGCGACTGATCGCCCGGGCTGATCCCGTCACCGGCGGGCGCAGGGGATAAAACCCCCGGACTGGAAGGACCACCTCGGGGCCAAAAAGGGGTTCCCGGCGCGTCAACCGTCCATGCCGGGCGCGATCCAACCCCAGGCGATCCATGGCTCGCCGGTGCGCGATCGTCTCCCTTGTCGCGAGAAAGACGTCGTACCATGCCCGGCCATGGGCCAGCCATTTCCACCAGTCCCCATCCCGCGCGGCCGCGCCCAACGAGCGGATTTCCGCCACGAGCGTCGCCCATGCCGCACCGGGCAGTGCCGAAACCGGCGTGTTGCGCGCCAGCAGCAAGAGTCGGTTCCGGGTTGCAAGAAAATATTTCCGCCGTGCGCCTGGCCCATGACCCATCGACGCGCTGAACTTATGTTCTACCACGGCTTCGGGGCAGGTGACCACCCGCCAGCCGTCATCCCACAGGCGCAGGCACAGGTCCAGGTCGTCCAGGTAAATGCCGAACCGTTCGGGAAACAGCCCCACCCGTTCCAGGGCGTCCAGCCGTAACAGGCAGGCCCCTCCGCACGCGCCTGCCACCTCTTCAGGTGGAAGCACCATGCCGTCCAGCCGTCCCGCGCCGATATCCCACCCCGCCCCCGCCCGGCTCATGGCGATCCCCAGGCTGTTCACCACCCATGGCTGGTCGAACAGCACCATTTTCAGGGCTACCGCGCCCACGCGTGGATCCGATTCGGCCCGGTCCACCGCGCGCGACAACGCGTCCGGCGCAATGCGGGTATCGTTATTCAGCAGCAGGGCGTACCGCGCGCCGGCATCCATGGCCCGACGCAGGCCCGCGTTGTTACCGCCGCTCCACCCCCGGTTTCGGTCCAGTGCCAGCAAGGCACACCGCGGATCCCCGCCCCATCGTTCCCGGAAAAACGTCACCGAACCGTCCGTGCTCCCGTTATCCACCAGAACGGCCTCGAAATCCGGGTAATCCGACGCCAGCAGGCTGTCAAAGCACGCTTCGAGGTGCTCCCGCCCGTTCCAGTTGATGACCAGTACATGTACCCGCGGCGTGTCACCCATGGGCCAGAGTATACCAGTTCAGGTAACCCGGAGATGCTTTCAGGGAACCAGGCTTGCTGTTCAGGGACATCTGTCGAACAATAGGACAAAAAATTTTTTTTGAATCCGCCTTATGTTTCCGTACACCGGAATTTTACGGAGGTATGATCAACATGAAGACGCGCTCATACCTCTTTGGGAGGTCAGGACACGACGCATGATCAGCATTCCCGGCAAGCCGGATTATTGGCCATGGCTCTCGGTCACTTTATCCTTCCGTTTGTTACATACTCGCTTGGTATCGCCTTGCGTGTAAAGTCCCGGCCTGAAATCGGCAGAAGGAGAAAACGCCATGAGTGAAACATTTCGTTTCAACCTGCTCGATGATCCCTGGATTCCGCTCGTGTATCGGGATGGAACCTGCCAGCGCGTCGGAATACTGCAAGCCATGAAGGATGCCCACCTTGCCTGGCGGGTCGATACGGGCAATCCCCTGGACACTTTCGCCATTACCCGACTGTTGCTGGCCGTCCTGTACTGGTGTCGCGGCAACCCACCGGATGATCTGCTCACCACCCTCGATGCGCCCTTTCCGGGCAACTGGTTTGATAAAGCGCGCGACAACGCGAGGTTCTTCGAACTGCTCGCGGATGACGCCCCCCGATTCTTCCAGGATCAAAATCTTCGTTCGCCAAAAAAATATCATCCCGTGATGAACCTCATTCATGAAATACCGTCCGGACGCAACTATCCCCATTTTTTCCACGTGGCAGACGGTGAAAACTGGCTGTCGCCGGCGGCTTGTGCCATTGGCCTGGTTCGCTTACCTGTCTTCACAACCGTGGGCGGACAAGGAAAAAGTTATGGTATCAACAAGACGCCCCCCGTGTACCTGCTGCCCGAGGCTTTTTCGCTAGCCGGGACGTTGCGGCTCTCCTGGGCGGTTTTACGTGATCGGCAAGCAGGTTCTCCGGCTTGGGAAATCCCCCTTCAAACACTTCAGGGAGAAGTGCCATTACTGACTGGTCTGACGTGGTTACCTCGCCGGGTCTGGCTGCTTCCCATACCCGCGGAGAACGGTGCCCGGTGCGTGTTTACCGGTGACCTGGTCAAGGTGGGCATTCAGCAGATGGCCTTTGAGGGGCGTGAAAAGAGCGATGTAAACGAGGGGTATCAGTGGACAGATCCGCATGCGATCGGAAATCTGCAGACCATCGACTTGTTCAATCTGTCAAAATATCCGGACGCTCTTTCCCGGCAATGGCAGGACAACCTGCTCAAAATTCACGATGCCATCTCTCATATCGCGCCGTGGCGCGACCACCGGAAATGGCTCCTGGTCGATTTCAACACCAACCAGGCAAAGTTCCAGGACGCGCGGGCCATCCGGATCGACCTTGGAGCACCAGGGACAATTCCGGACGACGTGAATCCGGAGGCATCCACCCCAACCCTGAAGATCCTGTTGACAAAATGGAACCAAGAACGGAAAAAACACCTGTATGACTTCCAGTGTGCAATCGTCCAGGCCCAGGCAAGGGATGAAGAGGCCAGGAAAAAAAGGGCCGGTCAGGTCAAAAAATCGGGCTTGGCAAAATTCGCGCTGGTACAGGCCGGTTATCCATCGGAGGTGGGGCGCATTGCCGACTGGCGCGAACTGCTGGAACAGCAACCCGCCGCGCTGTACAGGGTTCCCGAGCGGTCCATGGCGCCTGTCTTTTTCCCTGGGGTTTCCGTTCGTGACGTGATCAGCCAGCGCGACCTGCAGTCTCGCCCCTTTCTGGACATGAAGGAGTACACCCGCGAAGCCTCCGCGGGCGTGAAGAAATTCGTTTCCCGCCTCGTAGATCGCAAGAATGGGATCATCTCGCTGTTGCGTAGCAGCGCGGGCACCGGCATCGATCGCGATGCCATCGCTTTTGACCTGTTCACGGGACTCTGGTGGCCCATACGGCAGCACCACAAGGATACGCCTCGCCGGCATGTCGCCTGGCTGGTGTGCAAACTTTACGGCTGGACGCCCCTGCCCCAGCAAGACGGAAACCGCCTGCCCCGTCAACTCGCCCGCGCGGTCGTGCAACAGGCCCGCGAGAATGCGAAACGGGGAAACGAAATCCGCGAATCGATCATGGATCGTTTCGATCTCTTGCTGAACACCCCCGTGGAACGAATCGAGCCTGAGTTGGAATGGGCCCTTGCCACCGTGGCCGATGCCCTCGACAATCCCGGTATCGACTGGAACAAGCTCATCGATCACCTGTCGGTCTGGCATCGCCATTCCGTCCGGCTTTTCTGGGCCCAGGAATTCGCGAACACCTTGCCCGGGGAGGCCCGTGACGCCAACCCGGAGGAAGAAGAAACCTTGCCAGTTGAAGAAACCGGATCATGAACCGAGCCCAACCGGCCAGAACCAAGGGAGAACAAGCCATGCTGATCCAGATCCACCTCATCCAGAACCACGCCCCGGCCAACCTGAACCGCGATGACCTCGGCGCGCCCAAAACCTGCTACTTTGGCGGCGTGCTGCGTTCGCGGATTTCGAGCCAGTGCCTCAAGCGGTCCATCCGCTTGAGTGACGAGTTCAGCGCCCTGCTCGGCGGCGTCCGCACCCGGCGCCTGAGCCAGTTGCTCCGGCAGGAACTGGAGCGCCTGGGGAAAAGGGATGCGGACATCTCCGAAGTGCTGAACGCCTGCGGCCTCGAGCAGAGGACCAGGGGAGGCAAAAAAAACAAGGCCGGGGAAGAGGCTGAAGACGCCGAATCCCAGGAAGAAGGCAAGATGCTCGTGTACACCACGAGGGAAGCCATCCGCGAAATGGCGAAGGTCCTGGCGGAAACTTCGGGCAGCAAGGATGAGAAGGCCCGGAAAGTGGCTGAAATCATCAGTAAAAACACCGCCGTGCCCGACATGGCCTTGTTCGGCCGCATGCTCGAAGCCAAGGCTGACTCGGGGGCCTGGAAAGACCTGAACAACACGGTCGAAGCCGCCCTGCAGGCCGCCCACGCCCTCTCCACGCACACCGCGCGCAAGGAGATCGACTACTACGTGGCTGCCGATGACGTGCCCGGGGCCGAGGACCGCGGCGCGGGATACGTGGACGAGGCCTTGTTTGCCTCCGCCTGTTATTACAAGTACTTCTCTATCTCCTGGCCGCAACTGCTCAAGAATCTCCGGGACAACCGCGAACTGGCCGCCCACACGGTTGGGGCGTTTCTGCGGGGCGCCGCGCTGGTGAACCCCACGGGCAAGCAGAACAGTTTCGCCGCGCACAACCCGCCGCTGGGCATTCTCGTGGAGTTGCGCAAGTACCCCGTCAACTATGCCAACGCCTTCGTGCAACCCGTCGACGTGGAGGACCGCGAAGACCTCGTCGCCGAATCCATTGCCCGGCTGGCCATGCACGTGCAAGACCTGGATAACGGCTACGGAGCACCAGAAAAACGCTTCTGGTTCTCGCCGAACCTGCGGTATCCCCTCCAGTACAACGGGACCCCGGTGGTCGACGACAATGCCTCGTTCAGCAGCCTCAACGACCTGGTAAACGCCCTCGTTCCCGCCATTGATCCCGGCCTGACCTGGACCCAGGCGCGGGCGGCGGTAGTGAACCATTCGCCGGTGGGGGAGGCCTGAGCCATGGCCGAGCACAACACCCTGCTGATCCGCCTCGAGGGACCTTTCCAGGCGTGGGGGCTCGCGGAGTCCCGCTTCGCGATTCGGCGCGTGGCCTCCGCGCCCACCAAGTCCGGCGTGATTGGCCTGCTGTGCGCCGCCAGGGGCATTGCCCGGTCCGAGGCCACCCCGGAAGTCATGAAACCCATGGCCAGTCTCAAGATGGCCGTCCGGGTGGATCGCCCCGGTACTCGCTGGCTCGACTATCACACGGTCGGCGCGGGCGGCATCTCCCGGCGATCCGCGGAAGGCGGGCTCCGTCATGGCGAAACGATGCTGACCCTTCGCGAGTACCTTGGCGATGCCTCGTTCCTGGTGGCCCTGTGGGGAGAGCCCTCGCTCATCCGGCAGTTACATGACGCCCTGCTCGAGCCTGTGTGGCCCCTGTACCTTGGCCGAAAGTCCTGCGTCCCCTCGGTACCCCTCTTCCTGAAAGACCAGGGATCGTTGCGAACCACGGCCAACCCGATCGAGGCCCTGCTCTCCGTGCCGTGGGAACAGCGTTACGCTTTCGAGAAAAAACCGGATGTACTTACCGTGTACACGGACTGGCCCCTGGGTAACGTGGCGTTTGAGCCTTGTGACCTGGACACCGCCCACGACGTGCCCGTGCACTTCATTCCCCCCGCGCCCGCCTATACGTCGCGGGTCGTCGCGCGCGGGTTTCTGGAATGTGGAACAGGGGAGGGACAGGTAAGACTGACCAACAAAGCCGAAGATGAACTTCCTAAATCACCCCCCAGGCCAAGGGCGGACTACACCAACGCCGAATACCGGAATATCCGGGCAAGGCGCCTCGAGCAGGACCATGGCCTGTGCGTCTTCTGCAAGGCCCCGGCCACCACGGTACAGCACATCACCTACCGCCACGCGGGGGGTAACGAACGGGTCGACGAGTTACGCTCCCTGTGCAGGCTCTGTCACGACGCGTGCACGATGATCGAGTACGGCCATAACATGGGCATGGACCGGATTAATCCGGAAGATCCCTTCTGGCGCGACCTGGTCATTCAGCGCCGAAGAGAGATTATCCGGTTCCGATCCCGGGAAACCCGCGCGCGCCTGCTGGGCGAAAAGGTCAAGGAATAGGAGGATCCGGGCATGTACCTGTCTACCTTGCTGATCGACGCCGGGAAGGATCCGGACCGGATCCGCCCGGGAAGAAACTGGCTGCGTAACGTGTACCGGGTGCATCAGCGGCTGAGCATGGCTTTCCCCGCGCCGGCGCGCAAAACCACCGATCCCCAGTTTCTCCAGCCCTTCCGGCCGGAAGACTTCGGCGAACACCTGCATATACCCCGGTCGGGGCAGGCGGGTTTTCTCTTCCGGATCGATCCCCAGCCTGGCGGTAATCCGGTCATTCTGGTACAGTCCGCCATCGAGCCAGACTGGGATTACGCCTTTCATAACGCGGATTACCTGCTGGCAGCCCCCCCTGAAGTGCGATCCTGGAACCCGGTGTTCCAGTCCGGACAACGCTACCGCTTCCGGCTCATGGCCAATGCCACGAGAAAGGTCGGCACCCTCACAGCGGCGCAACGCAGGGAAAACCCGGACAGCGTGATCCTCGAGCCCCCCGGGGATCCCTCCGGCCCCTGGCGACGTGACCGTCGCACCCGCAATGGCACGCGCGTGCCTGTACCACGGGAACAGTTGCCCGACTGGCTGATCCGGCGGGGGGAGACCGGAGGCTTCAAGGTCGTGCCCGGCCCGGAAGCTCTGAATATCCAGGTAAATTACTACTACGTGAACCGCGCGGGTTTCGCGAATGCCAACGGATCGGAACAGCCAGGCAGGGCCTGTATTCCCCAGTTGTTCTGCGCGCGCTATGAAGGCCTGCTGGAAGTAACGGATCCGCGGGCATTTTACGCCACCATCGCCTCGGGAATCGGGCCAGCCCGGGCCTTCGGTTGTGGACTACTCACCATCGCGAAACCGTGAAACCTCTCCCCGGCGGGGGCGGGATCCGTCCCGCCCCCGCCGGCTCATCCGGTTAGTGCCTCGAGCAGGAAGCATGCCTTGGGGTAACTGGCCGTCCGGCCCGTACGTGGACGGTACGTAACGTATCGGGAAAGGAACAGGTACGAATGGCGCCTTCCGATGACCTGCGGGCCCTGCCCCGCTTCACCGATTCCTGGTCATACGCTTACCTGGAACACGTCATCGTCGAACGGGACGAGCACGCCATCGTCCTGATCGACGCCAGTGGGAAAACCGCCGTGCCCTGCGCCGGCATCAACCTGCTCCTGTTCGGGCCGGGAGTCAGCGTAACCCATGCCGCCATGAGCCTTCTGATTGAACATGGCGTCCTGGTTGCGTGGACGGGAGAGGATGCCGTGCGCTGCTACGCCTTCGGACACTCCAAGGCCCGTCACGCGCGGAACCTGTATCACCAGGCGACCCTGTGGGCCAATCCACAGACCCGTTTCGAGGTAGCCGTGCGCCTGTACGGCGTGCGTTTCCCCGATCCTGTGCCGCCGGGCATCTCCATGGCCCAGTTGCGCGCCATGGAAGGACGCCGCGTCCGTCGGGTGTACGAGTCCTGGGCACAGCAGACCGGCGTGAACTGGACGGGGCGTAACTACAAGATCGACAACTGGAATGATGCGGATCCAGTAAATCGCGCGCTCTCTGTCGCCAATGCGTGCCTGTATGGGCTCTGCCACGCCGCTATTCTCGCGGGTGGATTTTCGCCTGCCCTTGGCTTTATTCATCAGGGTAACATGCTGTCCTTCGTTTACGACATCGCCGACCTGTACAAAACCGAGTACTCCATCCCTATTGCCTTCCAGCTCGGCGCGCAGAATCCCTCGGAACTCGAACGCGTGGTCCGCATGACCTGCCGGCAATGGTTCTATCAGACCAGGCTGCTGAGCCGGGTCATCCCCGACATCCGGGCCGCCCTCGGCATGTCCCGGAAAGGAGACCCCGCCGCCGACATTGCCGACGCTCCCCTGGCCCTGTGGGATCCCGACGAGGGCGAATGCCCCGCCGCCCAGAACTATGATCCCGAACTCATGGAACAACAGCCCCCCTCTGATACCGGGTCGCCAACCCCGCCCACTCCCCCGGGAGAAACTACACCATGACGGTCATCATCCTCGTCTCCGCGCCACCCGCCTTGCGGGGCGAAGTCTCCCGGTGGGCCATCGAACCCCATCCCGGCGTATTCGTCGCCGAAATCTCCGCCCTCGTCCGTGAAAAACTCTGGGAACGCTGCTGTAAAAAAATCCGTAACGGCGGCGTGATTTTCATTTATCCCGACGCCAACGAACAGGGTTATACCATCCGTTCTTTCGGTAACACCAGGCGCGATTTCATCGACTTCGACGGTATCATCCTGCCGCGACAACCGAACGAAAAATGACCTTATCCGGAAAAATCAGGTATAATGGATGCGATTCTACTGAAAACAACTTTAGCCTTTTCCCCACGCCCGTGGGGGTGAACCTGAGCGAAACGACCAGCCAAGCGAAAGGAACAACTTTTCCCCACGCCCGTGGGGGTGAACCCGACGGCCGGCTGCAGACGCGGGATG
>JAGPFE010000096.1 GCA_018056705.1 Candidatus Hydrogenedentota bacterium | reverse complement strand
CCTGTTGGGAAATGCTCCACGAATTAGTATAGTCGATTCCAGCCTGTAAAAAACAACCCCGTCCCCTGGTGAATGAATACAACTCTAATTCACGCTGACTTTCGCGGGACTTCCTGAAAAAAAGCAAGGGGCATTGGGAGGCAGTTTTTTGGGGGAGTGTATGGACGTGTTTTTTTCAATTATAAAATCATTTTTACACATTAATGCTTAGAATACTATCATATTATCATTTCGAGCGCAGCGAGAAATCTTTTTCCTCTTTCGGATGTCATTGCCCCATCCCCGAGTACGGGCACTGGTAAGATTTCTCCTCACTTCGTTCGTCGAAATGACGGGCCATTGCAGACCGCCGACGATATCACGGGACAAGCGAAGTGTTACCCTTACGTCCGCCATGTTGTCATTTCGAGCGCAGCGAGAAATCTTTTCTCCGCTGCATCCCCTCCACCTGTCATTTCGAGCGCAGCGAGAAATCTTTTTCCCCTTTCGGGTGCATTCCACCATCCCCAAGTACAGGTACTGGTAAGATTTCTCCTCACTTCGTTCGTCGAAATGACAAATACCCGTGCATCCGAGAGGTGTCCATTAACCTGGACCAGAAGGCGTCGGACGGGGAAAACACCGGGCAATCGCTCACAGGTTGATGACGTTCAGGCTTGGAATGCATGAATTCAGCGGAATGGTTTCGATGTGGGTCGCGCCCAGTCTGGCCAGTTCGTAACGTACCCGGGCTACCGGCAGATCGCTGCGGGAAAGGTCCACCTGCACGCTGAATTCCATGTAGTGTTTGCCCTCGTTGATCGTGGGTTCATCTCCGAACAAGCCGTTTTCCTGCAGGTACCGCTGGGCGGCTTCCGCCTGTTCCCGCTTGATGTTGAACAGCAGCAGGGCCTTGTTCTCCGCGAACACCGCGCCATACAGGTTCAGCAGGAACATCCGGGCCAGTTCGCGTTTTTCGGGATGTTCCCGGAGGAGGGGGGAGGCCCATACCCCCGTTTCGGAGTGCATGATGGTCTCCGCGATGTACAGCCCGTAATTGCGGATCGCGCTGCCGGTCTGGGTGATCTCCAGTCCAAGGTCTACCGCGCCATTGGCGATCTTCGACTCGGTTTTACCCCACGACTCGTACACGACCAGTCCCCGGTCGATGCGGGGCGGGGCGCCGTATTTCTGCACGGCATATGGAATGGTAGCGGGGTCCACGCCCAGGGTTGCGGCTTTTTTCAGGAACCATTCCACGCCAAGGTAGGGCATTTCCGACACCATGCGGATCAGGCCTCCCTGGTTCAACAGGCCCTTTAACCAGGCGTTGAAATCCATACCATTTTCGATGGGACGACAGACCGCCACGATGCGCACCGATCCCCGGTTCAGCGACAGTACCTTGTTCAGGGTGACTTCTTTCCCGTATTCATACCGGTATTCCAGCAGCCGTTCGGTGATCCAGTCGTCTCCGCCGATGGCCAGGTCCAGTTCATTCAGGGCCAGTTGCGCGCCGAATTCCTGTGGACGCCCATCCCATCCGATCAGTTCCGCGTGCAGCGGAAAGGTAGTTGGCCCCCCGTCTTCATACCCCCGAGTGGGAAATCCCGCCGCTTTCAGCAGCGACACCAGGTTGCCGCCTCTCTTGGGATCCGCCAGGGATCCAGCCGGCATGCCGATCACGAGTCCAGAAGAGTTTCCATTCATGACGGTTTCCTGTTTAGGCGATTGACGCCGGGTTGTTCGTTGTTTCCATGCCCCACGCTTCACGGGTGTATTGCGCGGCAAAGGGGATCAGCCCGAGCGACCACCCTTCACGCGCCCAGGACCACGGCAGTTCCAAGTTCGGCGTTATCGTGAAAAATGCGGTCGCGAACGCTGTCCCCAGGCCCGCCACGATCCCCGCGATGGCCACCGCTTTGACGGACGACGGCCACTTGGGCCGTCCCGGAACCGGCCGACGTTCCAGGAAGTACGCCATGAACACCAGTAACTGGCCGATCCAGAAGAGGCCCCGTTCCCCGTGGGTAAACCAGTAGGCCAGGGAACTGGCCCGGGCGCGGTCCACGCCGAAATGTCGGTCGAACAGGATCCACGCGGCCGCCATGCCGCACAGCAGGATCACCAGGCCTTCCATCTGCAGGCGATACAGCCGGTGCCCCGGACGCCTCGCGGTTTTCCGGATCGCGCCCGCTACCATCATCAGCCAGGGCGCCAGGCATCCCGCTATGCAGGCGTAGTACAGCAACACCACCGGTTCTCCTACGGAAACAGCCGCTTCGCTTCCCAGCCAGATGCCGTCCGCGTGTATAACAGCCGGTCGTGCAACCGGTAGGGCATTTTCAGCCAGAACTCGATGGTATTGGGCCGCAGGCGGAATCCTGACCAGAATGGTGGTCGGGGAACCGATCCCAGGGCGAAACGCGCGCCATATTTAATTATGCGTTTCTCCAGTTCATAGCGGCCTTCCAGGGGCTGTGACTGCTTGGACGCCCACGCGCCGATCTGGCTTTGCCGGGGGCGGCTCGCGAAATAAGCGTCTGCTTCTTCGTCCGTGACCGATTCCACGCTGCCCCGAACGCGCACCTGTTTTTCCAGGGGCATCCAGTAGAAGCACAGGCTGGCCCGCGGGTTTTCATTCAACTGTCGCGCCTTGGGGCTGCCCAGGTTGGTGTAGAACACGAACCCCCGTTCGTCGTAGCCTTTGAGCAGCACCATCCGGACATCCGGCTGGCCATCCGCCCCGCACGTCCCCAAAGCCACGGCTGTGTGATCGTCAATGGCTTTGCATGCCGCGGCCTCCGCGTACCACGCGGCGAACAGCGAGAACGGATCCGGCTCGTTGGGAATGGTCTGCATCGAAAACGCCTTCGGAAACCTGCTTAACGCAGGAACTTCTTCAGATATTCCAGGCTGCGGGTCGCGATGGCTTCAGGTCCCGCGTCGAAGCGAAAGACTTCAACCGAAACGTACCCCTGGTAATTGATATCGTACAGCGCGTCGAAAATGGGGCCGAAATCCACGTCGCCCCAGCCCGGCCCGTCCAGGTTGGTGTCATTCGCGTGATAATGTTTCAGGTATTTCCCGTACTTGCGGATCAGGGCGGGGCGGTCCTCCGCGAGGTAAGACATGGCCTTGGTGTCCAGCAGCAACTGGAAGTTCGGGTGATTGATGGCGTCGATCAGTTCCACCGTTTCTTCCGGTGTCTGGCAGAAATTCGTCTCCAGGTGGGTCAACTGTTCCATGCAGATGGTCACGCCGCGTTGTTCGCATGCCGGCAGGGCAGTTTCGAAAACTTCCCGGGCCCAGCCGAACGCCTGGTTGTAGGTGACATCCCGCGCCACGTTCCGCTGCTTGGGAGAACCGAACACCAGGATCCGGCCCCCCACGTCACCACAGAAGTGCACGAGGTTGACCAGGTATTCCGCGGTGAAACGGCGCACAGCCGGGTCGGGATGCGTCAGGTGTACCTCGCCGGGTTTCGGTCCCACGAAAACCCAGTGAATGCCCAGGATTTCCAGGCCCGCCGCTTCCGCGGTTTTGACGATGTCCTGGCGGGTTTTCGGGGAAATATCGGTTACGTACGGGGCCAGGGTGAACGGGGCGATTTCCAGCCCGTCGTAGCCGATTTCCCGGACGTAATGAATCGTTCGATGGATGTCGTTCCAGTCCCTGAAAATTTCATTGCATATACCGAGTTTCATGAGGTGACTCCTGCTTTCGCCCCCTTGTCCACCGGTTTACCGGATGGAGTATACCCGGTTTCCCCCCGCGCGCTTGGCATCATACATGATCTGGTCGGCCCTGGCGAAAAAGCATTCCGCCGATATTTCGTCCCGGCAGGAAATGACCCCCACGCTCAACGTGCACTCGCCAAACTTGCGTGCCGCGAACGCCGCCCGGATGCGCTCGCCCACGCCGCGGGCCTGTTCCTCGTCAGTGTCCGGCAGCAGGACCACGAACTCGTCTCCGCCATACCGGAAACAGGAGTCCACGTATCCCCGCGTGTGTTCGCGGATGACCTCGCCAATGGCCTTGAGCACCTTGTCACCTTCCAGGTGGCCATACGTGTCGTTGTACTGCTTGAAGTGATCCACGTCCAGCAGCACCATGGACAGCGGACGTCGTTGCCGGCGCGCCCGTTCCAGTTCTTCCCTCAACTTTTCCTGGAAATACCGCTGGTTGTACAGGCCGGTCAGCCCGTCCCGGATGGACAGGTCTTTCAGTTCTTCTTCCAGTTGTTTCTGCCGGGTGATATCCTTGCACAGCACCACCACGGACCGGACTTTTCCGGACTGGTCCCGCACGTAAGAACAGGAAGCGATTACGGGAATCAGTGTTCCATCCAGGGACTTTAACACCGATTCGTGGGAATACACCGGGCCAATCTGGAGATACTCCTGCAGTTCCTGTACTTCACTTTCCCCCCGCGCGAGAATCCGGGCCACCGGCATGCCTTCCAGCGTTTCCGCCGGGTCTCCCAGCATGGCCCTGGCTCCCCGGTTCGCGTAGGAAATATTGAAATCGCTGTCCACCGTGAAGATGGCGTCCGTGGAACTGTCCAGGAGCCTTTCCAGGTACTCCTTGGTATCGTACAGGGCCTCGTTGGCCTTTCGGAGATCGGCCGTGGCCTCTTCGACCCGGCGTTCCAGATCCTGCTGGTAGGCCAGGTTTTCCAGCAGCAGCCGGCGCCGTTCCAGGGCCTTCTGGGCAGTAAAGGCCAACTGGCTCAGGTGAAAAGGTTTCAGCAGAAAGTCATAGGCTCCCAGCCGCAGCGCCGAAAGGGCTTCCTGGACGTCCATCGAGGCGGCCAGCACCACGATGGCCGTCCTTAAGTTCCGTTGTCTCGCCCATTCCAGCAACTCCAGGGCCGTGCCACCCGGGAGGGCAAGATCCACCAGCGCCATGTCTTGGGGCGTCTTGCCTGACAGCGCCTTGATCGCGTCCTCGTACCACGATACCACGGACACTGCCATGCCCTCGTCTTCAAAATAGGCGCGCGTTACCTCCTGGGTATTCGGATCGGCATCCGCGATCAGTACACGGGGCACGTGTTTCACGATAGATTGTCTTCCCAACCCTCGACGGACACGTTATCGCCCGTCGTGTTATGCCCGGAACCACCCCGTCGACAGATAGATAATTACAGGTACTTAATGGCGGCAATAGCCCCGATG
>JAGPFE010000095.1 GCA_018056705.1 Candidatus Hydrogenedentota bacterium | reverse complement strand
TCCAGGCCATCGACGCGAATGGGGACAACCAGTTGTCCCAGGATGAATTGAGGGACTACCTGAATATTGGCGGTTTATTCGGCTGCGTCAGGCGGCTGTTCGTGAAGGACCTGCTGGTTTCGGCGGGCGGTGACCTGTTGCTGGCCGGCCTGGGCCTGGCCCTGCTGGCCGTCGCGACGACCCGCAAGCGCGGGTAATTTTTTCCCGAAACCGTGTCTTTTCGTCTGGCCGGTGAATACCGGCCAGACGATTTGTTACGGGCGTAATGCTGGAAACGGAAGAATTGTCTGGGATCCCGTGGGTGAACAGACAGAGTCTCGGGTCAATGCGTATGACGGAAGGTGAATCGGACCTGGAGATTGAAACCGTCACGGGCGGATTACAACAGGGGAGATGACCGGAAGCATGTGGGACTGGCTGGTAAACCGACTGGAAGAGACGCTGGCGTCAGCCCAGGGCGCGCGGGAACGAAAAGTGATTCAACGCGCCATGGACCTGGTGTTATCGGGCCATATCAGTGACGCGGCCGAGGTGGTACGGAAAGCGATCGAAAGACGGGAATTGGAAAATGTGGAAAGAAAGGCATCCACCGGGTCGAAAACCCACCGAATCACCTGGGAAGGCGCGGAAGAGGCACTTCGATTACTGGATTACTATATCTGGAGGCGCCACCAGGGGGAATGAAATCACCCCGGGGTTTACGCAAGAGCCGGGCCCGCGGATTCATGAAACCTTTCCCCGGAAACAGTCATGGTTCTGGTCGTGGCGATCGGGCTTCCCTAGAGCGGTGCGGGGGTCTGATTAAAAGGCAGGTTTTAAACCGCGTGATGGCTTGAAAATGGGGGTATAATAACCTCATCCTGGCGGGTGGTCCGCCGGACGTTGAAGGGTGACACGATGAACTGCCCGGCCTGCGATGAACCACTGGTAACCTGCGAATACGCGAATGTCGAGGTGGACTGGTGCGCCAGGTGTGGCGGCGTGTGGCTGGATGCCGGGGAATTCGCGTTGCTGGAATCGGTGCATGGCGTGGTGCCGCCGCCCCCGGTCGCGCTGCACCGGGAAAGCGCCCGGCGATGCCCGGCATGTAACGGAAAGATGACCCTGGTCCGCCGCGTGATCCCAGGCAGTGACACCTCGGTGACGGTAGACGTCTGCGTGAAGGGGCATGGCGAGTGGTACGACGCGGGGGAACTGGAATCATTGCTCCAGGTACCGGGTGGCATCCTGGGACCGGGGGCGGTGGATCCCCTAAACAGGGTGTTCGGGAAACGAAACGAGGGAACAACGTAAACGCCTGGTCCGCGCGGCCGGGGAGAAAGGAATGCCATGCTGCTGGTGATTATCGCCGGGGTGATTGTCCTGGTGGCGCTGTTCTGGGTGATCGGCCTGTATAACCAGTTGGTGCGCTTGCGCAACGCGGTCCGGAATGCCTGGTCCCAGATTGACGTGCAATTGAAGCGGAGGCATGACCTGATTCCCAACCTCGTGGAAACGGTGCGGGGATACATGACCCACGAGCGCGAAACGCTGGAGGCGGTTACGCGGGCGCGTAACTTGGCCCAGGGCGCCTCTCAATCGGGCGTGACCGACCGGGCGCAAGCCGAAGGCCAGTTGAGCCGGGCCCTGATGAACCTGTTCGCCGTGGCCGAGCAGTACCCCGATCTGAAGGCCAACCAGAACTTCATGGCCCTGCAGGAAGAACTGGTGTCCACGGAGAACCGCATCAGTTTCGCCCGCCAGGCGTACAACGATGCCGTGATGACCCTGAACAACGCGATCCAGATGTTTCCCGCCAACATGGTCGCGGGGATGTTCGGTTTCAACGCGGAGCCCTTTTTCGAGGTGGACAGCCCCGAAGAGCGCCAGGCGCCCAAGGTCAGTTTTTCGCGTTAAGCCCGCGCGATTCCCTTCCGGAGGGTTCCGCCCGTGTTTGAACTGATCCGCGCGAACCAGCGTCGTTCCCGTGTCCTCACGGGAATCATGTTGCTGTTAATGCTGGCGGTGGGCGCGTGCATCGGGTTCGCGGTATATCCCGAACCGGCCTTGTGGGTCTCCGGCGTGGGGCTGGTAGCCATGCCGCCGGGAGAGATTGGTAGCATGCCCGGCGCGTGGCTCGTGTTTCCGGGGCCCCTTTTCGGGATGGTCGCCGCGGGCTTCGCGTGGCTGGTCCAAGTCCTGGTATACCGGTTATCCGGCGATGGCGCGCTCATGGTCAGCGTGGGCGCGCGGGAACTTGCCCGAGGGGATCACCCCCAGTTGTTCAACGTGGTGGAAGAGATGCGCCTGGCCGCCAACCTTCCGAAAACGCCGCGGGTATTCCTGATCGAAGACCAGGGGTTGAACGCCTTTGCCGCGGGCCGGGATCCCGAGCACGCCTCGGTGGCGGTAACCGCCGGCCTGCTCATGCGATTGAACCGTGACCAGTTGCAGGGGGTCATCGCGCACGAGATGAGTCATATTCTCCACCGTGATGTCAGTTACATGACGCGGCTGGCCATCATGGCGGGAACCATCGTGCTGTTGTGCGAACTCTTCCTGCGGATGACCCTGCGCGGGGCCGTGGGTACCCGGCGGTACCGGGGGCGGAACAACCAGCAGGGAGCGGCGATTCTCGTGATGCTGGTTATCGCGGTGGTATTGTGGATCGTGGCCCCATTACTGGCGCGGTTGATTTACCTGGCCTGTTCTCGCCGCAGGGAATACCTGGCGGACCTCGGTGGCGCGGTACTGACCCGGAATCCGGAATCCCTGGCTTCCGCCCTGGAGGTTATCGCGCGTGGCGCGCGACTCGAGCAGGTGAGCGCCATGGCCGCGCCGATGTTTATCGTGAACCCCGCGGTATCCGAAGAGCGGGCCTTTTCCGCCTGGACCAGCACGCATCCACCGGTGGAAGACCGGATTCGCCTGTTGCGTTCGCTCGCGGGGGGACGGGTTCCCGCGGACCTGGTCGGACGGCTGAGTCGGGGTGAACGGGAAGCGGTGAACTGGTGGACCCGACGGATGATGGAGCGGCTGTATCCGGAAACCGCAAGAGAGACGTCCCATGAAAAAACGGATAGCGGGCGCCAGAACGAGATGATCGATCGAGCCGCCCGGGCGGCTGTCCTGGCCGGAGCACTGGCGGGCGGGGTTTCCCGGGGGGATAACGCGCCGGAAATGATGGGGTCACCGCCGGATAGCGGGGCCGCTCCATCCGCGGAAGCACGCCTGAGGCAAACCCGTCAGGTTCAGGACCTGATGCGAAAACTCAACGGTTTCCGGTTTATCTCCTGCGCCTGTGGCGCGCGATTGAAAATCCCCCCTGATTTCCGCCATGAACGGGTGCGTTGTCCTCGGTGCGGCGCGACGCACACCCTCAGCGAGGCCCGTCCTTTTCCGGGGAAAGAACCCACGACATCCTGAAGATCTCCGAATCCCCCCGGGTTATGGGGTCACGTGCTCAGATTCAGTGCCGTCATGCTGACAGCGGCGGTGCGATGGTTGGCGATGCCGGTGGAGAGTTCCGCGTTTTCCCGGCTGACCTTTTTGAATGCCTCGTCCCAGGTGTCGCGCATTTCGCGCATCAGGCGGACGCATTCCTCAATTGGAGCGGTTTCTTTCCGCAGGTTCGCGGTGATGAGCAAGTGCTGGAAGTATTCGTAGATCCGGTCGAGGTTCCGGGCGATTTCGCCCCGGCGCATGTCCAGCGCGTTGCGCAATTCGGCGAGGATGTCCTGGGCGTGCACGAGGTTTTTGTGGATTTCATCCCGGCGTCCGCCTGTTTCGAGTAACCGGGCTGCTTCCTGGGCGCGCCGGATAGCCCCGTCGAACAGCATAACCACCAGTTTTCCCTGGCTGGCGGTTTCCACGTTGACCCGCGTGTAAGCGTTGACCGTCGCGCTTGCCTGGTTCATTCCCGAAACTCCTTACCGTGCTGGTTGTGACCCGTCATCGGTCCCGTTTCACGCCTTGAACTATGTTTCCTCGATTCCAGTTAGAAGACGCCTGAGCCGAACCTTGACAACGCGGCGTTCTGGGTACGCAACTGGGCCGAAATCTGTTCCAGTCGCGTGAAAGACTGCCTCAAGCGGTTTTCACGCTGGGTCAGGCGTTCTTCCATGGTCCGGATACGTTCATTAATGGCCGCTATCTGGCGGTCGATCGCGCCGTTGGTTCTCGTGCGTTCAGAGAGAAATCCCGTGGTCGACGTGGCCCCGTTCAGGTAATCGTCGAACAGGTCACTGATGCCGGTTTTATCGTTGTTCGTGAACAGGGCCTTTACCGTGGTTGGCGCTTCCCGCAGGGCTTTTCGGAATTTTTCTTCATCCAGTTGTACCGGCTGGTACTCCCGGCTGTTGAAAGTGGATCCCGTGTTGAATCCTATATCCACGAGGTTGGTATACGCCGGATTGTTGCCGGGCACGGTGCTGAAGAGCATGCCTTGCAGGGTGGCCTGGATACTGCGCAGTCCGCCGTCTCCCTGGAGGGAGCCATTAACGGCGGTTTGATTGCGTAAATCGGAAATCGCGGTGTTGTACTGGTCGATAAAGGCCTTGACGGCACTGATCGCCGCGTCTTCATCCGGCGACACGGTTACCATAACGGTGCCGGTATCCTTGAGATTCAGGGTTACGCCGTTAATGGCGTCACTGATGGCGTTGGTGTTACGGGTGAGGGTAGGCCCGCCATCAATCGCGATCCGCGCGTCATTCCCGGTGGTCTGAACGGCTGTATCCAGGGCGAACACGCTGAGGAAATTGCTGGTATCACCCGTCGAGCCAATATTGATGTTTCGGCTGCCCAGCAACTTGGACTGCAGCCGGATGGTGTCGTTGATCGGATCGTAACTGGCAACGACTCCCGCGTCTGAACTGTTGATCCGGGAAAGGACATCGGCGAGGGCGTCGGTGGTGGGGTCCACGGAGATAGATATACCGTTGATCGAAAAAGTCCCCGCCGTTACGGGGCCGTTCCGCAGGTTGGCTTCATCCAGTTTATCCAGCGTGTTTACCGCGCCCACCACCGTGATGCTGCGGACCTCGGTGGATCCATTTGTGTTCGTGTACTGCGTGGCGCCGCGCACGCCGATGGCCGACAGAAAGTTGCTGGTATCCGAGGCCCGGCCCAGGGTGATGACGGCGGTGTTGCCCGGTGAGGTATTCGCGATGACCACCCGGTCCGCCGAGGTGTCATAGGT
>JAGPFE010000043.1 GCA_018056705.1 Candidatus Hydrogenedentota bacterium | reverse complement strand
ATCGCGAAGTATCTCGAGGTCAGGCTGCGCCAGGTCCGACCCGAGGAAAGCCGGGCCGCCCGCGTGCTGGTGGAACTGATCGATAACGAACGCCTGCGGTAAAAGGATAGCCACGACACCATGCCGGGGGTCAGACGTTTTTCTTCCCGCCGGGAACACCTCGCGGACACCTTCCTGCGGAGCCGCCTGCGGAACGCGCGGCAATACCTGCGCGTTGCCGGCTACTTCCGGTCGTCCCTGCTGGAACTCGTGCGGGAGGAGTTGACCACCGTTCCCGATATCCGGGTGGTGTGCAACAGCAACCTGGATCCCCGGGACTGCCAGGTGGCCCGCCGGGCGTTACACGCCGCCCTGCTCGCCCGGTGGCGCGAAGGCGAATCGGCCGCCACGGCCGCCTTTTTCCACCGCGAGCGCTACCGGCTGCTGCACGACCTGCTGACCAGCGGTCGCGCGCGGATTCGGGTGCTTCCGGCCAGCGAGTGCTTCGTGCATGGCAAGGCCGGCCTGATTACCCTCGCCGATGGCAGCAGGACCGCTTTCCTGGGATCCGTCAACGAAACCCGGGAAGCCTTCGAACAGAACTACGAACTGATCTGGGAAGACGATTCCCCCGAGGCCGTCCAGTGGGTGGAAGAAGAGTTCGAAGCCCTGTGGCATCACCCCCTGGCGGTGGACCTGCCCGAGGTCATCATCGCGGAAACCGGCCGGCTCGCCGAACGGGTCGAGGTCCGACTCGGGAACCTGGCGCCCCGCGATTTGCCGGCCGCGACGTTCGTGGAAGCCCCCATCTGCAGGGGCGGCGAACAACTCCAGCCCTGGCAGAAAGCGTTCGTGGTCGAATTTCTCCAGCACCGGGAACGGTATGGCAAAGCCCGGCTGCTTCTCGCGGATGAGGTGGGGCTGGGTAAAACCCTCTCGCTGGGCGCGTCGGCCGTCCTGTCGGCCCTGCTCGACGATGGCCCCGTGCTGATCCTGTGCCCCGCCAACCTCACGCTGCAATGGCAAGCCGAACTGGCCGACCGGCTGGGCGCCCCATCGATGGTGTGGTCCTCCCAGGGTAAACACTGGATCGACTGGCAGGGACACGAAATCCGGGTCAACGCGCCCGAGGATATCCTGCGCTGTCCCGCGCGGATCGGCATCGTGTCCACGGGGCTGGTCTTCCGGAACACCGCGGAACGCGAGGCCCTCCTGTCCGGCCAGTATGGAATGGTCGTGCTGGACGAAGCCCATCGCGCCCGCCAGCGCAATGTCCGCCAGGCCGGCCGCGACGCGCCCAATAACCTGCTGGATTTCCTGCGCCACATCGCCCGGAAAACCAGGCACCTGCTGCTGGGCACCGCGACCCCGATCCAGACGGAAATCCGGGAAGTGTGGGATCTCATGGATGCCCTGGGCCAGAACGCCGAATTCGTGCTGGGATCCCGCTATTCCTCCTGGCGCGACTGCGCGAGGGCCGCGCCGATTCTCCGGGGAGAGACGGTCCCAGGACAATACGCCGACCTGTGGGAGTGGGTCCGCGATCCCATACCTCACCCCGATGAAGATCTCTGGTTTTCCATGCTGCGGAACCTCTTGGAATTGCCCGACACGACCTACGTGGCCACGAGTTCCGTGTCGAGCCTTCCTCCTGCCGTGATCCAGCTCCTGGACGACGCGCGGGCTTCCGGCTTCCTGGCCAGTAACAATCCCTTTACCCGGCACATCGTCCTGCGCCGCCGATCGGTGCTTGAAAAAGAGGGACTGCTGGAAACCATCGGGTTAACCATCCATCCCCGTCCGGATGCCCCTCCAGGCGCGTACCGTCACGTGTCGTTTGACGGCATCGGCCTGCTGACCAGCCCCTCCTTCAAGGTGGCCTACGAGGCCGTGGAAGAGTTCACCCGGCTGCTGCATCAGCGCGTGCGGGGTGGTGGCTTCATGAAAGCCATCATGCTGCAGCGGCTGTGTTCCAGCCTCGAGGCCGGCCGCCGCACCGCGCGGCAACTGCTGGAGGATCCCTCCGCCCCCGAAGCCGCCGAGGCCCTGCCGCTGGACGGGGAACTCGCGGCCGACTTTGCCCTGGACCTCGACATGGAGGCAGACCTCGATATCGATATCGACGGCGAGATCGCTGACATTACCGCGGGGTTACGCGCCCTGCGCCCCCTGACCCCGGAAGAACGGGAATGCCTGGCAAACGTCCTCCGCGAACTGTCCCGCGAGGAAATCCGGGATCCCAAGCTCGACGCGGTGTTCACCTTCCTGGTCGAAGGACCGGCGGATGAAAAGCCATGGCTGGAATACGGCTGCATCGTCTTCAGTCAGTATTTCGATACCGCCCGGTACATGGCCGAGCAGGTCGCGGCGCGACTGCCGGGGGAACCGGTGGCCCTGTATGCCGGCGCCAGTAAGAGCCTCCTCTACCGCGGCACCGAGCCGCCTTCGCGGGTGGAACGGGAGGAGATCAAGACCGCCGTCCGGCAGCGCGCCATCCGGCTGGTATTTGCCACCGACGCCGCGTGCGAGGGCCTTAACCTGCAAACCCTGGGCACCCTTATCAATGTCGATCTTCCCTGGAATCCCGCGCGCCTGGAACAACGGATCGGCAGGGTCCGTCGCATCGGCCAGGCGCGTCCGCGGGTAAGTGTCCTGAACCTGACCTACCATGACACCCAGGATGAAAAAATATATGAAGCCTTGTCCAGGCGACTGAAAGAGCGCTTCGAACTCTTCGGATCCGTGCCGGATATCCTCGAGGCGGAGTGGATCTCCGACCTTCACGAGTTTGAGCAGATGCTTGATCGGTATATCCACCTGCGGGATCAGGCCCAGACCCCGTTTTCCCTGCGCTACGAAGAGCGGTTGCGGCAAAACCCCAACGAACATCAATGGGAAAAGTGCGAGCGGGTCCTCAGCCGACGGGATATCCTGGAACGGTTGAACCGGCCCTGGAAATAACCGCTGGCGCGCCCGTGGAAAATATTGACTCAACCGGCGAAGGGGGGTACACTAACAGGGCAGATGGGGCGTGGCGTGTCGTGGGATCTCGCCGGGCGCCCGCGGCACGACGGCCGGATAACCGGAAAGGTGAGCGCGGTATGAAAGGCATGACCTTCAACACCTTCATCGAGGACGAAAACAACCAGGCCGCGGTAGACCTGTGCCGCCGCGTGGCCGCCCTGGACAAGTCCGTCAAAAGTCCCGTCGTGCTGCTGGCCGACCGCGGCGCCGGCAAGACCCACCTGCTCTGGGCCATCGTCAACCACTACCGGGAACACCAGACCCGGGTAGGCGTCGCCCTCATCAGCGCCACCGACTTCCCCAGGAAGGTCCGGCGCCTCGTGGAAGACCCCTCTCCCCTGGAAAAAAACCGCTCCGCCGTGCTGCTGGTGGATGAACTGGAACTCTTCCGGGAAGACGCGGGCAACCTTGAAGCCGTGGTCCGGGTCTTCCTGGACCGCGGGCACACCGTGGTGCTGGCCAGCCAGGTGCATCCCAGCGCGCTGTCCGCCCTGAGCGGCCGATTCCGGGCCCTGTTGTCGGGCGGTACCATCATCGGGTTCCAGGCGGCCAGGGGCGGACAGGAAGTCGCCGCGCTGCCCGAATCGGTCCTGAACCAGATCGCCAGCCTCAAGCAAACCATCGAGAACCTGAGCGCCGAACGGGACAGCCTCGCCGCCCGCCTCGAGGCCATGGCCTCGGATACCGATACCGTTTTACGTGGGCGGAATGCCGGTGAATCCTCTTCCATGGGCGGCGACGCCGTCGAACGCGCCATCCAGGAACGGGACGCCACCCGGCAGGCCCTGGAAGCCAGCGAGGCGGAACTGCTCGAGATCAGGCACCAGCTGGAAACCATCGAGGCGCGGTTCGACGCGGCTCGCCAGTCGGCGGCATCCCTGGAAGCCGTGCTCGATGGCACCGGCGCGTACCAGCGGACGGCCCGCGCGCGAACCCGCGACGCCCTGTCGAGCCTGGCCACGGCCCTGCTCGACGCGTCGGACGCGCCGGAAGTGACCCGGAACCGCGCCGCCCTCCTGCTCGCCCAGTTCGACGCGCCCGAGGAAGCGGATGCCGTAAACGGTGTCCGCGACCGCGCCATGACCGCCGCCGGCGAAATCGCCACCCTGCTCGACCGCGCCGCCGAGGCGGGATGTCCGGGGGATATCCTGGAATCCCTGCGGCGCCATATCGAAACCCTGATCCGGCTCGAACACCTGCTCGAAGACCGCGCCGACGCCGGATGGACCGGTTCACCCGCCGGGCGGGAGGTGGTCGGTACCATCAGCGAACAGATCCGCATGGCTTTCGGCGATCCCTCGGAGGATGGCGAGGTCGACATGACCTGGGCCACCCCCGTACGGGAAGATGATGAGCCCGGGGCTGCTCCAGCGGGGCCATCCTCCTGATCCATGACCGACGACGCGCCCTTCGAAACGCGCCTGCTGACTCTGCTCCGGGCGATCCATCCGCTGGATCGGATCCCGCGGGCGGGGTACCTGTTGCGGGGGGTATGCGAGCCTGAATCGGTGGCGGCGCACCTGTTTGGCGTGTCCCTGCTGACCCTCGCGTTCCTGGACCGCTATCCAGGCCGGTGGGACGCCCGGCGCGCCCTCACCATGGCCATCGTCCACGACCTCGCCGAGGCCCAGTTGATGGACATTCCCATGCCCGTCGCCGACGCCCACCTCGGACGCGCCAAGGCCGCCGCGGAACAGGCCATCCTCGAGGCGATGATCGGTGACCTGTTCCCGGAATGGATGGACTGCTGCCACGCGTTCGAAGCCGCCCGGTCGCCCGAGGCCCGGCTCGTCCGGGGACTCGATAAGGCCCAGATGATCGCCCGCGTCTGGTGCTACGAACGCGAAGGCAGGGGGTGCCTCGAGGAGTTCTGGACCAACCCCGCGAACTTCCGGGATTACGGGGTGCCGGAGGTCCGCGCCCTGTTCGACGCCCTCCTGGCCGCCGCGGGAAAACCCCGCCCCGGGGGCGCCAGCGTCGATGAAACGTCCGCGCCATGACCCATCCCGCTGCCCGGCTGCTTCCCGTGTTCCTGCTCGCCGACGACCGGCCCACCCTGCTGGACCGTCTTGCCGGCGCGCTGCGGATCGCCTTTCCCGGCGCGCGTTTCCTGCTGGCCCGGAACGCGGATGAAACGTTGCGCCTGGCCCGGGAAGAGCGGCCCGACTGCGCCATCATCGCCATCTACATGGGCGGCGCGGAAGGCATCGCGTTGTGCCGCCGGGTCAAGTCCGACCCGGGCATTGATCCGTTCCCCATCCTGCTCATTACGGGGCGGGATACCGACGCCGAAACCCGGATTGCCGGCCTGGAGGCCGGCGCGGACGACATTCTCTACCGCTACGCGTCACCCGAGGAACTGGCCGCCAAGGTGCGGGTCATGCTCCGCATCCGCCGGGCCGAGGCCAACCTGCGCGACATGAACCGCCTGCTCGCGGCCGTGGCCGAGGAACGTTCCCGGGAATCCCAGGAATTGCAGCGGCGGTATCGCTTCTTTGTGGATTCCATGAGCGACGGTTTCTTTGCCTTCACGCTGGAACCGGATAATCGCCCCGGGGTACTGGTAGAAGTCAACGACATCATGGCGCGCTACCTGGGTTATTCCAGCGTGGCCGACCTCGTGGGACTGGAAATGCCCCGCATCGTGGTGCCCGACCGCGTGGCCACGCTATCTGCCCGGGTCGAAAGCATCTTGCAGCACCGCGCGCTGTCCTTCGATACCCAGTTGCTGGCCCGCGATGGTCGGCTGGTGCCTTTCCGGCTGACGGCTGCCCTCATGGAACTGGGTGAAACCCGCCAGATCCTGAACATCGCGCGCCCCCTGGGTGGATCCCCCGTGGAAGAGGCCGAAAATTACCGTTTTCTCGCCAGCCAGACCGGCATGCTCATTTATGACTGCGACGTGCGGACCGGCCGCATTGTCTGGGGCGGGGCCATCTCGCAACTTACCGGCCTGCCCCCGGAAAAAATCGCCCGGCTGGGCTGGAGCCGCTGGCAGAAATTCATTCACCCGGAAGACCGTCCCCGGGTGCTGGACACCTACCAGGTCGCGCTGGAAACCGTGGGCAAGTATGAAATCGATTATCGGATCGCGCGTCCCGACGGCTCCATCCGTTACGTGGAAGATTCGGGCGTGGCCCTGCCGGCCTCTTCAGGTCGCGCGGCGCGGGTGGTGGGGTCCATCCGGGATGTTACCGCCCGCGTCCACGCCGAACAGGAGCGACGACGCATCGAGGAACGCGTCCAGCACAGCCAGCGACTCGAAAGCCTGGGCGTGCTGGCCGGCGGCATCGCCCATGACTTCAACAATATTCTGGCTGGCATCATCGGCCTGACCGAACTGGCCCTGCGCGATATCCCCAAAACGCATCGCGCCTCGCAGGACCTGGGCGAGGCCCTCCAGGCGGCCAACCGCGCGCGGGATCTCGTCCGGCAGATCCTCGCGTTCAGCCGCCAGGGTGGCCAGGAGCGGTCTCCGGTCTACCTGCACGTCATCGCGCGGGAAGCCATCAAGCTGCTGCGTGCCACCCTCCCCGCAACCATCCGGGTGGTCGATTCCGTGGACGTGCACTCTGGGGCCGTGCTGGGCAACCCCGCGCAACTGCACCAGGTCATCATGAACTTCTGCACCAACGCGGCCCAGGCCATCGGCAGGGAGGGCGGAACCATTGAGGTGACCGTCCGGGATGAGGAAGTAGACGAACAGGCGGCCCTGACCCATCCCCACCTCCGGCTCGGTCCCTACGTGCGCCTCAGCGTCGCCGACACCGGTCACGGCATGTCTCCCGAGGTGTTCGCCAGGGTGTTCGATCCCTTCTTCACCACGAAAAAACCCGGCGAGGGCACGGGCATGGGCCTGGCGGTCGTGCACGGCATTATCGTGGATCACGGCGGGGCCGTCATGGCCGAAAGTGAACCCGGCCGGGGCTCGGTGTTCCACGCGTGGCTGCCCCGGCTGAGCGGCATCGCGCCCGAACCGGCGGAAAACGTCGTGTTGCCCGCCACGCCCCGAGGAGAACGGATTCTGTTCGTGGACGACGATCCGGTGGTGCGGCGCTTCGCGGAACAGGCCCTCGGCCGCCTCGGCTACGCGGTGACCGTGTGCCGGAGCGGTGAGGAAGCCGAAGCCGTTTTCTCCCAGCAGGGGGGGCGGTTCGACCTCGTGATTACTGATCGGGTGATGCCGGGCCTTTCCGGGGACCAGTTGCTCGAGCGGCTCCGCCAACAGGTTCCCGACTTGCGGGCCATCATTTTCACGGGGTTCAGTGATACCCTGGTGCCGGGGGACCCGGTGGAACTGCCGCCGCGCACCCGCCTGCTCATGAAACCCGCCAGCCTCAGCGAACTGGTCAACGCCATGCTCCAGGTCCTGGCACCCGGAACCTCGAATGGGGCACCCGATTCCAGGCCCCGTGGGCGAAAACGCCGCCGGTAATGGGGCAGCCCCGGGTGATTTCATCCACTCTGGCGTGTGCGGTTGGCAAAATTTTGCGGACCATGGTAAACTTTTTCTAGAAGACATGCTTAACAACAGGCGCTCTGTTAGGCAAAAGTTTTAAGTTCTAAACAATCAACAGAAAAGGAATCACACATGCGCAAGACAGGCGAGAAATCCAGCGGCTTTACCCTCATCGAACTGCTGGTGGTGATCGCCATCATCGGCATCCTCGCGGCCATCCTGCTGCCCGCCCTCGCCCGGGCCCGGGAAGCGGCCCGGCGGTCCTCCTGCCAGAATAACCTCAAGCAGATCGGCCTCGTGTGCAAGATGTACGCGAACGAGGCCAATGGCGCGTTCCCCCCGAACAAACTCTGGGACTGTGGCATCAACTCCAGCGGCGCCATCGATCCTTCCCGGCAGATTTCCGGTGAATTCGTGATCAACGTCATTGCCGCCTACCCCGAGTACCTCAATGACCCGGGAATCCTGCTGTGCCCCTCGGCCACCACGGGTAACGATCCTGCCCTGGTGTTCAAAAAGGCGGATAACGCTCCCCAGGTGTGGAACGGATCGGCCTATGTTCCCACGTCGGGCGTGCCGAACCAGGATTTCTATCCTTGCGAGGTAGACGACAGCACCTGCTCCTATCTCTACCTCGGATGGAACACCTACATCCCCGGCATCACGGTAGGCGTCCCCGAACCGCCCAGTAACCTGGACGTTACGTCGGCCATCATGTGGATCATGAGCAACAACCCGGACCTGGCGGCCATGTTCCTGCCCTTCTACGCGGTGCTCGGCGATCCTGCGCAGAACGACAAGGATTTCACGTTCAACTCCTCCCAGGGACAGAAAACCATGTTCCGGTTACGTGAAGGCATCGAACGGTTCGTGATCACGGATATCAACAATCCTGCCGCCAGCAACCGCGCCCAGAGCGAAATTCCAGTCAGCGGAGACTGGGTCAGCACCGATGGTGGCCAGGAATTCAACCACCTGCCGGGAGGATGCAACGTCCTGTTCATGGACGGTCACGTGGAATTCCTTCGCTATCCCAGCAAGTGGCCCGTTACCAAGACCATGGCCATTCTCCAGAGCCAGGAAGTGGCCAACATGTTCTGAGACGGTTTGGGGCTGACGTGAGGCCCTGAGCGCCATCCTCACGCGGCGCGGGCGTGGAGTTACGGCAGGTTCCTCCGCGCCCCTTTTTTTTTTGCGTTATCCGCGTGAACCAGGGATCAGGCGGTCGGTAGCAGCCAGGGTTTCCGGTTCTGGCGGCCGCATCGCGCGTTGGCGCCGGGCGCGTCGCGGAACTGTTCCTCCCGGGCGTCCCACACGATGTTTCCGCCTTCCCGCATGGCGATGTCGCAGGCGTGGCAGAAGAATTCTCCGGCGATGGTATCGTCGATGGGCGCGATGGGCGCCTCGTTTCCGCGGATCGCTTCCAGGTAGTTTTTCAGGTGGTTGCGCCGCGCCGGGATCTGGATGGGCAGGGGTTCCAGCGGCAGATCAAGCAGCGACGCCGGTTCGGCGGTGATGCCCGACCGGCACACCGCTACCCGCCCGCGATCCCCGATGAATACCGTTCCATGTTCAGGTTTCAGGCCATACTGTTCGGACCAGGGCGTTGCCTCTGCGGTGGACCGGAACCGGATCACCGGCCCTTTTTCCAGTTCGGCGGTAATGTCCCACTTCGTGGCGCAGTCACACACCCCCGTGGCGTAGGTGGCCGTGCCGGTGATCCTGGCAGGCACCCGTCCCGAATCGCCCATTCCCCAGAAGGCGATATCGATCGGGTGAATGCCCCACCCGAGGATAAACCCGGCGGCATAATCACTGATGTGCCACCACCACTTGTTGGTTTCCCGGTCCCGCGTGTAGGGCACCGCTGGAGCCGGGCCCAGCCAGCGATCGTAATCGAGTCCCGGGGGTGGGGGCACCTGCTCCACCGGCGCGCCTTCCACGCTGGGAGGGCACCATGCCAGGATCTCGCGGAGGTCGCCCAGGCATCCGTTTCGGGCCAGCATGACCGCGCGATGAAACCGCTCATCCGACCGCTGCTGCACCCCCAACTGGAAGGGCACCCCCGCGCGATGGAGCACCGCCCGCAAGGCCTTGGCTTCGTTCAGCCGTGCCCCCATCGGTTTTTCCATGTAGATGGCCAGGCCCTTTTCCGCCGCGGCAATCGCGTGGAGGACGTGCCAGTGGTCGCAGGAAGCAATGACCACCCCGTGCAGGTCCTCGCGTGCCAGCAGGTCTTCGTGATGCCCGTAGCAGGTTAAGGCCCCCTGGCCGTACCGTTGTTCCGCTAGGGCCCTGGCCTCGTTCAACTGGTCCTGCCTCGTGTCGCACAGGGCAACGATCCGCGCCTCCCGGAACCGCATCAGTTCGCTGAGGATGTAACGGCCCCGCTCTCCCGTGCCGATGAAGCCGATGTGGATCGCTTCGCTCTCCGGTACCGACCTGAACCGGTACCGCGCGCAGGCTGTCGTCACCATGCCCATGCCCGCCAGGGCCAGGAAAGCCCGGCGGCTGACAACGCTCCCGTCGTACCACTCCATGTCCTCGCTCCTTCTCCCGTGCGGATGGTTCAGCCATCCCCGTCGGTGGTCTTACGGTCCACGTGGCCCAGGGACCTGCCTGGCGCGACCCGGTCCCGGACCCGTTGTTTCAATTCCGTGATGTCAGGAAACCTTCCTTGTGCCCGGCGGGACCACAGCAGTTCATCATTGACCCGGATTTCGAAAATGCCACCTGTTCCAGGCCTCAACGTGACCTCACCGATCAGTCCCCGGAATGTGACCAGTAACTCCTGGGCCATCCATGTCGCCCGCAACATCCAGCCACACTGGTCGCAGTAGTCAATCACGACCCGAACGCGGCGGTCTGCGGGTGAATCCTGGGGCTCGATCGTCACGGCAAGGGGCCTTATGTCTGCGCGCGGAGGTAATACCGGTCAATGATGTCTTCAATGGCGGTGGCCGTGGCCACCACCGGCTGAATCCGCACGCCGGTGGCATGTTCCAGGTCTTCCAGGGCGATCAGGTCCATCGGGTTGGCCATGGCCACCGTGAGGGTCATGCTTTCAAAAAACAGCGGGATCACCCGGTGGTTCAGCACCAGCGTGGGTGGTACCATCCGCATGGCATCTGAGCGCATTTCCCGCTCCAGTTTTTCGACAAACCGCAGGCGGAGTTGGGCCGCCAGGGTTGCCGCGATCACTTCTTCGGTGGCAAACCCCAGTTCGACGATGATGGTCCCCAGCCGCTTGCGTGGATCCGCCGCCTGGATCCGCATGGCCTCATCCAGTTGTTCCTGGGTGATGATGCCCGCCTCGATGAGCAGTTCCCCGAACTGCCGTTTGCCGCGTCCCCTGCCGCGCACGGGCCGCACGGCTAGTTGGGGAGCCGGCGCGGGAGGGGCGACCCGGGGGGCGGCTTTGACCGGTTCCTGGCGCGTGTATCCCGAGTCGGAGGCCTGCCGCGCGCTGATGACCGGCCTTGGACCGGACAACCCCGTGGCCGGCTCTTCCGCCCGGTTCCGTAACGCCGCCACCTGGGCCTGCAGTTGCGCTTTCTCTTCCCGCTCCTGTTCCAGCGTAGCTTCCAGTTCGCTCACCCGGCGGGACAATTCATCTGACCGGTCCAGTTGCTTGTTCAGGCCGCTCAACTGGTCGAGCAGGATTTTCCGTTCCAGTTCAGCCTTGTTAAGCGACTCTTCAATCTCCTGGATCCTCCGCGTGGCGGCGTCGGCTTCCGCGCGCGCTTGTTCCGCGTCGGCCGCGCGGGCGTGCGCTTCTTCCAGGGCTTTTTCCAGGCTTTCCACGCGCAGCGCGTCTACCCGTAACCGTTCCAGTTCGGCCTCCAGGTCCGGCACGCGGGCGGCCGGGGCCTCCAGTTCGGCAATCCGGGTTCGTAACGAATCCACCTCGGATGCCAGCCTATCCACTTCTTGCGCCTTGGCGCTCAGGGTATCCCGTTCCGAAACCGTGTGCTGAAGCGTAGATTCCAGTTCCGCGATCTGCTGCCTGAGGGCTTCCGCGTCGTCCGCGGCGGCCTGGAGGGACTCTACTTTCAGGGCCAGCACGTCCCGCTCGGCAGCCGCCTGTTCCAGTTCCGCGATCCGTTGCCTGAGGGCTTCCGCTTCGTCCGCGGCGGCCTGAAGGGACTCCACTTTCAGGGCCAGCACGTCTCGCTCGGCAGCCACCTGTTCCAGTTCCGCGATACGGGAGCGCAACCCATCCAGTTCACCGAGCCCGGCTTCCAGGTCCGCCACCCGTTGCGCCAGGGCATCCCGTTCCGAAACTATTTCGTCCCACCGCGCCTGGCGGGCTTTCAGTTCCTGCTGACTGGTCTTCAGGGACTCAGCGAAATGTCCCAGCAGTTCCAGGATTTCCACCAGGGCCTCCCCCCGCGCAACCTCCGCCGCCCCGGCCATCCGCACCCGTTCGGCCAGTTCCTGAAGAGATGTCGACAATTCAGGCTCCATGTCTCGTCTCCCGGCAAGGTACTTCTGCCCACTCCGCGTCGACCGGGACGCGCCTTGTGTCACTGCCTGTTGTTTGACGCCCGTTAATTCTTGCTAAATCTATTATACATTCTTCGGTTTCACACTGCAAGAAGATTTATTGAAATCACAGGTTGCTGATCTCAATGGTAATGGGGACCACGGCGCCATTTCGTAGAATTTTCACGTTGAACTGTTTCACGTCCTTGAACTGGGGAGCCATCTGGATAATCTGGGGCAGGCTCTGGATGGGTACACCGTTTACCTCGGAAATGATATCTCCATCCTGAAGGCCCAGTTCCCGGGCGAATGGAATCTGGCTGATATTCTGGGCGGTAAGCCCAAGGGGCTTTCCATCCGGGCCCATTGCGATGGATGGGGCGTGCTTGAGTAACAGGTCTTCCGGCTTGACATTCTCCGGCCATTTCGTACCTGGAGGCAGGGTGTATGTACCCCGGTATTCCGCCGTGCCTTTCGCCGAAAGTTCCTTCACTTCCTGTTTCGGCGGCTCCTGTTTTGGTTCGGGCTTCGCTTCGGCGGTCTTGAGGGTGTACGTGAAATCGGGTAGACGGTGACTCCGCCGGTAATCCCGGGGAGACAGGGGTACGCCTTCGCTCCAGATACCGATTCCGGAGGTGATGGCTTCCGCCGCCGCCTTCTTGAGCAACCGGTCATCGGGAACGTTGTCCTCATCCCACCAGGCCAGCCCTTCCTGGATCATCCGGAGGGACCAGTTCCGGGTTTCCCCGGGGCCCGCCAGGTTGACCACCGGCATGCCCGTGGAATCCTTGTCCACCAGGACCGCGACGGATACTTCCTGTCCCTGGATACCGGCAGCCAGGGCGTCCCGGGCCGCTTCGAATCCTTCCTGGCCGGAATCCGGCGCGTCGATTCCGTACAGCCGAATCTGGATTGTCGCGCCGCCCCGATCCAGGGTTACGATATCGCCGGCGTCTACCTGTCGCGCGGTGGCCGGCCAGGTTTCCAAGGTGACCCAGGACAGTTCGGTGTCCGCGGGAGCGGCGGGGGAGGAGGCTTCCGCGACGGGGGATGACGCGGGGTTTCCCGGGGGTACCGATGTTTCTTCCGCGCCGGTTCCTCCCGTCAGGGTCACCAGCACAACCAGCATACCCCCGATCATGCCAGACCACCGCCTGATCCCCAGCCCCATCGTCCACTTGCCGCGCTCACTCATGGCCAAGCCTTTCCATGTTGACGAAACGCCTGCCGGTGTATTTATTCCAATTATATACCGTCATCAGGCAAAAGTGTTCCGTGGACCGGTTATTTTTTGTGTTGTTTGCCCATCCTGAAAAGTTGCGTGGTAACCCGTGAACCGGGTAGCCTGTTAAAGACGACCGGGTAGCCTGTTAAAGACGCTGGTTTCATAAACCGGGCGCTAAAGGGAACTGAAAATCTGCCGATAATAGGGGTGTAAGACAGGGGCCCCAAGGAGGGGGCCCCGGAGGATAGTCAAATGGTGGGTATCGAAGGACTGAGCGGCGTTCCAGACCCGCGGCAGGGTCAAATCGCCAAGGTCCGGGGAGACCGCAAGGCCGATACCGGGAAACAGGATGTCCGGGAAGCGGCGGCTGGCGATAGCGACAAGGTCGCCATCAGCAGTGAAGCGAAGGCCGCCGCGGAGGTCATGCGGATCCTGCAGACCACGCGCGAAGCCACGGAGGTTCGCCTGGAGAAGGTGGCCGCCGCGCGGGAACGGATCGCCAACGGCGAGTACAAAAATCCGGAAGTGGTGCGTCAGGTTGCCGAACGCCTGATGAAGTATCTGGCCTGACCAGGTGGTTCCGACAAAGACCGTCAGGACCTCTTTTGGTCAGGTTTATTTTTTTACTTGTAACGCATATCCCGCAAAACACGGTTTCCAATTTAATAAAATATAAATTTCGTGTTGTTTGAAGAATGTGCTTGACTTAATCTAAAAAATATGATACAATCCGCAAAGCCGGATAAAAACGCATGTTCGGCATCCGGGTGTCAATGGAGGAACGTTCGAACCGAGGAGGAACAGCCATCATGATGGACGCGGGAACCCGAACGGATCAGGCTATTTCGGCCGCCATGGCTGCCTGCGCGGGTAAATACCTCACCTTCAAGCTGGGAGCGGAAATCTACGGACTGGAAATCCTGAAGGTTCAGGAGATTATCGGGCTGATGCCGGTAACCCAGGTGCCCCGGACCCCGCACTACGTGCGTGGCGTGGTTAACCTGCGGGGCAAGGTCATTCCCGTGGTGGAACTGCGCAAGAAATTCGACCTCGAACCCCGGGAAGACACCGACCGGACCTGCATCATCGTCGTCCAGATCAAGGGCGCGGAACGGGACGTCACCATGGGCATTATCGTGGACGAGGTGTCCGAGGTGATCGACGTGCGCGCGGACCAGATCGAACCCGCCCCGCCCATGGGCAGCCAGGTGGACACGGAATTTATTCTGGGCATGGGCAAGGTCGGCGAAAACGTGATTATCCTGCTGGACGTGGACAAGGTACTCTCCCTCAACGAAATCCGGCATATCAGCGCGATCGGGTAAGCCCCAGGGGCGCGGCCTCCCGGTTTTCCTCGCGGGGTGGGGGTTGGTGTACACTGTTTTCCTCTGGAAGGCGGTGTTTTTTTCGGCAAAGGAGATGTCCATGAGCAAGGCAGGCATCGCGTTCTGTGTTGTCCTGGGCGCGGCAGTTCTGGGCGGCGCGTGTACCTTGCGGGCGGAAGACACCGCGGGTGTAAGGGCAGAACGGTGGACCCCGGAAAAGGCCTGGGAATGGTATCGCGCGCGGCCCTGGCTGGTGGGGGCCAATTTCGTGCCCAGTACCGCCTCTAACCAGTTGGAGATGTGGCAGGAAGAAACCTTTGATCCCGAAACAATCGACCGGGAACTGGGTTGGGCGGCATCCCTGGGGTTCAACACCATGCGGGTGTTTCTGCACGATATTGCCTGGAGGGTGGATCCGGATGGGTTCCTGAACCGGGTAGAACAATTCCTGGACCTTGCCGGCAAACATGGTATCCGCGTCATGCTGGTGCCCTTCGACAGCGTGTGGGATCCGTATCCGAAAGCGGGTCCCCAGAAAGAGCCCGTTCCGGGCGTGCACAATTCCCGGTGGGTTCAGAGTCCGTCGGTGGATATACAGAAGGATCCGGCGCGCCATGAAGAAATCAGGCCCTACCTTGTGGCCCTGCTGAGACGGTTTGGCCACCATTCCGGCGTACTGGCCTGGGACCTGCTGAACGAGCCGGGAAATATCAATCCCAATTCATACGCGGAAAAGGAGGGCTGGAGCGCCGAGGAGAAGGCCGCCGCCCACGCGAAACTGCTGCCGAAACTGTTTGCCTGGGCCAGGGAGGCCCATCCGGACCAGCCATTGACCGCGGGGGTATGGCAAGTCTGGGTCAACGGGGGCAAGAAGCCCGATCCCATGCCGGAACTCGATCGCATCATGCTGGAGCAATCGGACATTATCACGTTCCACAGTTACATGCCCGTCGACGCGGTGAAGGAGACCGTGTCCTGGTTGAAGTCGTATGGCCGGCCCGTTATCTGCACGGAGTACATGTCCCGGGGATCCGGCAGCACGTTTCAGACGGTTTTACCGTATTTCAAGGAGGAAGGCATCGGGGCCTATAACTGGGGACTGGTCAACGGACGCAGCCAGACCATCTATCCATGGGATTCCTGGCAGCGACCGTACACGGAAGAACCCAAGCCATGGTTCCATGATATCTTCCGGCAGGATGGGACGCCTTACGATCCGGAGGAAGTAGCCCTGATACGAAAACTGACGGGCAAGGATCAGGGTAATTGAAGGTAAGGCCTTTCTGAACATCCTGAAAGGATGATTAACCTGCTACGCCCAGGATGCAGGTCAACAGGTAGTGGGGGTCGACCGGCTTGTCAACAATCATGTCCGGTCCGGGCACGTTAAAGGCCGCCTCGAGGTCTTCGCTGGTGTAATAGATGCCGTTTTTCCGGTCACCATCGGCCAGGGCAATGATGGGTATGGTGGAGGTCACGGGGGACTCGCGCAATTCCTTGAAGGTTTCATATCCCTCCGCCCTGGGATCCGCGACATCCAGCACGATAACGTCCGGCTGTTGCTGCTGGGCAAGCATACGCCCAAGCCACCAGTCCGGCGTATCCTCCGTTTCCCACCCCTGGGCCCGCAGTAACTCTTCCACGCGGCGGACCGTCAGCAGGTCGGATTCGATAATCAGCGCTTTTCTTTTCGACCCGGTCATGTTCAGGGCCCTTCTTCAACGCCATTCTCCGCCTGTCCAGCCGCCCGTCTCGTTTACTCGATCCTGCACCAGCACGCTCACCCCTGGATTGAGCGTACCTGCGTAAACATTATACCACGCGTTGCCATTCCGGCAGGTAGTCAACGATTATTCTTTTTTCACACGAAGCGACCCGCGTTCAGGTCCTCTTGCGCCCCGCTGGCAGGCTGCCGTTCGTAGAAGGTTGCATCGTTGTTCAGGGATGGACGGAGGCAAACGCGCGGCATGGTCCGAATCTGCCCCGACCCATGTTTCAGAGGGGATTTTTCAGAAAGGATTTCGCGCGTTACTGGTTTCCTTGTCCACAATTTTTTTAATCTTGTATGATTGTTACGCTGTAACATTTTTTAATATTATGACACAGCGTGAAAAATGAAAAAGGAGAGGAATAAGACATGAAGATCGAAAGGAAGGGGTTGCTCGCGGTAATCGCTTGCGCGGGATTACTGGGTTGCGGGATCGTATGGGCGGACCTGGTTCCGCCGGATGTCAGCGGTCGGGAGGTACGTATTATCCGCGACGAGTGGGGATCGCCCCACGTGTTTGGCAAGACCGACGCGGATGCCGCGTTTGGCCTTGCCTACGCGGTCTGTGAAGATGATTTCGCTACCATGGAAGAAGCCTTCTGGATGATGCGGGCCCGGATGGCCGAGCAACTCGGTCCCAAGTATGCCTTTATCGATCTGCTGACCCGGATGTTCCGCCACCGGGAAGTCGTTGAAGAGAAGTACGAAACCGACCTGTCACCTGAAGTTCGCGCGGTGATCGAGGCTTACGCCGACGGGGTTAACCTGTACGCCAGCGAGCATCCCGGCAAGGTGCAACGTCCCGACCTGTTCCCCATCACGCCCAGGGATATCGTGGTGGGCTTTGTCCAGAAAACGCCGTTTTTTTTCCTCACGGATAAACATATCCGGAAACTCCTGCGTGAAGAACTGTTCAACAGGATAAGTATCACGGAGATAGCTGCGGGACAGCCTGATCCTGCTGAAGTGCTCACGGAACGGCTTACCCGGGGAGCGATGCTGGGCTCCAACGCCTTTGCCATCGGTCCCAGGCGTTCCGCGGACGGCAGCACGTTTCTGGCCATCAATTCCCACCAGCCCTGGGAAGGGCAGGTGGCCTGGTACGAGGCCCATACCGCCAGTGAAGAGGGGCTCAACCTGATGGGGGGAACCTTTCCGGGCGCGCCGATCGTGCTGCATGGCTTTACCCCCGATCACGGCTGGGCCCACACGGTCAACCTGCCCGATCAGATCGACATATACCGGCTGGAGATCAATCCAGAGAACCCGAATCAGTACCGCTTCGACGGGGCATGGCGCGACTTTGAAACCGGGCAGGCGGAAATTCCCGTCAGGGTCGGACCCTTCAAGCTGGTGTGGCGTCCATCGCTCTGCTGGTCGGTACACGGGCCCGTGTTGCGGTTGCCGGGCGGGGTATTCGCCTTGCGATACGGCGGTCACGGTAACATCCGCGCGGTGGAGCAGTGGTACCGGATGGGCAAGGCACACGACCTGGATTCCTTTATTGAGGCCATGCAGATCCGTGGGATGCCCTCCTTCAATTGTGTGTACGCGGACAAGGCAGGGAACGTGGCGTATTTCTACAATGCCCTGTTGCCCACCCGCGCCGCGGGATACGATTGGGCGTGGATCGTTCCCGGCGACACGTCCGCCACGCTGTGGACCGACTTCTGGGCCTGGGATCGCCTGCCCAAGGCGATCAATCCCTCCGCGGGATTCGTGGTCAGTTGTAACCACACCCCGTTCCGGTGCACCACCTCCGATGACCGGCCCAAGCTCGAAGATTACGCGGACCTGGACTACGTCGGCATTGAGACGGACATGACCAACCGTGGCCTGCGTGCCCTCGAGTTGTACGGCGGGGACAATTCGATCACCGAAGAAGAGTTCTACGCCTACAAAATGGATCGGAAATATTCCGAACAAAGCGAGGTCCGGGGCCTTATCCGGCAACTGCTGGCCCTGAAACTCCCCCAGGATGATCCGGCAGTGGCTGAAGCCATGGAGATACTCAAAAAATGGAAACCGGATGCCGAGGCCGATAATCCCGGAACGGCCCTGATCGTCAAAACCCTCGAGCCCTACATCCGCGCCCGGTACATGCTGGAAAAACAGCCGCCCCTGGATCAGTTGCTGGTCGAAGCCGCCCGGTACCTGAAGGCCCACTGGGGAAAAGTGGCCGTGCCATGGAGCGATGTCTGCCGGTTGCGGCGCGGCAGCCTGGACCTGCCGCTCTGGGGTGGTCCGGATGCCTTGAGAGCCATCCAGGGACAATGGGATGACACCGGGCATTACATCGCCCACCACGGGGACTGCCACATCCTGATGGTTACGTGGCCCAGGGACGGTGCCGTGCGGGCGAAAGGTATTCACCAGTATGGCGCGGCCGCTACCGTGCCCGATTCACCCCATTATGCGGACCAGGCCCCCCTGTTCGCCAAGGGCGAATACCGGGACGCCCTGCTGGACGAAGCCGCGCTGAAGGCGCGTCCCCACCGGGAATACCGGCCAGGTCAGCAGTCCGCCACGCGGTAATATCCCGTCAGGATCGGTGCCGATATGCGATAATGTCCCGGAAGGCGGCAGGTGGGCGTGCCTGCCGTTTTTTTTCAGCCCGTGGATGCCGGAGACGCGCGATGGGACATGACCGCGGCGGGGTAGTCGGACTCGTTACCCTCGGTTGCGACAAGAACACCGTAGACATGGAATACATCGCCGGCGCCCTGGAAGCGGTTGGCTTGCGGTGGCGCGCGTTGAACCCCGTGGACGATGCCGCGGGCGACGACCTGGCCGCCGTGGTCATCCTGACCTGCGGTTTCGTGGGGGACGCGAAGCGGCAGTCCGTGGAGGCACTGGTCCACTGGGCGGAACAGAAGAAACAGTCGGGGGGAGCCCTGGTGCTTGCCGCGGCAGGCTGTCTTTCACAACGGTACGCGAACGAACTGGTTGCCGAAATGCCGGAACTGGATGTCGTGACCGGGGTGGGCGATCCCGACGGCCTTGCCGGGCGTTTGAAAAACCTGTTGCGGAGCCGTGACGGAAAAGCCCCCGAGGCGGTGTCTCCGTCGGGACGTCCCGATCTCTGCTGGCACGGTGGGGCGCGTCGTCGCGCGCCGCTGGGACGCTCGCCCTCGGCCTTTCTCAAAATATCGGACGGATGTGACCACGATTGCGCCTTCTGCGCGATTCCCATGATGAAAGGGCCGCATCGTTCCGTGCCCCGGGATGTGCTGCTGGCCGAAGCGAGGGCCCTGCTGCGACGGGGCGCCCGGGAACTGGTCCTGGTGGCCCAGGACTCGACGGCCTACGGGCGTGACCTGTATGACGATTATGGCCTCGCCGAACTGCTCGCCGATCTGGACGCGTTGCCAGGCGATTTCTGGATCAGGATTCTCTACGCGTATCCTACCGGTATTCGCCCCCGACTGCTGGACGCGATGGCCTCCCTGCGACACGTGGTTCCCTACCTCGACATGCCGCTGCAGCACCTGGATCCCGACGTGCTCCGCCGGATGCGACGCCCCGTACGGGCCGCGGATCCTTTTGTGGTCACGGAAAAACTGCGCCGGGCTGTCCCGGGAATTACCCTGCGTACCACCTTTATCCTGGGCCACCCCGGTGAAACCCGCCAGGCCTTCACTCGCCTGATGAAAAGTGTCGAAAGTATCCGGTTCAACTGGGCGGGCGCTTTTGCCTGGTCGCCGGAAGAGGGCACCGACTCCGCCAGCCATGAGGATCGCCCCGATCCCCGCACGGTTCGACGCCGCCTGGAACGTTTCATGACGCGACAGGCCGAGATCACCGCCGCGTGGAACGCGGAACGGGTAGGTGGCGTGGAGGAGGTGCTGATTGAATCGGTGGATCCCGAGTCCGGCATGGCGATCGGCCGGACCGTCCGGGAAGCGCCCGAGGTGGATGGTTCGGTATACCTGCGTCGCGCGGGGGATTATGTGCCGGGTCATGTCGTGCCCGCCCGGATCGTGAACGCGTCCGTTTTTGACCTGGAGGCGGAACCCCTTTGAATGGAGCCGGGGTAACAGGATCCTTCCCCCACGGCGCGGATGACCAGGCCCCGGGGAAGGCAGGCGTCATGGGCCGGCCTGGCCAGTCGTCGCTTTCTCCAGCCGCGCTGATCTTCATCGTCCTGGTCCTGCTGGTAGCCGCGGGAACAAGGCTGGTATATCTCCAGCACCTGCGGAACGCGCCCGATTTCGCGTCGCCCGTGCTGGATCCTCAACTGAACGACTACTGGGCCCGCGCCCTGGTCACGGGGGACTGGACCCCACCCCCCGGTGCGAATGATCCCCTGGTCCGAACGACGCCCTACGGTCGCCCGCCCGGTTATCCATGGTTCCTGGCGGGCGTGTACCGGTTATTCGGCTTGGATCCTATCGCGCCGCGGCTTGCCCAGATGGCCCTGGGGCTGCTGACCATTTTCTTGTCATGGCTCATCGCGTGGCGCCTCTATGGCGCGTGGGCGGGTGGAACGGCTGCCCTGCTGCTGGCCTGTACCTGGCCGTTGCCCTACTTCGAGGGCGAACTGAATTCCCCCGCTCTGGAATGTGCCTGCCTGGCGATCATGGTGGCTGGGATCGCGCTCCCTGGCAGGCACCGATACCGCTGGATTTCCCTGGTGCTGGCGGGCCTGGCCGCCGGCTGGCTGGTCATTACCCGGCCCAACGCCTTGGTGCCCGTGGCACTCGCCGCCGGCTGGCTCGCGTGGACCGCGGAGGGCCATGGCGGGATCACCGGGCGGCATCATGCCGCGGGTCGAGGCCGGTTCCTTTCCGCGGCGGTGTTCTGCGCGGGAGTGCTGCTGTGCGTGGGGCCCGTGGTGATCCGGAATCGCGTGGTCGGTGGCGAATGGACGCCGATTTCCTATTATGGGGGGGTTAACCTCTATATCGGCAATCATCCCGACTCTACGGGTGACCGCCCCCGTATTCCAGATATAAAGCAGATTTCCGGATGGGAGGGCTGGAACTGTTTCGACTATCCCCATATGTTGAAAGGTCTTGCCGAGCGGCAGGGGCTGGATGGTTCCTTCGGATCGGCATCCCGGTGGTTTGCCGCGCGGGCCCTGGAGAACTGGTGGCATTACCCGGGAAAGATGCTTCGACTGACCTGGCGTAAGGCCCTGCTGTTCTGGGGACCGGCCATCGTATCGGACAGCAAGGAAGTAGCCCTGGAACGCCAGCAGGATCCATGGCTATCGCTGATGCCCGGGTTTCCGCTGGTCGCGGGCGTGGGGCTGGTCGGGATGGTGCTGGCACCGTGGAGCCGGCGATGTCGGGATCATCCGGGCATGCCGGCCTTTCCTCGCGGGGAGGGGTTGCTTGTACTGCTGGTCCTGGGGTATTTCCTGTCGGTGTTGCCCTTTTTCATGGCCGAGCGCTACCGCGTGCCGGTCATGGTGCCTCTCGCCCTGCTGGCGGGGGGCGCGGTGGAACGGTTTCGCGGGGCGCTTCGGACGCGAAATATCCAGTGGGCCGTATGGACGATTGTCCTGCTGGCGGCCGGGGTGACCCTTACCCACCTGCCCCTGGCGGCCTATGAGCCCGACGAGGCGCGGTGGCATTTTCACCGGGGGATTGCCCTGCTTGATACCGGCAGGCCCGTAGCGGCCGCCGTCGAACTGCAATGCGCGGTATCACGGGATCCCGCGCATACCTGGTCGTGGTTATACCTGGCGTCCGCGTACGAGCAGATGGGACGCCTGGAAGACGCCCTCGCGGCATGCAGGCGGGCGGTGGACCTCAGCGACTGGCCTGACGCCTGGAATAACCTGGGCTGGATTCTATACCGCCAGCGCCGTCTGGACGAGGCGGAACAGGCCTTGCTCGAGGCGACCCGGCGGAATCCTGGTTACCGGAAGGCCTGGGAGAACCTTACGCGGGTCCACCTGGAGAAAGGGGACCTTGACGGGGCCGAAATGGCCGCGCGACAGGTGTCGCGTCTCGCCCCGGCAGATCCGGACGCGTGGAATAATCTTGGCTGGACCCTGCAGGCGCGGGGACGGCTGGATGAAGCTCGCGCGGCTTATGAACGGGCCATGGCCCTGGATCCCGCTCATGCCGCCGCCCGGTCTAACCTGGAAAGGTTGGGCCAACTGGAAGGGAACATTCCCGGTCAGCGGGACCGCTGATATATCCAGCGACAATGGGTATGATAGGCTTTTACGCGCGTGGAGCATTAAACGACAGGCACCAGGCTGATTTTCACGTTGACTGGAATTAAGGAGAGTTCAGGATGCACCTGTTCTGGGAACCGGTGGTGTGGCCCCTGTTTGACCGGATCAAGCCGCGAAGGATTCTGGAGATTGGCGCGGAGGAAGGCAAGCACACGCTGAAAATGTTACCGTGGTGTCAGCGGTTTGGCGCCGTGTTACATGTCGTGGAACCCTTTCCCCGGTTCAACGTGGAGGAGTGTGCCGCCCGGTACCGAGGCCATTTCGAGTTAATCCGGGGCTTCAGTCCGGAAGCCCTGGAATCCCTGCCACCCGTGGACGTGGCCCTGATCGATGGGGATCACAACTGGTACACGGTACACGCGGAACTGGAAACGCTTGCCGCGAAAGGTCGGGAAGTTGGTACGCTCCCGCCGGTAATGCTCCTGCACGACGTGGACTGGCCTTATGGCCGCCGGGACCTGTATTACGACCCGGAACGGATTCCGGAGGCTTTTCGTCATCCCTGGCGGCGCGCGGGTATCCTGCCCGGATTATCCA
>JAGPFE010000010.1 GCA_018056705.1 Candidatus Hydrogenedentota bacterium | reverse complement strand
GGTTTTACCTATCCCCGGGTCTCCCCCGATGAGGGTAAGAGATCCCGGCACGATGCCACCGCCACACACCCGGTCGAACTCCTCGAGCCCTGACCTCAGCCGGGATGGCGGTTCCGCCGAACCATCGCTGATGGGCCTGGGGGGCGGCGCGGCAAGCCACCCTGACTCCGCGCCACGCTTTCCGTCCTGGCTCCCGGACGCGACGGCCTGTTCTGTAAGGGTATTCCATTCGCCGCAAGCGGGGCACTTCCCCACCCACCGCGACTGCGCCGCGCCGCAGGCTTCACACACGAACCGGGTTTTAATCTTACCCACCACTGGAAAGCGGCACCTGTTTTCCGGTACTGTTGAAAACGATCGAATCACTTAATGATTATTTTGACACAATAACCGGCGGAAACAAAAAGAGGCCGAATCAAGGAGATCCACACCATGCGGAAGCAAACGCCCGCGCGTCTGTCCCTGCCAGGAATCATGGTGTCCGCCATCGTTCTCCTCTCCCCACCTGGAATCTCGGAACCGCCTGATCCCGAGCGGGGCTTCGCTTTCACGGACAAGGTCGTTCTAGCCTATTACTACATCTGGTACGAGGAAGACGACTGGCTCAAGCCACTCGGAGAAAAGGGACGCCAGGAACATTTCGGCGATATTCATCCCCTGGTGGGGGCTTACAATTCCTGGGATCCGACCATCATTGAAAAACACATGAACCAGATGAACCGGGCCCTGATCGACGCGATCGCCGTTTCGTGGTGGTACGAAGAGGGCGAACATGGCAAGAACGCCATTCTGGACACGATTTACGAGAAGGCCGTTTCCCATGGCCTACGGGTAACCATCGACTATGAACACGGGCGCATGCCCCTGGAACAGGTCTACCATGACCTGAAATATTTCCTGGGCCGATACAAGAATCATCCCGCCATGCTGAAAGTGGAAGGCCTGCCGGTGGTGATGGTCTGGACAGCGTGGGGCCACACGCCTCACGAATGGGCGGACCTGTTCAGTCGGCTTGAACAGGAAGGCCTGCCCTCCTTCCCGATCATGTCCGGAAGTTACCAGGGCGGAAAGGGGGCGGAATACCTGGGGCCATTTCGTTCTCTCGAGGAATACACCCTGGTGGACGTGGAAGACTGTCAACTGGCTGACTTCATGAAAACCATGCGGGGCCATATTGACCGGTACAACGAAACCACCGGTCGACAAAATGGCAAACTGGCCCAGCATCACGCGACCATCAGCCCCGGTTACGACGAACGGAGCAACGAGGGACGCAAGACCCGAAACGGCGGCTTCAAGGGCGCCGGGTGGAAGGATCGAACCAAGTTCGGCGTGCAGTACCCGGACGATCCGGAAGGGGCCTATTACCGGGGAACTTTCGAAGCGGCGATGGCTTCCCATCCGGACTGGCTGCATATTTCCACCTTCAACGAACTTCCGGAACATAGTCACATCGAGGCCACCCACGAACACGGTTATACCTACATTGACCTGACCGCCGAATTTGTCCGCAAATTCAAGGGATTACCGGACGCGGAAAAGTAAACCCATGGATGGGGTACCCATTGAAAAAAATACTTTTTTCAGTTGCAACCGGTCTGACTTTCGCATTATTATTGCCTCGGTGATACGCGAAGCAGACGCGGTGGCGGGATGATCTTCGCGGGAATGATCCGGTGAATATGCGGGTTTTTCAGAGTGTTTGCCGGCGTGTATAACGAACGTTAGGTAGGTCTTTCCGGCTGGCCGGGAGATCACAACGGGGTAACACCTCAAGGGAGATTGAACCGATGAGGGACATCAGGAAAGTGGCTGTGCTGGGTTCCGGCGTCATGGGGGCGACTATTGCCGCCCACCTCGCCAACTGCGGCATTCCCAGCATCATGCTCGACATCGTGCCGCCCAACCTGAGCGAAGAGGAACGCAAGGATCCCAAGAAGCGCAACGGCTTCGCGGAAAAAGGCAAGGCCGGACTGCTCAAGTCCAAGCCCGCCGCCCTGTATTCCAAATCACTCATCGACATGATCGAGATCGGCAACTTCGAGGACCACATGCATCGGATCGCCGAATGCGATTGGATCATCGAGGTGGTACTTGAAAAACTCGAGGTCAAGAAGGATGTCTTCGCGAAGGTCGCGGAACACTATCGTCCAGGCGCGATCGTCAGCACCAACACCAGTGGCATTCCGGTGGGCAAGATCGCGGAAGGCATGCCGGACGCCATGCGGCGCAACTTCCTGGGCACGCATTTTTTCAACCCGCCGCGTTACCTGAAACTGCTGGAACTGATCCCCCTGCCGGAAACCGATCCCGAGGTGGTGAAGTTCATGGCCGAATTCGGCGAAAACGTCCTGGGTAAAGGCATCGTGTTCGCCAAAGACACCCCGAACTTCGTGGCCAACCGCATCATCACCTTCGCCATGGCCTACATCATGCACACCATGGTGGAAGAGGGGTTGTCGGTGGAAGAAATCGACGCGCTGACCGGCACAAGCATTGGCCACGCCAGTTCGGCCACATTCCGCACGGCCGATCTTGTTGGCCTGGACACCCTGCAGAAGGTGCTGGGTAACGTGTACCATGGCTGCCCCAATGATGAACGCCGCGACCTGATGAAGGGTCCGGACTGGTTCGACGCCATGGTAGCCAAGGGGTTGCTGGGTGACAAGTCCGGGTCCGGCTTCTACAAGAAAACGGACCAGAAAGACGAAAAAGGCAAGAAGATCGTGCTGGGGTATGACCCGGTTGCCGGGGATTACCGCCCGCCCGTGAAGCCCCGGTTTGAATGCACCGGCGCGGTCCGCAACGCGGAAAGCCTGGCGGACAAGTTACGGATCATGCATTTCGGCGAAGACAAGGGTTCAAAGTACCTGTTCAAGTTCTTCGCCAACATGCTGCAGTACGCGGGCAACCGGATCCCGGAAATCGCCGACGACATCTGCCAACTGGACAACGCTTGCAAGTGGGGCTTCAACTGGGAAATCGGCATTTTCGAAGCCTGCGATGTGCTGGGATTTGACGAGGTGGCGTCGCGGATGGAAGCCCTGGGAATCGACCTGCCGCCCATCGCCAAGGCCCTGAAGGAATCGGGCAACAAGACGTTCTACAAGGATGAGAACGGTATCCGGTACTTCTTCGACCTGGCAAGCAGGTCGTACAAGCCCGTGCCGGTAAATCCGCGGGAACTGAAACTGGTCAACATCAAGACCAAGTCCGAAAACATCGTCAAGAAACTCGACGAGGCCAGCCTGGTAGACCTGGGCGACGGGATCGTGTGCGCCGAGTTCCACTGCAAGATGAACGCCATCGGTCCGGACATCATCCAGATCCTGAACGATGGCGTGGACCTGCTCGAGGAAGGCAAGTTCGAAGGCATGGTCGTGGGGAACCAGGGCCCGCATTTCAGCGCGGGGGCCAACCTGATGCTCGTGCTGGGCGCGGCCTTGCAGCAACAATGGGACTTCATTGAGAACATGGTTCGCCAGCTGCAGGGCGTGGGCATGCGCATGAAGTACTGCCGGCGTCCCGTGGTGGGCGCGCCGCATCACTACACCTTTGGCGGCGGCGTGGAACTCAACATGCACACGGACCGGGTAGTGCTGGCCGGTGAAACCTACGCGGGGCTCGTCGAGGTCGGCGTGGGCGTGATTCCCGCCGGTGGCGGCACCAAGGAACTGCTGGTGCGGGCGCTGGAACACATCCCGGCCAACGTGCAGGCGGATCCGATGCCCTTCGTCAAGCGCGCGTTTGAAAATATCGCCACGGCCAAGGTGGGCACGAGTGGCCTGGAGGTCATCGAGTTCGGTTACTTCCGCCCGACGGACATCGTGGTACCGAACTTCGATCACCAGTTGCAGCGGGCAAAAGACGTCTGCCGCGGCCTGATCATCGCGGGCTACACCCCGCCGCGTCCGCCTCAACTGTACGCCCTGGGCGAAAGCATCAAGGCGGCTTTCCGTTCGGGTGTCTGGGCGATGAACCAGGCGGGATTCGCCTCGGAACACGACATGCTCATTGCCGAACACCTGGCCAACGTGCTGACCGGCGGCAACCGCCGCGCGGGCACGCCCATCACGGAACAGGATGTTCTGGACCTGGAATGCGAGGCTTTCGTGAGCCTCTGTGGCACGGAAAAAACGCAACAGCGCATTCAGCACATGCTCGCCACCGGCAAGCCGTTGCGCAACTGACGCGATAAGGAGATTCAGTCATGGAAAACGCCTATGTTGTTGCCATCGTCCGCACCCCGGTGGGACGTTCCAAGAATGGGGTTATTTCGCACTTGCGGCCGGATGACATGGCCGCGGTAGCCATCAAGGCGGCCGCCGACCGCTCCGGTATTCCCTATGAGCGGTTTCAGGATTGCGTGATCGGTTGCGCGTTTCCTGAAGCGGAATCGGGCATGAACGTGGGACGGATCGCCCTGCTGGCCTCCGGACTCCCGGACACTATCCCCGGCGTGACGATCAACCGGTACTGCAGTTCGGGACTGGAAACCATGGTCACGGTCGGGGCCAAAATCGAGGCGGGACTGCTCGACGTGGCCATCGCGGGTGGCACAGAATCGATGAGCCTGATCCCGATGGGCGGAAACAAGCCGTTGCCCAATCCTAAACTGACGAAGGAAAATCCCCGGGCGTATACCACCATGGGACAATGCGCGGATAACGTGGCGCGGGACTTCAACATCACCCGCGAGGAATGCGACCGCTGGGCCTACCGGAGTCACATGCGTGCCATCGCGGCCATCAAAGAAGGGCGCTTCAAGGACGAGATCGTGCCGCTCGAGGTAGAAAAGCCGGATGGCACCAAATTCCTGTTTGACACGGATGAGGGTCCTCGACCTGAGACGACGCTGGAAGCCCTGGCCAAGTTGAAGCCCGCTTTCGCGGCGTCGCCGGCATTGGGCGTGGCCACCGCGGGAAACTCCAGCCAGACCAGTTGCGGCGCCGCGGCAGCCGTGCTGGCCGGTGAAGCCGTGATCAAGGAACTGGGCCTGAAACCGCTGGCCCGGTTACGGGGATACGCGGTGGGGGCGGGCGACCCTGGTTACCTCGGTCCCGCCCAGGTTCCCGCCATTCACGAAGCCTGTCGGCAGGCCGGTATCTCCATCCAGGATATTGGCCTGGTGGAATGCAACGAGGCTTTCGCGTCCCAGACCATTTACGTGGTACGGGAACTCGGCCTCGACGAAGAAATCGTCAACGTGAACGGCGGTGCCATCGCCCTTGGGCATCCGCTGGGGTGCACGGGTACCAAGCTGGCCGCGACGCTCATTTACGAGATGCGGCGTCGGGGTGTCAAGTGGGGCCTGGAGACCATGTGCATCGGCGGCGGCATGGGCGCGGCAGGCGTGTTCGAACTCTGCGAATAACCGGGTAACACCAGAACGTCATCGGGGCGTTCCCTCCACCAGGGAGAGAACGCCCCGATCTTTTCAGGATCGTTTTTCCGGAAAGAGATAAACAGGGAAAAACCGCCGGAACTCAGTCGAAATCTATCGTGTAGTGGTACACACCCTCAATGAGTTCACTGCGCACGTTAAGACCGGAGTTATTGAACACCGCTTGCATGGCCCGGTTTTCTTCCAGTACTTCCGCGGTAAAGCCCGTGATACCGTTCCGCCGCGCGATGGTAACCAGTTGCTTGAAGAGGAAAGTGCCGATGCGGCGGTTCTGCCACTGGTCCTGCACGGTAAACGCCACTTCCGCGCGGTTCGTGCGGGGATCCAGGTAATACCCGCCAAGGGCCACGATTAGATCGCCGTCGGCTTCGGGCACGGTTGCCACGATGGATACTTCGTTCCGATGGTCGATGTACACGAACTCCTGGACCTGTTTCCGAGGCACCCATTTCATGCGGCTCATGAACCGCTTGTAGATCGATTCCTGGGAAAGGGCGTAGAACAGGTCGCGGAGTTTGGGTTCGTCCGTGGGATGAATGGGCCGCACCGTCAGCAACGTGCCGTCGTCCAGCAGCATGGTGGTGCGGAAATCCTTGGGACCAACGGAAATCTTTCCGCTGTATCCCGCCAGTTCCGCCCGCACGTACTTCATGGCGATGGCATCCTTGAGCAACTGTTCCCGGAAATCGGGGTGCGCGATGCTGATCAGGGCAAGGGCCCTTTCCTGGATGCTTTTACCATGCAGGTAGGCAACGCCGTACTCCGTGACGACGTAATGCACGTCGCCCCGGGTGGTAACCACGCCCGCTCCCGGCGTCAGGGTTGAAACGATGCGGGACTTACCTTCCCGGGTGGTCGAATGCAGCGCGATGATAGGCTTACCACCCGGCGACAGGGCCGCGCCCCGCATGAAATCCAGTTGCCCGCCAATCCCCGAGTAGAACTGGTGACCGATGGAATCCGCGCATACCTGGCCGGTCAGGTCCACCTCGAGGCCCACGTTGATCGCCACCATTTTATGCTGTCGGGCAATAACACCGATGTCATTAACGTACTCGGTGGGATTCATCGAAAAGACGGGATTGTCGTTCACGTAATCGTAAAGCCGCCGGGAACCCATCAGAAAACTGGCGACGACTTTCCCGCGATCCAGCGTCTTCTTCGCGCCGGTGACCGCCCCGCATTCCACCAGGTCAATAATCGCGTCCGTGAGCATTTCGGAGTGCACGCCGAGGTCCTTCTTGTTCCTCATGAAGCGCGCGCAAGCCTGCGGCACGCGGCCGATTCCCAACTGGATCGTCGAACCGTCCTCAATCAGACCGGCAAGGTATTCCCCGATTTCTTCAGTCCCCGGACGCTCTTCAGCCAGCACGTTTTCAATCACGGGCACATCTACCGGTACCAGGAAGTCGATGTCATGCACATGGATCTGGCTGTTGCCGTGGGTGCGTGGCATGTTTGGATTTACTTCGGCGATCACCATGCGCGCGTTTTCCGCGGCCGTCCTGGTAACGTCCACCGATACCCCGAAACTGCACATGCCGTTTTCATCGGGCGGTGTAACCTGGATCATGGCCACGTCCAGCGGCATTCGGCCCGACCGCAATAGTTTCGGAATGTCCGACAGGCTGATCGGCGTGTAATCCCCCATGCCCTGCTGGATGATGGACCGGACGTTGGCTGAAATGAAAAAACAGTTCACCGGGAAACAATTGGCCAGTTCCCGGGTCGCGTAGGGCGCGTCTCCCCGGGTCAGTAACTGGGTGATCTCGATGTCCGCCAGTTCACCGGCGCGGGCGACCAGCGCGCGTACCAGGGTTACCGGCGTCGCGCATCCCGTTCCCAGGAACACGCGCATGCCCGGCTGGATGACCGACACGGCCTTCTCCGGGGTAACCACGGCGTCGCCATATTCCGCCATCCAGTTCGGATCGAAAGACTTTCCCTGCAGTACCATGGCTTATTCCACTCCCGAAATGATCATGCGCGCGTCGGCCACCACGGGCGGCGTGCCTATTTCTCCCACGATGAACGGATTGATGTCCATTTCCTCGATTTGCGGGAAATCGGTCACCAACTGGCTGATGCGTTGCAGGGCCCCGGCGATCGCGTCCATATCCACCGCGGCCTGCCCTCGGGCTCCCTTGAGCAGCGCGTAGGATCGGGTGTTCTGCAGCATCTGGATCGCTTCGTTCTTGGTGATAGGCGCCAGGTAAAAACTGACGTCCTTCATCACTTCCACGAAAATGCCTCCCAGCCCGAACATCAGCATGGGACCGAACTGCGGGTCCCGATGCATGCCAAGAATGACTTCGCGACCTGGCTTGCTCATCTTTTCGATGTATACCCCCCGCAGGTAGGCATCGGGATGTGCCCGCGATATCCGCAGCATCATCAGGTCGAACGCGTCCTGCACTTCCTGGGCCTTGCCCAGGTTCAACTTCACGCCCCCCACGTCCGACTTGTGCAGGATATCCGGCGACACGATCTTCATGACCACGGGATAACCTACCCGCTCGGCGATCATGATGGCTTCTTCAGCCGTCCTGGCCAGTCCGCCGGGCGGCACGTAGAAATCGTAGGCCTTCAGAATTTCCTTGGCCTCGACTTCGCCCATCTCCTTGCGTCCGCTCCGCGCCTGTCTAGCCAGAATACGTTCCACGCGGTGACGGTTGACCGGGAAACGGGTAACCACGCGGGGCGGCCTGTTCTTCCATTTCACGTATTCCACCATGGCCTTCACGGCGCGCACGGCCCGTTCCGGTGACGGATAATCAGGGATGCCACCCTCCAGCAGCATGGTCCGGGCAGAAGTCACCTGGGACCCTCCCATGAAACAGGCCAGCACCGGCTTGGTCGATCCTTTCGCCACGCGTATGATTTCGCGGGCCGTGGCGTCAGGATCCGACATCGCCTGGGGCGTGAGAATCACCACAACGGCGTCGGTGCGTTCATCGGCCAGCACTGCTTCGAGGGCCATGGCATAGCGACCCGGTTCAGCGTCCCCCAGCACGTCCACGGGATTGGCCACGCTGGCAGCCGGCGGCAACTGGGCGCGAATCGACTCGGCTACCGACGGCGTCAGCGACTCCATCTTCATCCCTTCGAGTTCCACGGCATCCGCGGCCATGATCCCTGGACCACCCGCGTTGGTAATCACCACGACCCGGTCCCCCCGGGGCAACGGCTGATTAGCAAACGCCAAGGCGTAGTCGAACAGCGACTCGAAATCGTCGGCCCGCACGATGCCCGCTCGCTTGAAGGCCGCTCCATACGCAATGTCCGCCCCGGCCAGGCTACCCGTGTGGGAAGATGCCGCCTTGCCACCCGCCGCAGTCACCCCCGCCTTGAGAATAACCACCGGCTTCTGCGCGCAGACCGACTCCGCGATCCGGATAAATTCGGTTCCACTCTGTATGCTTTCCAGGTACGCCACGATGACCTTCGTCTGGGCATCTCCCGCCAGGCATTCCAGCAGGTCCGTCTCACAGATATCCGCTTTGTTCCCGATGGAAATCAACTTGGACAGCCCCACGCCCCGCCCTTCGGCCCAGTCAAGAATCGCCGTGCACAACGCCCCGGACTGGGACACAATGGCAATCGCCCCCGGCTTGGGCATCTGGGCCGCGAAAGACGCGTTCATGCCATTTTCGGTGTTGATCAGGCCCAGGCAGTTAGGCCCCAGTAACCGCACCTTCCGGCGCCGGCAGTAATCGGCAATTTCCTTTTCGAGAGCCAGGCCTTCCGGACCGGTTTCCTTGAAACCCGCGGTAATGACCGTCACCGCCCGGGCGCCAGCAGCCACGCTGGACTCGATCGCCGCTTTCACCGCCTTGTTGGGTACCACGATTACCGCGTGATCGATGGGGTCCCCCGCTTCCCGGGGATCCTTGTAGCAACGCAACCCCATCAATTCATCCGTGGTGGGATTGACGGGAATGATTTTCCCTGAATAGCCACTCTTCAGCAGGTTTTCGAGAATCGCGTAACCCACTTTTCCCGGGGTCTTGGACGCGCCGACCACGGCCAACGTTCGGGGATAAAGTAACTCTTCCAGCATTACCGGATCTTCCATTGGTTTCCAGAAACGGCGTACGCGAGAAAAAAAGCCCCGTCCCGACCGTCACTGTTGAGGATGGGCTTATTGTGCCACCGGAAGGGGGAGGATTTCCAGTTTCCACGCCCAGATGGAACATCCGGGCCGTTTCTACTCCCGTCGTTGCCGGGCAGTCAACCATGTTGGCGGTGGCGCGGATCCCAGGCGATAGATTTTCACGCGAACCAGATCCCGGTGAGGACTCAAAGCCCGCATGGCAGCCCGGGAAAGATCGACAACCCTGCCTTTGACATGGGGACCGCGATCGTTCAGGCGGCAGACCACGGATCGTCCATTTTCCGCTACCACCAGGAAATAATCGCCGAAGGAACCTTTCCGCATGGCGCACGTGAATGCGCCATCGTCCATCAGTTCGCCAGACGCGGTGATCATGCTGTTTTCCCGGGTGGTGTAGTAGGATGCCCACCCTTCAGCCACCGGCTGCAATGGTTGCTGGGTCAACAGCACCAGCGCCATGACTTCAAACATGGCCTATCGTCCTTCTGTTGGCCAGAGCAACGCTCCGCCACGCTGTTTCAGTGGCAGTCCGGTCTTGTCAGAACATTCTGACTGGATACTTCCCCGACAGGAGGAAGCGCGTTGTTCCGGCGCATGGGGCGACGGTATGTCTATATATACGCGCGGTGTGCCTCGGGTTCCCGCGCCAGGATCTCCCGCGATGCTTGTGGCCAGCCCGTAATGATTTTCACGCCCCGTTTTTCGTCACCAGCCCCGTAACGACGCGCCGCGTTTCTTCCAGCGCCGCGACCGCGAGGCGTGTCTGTAACAGCCTGCCTTCGCCGTAATAGGGCAGTTCGAACGCGTGAACCATCCCTTCCACCGCCACCACTCCGGAACCGCGTTCCTCGCCCAGTTGCCCTGTAACGACGAGAGCGCAGGCAAAAGGATATTTTATCAACATGGTTCTGGCCATGTCAAGCGCGGTACCATTGTCACTTTCCCGGGAAAGCACCGTTCCTTCCAGCAGCATGTCCGGCCCCGCCGCCATGATCCTCCGACAGATCTCGCCACCCGTGATGCTTTCGCGCACCCGCAATGGCAGATGCTTTTCCCGGAGTCTCGCGACCAGTATTTCTTCCACCTGTTCGCCATTTCTCCCGAAAGCAATCCCGCCCAGGCGCTCCTGAACGCGATCGGCCACGGGCGCGATCATGGTCTCGGCCTCCTGCTCATCGCCGGCACGGGCGGAAATCCGGATGATCACGCCTTCCGGTCCAGCCAGGAGTCCGATCCTTGGATTGAGCGATTCCCTGATGATGTCTCCAATTAAGGCGTCGATCCGCGACTCGCCCATCCCGCACACCCGCAGATTCCATGCCTTGATCACCCCCGAGAAACCAAATTCCTGGCGCAACCGCGGCAACACCTTTTCCTGAAGCATCGGCTTCAATTCAAAGGGTACGCCGGGCATGCACGCCACCACCTTATCGCCAAGCCGGGCCCAGATGCCCGGCGCGGTACCATGGGGATTCGGGATGAGTTCCGCGCCATGGGGAGCCATGGCCTGCTTGCGGTTGTTTTTCGTGATGGCCCGACCGAACCGGGCAAACCGGGCTTCGATCGCCTCCATCGCTTCGGGGTGAAAAACCAGGGGCACTCCCATCAGTTCCGCCAGAGCTTCCCGGGTCAGGTCGTCCTCGGTTGGTCCCAGCCCGCCACTGCACAGCACCATGCTGGAGCGGCTCAGCGCGACACGCAACGCTTCCACGACGCGCCCAAGATTATCGCCCACCGTGGTTTTCCACAGCAGGGGAATCCCAGATTCCGCCAGTACCCTAGCCAAGTAGGTAGCGTTCGTATCCTGCAGCTCCCCCAGCAGCAGTTCCGAACCAATCATCACGATCTCGGCGGACGGTGTGTCCATGTTGCGATACCTCACGTGTCTACCCCGAAAACTCGAAGCAGGTCAGATGGTTCCTCCACCCATCGCGCGGGCTGACCCCGCCGCAGACGTTCCCGATCGTGCCAACCCCAGGTAACGGCTATTGTGTGGCACCCCGCGCGGCTTCCTTCCAACAGGTCTCCCAGGGTATCTCCCACGTACCACGCGGGCGTGGTCTCCGGAAATGAAGCCCTCACGCACCGGATTTTTTCAACCTTTTTCGGATGCACATCCGCCCCCATGATTTCCCGGAAACACGACGCAATCCCCGCCTGTTCCAGAACGGGTCGGATTACCGCCGATACGTTTGACGTGATAATCCACAGGGGAAACCGCCGATGCAGCACCCGGATCACCTCGGTCATCCCATCGAAGACCGGGGGGAGAGGGGCCTGGTTCAGGGCCTGTTCCAAAACCCCCAGAAAAACCGGAATATCCGGTTCCCGCAAACCGGCCGAGCTCAACCCGGCCAGCATGTTATCCTCGAATACCTGCAGGAAAGCATCCTCTTCGGCCAGCCTTTCCAGGCCGAAACCCGCGCACGCCTCGCGAAAAGCGCGCTGAAACATACCCCGGGTATCCGCGATAACCCCGTCGTAATCAAACAGGATCAACGGAGACACAAATCCGATCCCCGGATCAGGCCGAGCCCGGGACACGGCCCCAGGCCTTGTCCAGCAGGTAGAGGGCATCGATGAGGGTTTCACGATCCAGAATCAGCGGTGGACTGACCCGCAACACCTTGCCGGCCAGGGGCCCCAGAAAATGAACCCCGCGGCGGGCCTTGGCTCGATAGGCTTCCAGAACACACCGGTTCGCGGTTTCAGGGCTCTCCATCTCGATGCCATAGACCATGCCCTCGCCGCGCACGGCCCGAATGAACGAAAACCTTTCCTGTAACCGGGCCAGCCCCTTTCCCAGCCGGACACCCATCTTTCGCGCGGTCCGGACAATATCCTCCTCTTCAAAAATTTCCAGGGTGGCGATAACCGCCGCGCAGGCCTCGGGATGGGCACTGAACGTATCGGAGCCTTCCCCGTAGTCCAAGGCGTCGATCAGGTCCGCCCGGCCCGCGACGGCGGCCGTGGGCACTCCACTGGCCATCCCTTTGCCCAGCACCACCAGGTCTGGCCGCACGCCGTACGTTTCGTACGCGTACATGTTGCCGGTTCGACCGAAACAGGACTGTACCTCGTCGAAAATGAATGCCACGTCCCGTTCCCGGCACCAGCGTTCCAGGCACGGGTGATACCATTTCGGCGGATGGAAAGATCCCTTCGCGCCCAGGTAAGGTTCCGTGATGAGCAGGGATATCCTGCCGCCGGTTTCGGTCCAGTACTGTTCAAGTTCGTTCAGCACGGCGGATTCGGTCAGCGTGTGATCATCCAGGGGAAAAGAAATCATCCGCACGAACGGGTTCGGGCTGGATTCCCCCGTCACATCCGCGGCAAGACCTTTTTTCCCATGAAACCCCCCCCGGGTGGCAAGCATGTACGGCCGGTCCGGGTAACGGTGCAGGGCACACCACATGGCCTTCTGTATCGCTTCCGAACCGCTGGCCGCCCATAGCAGTTTTTCCACCCTGGGATTGGTCCTGGCCATGCTGGCCACCAGCATGCTCGAGGCTTCCACCTGCAACGGCGTGATCATGTTGTACGCGTTGCGGGGAACACCTTTCATCAGTTCCGCCACCCGCGACTCAAAACCTTTATGGGCGTAACCGATATTATTGACCAGGACGCCAGAAGTAAAATCGATCAGGCGCCGGCCGTCGATCGTCCACAGGCAGCATCCCCGGGCGCGCCGGATCACCGCCATGGTGGGCGTCCAGGTCATCTGTCCCCGACCCACCACCCGCGTCCATTGATCCCGGGACGCGTTACCCAGTTCTTCTCCATCGTGATGAATCATGGTACCACCCTTTTCTGAGATGAATCCGTGAACACCGCGGCAATAATACAGGGATGGATCAGATATAATACATCCCGGAGGGCAGGTCGGATTCGAGCACGTGGCGCAACGTGATTTTGCCTAGGATGGCCCTGATATCCGCCGCGGCTTTTCGGAACACGTTTTTCACCGCTATGCCCTGCTTGTCGTCCACCGGCAAGGGGGTAAGAATCGGGCCATCGATCGCTTCGATGATATCCAGCAGCGTGATATGGTCCGGCCCGCGTTGCAGGCGGTAGCCACCTGAAGCCCCGCGGGAACTTTCCACGAGTCCCGTCCGCTTCAGTTGAAGCATGATGTGCACGAGGTACTTTTCGGGAATGCCCTGCTGTTCCGCGATCTGGGCCACGGACAGCAACTTTTCGTCCCATTCGTGCGATGCCAACTCCACCATGGCCCTGCAGGCATACTCACATCTGGCCGATATGTTCATGATGCGCTCCGGCCCCTTTCCAACGTTAACCTGTTTAAAACATATTGAATAGTATAGGTACTACAATCGCAAGAATAATCGCGGCTACCAGTAAAATAATGGCAAGTTTCAGTTTCCGGTTGGCATCCCCAGGAGAAGTGGACTCCGTGATACCAAATATTTCAGCCGCCTCAGGAATCGCGGGTACCACCAGGGACTTCGCGTCCTGCCACCCGCCCACGCGGTCCACCCGGCATCGCGCGTTCCGTAAAATTTCGCTTTCCCGCAACGCGGTAAGCAACTTGCCCCGGTCCGCGGTTTCAAACAGCACTTCGCCCGACGCGTCCGAAAATTGCCACACCACCCCCAGCCCATGCTCTCTCCGGTACTGGCGGATGCGTTCCGCCAGGGCGTTCCGGGCATGAGGATCCTCAATCGTCTCGTATAACTCCTCCAGGGCGCAAAGACCTTTTTCCGTGTCACCATTGCTAGCCAGCAGTTCCGCGTATAAGTACACCGTGGGGGGGTCGGTAAACCCACCATCTTCGTAGGCGCGCGTGGCATGCGCCAAGGCCTGTTCTACATTCCCTAGCGGAGGAGGCGCATCCCGCAGGATCTCTGCCATCAGGCGATGGGCGAGCACGCTTTCCGGATGAGTTTCGAGATAGGATTCAACCTGTTGCGCCGCGGCGGCGTACTCCTTTTTCCGCGACAGCCGTTCCGCGTTCTCCAGCGTTTCATCCCAGCAAATCACTGGCCCCCGCTCTTCCGGCACCACGCGGGACGTTGAAACTTTCGTGTCCCGTTTTTTCTGCCGGCATCCCGCGTTCATGCCTGGCACCAGGCGCGTGGACTGGGCCTTGACCAGCATGGGCACCACCATGCCTTCCCGGGCGAAACGCAACGGGGCGTTCGCCGTACCGATCCGCAAGATTTCCGCCAGTTCCTCCTGCCCCCCTGTTCCGGGCAATTTCAGGCTGTCCCCCAAGCGAAAGAGCCCGCTTCGAATGACCGCCATCACCGTGCACGTGTCAACAGAAGTGGAAATAACCGACTGTATTTGTAATAAATTCGGTTCGAGCACCGTCAGGGGTTCATGATTATCTTTTTCGAGTTCCGGGGGAAGTTCATGTCCGGTGGAGGAGATCTTGCTGTCGGCTTCCACCCGGGCAATGATCTGCCTGAGTTTTTCCAGTGCCTCCGGTTCAATCCGGTCAGTCAGGCTGGTCATGATGGCCTTGGCCATGTCCGGCTTGCCTGACCTGGCAAGGCACAGCGCCCGGTAATAGGTAACCCGTCGGCTGTTGGGCCTTTCCCGGTCGAGGACATTCAGTTTCTCGAGGGCCTGTTCGAAATCTCCGGCTTCGATCAGACCCCGGGCCTCCTCGTACAGGCGCTTGGCTTCTTCATTGGTGATCATAGCGTTGCTCCGCCGCAAACTGCGACAGTCACGACTCGTGTCAACTTTTATATTATTACAAAGACGGCCAGATTTAACAACAAAAAATTCGCGACCCAGGAATTCCCGGGCCGCGAACCATGGTTTCAACGCGTCAACCGCTTACAGCGGCAGGAAATCGAAGGGCTTGCGATATTCCTTGCTGAGGTACTTGTTGGCATCCTTGTTGTTCGTGAAAGACATGGAAGCCACGTCGAACTCCAGTTTCACGCCAACACCCACCGCAAGGGCGACATTGCCCATGTTCGCCACTTCGGTCAACGGTCCCGCGTAGTCGAGATAGGAAATTCCGTTCGGAATGGCCACCGACTTGTCCCGGCATACCTTGATCCACTCGAGGTAGGGATTTTCATCGGGAACCCGCGGCAACATGGGATCCGGCTTCTTGAGATCCTTGTTCAAAGGTTCGGGGTGCAACCTGGGATTCTCGCCATAGGTGCAACAGGATGCCACAGCCTTGGATCCAATGAATAGCGAACCGTTATCGCCGTCACCCAATTGCTCATCCGCAGGGATGCCTTCCGGCCGGGGTGGCAACTCGCCTCCGTCATACCAGTACACCGTGAGGGGCGGCATCTTTCCGTAAGGCGTTTCCCGCTCGGGAAACTCGAACTTGATCACGCTTTTCTTCGGGAAGCACTGATCGGTCTGTCCATCCTGTCGCACCACTTCCACGGTAAAACGAGGGGCCTTATCCAACTGGAGGACCCAGAACACGGGATCCATGATATGGCAGGCCATGTCTCCAATGGCACCACAACCGAAATCCCACCAGCCACGCCATTTGAAAGGAGCGTAACCCTTGTTGTAGGGGCGGAAAGGAGCGGCACCCAGCCAGAGATCCCACTGCATGGTCTCGGGAACCGGCTGTTCCTTTAACGGACTCTTAAGGCCCTGCGGCCAGATCGGCCGGTTGGTCCAACTATGGGCCTCGCGGATTTCACCCAGCGCGCCAGACCACACCAGTTCACACAGTTCCCGCACGCCGTTCTTCGAGTGGCCCTGGTTGCCCATGACGGCTACCACGTCTGGATTCTCTTTATACGTTTTCGCCAACAGGCGGGCTTCGGCGATGGTATGGGTCAGCGGTTTCTGAATCCGGCAGTGCTTGCCCATCTTCATCGCCATGTAACCGGCGAGCGCGTGGGTGTGGTCCGGCGTGGAAACCGTTACCGCGTCTATTTCCTTGTCCATTTCTTCGAGCATTTTCCGGTAATCCGTGTAGAATTTCGCGTCCGGAAACGCCGCCCTGGCTTCGCCGATCTGTTTTTCAGAGGTATCCACGTCGCACAGGGCCACGATGTTCACGAGGTCCTTGAACTGTCCAACACTTCGGATATCACCGCTGCCCATGCCGCCCACGCCGATGCCGGCCACGTTCAGTTTTTCGTTGGGTGAAACTTTGCGTGGCACCACCCGGGCAGTGTTCACCGTTTGCGCCCAACTCCATTTCAGGCTGGCAGCCCCGGCTGCCAGGGTCGCGGAGGCCAGAAAGGCCCGCCTCGTCAGTTTTGTATCCGCCATGTTTTTTGCTCCTTGTTTCCGGTGGCGTGTTCTGCTTACCACCCCATATGACCGATACTGTACACCAAACCACTGGTCAAGTCAATTTCACTGGACCTATGCTCAGCATACCCGCAAGCAGGAAATCCCCAGAAGACGGGCTGTCTTATCGATAATCCCGGCCACGTGTCCAGTGCCGATCGCCATGTGGTGGGCCGGCCCAGCCTGGCACCACGCGTCAAAAAATGCCCGCGCGCCGGTGGCAAAACGGTAGCGGCTGTTGGTATTACCGATTTCAAGCACCGGTCCGGGTACCGATTCCCCTTCCGCTACCAGCAACTTCAGTTTCCCCTCGCCGTCCTGCACTACCGATAACACGGTCGCCGGCCCGTGTCGGACGGACATCTGAATGGAAAGCCCCTTCCCCGGTTTACCGTGGTACACGGGCAGGGGCACCAGTTTCACCTTGCCCTCCGCTATGGCCATGTGCCCCGGACCATCGTGACCGAGCAGGATCACATCGTCCTCGTAATCCATCAGGTACGGTTCCGCGAAAGATCCCCCCGCGCCAAGCAGGTCGAGCATTTTCATGGCCTGAACGTTCTTGATTTCGCATTCTCCCGCCACGGGCACGCCATGGGCCGTAAGCAGGGAATTACCGGCAATAACCGAGGTCACAATGTTTTCATAGGGATACCCCGGCTGACTTTCGTAGTAATAGGCCAGGGACCCCAGTTGGTGACGTTCTACCAGTTTGTGCAGGGCCACCGATGTCCGTGCCGCGCGGGTAATTTCCGCTTCCTCGCACTCGGGTGACACGTCGAATTCCTCTTGAAATCGCCGAACCATCCCGTCCACTTCGGCTTCCGTGGCACTTTCCCGCAAGGCGTGGAGTTCGCACATCTCGAGCAGTTCGAAGTGACAACCGAAAACGGCCGCCTGCTGGGTCATGTCGCTGTAAACGTCCAGCATCCCGCAGTAGTAGTGTCCCAGCACGCCTACCCGGTTTTCGCGCATGCCCCGGACAACCCGGGCAGCCTGAATCCATTCCCCGATTTCGCGCCAGGCGTCCTCTCCTTCCAGCGTGCCGGAAACCAGGTGAAAAGGAATACGCGCGCGGTTGAACGCGCAGGCCAGTTCCGGCGCCGTACAACTCTGGCAATGGGCCAGCCATTCACCGGTCATTCGGCCCCGGTCGCCCATCGCGTTGAATGCCCGGTAGTCCAGGCGCGACACTGGCTGCAGGTTAAGCACCACCACGGGAACACCAGCCCGTTGCACCACGGGTAAAACCGTGGAACTCAACGCGTACGTCGTGATGTACAGAAAAATGATGTCCACTTCCTCGCGACGGAAACGACTGCCGACGGCGCGGCTTTTTTCCACGCTGTCCACCAGTCCCTCGCAGATGACTTCCGCGCCAAGCGCCCGCAACCGGTCTTCCACCTGGCCCAGATAACCGGTCAACCGATCCCGCAAACCGACAAACTGGGGCCAGTAGGTATCCAGCCCGATCCCGAACAGTCCCACCCTGACTGAACGCATTCCATTCACCGCGTATCCTTTCCTTGTGATCCCGGCTGGGACTGCTGGCCTGCTTGCACGCCACGAACCGGACTGGGCCGGAGTCCCTGGATTTCGTAAACCCGTACCGCCTGCTGTTTACCTTTCAACTGCTGCGTACCCAATGGTCTGCCCACGATATATCCCTGAAGGGCCTGCCAGATCCCATCCCCCACGACAATTTTCCCTGGCCCCGCTAGGTCGCAGAACCGCTTTGCCGTGTTCACGCGATCGCCCACCACGGTGAAATCCATGCGACGTGGCGATCCAATATATCCCGCGATGGCTTCGCCCAGGTCGATTCCGATGCCGATCTGGATCACGGGACGCCCCTCGTGGGCGCGAACCACGTTCAGTTCGGCCGTCTTCTGCTGCATTTCCAGCGCGGTGGCCACGGCGCGATAGGCTTCGTTGCCAATCTTGAAGGGCGCGCCGAACACCGCCATGATTTCATCGCCGATATACTTGTCCAGGGTACCCTCGTGGCGGAAAACGATCTCGGTCATGGCGGTGAAATGCTCGTTAAGGGTCATCACGAGGTCATGGGGCGCGAGGGCTTCGGCCAGTTGAGATGATCCCCTGATGTCGCAGAACAGCGTGGCCACCACCATTTTCTGGCCGCCCAGTTGCAATCCGCCGGGTTCACTGAGCACCTTGTCCACCAGGGGTTTGGGTAGGAACCGGGAGAGATTTTCTCGCCGTTTCTCTTCTTCCAGAATTTTTTCCTGCAACCGGAGGTTGTCGATGGCAAGGGCGGCCTGGCCTGCCATGGACTCCAGCAGTTCCACGTCCTCTTCGGAGAATTTCATGTCTGGCTTACGCGTGTCGATGTATATGGAGCCGACAATACGGTCCTCCACCCGCAAAGGCACGCATACCGCGCTGGCAATCCGGGAGAGAATCACGCTTTCCCGGCCGGAGAACCGATCATCCTGGCTCACATCGGTCATCAGGACGGATTCCCCGTCAATGGCGGCGCGCCCGGCTATGCCCATGCTAGGCGAAGACGCCTCCAGGTCACGGCCCATCGCCCGCGCGACCATCACCCGTAAAGTGCGCTGTTTTTCCTCCCGCAACAGGATAAACCCGCGGTCCCCCTCCAGGGTCTCGAGCACCACGTCCAGCAGGTGGGACAGCCGGTTCTGTATACCGGTATTGGCCAGCATGGCCTGATTGGCCCGGTGTAGCGCCTCCAGCCGGCGATAGGCTCGCCCGATGCGTACCAGTTCTTCCTGGGACGGTACGGGAGTTTCTTTTTCGGGCGGAGGAGTTCCCCGGCGGCCGATCAGGGTCATCGCGGAACCGACCCGGTCCATTTCTTCGCGGATAGACCGGACACTCTGATCCAGGCGGCTCTCGTGCCGGACGGTCGCGGGACGGGACGCGTCGGCTCCGAAACGGGTGTCGTCCCGGTAGACCATTTTGCACTTGGCGCCCAGCAGGATCTCGTCCAGGTGCTTCAGGGCGCGCTCGACCACCCGCTGACCGTTCACGAACGTACCGTTCAGGCTGTTCAGATCGCGGATGATAGCCTGACCGCCCCGCCGGATGATTTTGGCATGGTGTCGCGACACTTCCTCGGCCACCAGTACCACGTCGTTTTCTTCGGCCCGGCCCAGGGAAATCTCACCGGTAAGGACGGGAACGGAAAACGTGGGCATTCCCGGCTGTTCGATAATCAACTGGGGCATGGCTGCATCATTCCGTGGCGTGCTCCCCCTAAATCATAATCCACGGCGTCGCCCAAGGCAAGTCCAAGAGTGCGGAATTCCGCCGTTTTCCCTTATCATTATCCCGAAAGATCGGAAGAACCCGGGGGACAGAGTTAACATGTTCGCCTTTCTGCAGGGAAAAGTCGCGATGATCGGCGCGGGCTGGATCGCGCTGGACATCCATGGGGTTGGATACCAGGTCGGCCTCCCCGACCGCGTCCTGAACGGCCTGGCCATCGGCCAGGAAATCCGGTTGCTGACCTACTGCCACATCCGCGAGGATGATTTCCAGGTTTTCGGGTTCCCCACGGAAGAGGACCGGGCCCTGTTTCGTCTGCTGCTGGGAATTAACGGCATCGGTCCGAAAGTCGCGCTGTCCATCCTGTCCGTGCTGGACCCCGCCGCGTTCCTGGCCGCGATCGAACACCACGATATCGGCCCGCTGACCCGAGTGCCCGGGGTAGGCAAGAAACTGGCCCAACGGGTGCTGCTGGAAGTGAAAACACGCCTTGGCCAGGATACCGATCTGCGGGTGCTGCTGGGCGGTTCGGACACGGAACGCGCCGCGGCACGGGAACAGGCAGACGACGCGGTGGAGGCCCTGGTCTCCCTGGGATGCACGGTGGCCGAGGCCAGGGAAAACGTGGCGGCCGCGCGCCGGGAATGTCCCGCCGACGCGCCGGTAGAAACGATCATTAAACGGGCGTTGGCCCGGCTGGCACGGAGATAACCGCCATGGCCCGCGACAGGATGCTGGACGCTGCCACGCCGCTTGACGACGATTCCCAGTACGATGAGCGCATCCGCCCCCGGCGGTTTGACGAATTCCCCGGCCAGGAACTGGTCAAAGAGAAACTGCGTATTGCCATCGCGGCAGCCCGCAAACGGGGCGAGCCGCTGGATCATATCCTGCTCATCGGTCCACCGGGCCTTGGAAAAACCACGCTGGCCCGGATCATCGCCCACGAAATGGGCGTGGAAATCAGGCAGACCAGTGGGCCGGTAGTAGAACGGCAGGCGGACCTTTCGGCCATCCTGACCAGCCTGGAAGCCCACGACGTGCTGTTTATCGACGAAATCCACCGGTTGAACCACGCCGTGGAAGAAACCCTGTATTCCGCGATGGAGGATTTCGAGATCGACATCATGCTGGGACGGGGGCCGACCGCCCGGTCCCTCAAGATCGGCCTGCAACCATTCACCCTCGTGGGAGCCACCACCCGCGCGGGATTGCTGACCCCGCCGTTGCGGGCCCGGTTCGGGGACATCTGCCGACTGGAACCATATTCCCAGGAAGAATTGGTGGCCATCGTCACCCGGTCCGCCCGGATCCTGGACACCCCCATCACCCCCGAAGGCGCCATGGAAATTGCCCGCCGGGCGCGTGGAACCGCCCGGGTCGCCAACCGGTTGTTACGCAGGGTGCGGGACTTCGCCCAGGTCAAGGGGGATGGCGTTGTTTCCGCCGAGATCGCCCGGGCTGCCCTGGACCTGCTGCGGATCGATCCGCTGGGCCTGGATGACATGGACCGGATGATCCTGCGCACCGTCATGGAAAAATTCAGTGGAGGCCCCGTGGGACTCGCCTCGCTGGCCGTGGCGGTGGGCGAAGAGAAACAGACCCTGGAAGAGGTGCATGAACCTTTCCTGATCCAGTCCGGCCTGCTGAAGCGCACCCCCGCGGGCCGCGTGGCCACGCCCCTCGCTTACCGCCATTTCGGGCTGACACCGCCCCCCGTGGACGCCGATCAGGGGAGGCTGTTCTGAAATCCCTTCCGGATGATTACGTGGCGGGACGCAGGGTTGAGGTCCGAAGATCCGGCGGAAGATGAGACCAGTCGTTGTGGCACAGCAGGACGAAATCATTTTCCTCCTGCACCATGATCTGGGTAATGCCACAGTTACACATGTCCATGTGCAGCCAGGAATTGGGATCCGCCCGCAGGGCCAGCACGACAAAATACCGGATCAGGTTGCCATGGCACACGATGATTTCATGCCGATCATTGCGCTTGGCAGGACGGAAGTACTTCCGAAACGCGATTTCCGCCCGCTGCTTGTCCTGGGCTACCTGCTGACTGCTGTACGACGGCATTTCAACCTGGAGTTTCGGCGTCATGGTGGGAATACACTCCCACAACAGATCTGTAGTCTGCACCGGAATGCCGCTGAATTCCCGGGCAATGATCTGGGCAGTCTGTTCGGCCCGGTTCAGCGAACTGCTGTGGATGGCGTTCACCGGGCGCCGGGAAAGGGCCTTGGCCGTCAGTTCCGCCTGCTTTACCCCCTTGGGAATCAGTCCTCCTCCCAGTTCGGAACCTGACGGATTCTCCACGTCGTGCAGGGCATGTCGTATCAGGTAAAGAATGCGCACGGGCATTCGTGAATTCTCCCAGCCCACGGAAGGGCGTTTATCCTGACCGGGTACTGTATCAGAAACTACTATAAATTGGCCCTCGTTTGCAAACGTCCTCGCGGCCATGAAACCAATATTGGCTCCGGAAAGTCCTGTTTTCTATAATGTCCCGAAAATGGGAAGGGAATCGACTAGGTCAACAGTTATCTGAACCGGCTCCCGGGCGGCGTGACCCTATCCGCCCGGTCCTTCGGAGTGGATGGCATGATCAAGAAAATCCTGGCAGGTATCGGCATCACCTTGGCGGTAATCATTCTGGCCGCGATCGGCGTAAAAATCTGGGCAGATGCCACGTACTTCAGCGAATACGATCCCAAGGCCCCGTTCAATGTCAATGTGAAGGAAGTCACCGTCGTCAACCAGGGTGACCCGAACAAAGAGTACCAGTTGATTCATTTCTACTTCGCGGGGGTAAACGGGGAAATGGTCCCCACCCTGATGACCATTCCGAACAAGGGATGGGAAAAGTACCCGGTGGTCATCTTCCTTCATGGTATCGGCCAGAAAAAAGACTTCCTCAAGGAAATCACGATGCCCTTCGTGGAAACCGGTTTCGCGATGGCCTGCTTCGACCAGTTAATGCAGGGCGAGCGGAAACTGCCTCCGGAGGCCAGCGCGCTGCAACAATACCAGGCTTTCCGGAAACGTCCGAGTCGCACCATTAACGAGACCCGGCGACTGATCGACTACCTGAGTGGTCACCCCCAGATTGACAGCCGCCGTATTTACCTGGTGGGAGCAAGTTACGGTGCCATCACGGGCAGCACGGTGCTCGCCTTCGACAAGCGGATCCGCGCGGGCATCCTGATTTACGGCGGCGCGAATATTCCCACCATGCTGGACGCCCCGATGATCCGCCGTGAAGGGGGATGGCTGGTAACCCTCGCGAAACCGATCGCCTGGTTCTGCCTGGGGGTGGCGGACCCGAAACACTACGCCGCCGGTATCGCGCCCACGCCCGTTTACGTGCAGGCGGGTAAGCGCGACCAGCTGGTCTGGCCGAAAGCCAGCCAGGCCCTTATCGACGCCATCGGCACACCCACCAAGGTTACCTGGTACGATTCGGATCACATCGGGTCAGACCGGGACACCAATTTCTCCAATACCAAGCAGGTGCTCAAAGACGGACTGACCTGGCTGCTGGAATACGACGATTCCTTCCGGACGGAAGAACAGAAAGTCAAGGAACTGCCCTCTTTCGAGATCGGTGACGTCTGAGCGCGCCCGGTCAACGTAAAGAGTGCAGGATCTCCCGTGTGCGGGCAGGATCGTTGGTAATGATGGCATCCACGCCCATGCGGGCCAGTTTGCAGATCGATTCCGGATCGTCCACCGTCCATACCGCGCAGGTTTCGCCGCGTTCCCGGAGTTGGGCCAGCCGTTCGGGCGTGAGATAATCCTTGCTCACGTTGAACCCGGCCACGCCGATGGCCCGGCCAAAACGCAGGTACCGTTCCCAGTTTTCGGGGTGATCCGGATCATATCCGCCGAGAAATTCCACCCGCGCTTCATGGGCTTCCGCCCGGGCTACCGCGCAGATCGCCGGAGAAAACGACTGGATCACCACCCGCTTCCACATCTTCCGGTCGCGAACCTCGCGAAGCACCTTCCGGGTCAGGGTTACGTCCCGGAAACCTGCCTGGTCCAGGATCTCCACCATGCGGCGCAACCGTTCGGACTGGGTCAGGTCCCGCGCCGCCAGTGTCTCGAGTTGTTCCAGCAATGGCGGGGGCACTTCTGATCCCTTGATTTCCACGTATACGCCTATGGCGTTCGCCCTGGCCAGGTCCAGGGCTTCACCCAGCGTGGGAACCCGTTCGCCCGCGAAAGCGGGACCAAACCAGCTGCCCACGTCCAACCTCCGGATTTCCTCGAGGGTTAGATCCGCAAGGGCCACGTCGAGACCACCCGTTCGCTTCAGGGTGCTATCATGGCAAACCACGAGCTGGCCATCCGCGGTCAGATGGCAATCCAGTTCAAACCAGTCAGCCCGGCTGGTAACGGCCCCCCGAAAGGAGGCCAGGGTATTTTCCGGCGCGTGGGCGGAATCGCCCCGATGGGCGATCACGTCGATCTCTCCCCCCTTCACGCCCCGGGGAACTCCACCCGGCGTGGCGCAACCCGCGCACACCAGCGCTCCTGCCACGGATAACCAAATGACCCGCATGGCTATCTCTCCTCCCGTGAAACGGTTCCAGCCACCGGGACCATTATAGAAGTCTCTCCGTCAGTGGCGCATCTTCAGTTCACGCTTGAGAATCTTGCCCGTGGGTCCCTTCGGCAGGTCTTCCAGCACCACCACCTCTTTCGGCCACTTGTAGCGGGCGATGTGTTCCTTGAGGTATTCCATCACCTCTTCCGGCGTCAGCGTTTCCCCCGCCGCGGGTGACACGTAGGCCTTCACTTCTTCACCTCTAGCCTCATCCGGAACGCCCACCACGGAGGCCTCGCGCACCTTGGGATGCCGGTACAGCACCTCCTCGATCTCCCGAGGATAAATGTTCATGCCACCCCGGATGATGATGTCTTTCTTGCGGTCCAGAATGTAAAAGTAACCGTCTTCATCCATCTTCCCGATGTCACCGGTCAGAAACCACCCATCCACGATCGCCGCGGCCGTTGCCCGGCTGTTGTTGTGATACCCCTTCATCACGTTATGTCCACGAATGACGATTTCCCCCACCTCTCCCGGCGGCGCGAAAGAACCATCGTCCCGACGAATCCGCATCTGCACCCCCCAGATGGGCTTACCGATTGACCCTACTCGAACTTCCTCGCCAGGTAACGTGAACGATGCCACGGGACTGGTCTCCGACAGGCCGTATCCTTCAAGGATGGTGATCCCGTAACGTTCCTTGAAACGGCGATGCACCTCTTCCGGTAAAGCGGCCCCGCCGGAAACTGCCATGCGGATACTTGAAAAGTCATACTTCTGCCACTCGGGAAAATTCAGGATGAAGAAATACATGGTGGGCACCATGGCCACGATGGTAACGCGGTCCCGGTCAATGATCCGCATGGCCTTTTCCGTTTCAAACCGGGGCAGCATGGTCAGGGTGGCCCCGGAAACGAGACCGGCGTTCATCAGGCAGGTCTGCCCGAAAGAATGAAACAGCGGCAGGGTAACCAGCACCACATCCCCCGGCCTTGACTGCACGATGTCCCGGGCACTGAAGTACGCGTTGAAAAACATGTTGAAATGGGAAAGTTCCGCGCCTTTCGGGGCCCCCGTCGTACCCGAGGTATACAGAATGACTGCCGTGTCCTCTGGAGAAGTAATGGCTATATCTGCCTCCTCTCCCCCGGCAAGAAACAGGTTAAAATTCTCCCCTTTTTCGGGCGCGTTCAGGTCGTCCGGCGTGGATACGACAATGAAATGGGCACATTCCGGGGCCGCTTCCACGGCCTTGCGGGCCTGTTCCTCAAACATTTTGAAAGCGAAGAAGGCCTTCGCGCCGGAATCCTGCAGGTAATGCCGGATTTCCTCATGCTGGAACAGCACGTTCACGGGCACCACCACGGCCCCGGCCTGCAGGATCCCGTAATAAATGATGGGAAAATGTGGCGTGTTAGGAATCATCATCGCCACGCGATCACCCTGCTGAATCCCCCGGGCCTTTAACGCCCCAGCGACCTTTCGCGCGTACAGGGCCAACTGCTCATACGTCAGCCGATACTGATCCAGCATAACGGCCGCCGTGGAAGGATATTTCTCCGCGTTCTCCTGGAGAAAATGAGCCAGATTCAGCATACCGTACCCTTTCGTGGCACATTCCCGACCATCCGCCGCGTTGAACGTCGCCGCGACCTGATAATAATTGAAAAAACAGGAAGTCAGTCAAACTGATGTGACACTTCCTTGCTTTTGTCCCAGACGTGCCGCAATTCTTCGCGAACCGCCTGGGTAGCCGGATGTTCATGAATGGGAAGGGGAGTATTAACCAGGGGTGTTCGCGCGGGCCAGCGGCAAGAGAAAACGGTCTGGGCTACCCGTAGACACAGGCGCATCTCCTGGACAGCCGCGGTTTCCCGGTCCACGACGAAATACAACTCCTCCCGGGGAAATACCAGCAGGCACCGCCGGGTGAACACCCGCAACGCGCCATCAAACTGTTCGTCCAGCCGGCCATCCCGGATAACCTGAACAGGGAACACCTGGCGGCCGTCCGGTGTTTCCAGCCAGACATCCACCCCACGCAGTCCCACCGCGTCGTACGCGATACTCTGGTCGGCAAAACCGGATTTCAGTCGACATTCGAGCACGGCAAACCGGTCCCCGGGCAACGTCAGCGCCGCGGCCCATTCCGGAGAAGGCGCGTCGGATTCCGGACCGGCCCACGCGACCCAACTCTCCGGGGAAAACAACGCGGGATAGGGGCCAGACTCCCATTGAAGCGGGGCTCCGGCCTGAACCGGCGAAAAGGGAACCCGCGTGCCCGGCGAAATCACCGTCTCGTCCCCCGTCGATGGTCGCGCGCGCAGGGTGCCACATCCAGAAAACACCAGTGCCCCCATCACCAGAACCATAACCACGCGACGTGGTTTGTAAAGACCAGGCATTCTGATCATGGATTACGCCTGACGTTGAAGTTTTTACGGGCCTTGTCTGGCGATTCCGGGGGCGCGGGAGTCGGGGAGGACCCTGGAGGCGCCACTTCAACCGCCGTTCCCGACTGGGTGGTCACTTTCGTGGTCACATTGCTTTCAAAGGGCGGCGGGCGATCCATCGCGCTGGATCCATCCGCGCCACCCCGCCCGAAAAACCTTAACTTCATTTCTCCATCATCGGTACGCATGTGCACGATGCCGGTAGGCGTGACGTCCGGGGCCAGCCACAGTTCGATCGTCTTGCCATCCTGCCGGGTCACTTTAACGTGGCAGGCATCGATGTTCCCTGAAGGGGTTTCCACTGACTCGGTACCCACCACCTCCAGTTGCCCACCCGAAAGATCGCCTGTCGGCAGGGCGTCCATGTTTTTCACGTCGAGCGGCTGGGGCGGATCGTAGCCTTCCCGCATCTGGCCCTCAAGAATTCGCCCAGCCTTTTCTCCCGAGACGTCGATCAGTACCTTGTACAGGACCGGGAAACCGATCCGGGGAACCACCTCGGTTTCCAGCCACACGCCCTCCGCGCGATCCTTTCGACCGGTACCCACCACGGCCTGCCGCAGAAAGAGGGCATCCCCAGACTGCGCGTCCCGCAGGTCATACCACGCGAACACGCCGGCGTCCCTGGCAATCACCTCGCCCCGCATGACGCGTCTTGCCAGGGCGTCGCAATCTTTCGGTGCGGCCGTCGCCTGCCCGCTGTCCCCCTGGGCAAAAGCGGTTCCCACGACAAGTCCCGAAATCACCAGGGACATCCAGGCACCCCAAATTCCAGCCCAATTACCGCGTGTCGTTATCCATTGTTTCATGGCAATGACCGTCCCGAAATGCTTCTTATGGACTGAGCCACTTATCCCGCCAGTATCGCGCGCGGTCGAGATACCAGGTACCTGGAAGGTCCCCATAATCCTCGTATACCCGTCCCACCGCGCGGTAAGGCACCGCCGGCTCGATCTGCGTGCCTTCATGCCACTCATTGTAAGACGTTATCGCAATCACACCAGGATTTACCGCCACGGCCCGCTCAAACAACCGATCAAAATAGGCTCCCCCTTCCCGACCCCGATAATTTTTTTCATTCCATGGACGTATGCGCAGATCGTTGTATCCAGGTCCCACGCAGGGAATAAATAACTTGTTCCTATCCCGCGCGAAACGCGCCATTTCAGGCCAGTGCTCGGGCGTGCTTCCCCAGGTAAAGCATTCCGTGGCGAAATACGTGTAAAAACCGTCGAATCCCGCTTCGGCAAGAGATCTTCCATGCGATTCCTTCACCCATAATCCAATAAAAAGGCTATCCAGCGGAGTTCCACGGATCGAACGTTCGCCCGCCGGTCGAAGCAGAGAAGCCCATTCCCCGTCCGGAACCAGGTACGAGTCGTACACGTACACCAGCGGTTTTCCCTGCCATCGGAAAAGCACGGGACTGTTTCCCCATTGATCCAGCAGATACCGCAGGAAATCCCGAACGCTTTCGGCATCCCGGCCTGGCCAGGGTTCCAGGTGAAAACAGATTTTTAACCCGGCTTCCCGGGCCGCCTCGAAGAGGGTGGATAACGATCGATCCGTGGGGGTGTCTTTCCCCCACCATGACACGACCATGACGCCCACACCCGCCCGCTGGATTTCCGCGCAGTGGCGTTTTGCCGTTTCCAGGTCGCTGGAACTGTATGGTCCCGAAGCGGGATAGAAATTTGCGCCAATATCCTCGGGGGGCACACACGTGGACTCGACACGCCCATCCGCCGTCGTCACGGCATGGTTCCAGTTCATCCATCGACCATCGACATCCGGCGTCCCATACCAGCAATAGTAAAACGCGTGCAGCCTTTCCTGGGGAGAAGCGGTCGACTCGGGCAGACGGGCACAGCGGCCACACGGTAAGGCCGCCAGAAACAACACAGCCAAGGCCGGCAATACGCGGGTCAGCATGATCACGGTACTTCCCCGGGTCTCAAACTATTGGCCTTTATTAAAGCATAGAACGGAGGATTCGGGAAAATAATCCAAGTTACGCGTCAACCCGGAATGAATGAAATTGAAACCGGGTTTTTCACATTAAAAGGATATTGAGACATGAAGCTTCGCTCGTTGAACCGTCGGGATTTTATTTCAAGTGCCGTTTGGGCCGCGGTCGGAGGAGTCGTGGCCACAAAGACATCGTTCGCCGCTGAAACCATTGGTGAAACAGCAACCGAAAAGGGAACACCATCGCCCATACTGGAAAACCGGTCTTATCCGATTCCCCGAAGACCCCTCGGAAAAACGGGCGCGCTGGTATCCATTCTCTGCCTTGGGGGATACCACATCGGTAATCCCAGCCTTACCGATGACGAGGCCATTTCCATGATGCGGCGGGCCATTGACGAGGGCGTCAATTTTTTCGACAATGCCTGGAAATACCATGACGGACGCAGCGAGGAGCGCATGGGCCGGGCCCTGAAAGATGGGTACCGGGATAAAGTTTTCCTCATGACCAAGGTTGTAGGCCGTGACCGGGAAACCGCGCAACGTCAACTGGAAGACTGCCTGCGTCGACTGGACGTAGACGTAATTGATTTGCTGCAGGTACACGAGGTGGTACGTCCTTCCGACGTGACAAACGTGTATGAAAACGGCGTTCTGGACGTCTTCATCAAGGCAAAAGAAGAAGGAAAAATCCGGCACATTGGCGTAACGGGACACAATTACCCCCTCTTTCTCAACCAGATGCTGGAACGGGGGTTCCCGTTCGAAACGATCCAGATTCCGCTCAACGCGTTTGATTACCATTACCGAAGTTTCGAACGGGAGACCCTGCCTGAAGCCCTGAAACGCGGTATTGGCGTGATCGCCATGAAAACCATGGGGGGGACTCCCGCCGCGTTACCGAAAACCGGCGCCCTGACGCCGGCCGAGTGCCTGCGATATGCCATGTCTTTACCGGTATCGTCCGTTTGTTCCGGGATGAATCGCCCGGAGTGGCTGGAACACAACCTGGAGGTTGCCCGGAAATTCACGCCTATGTCCCTGGAAGAACGCGAGGCCTTGCTCGCCCGCACCCAGCCTTACGCCCAAGACGGCAAACATGAAACCTACAAGACTGCCTGGCACCGGGATGTGCAGGAGGAAATGGAACGGCTTAACCAACAGGCTGTCGGCTAAACACTTCCTTGTCAATGCGGTTTCCGTTACGTAATGCTGTCTTGTCAGGTTCCACACTCGAAGCACTGTCATTTCTAGCGGAGCGAGAAATCTTCTCGCCACTATACGCCAACAAGATTTCTCCTCACTTCGTTCGTCGAAATGACAGGGCATTGTCGGGTCATTCGGTGTTTCAGTTTCCCCCATTGCCAGTGAAGCCGTCTCATTCTGACCGGAAAGTTGTCATTCAGGGCAACGCATGCGGGAGTCAGGGAAATGACCTTCACGGAAAAAAACATCGACCGGGGCAACCCGCGCTAATCGGGTATATGCCCCGGTCGAAAAATTCTTACCTTGATAGGGGGGTTACTTCTTTTTCGCGACTATGTCCAGTGTTACGCGGACATCGGGAAGGATACTCACGCCTTCATATTCGGCGTAGCCAATATTCCACTGGTTGCGGTCAACCAGCACCTCGCCGGTGGCGCGCAACTCGTTGCCTTTAAGTTGCACTTTCAGCGGGATCTGGTAGCCCACGGTCTTGCCCTTCATGGTCCAGGCCACATCGGCGAGGTACTGATCCCCCTCCGCCCGAACCTGGACCGATTCCACCGTGGCCTTGGGATACTGCGCGATGTTAAAGAACGCTTCCCCCTTGAGTACACCGGTGAGGATGGCATTCTCCGTGTTCACCGAGGCCAGGTCGACCTCCACCTTGAACTTCAAGGAAGACAAGTCATCCCCCGACAGGGACGCGGTTCCGCTGAATGCGCCGAAAAAGCCGTTCATCCCCACTTTCTGCCCCGCCACCGACTTGTAACCGGTGAAATCCAGGGCGGAATCATCGGCGGAAATTTCGTATACCGTTGCCTCTCCCGCGGTGGCCGGAGCGGGGGCAGCAGCAGTACCCTGGGGTGTGGGGGTAACGGAAGCGTTTTCCGCGTTATCCTTCGTGGACGACGTCGCCGACTGCGCCGGCGCCTCCGGTAGCCTGTTCAGGTCAACCGTCCGGGCATGCTGCACCGTCCGCAGTTGCAGGTCCGCCTCGGCACTTTTCTTCCCGTACGTGAACCCGAAAACCAGGCCTCCCGCGAAGCCCAAAGCAAGTACCAACACGTAGGAAACTACTTTCTTCATTGGATCATCCTTTTCCGTTCATCACGCTGGAGCGTTACCTTGGGCGGCTGGTTCCGCGGCGGGCGCCGCGGCAGGCGCGGCACCGGCCTCATCCTTGTGCCCCGTCTGCCCCCAGGAAGGATCGTACTCGTAGAATGAAGGCACCTCGAAGTCGAAGGTATACCATGCCGGATCGATTTCGACGGGCTTACCCTCGTGCCGGGACTTCATCGCCGCGATAGCCGTCAGGGCCGTGGTGAAGCCCACCATCTGGTTATTCCTTGGCGGTTTACCTCCCCGGATGGCCTCGATGAACGCCGCGAACTGGTACGCATCGGGGATCTTGAGATCCGTCCGATCCTTCAGCAGTTCCTCGCCTTCGGTCACGGCCGCGGCACCGAAAGCCCGCATGCTGCCGCCGCTGGCGGTGCGCTGGGCCTGTTCTTCAGCGGTCATCTGCTCGGCCGGTTTCTGCTGAGCGTAGGCTTCCTCGAGCACCCAGGGCTCGGGATAGAACTTGCACACGCCCTCGCTCAGTTCAAGGGTGCCCCGGTCTCCCTGGATCAGTTCCGAACAACCTTTTTTCGCGTTGGCCAGCATGCTGGTGTAGACAAAACGAACCGTGTAATTGCGATTGGCCGTGGACTCATCCATAAGCGTGGTCCGGGGCTTGACCGTCTTGAATCCGGGCATGGACCGCCGGATGTCGTACTCGAAAACCACGAGGATATTATCGTCTGCCGTGCGTCCATCCCGCCAGTAATCCAAGCCAGCCGTGGCATACACGCGGGAAGGAACCGCCCGCAAAAACCAGTTGGCGATGTCCGTCTGGTGGGTCATGAGTTCCGTGAACAACCCACCGGAGATTTCGTCGTACAGCCGCCAGTTGAGGTGTTTTTCCAGGTCGTCGATATACTTCTTTTCCTCGTCGTTGAGCACGTAATCCTTGGGAACGGGGCGTCGCCACTGCACATTCCGATGCCACTGGGCGGAAATATGCGTGATCCGTCCCACAAGGTTGGCGTCATAGGTCATCCACATGCCAAGGTTGTACTTGGGGTTGTAGCGCCGCTGGTGGCCGACCTGCACCCATTTCCCTGTTTCATGGCATTTCTGGATCAATGCCCGGCCATCTTCCACCGTTTTCACCAGCGTTTTTTCACAGAACACGTACTTGCCGGCATCCAGGGCATCCATGGCAATCTGCGCGTGGGTATGCAGGGGCGTGGCGATCACCACCGCGTCCACTTCCGGCCAGGAAAGCAATTCCCGGTAATCATAGGTTACCTTGGGTTCGTAGGCGGCCTTGGCCCGTTCTTTTTCTTCGTCGGACAACTTGCCGTTTTCCGGCAGGTAGATCTTGGCGTTGGCCAGCATCGCCATTGGCTTGGCGGCTTTCTGGTTGGGATAGTAAACATCCGAGATGCCGACGATCACGATGTCGTCATTCTTCGTCAGTCCTTCCCGCATGTGGAAGGTTCCCTGTCCGCCCACGCCGATGCACCCAACCTGCACCTTGCTGTTCTGCGCGTAGGTAAATGGGGAAAAGCCCGACGCGATGGTGAAGGCGGACGCTGCCACGCCGGCCGTTTTCATGAAATCCCGACGATTCAACCCTTTACTCATGATCCGCATCCTTTTCTGGTGTGATGTTGACGTACTCCACTACCGGTTTTCCGGTCCGATTCCGATCTGACATCAGCACGCACCGCGTCTCCGGGTGTTGCGCGCAAAAACGCCGCACTTCCTCCGATCCCATGACAAAAAAAGCCGTGCTCAACGCGTCACTCCACGTGGCATCCGGGACGATCACGGACACGCTGACCAGGTCGGTTTCCGCGGGATAACCGGTCCGGGGGTCAAAGATGTGACCGTATTTCCGCCCGTTCCATTCCACGTACCGTTCAGACGCCGTGGAGGTGGAAAGGGATTCATTCCGCAGGTACACCGTGGCCAGCGTCTCGCCTGCCGTCCTATTATAGGGGGAGAAAATATCCACTTTCCAGTTTTTCTGCTTTGGCGGATTTCCGAATACAAGGATACTGCTGGTGCCCCCTACCAGTTTCGCGGCGCGGACCCGCCGTTCCTTCAGCAGGGCGGCCATGCGATCCAGGGCAATACCCTTGCCGATACCACCAAAATCGATCCGGATCCCCGGCCTGAGATAACGGACGGTACGCGCGGATGGATCCATCTCCACGTTGTTCATGCCAATGCGTTCCAGGGCGCCCTTCACCTCGGCCTCAGATGGAATGCCTACTTTTTCCCGGTAAAATCCCCACAGATCGAGCAGGGGCCCTACCGTCACGTCAAAAGCCCCTCCCGTCATTTCCCAGTAGGCACGGGACTGTTTCAGCGCGTCCCATACCACCGGATCGACCGGGACAGCATCTGGCCAGGCGTTCCGGTTCATCACAGCCACGGGGCTGTCATTAATCCAGTTACTTAGTTGTCTTTCGATACGGTCGAGCAGATCAAACGCGTCGTCCGCGGCCAGTTCCAGGTCGTTCTCCTCCACCGCACCGGTCTCGCCAAAAAGCAGCAACTCGAACATGGTGCCCATGGCCTGGTGGGATCGAAAGACGGCGGGCGTTCCAGTTTCAGAAGGAACCGGCGCCGCGCGCGCAAGGAGGGAAAATCCGGGCCCCAGCACCAGAACCAGGGCATATCGCAACAATATATTGATTTTTTTTACGACCAACCCACAATAGGTTGTTGTCAATGGCTCCCGCCTTGATTTATCATATCGGCCATGAAACACATTCACGCGCGCGCACCCGTTTCAGAAGGCTTACAAGAAAAACGCCCGTTATGACCACCAGGTTGTCAGCCATACCTCTGGCCCGGAGGGTTGATTATACCCTGATCCGGCCGGATGCCACCGAGAATGACCTGCGGGCCTTGTGCCATGAAGCAGTCAGGCTGGGCGTGCGGGTAATAAGCGTGAACCCGGTATGGGCGGCATTCTGCGCGCGCCTGCTGGAGGGTACCCGAACCGGACTGGATGTCTACATCGCCTATCCCCTGGGGGCCGCAACCGCCCGCATGAAAATGGAAGAGGCGCGGGAAGCCGTCACAAGCGGGGCGACGGAAGTCAGTATCACGGTCAACATGGGGGCTTTTCTGTCTGGATATTTCGACTACGTGGAGAAAGAAATCGCGGCGGTGGTTCGGGCGGTCAACGGCATACCGGTCAAGGCGATTGCTGAAACCTCCCTGCTGACAACCGATCAGGCCGCGCGACTCGCGGGGTTGTGCGCCCAGGCGGGCGCGATACAGTTCCAGGTCGCCACGGGGTTTGGCAGGAGCGTTCCAGACCCCGCCACCATCGCGGACCTGCGCGGGAACCTGGGAAACCGCATCCTGATCAAGGCGGCGGGCGGTATTCGCACCCTCGCGGACGCCCTGTCCATGCTGGAAGCCGGGGCGGCGGTCATCGGTACCAGTTCGGCCGCGGCTATCCTGGCGGAAGCGGCCGATTCCCAGTAGCCGGCGCGCGTATAATGTTGCCAGCGCGACACGGCGCGGCGGAGGCCTATGAGCGACACGCGAGAACGGACACCTGAGGTTTGCATCGTGGGGCTGGGTTACGTGGGACTGCCTTTGGCCGCGCTGTTCGTCCGGTCCGGCCTGAAAACCCACGGTTACGATACGGATCCCGGCCGGGTACGGGAACTACGCGCGGGACGTTCACCGCTGAACCACTTACCAGAAGCCTGGATGCGGCCTGCCCTCGATTCCGGGATATGGGCCCCCACGACAGACCCAGGCGTTATCCGCAAGGTAAACGCGGTAATCCTCTGCGTGCCTACCCCGTTAACCGCGCACCGTGAACCGGATCTCGCCTGCGTGCGGCGGGCCGCCGAGACCACGACGGAGCACCTGCGCGCGGGAACGGTGGTTATCCTGGAAAGCACCTCGTGGCCAGGCACCACGCGGGAGGTCGTGCTTCCCATCCTTTCCCGGGGACCTGGCGGCGCCACGCGGGAGCCCGGCCGGGACTTTTTCCTGGCCTATTCGCCGGAACGGGTGGATCCGGGCAACACCACCCATGACCTTGCGGACATTCCGAAACTCGTGGGGGGCATCACCCCGGCCTGCCGTGACGCGGCGGTTGCTCTCTATAGCCGCGTTTTCCGAAAGGTGGTGCCCGTCTCCGATCCCGCCGTGGCGGAAATGGCCAAACTGCTGGAAAACATCTTCCGCAGCGTAAACATCGCCCTGGTGAATGAACTGAAACTGCTGTGTGATCGCATGGGCATGAACGTGTGGGAGGTAATCGAAGCGGCGGCAACGAAGCCCTTTGGATACATGCCTTTTTATCCCGGACCGGGCCTTGGAGGGCACTGTATTCCCATCGATCCCTTCTACCTGACCTGGAAAGCCCGGGAATATGACTTCGCCACGCGGTTCATCGAACTCTCCGGGGAAATCAACACGGCCATGCCCTATTACGTGGCGGACAAGGTGAGCCGGGCCCTGAATGACCGGGGCATTCCCACGCGTGGAGCCCGGGTACTTCTGCTGGGGGTGGCGTACAAGCCTAATGTCAACGACACGCGGGAATCCCCCGCGCTGAAACTGATCCGGATACTCTGCGAGCGGGGCGCGGCGGTAGCCTACCATGATCCATATATTCCCTTACTCGACCATGACGTGGTTCCCGTTCCAATGGAAAGCGTCTCCCTGACACCGGCTGTCCTGGCGTCGGTGGACTGCGTGCTGGTCACCACCGCCCATAGTTGTTTCGATCCGGAACTGGTAGCCCGCCACGCGCCGCTTGTCGTGGACACCCGCAACTTCACCCGGAACGTGGCCGGGCGATATCCGGATAAAATTGTTCTGGCATAAACCAACACATCCATCCAACCCGGAGGACCTGCCATGGAACGGATGGCCGAGAGCGCGCGACAAGGCGCCATCCTGGTATCAGATGGCGGATGGGGATCTTTCCTTATCAGCCGTGGCCTGAAGGAAGGCGAGTGCCCCGAATTGTGGTGCCTGGAACAACCCGATATCGTCCGGGAAATCGCGGAACGCTACCTGCAAGCCGGGGCGGACATTGTCATGACCAACAGTTTCGGGGGCACGCGGATCAAGCTGGATCAATACGGTCTTGGTCGCCGTGCCGCGGAAATCAATGAGGCCGCCGCGAGGCTTTCCCGGGAAGCCGCCGGACCCGATAAACATGTCATGGCTTCCATGGGGCCGTGCGGGAAATTTCTGATGCTGGGGGATGTCACCGAAGCGGAAGTATACGACGCGTTCCGGGAACAGGCGATCGCCCTGGAGCGGGGTGGCGCGGACGCGTGTTCCGTGGAAACCATGGGCGATATCCAGGAGGCAACCCTGGCCGTGCGTGCCGTTCTGGAGAACACGAGCCTGGAAGTCGTGGCGTCTTTCACTTTCGCGGTCCAGACACCCGAGGGGTGGCGAACCCACATGGGCGTGACCACCCGGCAGGTGGCTGAAGCCATGCTTGAAGCAGGCGCGCACATTCTTGGGGCCAATTGCAGCGTGGGTCCGGCGGAAATGGTCGACATTATCGCCGAGTTGCGGGCAGCCGCGCCCGACACGCCCCTGCTGGTTCATCCCAACGCGGGCCAGCCGGAAATGGACACGAACGGGGGGATTACCTACCCGCTCGGCCCGGATGCGTTCGCCGTTTTCGTACCTCGCCTGATCGAAGCGGGCGCGAGCATCATCGGCGGATGCTGCGGTACCGGGCCGGACCATATTCGCCACATCCGCCAAACTGTTGACACGCTGCGCCGTTGAACCGGTCAGGTGAAAAGGCACCCCTTGATCCATTCGACCGCCTGATCCAGTTCAGGCGTCAAATCGGGCCAAGGATGTCCGCCCCCTTCCCGGGAAATCAGCCGGGCCTTCACGCCACGGCTGCGCAGTAGGTCTACCATCCGCCGGCTGTGAGTCCATGGCACCAGCGGGTCGGCCGTACCGTGAATAAACAGCATCGGGGGGAATGGAAAAGTCTGGTTTACCGACTGAAAATATCGCCAAGGAGAAATCCGCTCGAGATACCCTCGGATCTCCGGCGTTTCCCTGCGTTTCAGGTGCTTCGTCAGCAGACTGGTCTCCACGCCTTCCGGAAAAGCCTCTAGAATCGATTTCCCATTTATAAAGTCGAGCAGATCCACAGGGGGAAACAACCATACCGCAGCCGCGACGCTGGTATCGAACCGTCGCCAGGGATCGGGATGATCTGATCGTCCCGGGTCCGGATCGGCAAGGGACAGCAGGCCAAGGTGACCTCCGGCGGACGCGCCCGCGAGGACCAGTTGCCGGGCATTGACCCCCCAGCGGGCGGCATGGGTCTTGACGTGGCGAATCGCCGCCCGGACATGCAACGCCATGGCCTCCACGCTGAAGAGGGACAGATCTCCGGGTTGCGCCGCGAACACCGTGAACCCCGCCGCGCACAGGGCATCGATCAGCCCCAGGCCGACATGTTCCTGCATGACCACGCGGTCGCATCGCCAGCCGCTGCTGATGACGTCGATCACCCCTGCCCCGTTACGGGCTTCAAGGGGTTCGAATACATCCATGATGAGTCCCGTGCCCAGGGCCTCGGCGTAAACCACGTTCATGTGGCGGTGATACCGCCCCCGGTCCCTTGGACGTACCCGTAACACCGCCCCCGGCCGGTGCAGCAATTCCACTGGATATCCCCCCCGTCCCAGCAAATGATCCGCGCCAGGATCCCGTTTGTCGCGGCTGGCCACGATGCTATTTTCCATCCGCCAGTTTCTGGGTCACCCAGTCCGCGGCCACCATGATTTCCTCGATAATAGTTAACCAGAAGTGTCCGCCCCCGGGCTTGATGATCAATTTTACTTCGTTGCCCGCTTCGCGCATGGCCTGTTCCATGTAGAGGCTCTGGTTGAGCGGCACAATGGGATCGCTGTCCCCGTGGATCAGCAGCAGCGGCGGCAATCCCGGCTTGACATGACGGGCCGGAGAAAGCCGCGCGGCCATCGCGTCCTGTTCTTCCCGGGAATGACCTTCCAGTCCGTCGCTGAACATCAGTTTGGGTTCCCGGGAATAGTCCACGGGCTGGTCGTTCTCCCACCGCAAAAAATCCGCGGGCGGAAAAAAGGCCACCACGGCTTTTACCCGGGTGCCATGTCTCATCAGGGGATCCTGCGCGCTGGGATCCCCCTGTTCCTCATTCACCATGGACATCAGCGCGAGATGCCCGCCGGCGGAGGCTCCAGCCAAGGCCAGTTTTTCCGGATCGACGCCATATTTCGGGGCGTTTTCTTTTACCCACCGGATTCCCCGCTGGAGGTTTGCCGTCATCTCGAGATCGGTAAACTGGGGCACGCTGCCCGGTCGGACGGCAAACACGGTATACCCGCGGTTGCACATGACCATGAACAATCCAGCCATTTCGTGTTCGCGCAGGCGGTCATCAGAATCCTTGAACCCGCCACTTACCACGTCGATGATCCCTTTCCCTTTACCCTCCTCCGGAGATCCGAACATTGGGTTCAGGTTTTCAAAGGTCGGCACGAACACGTCCACGACGAGATCAATGCCCTTTGCCTTGTGGTACACGATGCCCTTATCCACGCGGTACGGAAGCCACTGGGCATAGACCGGCGCCGCGAGAGTCAGCAATGTTCCCAGAAACAGGATTCCCCCGAACAAACCCCGTCGCGAACGAAAGGGAACGGACAGTCTAGGCATGGTAACACTCCTCTCCAATAACTACGTAAACAATGATAATTTCCGGTAAAAGCGGAATTCAATCGTTATCGTAAACAATTTCTATAAACAATTCGAGGAAGGATTCGGGGGATCTGCCGGGATAGTCCCGGGCGTTAAAGTCCGCCACCATCCGGGCGTAATCTTCCTGGTGCATCTGTTCATTCACGTACAGGTCATGTAGCGGTTTAACGTCGCACGTACCATCGCGGTGACGGGGGCACCCGACATTTTTGTGCAGGATAAAGCCTTTGAACTGTCCCTCCCTGGTTTCCTGAAACTTGAACGGATACAGGCGGCAGAGATTGGGACGATGTTCATAGATGGAACAATAGCGGCTTCGCCGGTCCAGAAAATAGCAACCCTGCTTTTCATCCCGTTTCAAGGCCATGATGAACTTCTGACCATCGGCCTTTAACCACGTTGGATCATTTTTTGCCACCCCCGTGATTTCGCCTGGCCGCAGGAATTCGAGAAAATCGTACGGGTTTTCTCCGGTTTGCATCGCGATACGCAGTACATCGTAGGGCGTGGGCAGGCACACCACATCCCGGCAGCAATGATTGGTGTGGTGACATCGGAAACGAACGGTTTTCGCGCCCATGCTGGCTCCTTTCGGGAGAACCCGGCCTCCGGGCCGGCCTCAGGTAGATGAGTCACTGCCGGACGGCAGGTAATCACCCAACGCCGCGGACAGGGACCTGAGGCTGAACGGTTTCGCGATAAATCCGGCCACGTCCCGCCCGGCAAATTTATCCGCCATTTCATCTTCCGTAAAGCCGCTGCAAACGAAAACAGGAATATCGGCCCGCACCTTACGGATTTCATCGAACAGGGCCACGCCATCCAGTTCGGGCATGGTCATGTCCACCACCACGAGGTCGAAAGCGGCGGGATCCCGACCCAGCGTGTCCAGCACTTCGCGGCCATTGGTTACCCCTGTCGGTTCGAACCCCAGGCGTTCCAGCATGCGGCAGGCCACGTTACGAACCGCCTGCTCATCGTCAGCCAGCAGCACGCGGGGACGACGTCCCGGCAACATGGCGGGGATGGTTCCGTTCGCGGGTTTTCCCTGATCTCCCTGGTTGACCTCCTCCACCGGGAAAAGCAGTTTCACCGAGGTGCCCCGGCCGGGTTCGCTGTATACCTTGATGGCTCCGCCATGGGCGGCCACCACGCCTCGCACGGCCGCCAGACCCAGCCCCCTGCCAGGGAACCTGGTGGTAAAAAACGGATCAAAAATGCGAGGTATTATCTCCCGGTCCATCCCGGATCCCGTGTCCAGAACCTCCAGCCAGGCGTACAGACCTTCCCGGAGATCCATGCTGCCCACCGTATCGGCGAGGTAAGCGGCGTCGCAGTGCTGGGTACCAACGGTAAGGGTAATGGTTCCCTGCTTATCCGGCAGGGCTTCCATGGCGTTGAGCACCAGATTGGTCAGGCACTGGCGCAACTGCGAAGCGTCACCGGTAATCGGGGGCACGCCCTTGCGGGGGATATACCGCACCACCACGGATTTGGGCAGGGTGGCCTGGTACAACGGTATCATCTGCTCGATAATCACGGACAGGCTGACGGGCTCTCGGATCATGCGTTCCTTACCGGCATACACCAGTAACTGCCGGGCGAGTTCCGCCGCGCGACGCACCGAAAGTTGAATCTGTTCCGCGTAGGAACGCACTGCCGTGGTGTTTTCCTGTTCCTGGAGAATAAGATCGGCATTCCCCAGGACGGTCATCAGGATATTGTTGAACTCGTGGGCGATCCCGCCCGCGAGCACGCCCAGGCTTTCAAACTTCATGCTGTGGCGAATCCGCCGTTCCATGGCCTGTTTCTGCCGCGCGGCAATAATCTTGTCCGTGATGTCCTCGACCACGGCAATATAGCCTTCCGCGGCGTGATGGTTTTCTTTTTCCGGGCGGCCGTCGCGGAGAACGGGGGCGACGTGCACGGAAAACCAGCGGTCGCCTCCGTCGGTTTTCCATTCCCGATCCAGGGTAATCGGCTCCGTCAGGGGCATGGCCAGCAGGGACGACTCGCCACCCCCCGCCAACCCCGGAACGAGATCCCAGATTCCCCCGCCTGGGGACAACGCGTCCAGCGGAAGCCCCAGCATGCGACGAAACCGATCATTCGCGGATATCCACGCGCCTGTCCGGTCGGCCATGGCCAGTCCCACGGGAGCCTCTTCAAAAATCACGCGTAACCGTTCCTCGCTGGTCCGCAGGGACTCCATGTTGGCCTGGGCCTGGGCCTCGGCGACCAGTCGATCGGTGACATCAACCCCGGTCCCGATGATGTACGCCACCAGGCCGGTCTCGTCAGGAATCGCGGTATTGCTCCACTCTATCCAGCAACGCTGACCATCCTTGCGTATCCAGTCGTTCTGGTAACGATTGGGAAACATCCCCATGGATAACGATTCAAATACCCGCCGGACACCTTCCCTCTGTTCTTCAGGAATGAGAAAATCAAAAATTTGCCTGCCGATGGCTTCGCCGGCGGTATAGCCGGTAACCTCTTCACAGGCCCGGTTGAAGGCGAGGATGCGAGCCTCTCGATCAAGAATGATGATCAGGGATCGCACCGTATCCAGAAGAAGTTTGGAAAATTCACATTCTTCCCAAGGCACCCGCCCGCATCCCGAGACCCGGGTAATCGGTGGTTTACCTGTCTGCTCTTCGCACATGCCAGCCTCCATCCCCTTTCGCGTGCACTTGTCAGTCACCTTAAATAAATCGGAACCAGTATCAATAATAATTCTTTTCTTGTAGCGCCTCAAGTTTTTCCCTGTCCGCGCGCGGTTATTATAATCCACCCAGCACTCCATTGACACAGGGAACCACCGGAAGGAGCGGAGCGACATGACCGGGAAAAAATTTGCCATCGGTATCGATTTTGGCACCAATTCTGTGCGGGCCGTGGTTGCCGACGTCGCGACGGGTGAAGAAGTGGCCACGGCCGTGTTCAACTATCCCAGTGGCCAGCAGGGAATCCTGGTCGACGACCGGGATCCAGACCTCGCGCGACAGCATCCCGCGGATTATCTCGCGGGCATGGAATCCGTGGTCCGGGAAGCGGTAAACCGGGCCAAAGAAACCCCCGGGTTCACGCCGGAGGCCGTGGTGGGTATTGGCGTGGACACCACGGGATCCACCCCCCTGCCGGTAGACGCGACGGGACAACCGCTGGCCTTGCAGCCTGATTTCGCGCGCGATCTGAACGCGATGGCGTGGCTCTGGAAGGACCACACGTCCCACCGTGAAGCGGCGGAGATTACCGCCCGGGCGGCGGAAACGCGTCCCCGGTACCTGGCCAAGTGCGGAGGGGTGTATTCGTCGGAATGGTTCTGGTCCAAGTTGCTGCATTGCCGCCGGGTCGCGCCGGACGTGTTCAATGCCATGCACACGTGGGTGGAACACGTGGACTGGATCACGGGGCTGCTTACGGGTACAGATCACCCGTCACGACTCAAGCGATGCGTGTGCGCGGCGGGCCACAAGGCGATGTTCCATCCGTCCTGGGGAGGCTACCCTGACGAGGAATTCCTTTCGAGCCTGGATCCTGAACTGGTCCGCATCCGAAGGACGCTCCCCGACACGGCCTGCTCAATCGCCGAAAAAGCCGGTAACCTGACGACCGGGTGGGCGGAAAAATTCGGGTTGCCCGCCGGCATTCCGGTAGCCATGGGCGCGTTTGACGCCCACCTTGGGGCAGTGGGATCCGGGATTCAGCCGGGCACGCTGGTCAAGATCATCGGGACGTCCTGTTGCGACATGATGGTGGCACCGCTGAGCCAGCCGCTTCCCGACATCCCCGGCCTGTGCGGCATCGTGCCGGAATCTATCCTACCCGGCTGTCACGGCCTGGAAGCGGGCCAATCGGCGGTGGGAGACATCTTCAACTGGTTCGTATCGGTCATGAAACCCGCCGGAGAAACCCATGAAACCCTGACGGAAAAGGCGGCCGCGCTGCGACCGGGCGAATCGGGCCTGCTGGGTCTGGACTGGAACAACGGAAACCGGACGGTCCTGGTGGATCAGCGGTTGACGGGCCTGGTGGTTGGCACCACGCTGCATACCCGGCCGGAAGAAGTCTACCGTGCCCTGATCGAGGCAACGGCTTTTGGCGCGCGCGTCATCATGGAACGCTTCCTGGAGTACGACGTGCGGGTGGACCGGGTGGTGAACTGCGGTGGTATTTCCGGGAAAAACAGCCTGCTGATGCAGATCTACGCGGACGTGCTGAACCGTCCGCTGGAAGTGACGGCTTCCAGCCAGACCTGCGCGATGGGGGCCGCGATGGCGGGCGCGGTGGCCGGCGGAGCCCATGCCGATTTCGCGTCGGCAGCCAGGACCATGGTACGCATGGACCCGAAGGTCTATCAGCCCAATCCGCGTGCGGTCGCGGTTTACGACAGGCTGTTCGGTCTGTATCGGCGACTGCATGACGCCTTCGGTATCCGGGGCAGCCAGGTTGAACTATACAGCGTGATGAAGGATCTGCTGGATATCCGGGACGCGGTCCGCCGGGGCTGATCCGTTCCGCCCCATAAAAATTGCCCCCGGAACAAACAGGCGGAGAGCCATGGATCTCAAGGCCCGACTCGACTTATGTTATCAGCCGGTAGCAGAGCCGCTGGAAAACGCCCGGGCCATCGTGGCGGGATTCTGGCGGGACGCCCTGGCCCTGACGCCGATTCGGTCCCAATCCGTTTCCCCAAGCCCCCCTTCGGGAAAGGGGTTGCGTCCCGCTCTCTGCCTGATGGCTGCCGGGGCGTGTGGTGCCCGGGACCTGGCGGATTTCGCGCCGATGGCCGCGGCTTTCGAAGCCCTGCACCTGGCATCACTGGCCCATGACGACGTCATCGACCGCGCCATGACCCGGCGGGGATCGGTATCCCTCAACGCGCTGTGGGACAATCACGCGGCGGTACTCGGGGGAGATTACCTCGTGGCCCGGGCCATTGAAACCCTGGCAACCTACGGTGACTGCGGCATCGTCTCACAGGCCGTGTCCACCGTGCGACGGATGGCCGAAGCGGAACTGGCCTTTTTCGGACTTCCCATGGAAAAAGCGACGCTGGACCAGCCGTTGAGCCTCGCGCGGGGCAAAACGGCTTCGCTGTTCGCCGCGGCCTGCGGCGCGCCTGCCCGATCGATGGGCGAAGCAACCTGCCAGGAGGCGCTGGAAACCTACGGCATGGCCCTTGGCATGGCGTTCCAGTTGACCGACGACCTGCTCGACCTGTGCGGGGATCCTGAACACATGGGCAAGCCCGCCTGCCGGGACGTCGAAGAAGGCAAACTGACTTATCCACTCGTGCTGCTGCGCGACCGCCTGAACGAGACGGATCGGGCCATTTTCCGGAACCTGTTCGGTCGGACCATTGACGCCGGGGAACGACAGTGGATCCTGGACCGGGCGTGGGATCTCGGTGTCATGGACCACGCGCGCGGCACGGCCGAACGGTACATCGAGGAAGCCCTGGCTGCCCTGGAAGTCTTCCGGGAGTCCCCCTGGCTGCGATCCATGCGCATCGTGTGCGAAATCGTCATGGAACGCGATCGCTGATAACCGTGAATAAACCCAAGCTCGTGTTCGTCTTATTTCTGGACACATTGTTCGCTAGCCGGAGCGGGCGTCGAGATGATCCAGATCCAGGTAAATGGCGTTCTTACCGCGGTAGTCACATTTGCGGGATTCACCAAGGAAAACAAGGCCGCCGTGACGGTTGACCGGAATCACAACACGCTGGAAACCATGGAAGACGCCGAACTGGCCCGGATGGCAGCGACTGGCCGCAATGAGGCGTTTGAAACACTGATTCGCCGGCATTACCAGGCGGTATTAAACGCGACATGGCGCTATACCCGAAACCGTGAGGATGCCCTGGACGTGGCCCAGGAAGCATTCGTAACGGCACACCGGGCCATCGGGCAATTCCGGGACTCCGGGCATTCCCAGGGGTTCCGCGCGTGGCTGCTCCGGATCGCGGCGAACAAGGCCCTGGACCTGCTGCGCCGAAAAAAAAGACGCGCGGAGGTATCCCTGGAAGACAACCACAACGTCGATGTGCCCCCCGTGGGAGAGCATCCTGAACGACGGGCCACGCTGAACGAACTGAACGCGACCATCCGGAAGTGCATGGAACGCCTGTCCCCGGAACATCGATTGACCCTGATGCTCCGGGAAATCGATGGGCTCAGTTACGCCGAAATCGCCGAGGCAACGGGCGTGCCGGTGGGAACAGTCATGAGCCGGCTGTTCAAGGCACGCCAACTGATGCGGCAATGGCTGCGTGAATCGGACGCGTGGATTCCGCCGTCAACCGAGCAGGAATAACCCTATGAATCTTATCCGAACCCGTATCAGCGACTATTTCAGAGCACGCCGGTTAACCCGGCTGGCCGATGGCGTGCTCCAACCGGATGCTCTCACGCCCGAGGAAGCGGCATATATCGCGGAACACCAGCGGTTGCGCGCGCTGCTTCAGCAGGCCTGCGCGGGCGAGACGTTCCCAGGCCCACCTGGCGAAGAGGCCTTTGTCCGGGCCTGGCGACAGCGATCCCAGCATCCCGTGATCTCGCCAGGGAAACCCGCCTGGACCTCCCGGCATACCTGGACGGTGGCGTCTCTGGCCGCCGCCGCGCTGCTGGTGCTGTTCGCGCTCCTTTACCTGTTCGCGCCGGTTGGAGAACCCGTAACGGCAGGGCCCAAACCGGTTTCCCACCCGGAAATGGAACGGAGTTCTTCTCAAGCGGACACCTTGCCCGGCGACAACGGCACGCAAACCGGGACGCTCCCTCCCGACCGGGATCTGTAGCCCGCGCGACGCGTCAGGCGTCCCGCCGCACCACGTACCACGCGAGCGACCGGAGCGCGTCAACAGGTTCACCTGAGAGCCCCGCGAGGGCGTCGACGGCTTCGCGAGCGGACCGTTCCGCCCGTTTTTGGCTTTCCTCCAGGCCCAGCAGGCTGGGATAGGTGGTTTTCTGTCGCGCGGCATCCCGTCCCGCCGCCTTACCCATCTTTTCGGTATCGCCGGTAACGTCCAGGATGTCATCCGCGATCTGGAAGGCCAGGCCGACGGCTTCACCATAACGGGTCAGGACGTCCAAGGTGTTCTCATCAGCTCCCCCGGCCATGGCTCCCATGCGGACGGAAACACGGATCAGGGCCCCGGTTTTCATCCGGTGGAGGCGGACCAGTCCGGACAGGTCGGGGGGATTTTTCTCTGCTTCCATGTCGAGTACCTGGCCGCCGGCCATGCCCGTCGGCCCGGCGGCACGGGCCAGTTCCCGCACCATCTCGAGATTGCCGCAGTCCGACACGGCGTCAAAAGCGATGGTCAGCAGGGTATCCCCGGCCAGGATAGCGGTAGCCTCGTCGAAGGCCCGGTGGAGCGTTGGCCGTCCCCTTCGCAGGTCGTCGTTGTCCATGGCGGGGAGGTCGTCGTGGATCAGGGAATAGGTATGGATCATCTCCACGGCGCAGGCGGCAGGCAGGGCGGCCTCGTGGGATCCACCGGCTGCCTCGCAGGCCCCGATCACCAGGGCCGGCCGGAACCGTTTCCCTCCCGCGAACAGGCTATAGCGCATGGCTTCCATGAGACGGGGAGGCGCGTCCGGCCACCGACGATCGTCCAGCCGGGCACGCATGGCCTCATCCACCAGCGCGGACGCGCGGCGCAGCAGGGCTTCACCCGCGGCAGTCAAAACGGTAATTCTCCAGCAGGGTCGTCATCGGGAATCAGGCCAGGTGTCGTGGACTGGGCCCGGCGTCCACTCCGTCCTTTTCCCGAGGATGTCCGGGATTCCTGGACACCAGGTATACCAGGGGCGGTTCCCTCTCCTGACCCGGTGCCGGACGGGGCATCCATTTCCGCGACTTCGTCTTCCTCGCCCGTAACTTCTTCCCTTTCCGCCTCGAAGGGGGCCTCCATAACCGTGCCATCCGCCTGTTTGAGCAGGATTTCGACACGTTGTTCGGCATCCTTGAGACGTTCTTCACACAGTCGATATAAACGCACGCCTTCCTCGAACCGCCTGAGCGCGTCTTCCAGCGAAAGGGTGCCCAACTCCAGTTCCCTAACGATGGTTTCCAGGCGTTCCAGGTTTTCCTCGAAAGATTTTTCTTTCTCGCCGTTCTTTTCAGGCTTCACCGAAATGTCCTCCAGCGTTATCCCCGGCAGGCCGGGATTCGTGAATTTCCCGAACAGCAGCCGTTACGGAACCCTGGCCGAACCGCACTTCCACCATGTCCCCAGGCTCCAGGATAGAGGCCGACCGGATAAGGGCCCGATCAGGCAGCCGCCAGGCCAAGGCATATCCCCGTCCCAGCACCGCGAGCGGGCTGAGCGCGTGCAGTTTACCGCCCAGCGCGGTCAGTTGCCGGGCGTACAGGCGCCGCGGAAAATCGGACACGGCTTTCAGATGCAGGCCCGCGCCCCGAAGCCGTTCCCGGGTTACCCGGAGGCGCGTGACGGGAGACCGGGCGTTAAGCTGGGCCAGTAGGGCATCCAGGTGGCGCGCGGTCCGCGCCAGCCGATCACGCGCGGTCCGTTCCAACTGGTCCCAGCAGCGATCCAGTTCCACGCGGGGCATCTTGAACAGTCGGTCTGGGATATAGGTCCACAGGGACCTGGAAACCTGTTCCAGTCGATCGGCACAGCGTTCACAACGGAGGGTCGTCACCCGGCGCGCCCGATCGAACAGTTCGCAGACCATGTTCCGCAAGGCCTCCTTTTCGCGCACCACCATCTCCGCGGCGGCGGATGGTGTCGGGGCCCGGAGATCCGCCGCGAAATCCACCAGCGTGGTGTCCGTTTCGTGCCCCACGCCGGTGACCACGGGCGTGACGCAGGCCGCGACCGCCCGCACCACCGGTTCCTCGTTGAAGGCCCAAAGGTCTTCCATGGAGCCTCCCCCGCGGGCGACGATGATCACATCCACACCCCGGCCGTCCAGCAGGCGGATGGCCTCGGCAATTTCCATGGCGGCGCCTTCGCCCTGAACCCTGGTAGGACTGATCAGCACCCTCGCGGAAGAAAAGCGCCGGCGCAACACGTTCAGGATGTCCCGGATGGCCGCGCCCCGGGGAGAAGTCACCACGCCTATGCGCTCGGGTAACCGGGGAATGTTTTTTTTGCGGGCGGGATCGAACAGGCCCTCGGCCTCGAGTTTTTTCCGCAGTTGTTCATAGGCCAGTTGCAACGCGCCCCATCCGGCTGGCTGCATGGATTCAACATACAACTGGTAACGCCCATCCCGCTCGTACACGGATACCCGTCCCTGGGCCACCACCGCCAACCCGTTTTCCGGCGTGAAGCGCAACCTGCGCGCCTGGTGGGCGAACATGACGCAGGGTAACACGCTGGCATCATCTTTGAGGGAGAAATAGGCGTGTCCCGACTGGTATACCCGCCAGTTGGAAACCTCCCCCTGTACCATGACGTTTCCGATTTCCCGTTCCAGCAGAAACCTGACGCGGCGCGTGAGTTGAGACACCGTCAGGGGCGTCGCGCGTTCTTCCGGGATAACCCCACTTTCCGCCGGCACGTGTTCCAAGTTCCCGATCACTCCTGCAACTCCGCCCGGGGGAAAGATCCCAGGACCTTCAGGTTACGGGCCTGTTCGGACGCCTCGTCGAGTACCTCCCGCACTATGGCATCCTCGACGTGCCCCAGAAAATCGATGAAAAAGACGTATTCCCAGGGCTTTTCCCGGCTGGGACGCGATTCAATGCGCGTAAGGTTGATGTTTCGGCGGGCAAAGGGCAGCAGCAGGTTGTAGAGGGCACCGGGACGATCCTTCACCCACACGAGAATGGCCGTTTTGTCGTCCCCCGTCCTGTGCACCAGTTGCCTGCCGATCACCACGAACCGGGTGTAATTGTGGGGCGCGTCCTCGATGCGTTCTGCGATGATCTCCAGGTTATACGTGGAAGCCGCCATGCGGCTGGCAATGGCGGCGGTTCCGGGTTCGGCGGCAGCCCGGCGCGCGGCCTCGGCGGTGCTGGATGTTTCGATCAGTTCCACGCCGGGCAGGTTGGCCCGCAGCCAGTTCCGGCACTGGAGCAGCGCGTTGTCCTTGGAATACACCCGCCTGATTTCGTGCAGCGGACAGTTGGCCAGCAGGTTCTGGGTAATGTGCATGAGCACTTCGTTAACGATTTTCAGGTCGGACGTGATGAACCGGTCCAGCGTGTCGCTGACCGAACCACCCATGGAACTTTCCACCGGCACCACGCCATAGTCCACCCGCCCCCGCTCGACTTCCGTGAATACGTCCAGGAAGGACGGCATGGGATGATATTCAGCCTGCGCGCCGAACACCCTCGTGGCCGCCATGTGGCTGAAGGTATCACTGGGCCCAAGGAATGCCACCGTCGTGGGGCGTTCGAGCGCGCGGATCGCGCTGATAATCTCCCGGTACACGCCGATGATCGATCGGTTGTCCAGTGGTCCCTGATTCAGCTCGGCAAGGCGAGAAAACACTTTCTTTTCGCGCTCGGGCACGTAGATCGGCGCATTTGCCTGCTGTTTCAGTTTGCCGATTTCCAGGGCGATCCTCGCCCGGGCGTTCAGGCATTCCAGGATGCGCGCGTCCAGTTCATCGATCTGTTTTCTCAACGCGTCGAGTTCGCTCATGGGATCACCTTTTCTGTTCCCGGAGAATTTCCAGCGGCGCGACCGAGACCACCAGCGTCTTCATGATACCGGTATCGAAACGAACCCGGACGCGCGAGCGACTGCCAGACCCCTGCACGTACAGGATCGTTCCGTTGCCCCATCGGGGATGCCTGACCCGCATACCCATTTTATATGACCCGTCGAACGCCGCGTCCGCGGATACTTTTTCCGCGGGTTGTCCCGGAGACCGAGAGGACTGTCCCGGCATATCGATGGCAAGGGTGATGCCTCCGCGACGTCCACGCTGATGCCCACCCCTCATGCCTGTTTTATCTTCATCTTCCTCTTCTTCATCCTCCATGTCTTCAGAGGAAACCAGCGGCACCACCTGGAGACTGTCCAGTCCGATTTCAGCGATGAACCGGGACTGTTCCCTGTAATCATCCACGTTACCGTAGAGAGAACGCCGCAGGGCCATGGTAAGGGTCAGGTGGTTTATGGCCCGCGTCATGGCCACGTAACACAGGCGGCGTTCCTCCTCGATGTCGGCATCGTCCTCGTCATCCCCGTAGAAAATGGGAAAGAGCCCCTCTTCCATGCCGCAGATATACACCCGGTCGAATTCGAGCCCCTTGGCGCTGTGACAGGTCATCAGGGTGGCAGCGGGGGCCTGATCCTCCCAGAAATCCACGTCGGACGACAGGGACAACTGGGCCAGAAACTCCGACAATTTCCCGGGACCTTCCCGGTCGTCAAATTCCCGGCAGGCTTCCAGAAATTCATCCACCACGGCAAGGCGATCCCGTACCGATACGGGATCCGTCTTGTCTCCAGACTGTTCCACCCATTCCCGGTAACGGACGCGATCGACGATCATCTCGGCAAGCCGCAACACGCCGGCGTCCCTGGCGTGGGAAGCCAGGTCATCGATCAGGGCGACCAGGGCGGTAAGTCCGTCCCGGGCCCGGCTGGAAAGCGTGGCGTCCAGGTCCGCTTCCCGGAGCACGTCCAGCAGGGGGATTCCCCGTTGCGCCGCGTAATCCTCCAGGCGTTGCCGGGTCACCGCCCCAATGCCCCGGGAAGGCACGTTCAGAATCCGGCGGAGGGCTTCGTTGTCCCGGCCGTTAGCTGCCAGGCGCAAGTACGCGACGATGTCCTTGACCTCCTTGCGGCTGTAAAACTTCACGCCTCCCAGGATGGTATAAGCAATGTTGTGACGGCGCAGGGCTTCTTCGATCTGCCGGGACTGGGCATGGGTGCGATACAGGATCGCGACACTACGGGGCGACATACCTCCCTGTTCCAACTCGGACGCGATGAAATCCGCCTCGGCCTCGGCCGTGGGGGCAATCACGAAACGAACCGGGCCGGTATCTGGACGCTCGGTCCACAACTGCTTGCCCAGTCGCATCGTGTTGTGACTGACCAGCCGGTTGGCGGCATCCAGGATGGACGGGGTACTGCGATAATTCTGCTCCAGCCGGAACACGGCCGCGCCGGGAAAATCCTTTTCAAAATCCAGGATATTGCTGATGTTCGCGCCGCGCCACGAATAAATGGCCTGGTCCTCGTCCCCGACCGCCATAATGTTACCCCGCCCCGCCGTGAGTTCCCGTAACAGCAGGTATTGCACGCGGTTGGTGTCCTGATATTCGTCCACGAGGACGTAATGAAACTTCCGGCGCCATTTTTCAGCCACGTCGGGACATTCCCGCAAGAGACGCAAGCCTTCAACAAGAAGGTCATCGAAATCCACGGCGGCGGAATTGCGAAGTTCCTCGTGATACCGTTTCCACAGCGCGGCCAGAACTTTTTCCCGGGCAGGCGCTTTTTCGGGAACCGGTCCCGGCGTTTCAGCCGCCTGCTTTAAATGGCTGATCCAGGCAAGAGCCTGCCGGGGCGTCACTGCCACCATCTCGCCAGTTGCCTTGACCAAGCGCTTCATCAGGGACAACTGGTCTCCATCATCGAAGACCACGAAATTCTGGGGCAGCCCCACCCGTTCCCCATCACACCTCAGCAGGAAAAGACAGAATGAATGAAAGGTACCAATGAACGCGTCCGTCTTCGCGCATCGAAGCCGGGCGGCAAAGCGCCGGGCCATTTCACCCGCGGCCTTATTGGTGAACGTCAACGCTACCAGTCGCCGCGGAAATACCCCCTTTTCCTCCACCAGCCATACCATGCGTTCGACAATGACGCGGGTTTTGCCGCTTCCCGCCCCGGCCAGCACCAGTACTGGGCCATCCGGAGCCCGCACAACCTGCTGCTGCGCGTCGTTGAGTCGCACCGTCACCGCGCGTCCTTTCCCGGGGAATCAGAGTATGATGTCGTCGGGTTCAACGGCTGGAATCCGTTTCAGGTCTTCCGGCAACGCGTCCGGCGGATAACTTTCCATTTTCAGGGTTACCAGGGCCCGGAAGGGGCAGTCAAACGTGATGGCCCCGCCACTGCGATCGATCAGCACGCCAACGCCAATAACGTTCGCCCCACGGGCCCGCAGATGTTCAATGGTTTTCCGTACCGAGCCACCCGTGGTTGTCACGTCTTCAACGACCAACGAGCGAATGCCTTCGGGCACGGAAAAGCCCCGTTTCACGGCCATGCCCCCCTGGCCGTCTTTTTCCGAGTATACCGCGCGGCATCCGAAATACCGGGCGGTCACGTGGGCGAGCACGATCCCGCCCGTGGCCGGTCCCACCACCAGATCTGGCCGTTCCTCGCGAAACCGTTCGGCGAGGGCTTTCCCGAGGGCCTCGGCCTTTTCGGGGTACTGCATCACCCGGGCGGCCTGGATAAACTGCCGGCCATGTCGACCACTGGTATAAATGAAATGCCCTTCCAGCAGGGCACCCGTCTCGCGAAACATGCTCAATACCGCTTCAGGAAGCACCGTTCATCTCCCGCAGGATCATCCGGACCGCTTCGGCAGGGTTGGGATGATCCAGAATCGGACGTCCCACCACGATCATGGAAGCGCCTGCTTCGACCGCTTCCCGCGGTGTCATTACCCGCCGCTGGTCACCAGTCTCCGCCCAGGTCGGCCGCACGCCCGGCGTCACCACGAGGGCATCCGGGCCGACAACCTGCCGAACCATTGCCGCCTCCCTGGGTGAACACACAATACCATGAGCCCCCGCTTCCACGGACTGCCGGGCCAGCCGGCTCACCGCCTCCGCCGGGGTCTCCCGCACGCCCACTTCATCGTGAAGTTCCTCGGCGGTCAGGCTGGTCAGGACGGTCACGGCCAGCAACCGAAGGGAGGTGCCCTCCACGGCCTCGCGGGCGGCCGCGATCATGCGCTTCCCCCCCGTGGCGTGCAGGGTGGCCAGGGACGCCCCAAGATCCGCGGCTGCCCGCGCGGCAGCCGATACCGTATTCGGGATATCGTGAAACTTGAGGTCCAGCATCACCCGCCGGCCCATTTCCACCAGTCGCCGCACCATGTCCGGCCCTTCCCGGGTGAACAACTGGGCCCCCACCTTGAACCACGCGCACCCTTCGCATTGTTCGACAATGCGAAGGGCTTCACTCGTGGAATCCACATCCAGTACCACAATAAGATCGGCCATGACAGACACCCGCTTGCTGAACAAAAGCCCCCGTTCCGCTCATGATGTAATCATATCAGCGCGCGCGGACACCGGCCAAAAAGCACGCGGGATCAGCCAGCCGATTCCCGGGGCAGAATAACTGGAGGATTCGCCTTGAACTCCGCCACGCATCGGCGGACGAGTTCCCGGGGAGACTCGTCCCACAGCACCCTGGAACCGGTCGACTTCTGGATATAGGGCAACATGAGTCGCAACGCGTCCGCGACACCCCCGGATCCCTGCAGAACCCCGATGATGCGCCCTTCGTCGTACGCGATGGCGAATTCGCCGAGGGTTCCAGACCGACCGCCCACAATAATGATGATGTCACAACTGCGAACACCAATCACCTCGCGTCCCATCAGGCCGGAACCGGTATAAATCATCACGTCGATATGGTCGGTCGGGCTCTGGTATACCGCCACATGCTCCTGCAGACTCAACGCGGGAGAAACGCCAATCGTAATGCCTCCCCGTTCCTTGCACCCGATTACCGCCTGGTGCGGTAATCCCGGACAACCTCCGGTGAGGATGGCGCATCCTTCGTCGGCAATGGCCCTGCCCAGTTCCCGGCACTTTTCCATCAGGTCAGGATCCATGACGCCGCCGGCGGAACCCATGACACCGATCTTGATCAGTCCGCAATGCATACCGCGCTCCTTTCAGTCTAGGCTACCCCTGAATCATCCCGTCCTCGGAGACAGCAGGGCCCGGGCGTGAACCAGGGATGTGTCATCCACGACGCCGGAGAGCATGCGCGCGAGTTCTTCTTCCCGTTCCCGGCCGGTCACCTCTCGCAGGCGGGTCACGACGCGTTCACCGTCCTGTTCCTTGCGGACGACAAAGTGCGCGGACGCCCGGCTGGCAATCTGGGGCAGATGCGTCACGCACAGTACCTGCCGGCGCGATCCAAGGTCGGCCATTTTATCGCCGACGGCCCGAGCCGTCGCCCCCCCGACCCCCGCGTCGATTTCGTCGAAGATCAGCGTCTCCACATCGTCCACCGCGGCAAAAACGGTCTTGAGGGCCAGCATGATCCGGGAGATTTCCCCGCCGGAAGCCACCTGCCGAAGCGATTTGAGCGGCTCCCCGGCGTTGGCGGCGAGAAGAAACGTAATGGCGTCGACACCGTGGGCACAAAGCGGAATGGTTTCAAACCCAACCTCAAACCGCGCGCCTTTCATGCCCAGCATATGAAGTTCAGTCATCACCCGTCGGGCCAGTTCCGAGGCCACCTGGCCGCGTTTTCCGCTCAATTCTTCAGCAAGTCGCGTGACTGCCGACCGGACCTGCTCAATCTGTTTTTCCAGCGCGGCCACCTGGGTTTTGCGGGTTTCGAACCGCGCGATCTCCGCGGCGGCCTTTTCGCCGTATTCCAGAACATCCCGCACGGTGGCGCCGTACTTGCGTTTCAGATCATTGATCAGGGCCATCCGCCGCTGCATGGCGTCCAGCTCGGCGGGATCGAAGGTATCGCGGTCCGCGTGACGGCGCAATGCCTCCGACACGGTATCAATGATTGCCCGGGCGTCTTCCAACTGGCGAATGAATTCACCGAATCCGGCGTCGATCGTCGCGAGTTCCTCTAGAAGTCGCAGGGCTTCGTCCACCCGGTCCAGTGCGGAAGTGCCGTCCTCCGCCCCGTACAGGGCCGTATAGGTCCGGCCCGCGAGACTGAAGAGTCGTTCGGCGTGCACCGCCCGGTTTAGGGCAGTTTTCAGGGTGTCTTCCTCGGCGGGATCCAGTTCGGCGCGTCGTATTTCTTCATACTCGTGCCGCAATAGATCCACACGTCTCTGGCGATCCTGGTCTTCCCGGAGCAGGTCAGCCAGTTCCTCATTCAGGCGGCCAAGTTCGCTCACCCGCTCGCGGACCCCCGTGGCAAGGTCTTCCGTGCCCGCGAAACGGTCCAGCAACTGCCTCTGGCAATCCGGCTTCAACAGGGACTGGTGTTCGTGCTGTCCATGCAAGTCCACCAGTTCCTCCCCGATGGCCGCCAGCACGGACACCGGAACCATTCGGTCACCTACCCGCGCGCGGCTCCGTCCATCCGCGTTGATCACCCGCGTGAGGTACAGGGCGTCTTCGTCCAGCTCCAGTTCCTGGTCCACAAGGATATCCCGCAGCCCGGGCGACACCCGTTCCACCCTGAATACGGCTTCCACCCGCGCGCTATCCTCACCGGAACGGATAACTTCCGCCGAAGCCCGAGCGCCAAGCACCAATCCAAGCGCGTGCACCACGATGGATTTGCCTGCCCCGGTTTCTCCCGTGATGACATTGAAACCGGGCCGGAATACTACTTCAAGGTTGTCGATGAGGGCGAGATTCCGCACGCGCAACACTTCGAGCATGGCACCACCTCAGGCCGGAGGCCGTTACATATTATTGATGATCGCGTGCCGGGTTATCCAGCAATGGGTATAGCCACGCCAGGAATTCGCGGTTGCCCGCAGGCCCAAGGAGAGGAGATGGAATCACGTCGAAGCCAGCATAACCGTGGTTCCGCGCGCACTGGCGGACCGCGTCGATGACGGTTTCGTGCACTGCCGGATCGCGGACCACGCCACCCCGTCCGACCTTCTCACGACCTGCTTCAAACTGCGGCTTTATAAGGACCACGCCCTGAGCGGCTGGCGTCACGAGCTTCCGAACGGCGGGCAACACCAGGCGCAGAGAAATGAAGGAACAGTCCACCGTGAAAAATTCGGGGGGCTCCCGCAGATCGCTGGATTCGAGAAACCGGATATTCCGGCGCTCCAGCACGATCACCCTGGAATCCTGACGCAGTTTCCAGTCCAATTGGCCATATCCAACGTCCACGGCATGCACCAGCCGCGCGCCATGGGCCAGCAGGCAATCGGTAAATCCCCCCGTGGAAGCGCCCACATCCAGGCACACCTTTCCCGTCACGTCCAGGGAAAACGCCGTGAACGCTGCCTCGAGTTTCTCGCCCCCCCGGCTGACATAGCGAGGCCCTTCGCGTAACCTTAGAGAAATCCCCTCAGACACGCGCGCGCCGGGCTTATCCAGCACCTGGCCGGAATCATCCATGACCCTGCCCTCGCGAACCAGGGCCTGCGCCCGGGCGCGGGTCAACCCGAACCGTTTCTGGACCAGGATATCCAGTCGTTCCGCGCCCATTCGCCCGATGGAATCTCGCCCCTGGTCAGGGTGTGGTGGGATCGAACATCGCGCTGATCACGTAGAACGGAAGCACAATGAGCCGCAGGATCATTTCGATGGGCAAGAGCAGCAACCGCCCCACGCCATCGATCAGAATGCTAGCCGCCGTCAGCACGCCCTTACTCTGCATGGTCAATTCTCCGGAAAGTTAATGGATCTTTCACGAGACTTCCGGTTTTACCAAAGACCGCACGCTTATCTTACTGATTTTTACCGCGCGCGTCACATTTTCTGCATCATGGCCAGAAATTCTTCGTTATTCTTCGTTTTTCTGAGCTTGTTGATGAGGGCCTCGGTGGCCTCGGCGGTTTCCATGGAACTGAGTACGCGCAGCAGGACCCAGATCCGTTCCTGTTCCTCCGGCGTCAACAGCAATTCTTCCTTGCGGGTACGGGATTTCACCACGTCGATGGCCGGGAAGATACGCTTTTCCATCAACCGGCGATCCAGATGCAATTCCATGTTTCCCGTGCCCTTGAATTCTTCGAAAATCACGTCATCCATGCGACTGCCGGTTTCGATGAGCGCCGTGGCAAGGATAGTAAGGCTCCCACCCTCTTCCACGTTACGGGCCGCTCCAAAGAACCGCTTGGGGCGCTGCAGGGCACTGGCTTCCACGCCGCCGGAAAGAACCTTGCCGCTGGAAGGCACGATGGCATTGTAGGCACGGGCGAGGCGGGTGATCGAATCCAGCAGGATAACCACATCCTTCTTGTGCTCGACCAGCCGCTTGGCCTTGTTGAGCACCATCTCCGACACCTGCACGTGCCGCTCCTGGGGTTCATCGAAGGTGGACGCGATGACTTCCGCCTTGACAGAGCGACGCATATCCGTCACTTCTTCGGGGCGTTCGTCGATAAGCAGGATAATCACGACGCATTCGGGATGATTCTTCGTGATGCTGTTGGCGATTTTCTGCAGCAGGACCGTCTTGCCCGTGAAGGGAGCCGCGACAATCAGGCCACGCTGTCCCTTGCCGATGGGAGAAATCAGGTCCATGATGCGCATGGCGATTTCGTCCTGGGTCGTTTCCAGGCGGAATCGGTTGTTGGGATGCAGGGGCGTCAGGTTGTCGAAATTGATTCGGTGGTGTGCCGTTTCGGGATCTTCCCCATTCACCGACTCCACCTTGAGCAAGGCGAAATACCGCTCCCCTTCCTTGGGAGGACGAACATATCCCGTCACGGTATCCCCGGTACGCAGGCCAAATTTCCGGATCTGCGATGGGGACACGTAAATATCGTCCGGCCCCGGCAGATACGAAGCGTCGGGAGAACGCAGGAAGCCAAATCCATCCGGCAGAATTTCGATAGTCCCCTCGCCGAAAGCCGCGTTATTCTGATTCAGCGCGGTCTGGAGGATGTGGAAAATCAGGTCCTGCCGCTTCATGCCGGAGTAATCGGGAATATCAAACCGCTCCGCCATTTCATTGAGCACGGTCATCGGCGCGCGCTTCAGTTCCGTAATGGAAATCACCGGAGCGTCAGGATTGATTTCCGGCATGGGTTCATTGGCCACATCCAGGACCGGCGCCTTCCTGGCGGGTGACGCTGGTCTTCGTCCTTTCTGCTGAGAACGATTCTGCTGGTTGCGCTGCATGTTAAACCGCCTCTTCTGTCCCTGGTTCTTGTTGTTGTACCCGGAATTGTTGCCGCGTTCGGCGTGTCCGTTTTCAGTCATGGTTTTCCTTTCCCGGAAAAATGTTTCGCGTAAAATCGCCGTGTTGAATTAACTCTTACGACCGCCCGAATGGACCTGCGTGGAGGGAATGCGCGCGTCATTATGCTTGACCGTTCCGTTCCAATGCAATCCGTTCCGCGTTCTGTTACCTTTTTTCCTTCAGTGCGCTGCCGCCCAGTTCGCGCCAACTCCCACGTCCACGGGCAGGGGCACCCGCAACTGGACCACGCCGGACATCACTTCAGTCAAGGTGTCCACCACGGCCTGAGCCTGTTCCCGCGGAACCTCCACCACCAGTTCGTCATGCACCTGCAATAGCATGCTCGCGCCGAGTTTTCTCAGTATGGGGTCCACTTTGACCATCGCCAGCTTGATGATATCCGCTGCCGATCCCTGCACGGGCGTGTTGATGGCCATCCTCTCTGCTGCTCGCCGCACGGTCATGTTCCGGCTGTTGATATCCGGAATGTAACGGCGCCGGCCCAACAACGTTTCCACGTACCCCCGCGTCCGGGCGACTTCCACGGCATGTTCCATCCATCGCTTTACGCCGGGATACAGAACGAAATACTTTTCGATAAACTCACCGGCTTCCTTACGCGACACCCTCAGGTTCTGTGCCAGCCCGTAGTCACTGATGCCATAGATGACGCCGAAGTTAACCGCTTTGGCCCGTCGCCGCATTTCCGGCGTTACCGCGTCCAGGGGCACGCCGAACACTTGCGCCGCCGTCGCCTGGTGAATATCTTTTCCGGCCTTGAACGCCGCGATCAACGATTCATCCTCCGAAAAATGCGCCATCAGCCGCAACTCGATCTGCGAATAATCGGCGGAAACCAGCACCCCGTCCGGGCGCCCCGCCACAAACCCTTCCCGGATACGGCGGCCGAGTTCCGTGCGTACCGGGATGTTCTGCAGGTTGGGGTCGCTGCTCGACAACCGCCCGGTCGCCGTGACCGTCTGGTTGAAGGACGTGTGCACCCGCCCGGTTTTCGGGTTGATCATCCGGGGCAGCGCGTCCACGTAAGTATTCCGCAGTTTCTCCAGCCCACGATACTCTAGTATCAGTGCCGGCAGTTCATGTTCTGCCGCCAGTTCCTCCAGTACATCCATGTCCGTGGACAGGCCGGTCTTGGTTTTCCGGCGGGGAGTCAGTCCCAGCCTGACAAACAGGATTTCCTGCAACTGCTTGGGTGAATTAATATTGAACGCCCCGCCCGCCAGCGCGTAAATCCGCTGCACGCACCCGTTGAGCTGGGTTTCCAGTTCCTTGCGCAACACGCTGAACAGGTCGAGGTCCAACGCCACCCCCGCCATCTCCATTCGGGCCAGAATGCCCACCAGGGGCATTTCCACGTCCCGGAACAGGGACTCCATTCCCCCCTGCCGGACCAGGTCCATCAGCCTGTGCCGCAATCGCAACGCGAGGTCCGCGTCTTCCGTGGCGTATTCGCAGGCCCGGTCTACCGGAACGTGATCAAAGGTAACCGCCGACGCTCCTTTTCCAATCAGGGAAGATATCGGAATCGGCGTGACGCCGAGGTGACGTCGACTGACTTCATCCAAATTGTGCCTGACCTCGGCGCCATCTGTCAAGTAGGACGCGATCATCGAGTCAAACGTGACCCCGCCCAGCGAAATGCCCGCGTTGGCGAGCACGATCATGTCGTACTTGATATTATGACCGCATTTTTCAGGGTAATCCGCTTCCAGCAGGGGCTTCAGGGCTTCCAGAACCTGTCGCGCGGGCAACTGGGAAACCGCTTCCTGTCCGTTGTTCCGATGAACCCACAATGCTTCAGGTCGATGTCCCACCGGGACATACCACCCCCTATACGGTTCACGGGAAAAAGAAATACCAACAAGATCAGCGGACATGGGATCGGTTGAAGTCGTCTCGGTATCCACCGCGATACATGCCGCCGAGCGCAACTCGTCGATCATTTCCCGAAGTTCCGCTTCGGTCGTCACCAGTCGGTAGTCTCGGTCGAGCTCAGACCGGTCCGTTTCGGGAAACAACATGCCCTGAACCGCCGACGCCTCGGCATCGGCGCCGGGCGTTTCCCGTTGCGCCTCAGGGGCCATGGGGCAGGGTTCCAGTTCCGCGGCTGGCAGCAGGGACCGGAATCCCAGTTCCGCGAACAGGGCGCGCAGGACGTCCGGATCGGGAGGGGTAGGACGGCAATCCCGCGGCCCCATGGGAAGAGGGACATCCCGACGGATGGTTGCCAGTTCACGGCTCAAAAAAGCGTTTTCGCGGTCCCGGTCCAGGTATTCGCGCTTCTTGCCTTTTATTTCTTCCAGGTGCGCGTAGAGATTTTCGAGCGAACCGTAAGCCTGCATCAGTTCCCTGGCGGTTTTTTCACCGATGCCCTTGACCCCGGGGATGTTGTCGGAGGCGTCTCCGATCAGGCCGAGGGCATCGGGAACCCGTTCAGGCAGTGTCCCGAACCGTTCCAGCACCTCGGCGGGACCATACCACTTTTCCTGGTCGTCCCTGCCCGGATCGAACATGCGCACCCTGTCCCCGACCAGTTGCATCAGGTCCTTGTCACCACTGACGATCACCACCTCAATCCCATCCATCCTGGCCTGTTCAGCAAGGGTGCCGATCACGTCATCCGCTTCCACGCCCTCCACGCAGAAAAGGGGTAGCCCCATCGCCCGGACCAGTTCATGCATTCTGGGAAACTGCTCCAGCAGGTCTTCCGGTGTCGCGTCCCGGTTGGCCTTGTAGGCCGCGTAGCGTTCTTCCCGGAACGTCGGACCAGGCGCGTCGAATACCACGGCAAGGTAATCCGGACGATGTTCCCGCACCAGTTTCATCAGCACCCGCGCCAGTCCATAAATGGCATGCGTGGGACGCCCCCGAACATCACTGAGCCGTCCGATGGCATAAAACGCCCGGAACGCGAACGCCATCGCGTCAACAATGTACAGGGTTTCACTCATGCCGTTGTCCCCGCGCGCGCCGTTTCCAGCGGGTAGGCTTCCACCGCGCGAATCAATATCTCAGCTGCGCGTTCGGAGGCACCCGGTCCCCCGAGTCGCTCCCGAAGTTCCCGCAGGTCGCGCGCCATGCGATCCCGTCGATCCCCCGTTGCCATGATGGACTCCAAGGCAGGCAACAACACGTCCGGACGGGCCCGGCCCTGGAGAACTTCCGGCACGATCTCCCGCCCGGCCAGCAGGTTCACCAGCGAAATATGGGGTACCCGCACCACGCACGCCGCCAGCAGAAACGTCACCGGATGCATCCGGTATACCACAAGCATCGGTACGCCGGCAAGGGCAGTCTGGAGGGTGGCGGTACCCGAGGCGACCAGTGCGCCTCGGGCCTGGGCAAGTACTTCGCGCATGCCGTTCACCATGACCTCCAGCGGCAGGTCCGGGGCCATGTCGCGGATCTGCCGCGCCCGCGCGTCGTCCACGGCCGCGCTTACCAGGCGCGTTTCAGGATGTCGTTCCAGGTATCGCCGGGCCGTCTCCATCATGGCCGGCCCGATTCGACGGATTTCCTGTTCACGGCTACCCGGCAGCACGGCCAGGACGGGCGGCCGTCCCTCCAGGGAGGGCGGATCGGCCAGAAAGGGATCGTCCAGCAGCGGATGCCCCACGTAATCACAGGGCACGCCGACTTTCTGGTAAAGCTCCCGCTCAAAGGGTAGAATCACCAGCATCCGGTCCACGACGCGCGCGATGGTATGAATCCGCCTTTTTTTCCAGGCCCATACCTGCGGACTGATGTAGTAAATCACGGGAATGTTCCGGTCCCGGGCCATCGCGGCCGCCCGGAGGTTGAATCCCGGATAATCCACCAGCACGAGGGCGTCAGGCCGTTCCCGATCCAGCGTGTCCCGCAGATCGTTGAACAGGTGACGGATCGTGCCCAGGTGTCGCACCACTTCAACGATCCCCATCACGGCCATGGAGGCCAGGTCAAACCGGAGTTCCATGCCCGCGTCCCGCATGCGCTCCCCGCCGTAACCGGAAACATGCCAGCCGGGACGACGATCCCGAATAGCGGCAATCAGCCGGGCAGCATGCATGTCCCCCGAAGGCTCCCCGGCAATAAAGAAAAGTCGTTTCACCGATGACTCCCGCACTGCTCCACGATCGTCTCCGCGAGCGCGAGGGCGCGATAGGCGTCTTCCCCCGTCACCTGCACGGGCGTCTCCCCCCGGATGGCTGCCACGAAAGATTCCAGTTCCATCCGGAGCGGTTCCTCCTGACGCACGGGTAGCGACTCCACCGTGATCCACGTCATGGGATTCACGCCCTCGGGCACGTCACCCGGTTTGCGTCGATATACCAGTACCTGCTGCGCGCTGTAATCCGTGGAAACATACGCGTTGACATCGAAAATCCGTATCTTGCGCATCCGTTCCATGGACACCCGGCTGGCCGTCAGGTTCGCCACGCAACCCGACGCGAAGTGGATTCGCGCGTTCACAATGTCCTCCGTGTCGGAAAAGATGGGAATGCCCACCGCGTCCACGCTGACCGGATCGCTGTTTACCAGTTTCAGCACGATGTCCAGGTCGTGAATCATCAGGTCATGGGCCACGCTCACGTCGCACCCCCGTCCCGGGTAAGGACTCAACCGGTGGCACTCGATAAACTTCGGATCGCTTATCACGCCTGACAGGGCCATAACCGCGCCGTTAAAGCGTTCCACGTGGCCAACCTGCAGCAACCGTCCCGCGCGGGCGGCCGTTTCGATCAACATCCGGGCGGACGCGAGCGAATCGGTAATCGGCTTTTCAACCAGCACATGGGCACCCGCGCGCAGGCAGGCGTCCGCGATCTCCGCGTGGGTGGTCGTGGGAGTGGCCACGGAAACCGCGTCTACCCCGGCATTGAGCAGTTCCCGCCAGTCGGCAAATGCCCGGACACCAAAGTTCGCGACTGCTTTTTCCCTACGGGCGTCATCCAGGTCTGCCACCCCCACCAGTTCCACCCCATCCATGGCGGCATACAGGCGGGCGTGATGATACCCAAGGTGCCCCACGCCAATGACCCCCAGGCGAAGATTGTTCATGTCCTGTTTCCGCTTTCTCCCGCGCGATGCCAATCGCCCTGGACCTGTTATCGGGATATGCCTCGGCGGGAATTTTCAATGAAGGCCAGGATAATCTTTTTTTCCTCGCAGTCTTCCACCGACCGCCTGATTTCCTCTACCGCCTGGCTCATGTTCAGGTTAGACCGGTAAATAATACGGAAGATTTTACGGATCCGCGCGACCTGCTCTTTAGTATACCCGTTACGGGTGAGTCCCACCTGGTTCGGACCATAACACCGGGCGGGATGCCCTTCCATGATCATGAAGGGCAGCACATCCATGTTGATCCGGGACATGCCACCGATAAAGGCCATTCTGCCCACGGTGCAGAACTGGTGCACTCCCGCGAGCCCACCCAGGATCGCGCCATCTTCCACGGTCACATGACCGGCTAGCCCCGCGCAGTTCGCCATAACCACCCTGTCACCCACGGTGCAATCATGTGCCACATGGGAACAGGCCATGAACAGGCAGTTACTACCGATGCGCGTTTCCCGGGGGGGATCGTCTAACCGGTACACCGTGCTGGAACTGACCGTCACCGACTCCCGGAAGATGTTGTGATCACCGATCACCGTCCGGCCATGAACGCCCGGCAGATGTTTCAGGTCCTGCGGCGGCACGCCGATCTGGGCCCCGCTGTAGGTCCGGTTCCCCGACCCCATGACCGTCCCCGCGCCAATCACGCAGTGGGGACCGATCACGCAGCCTGGGCCAATCTCCACGTCTTCTTCAATGATGGAAAAGGCCATAACCTCCACGTCATCGGCCAGCCGCGCGTTGGGATGCACAATCGCGTAAGGATGAATTTTCATAGGCCTTTCTCTGTCGCCTGAAGCGGTGGGAGACCTCCGCGTTTCCCATGCCGTGCCCCCTTTCGCCCCTCTCGCAATATTGAAACCGATTCGGAGTGGTGGAATCAATCCCACGATCCTGGGAATTGTACTTCGGTTGCGCAGACCTTTGGGCTGGACCTCGCGGAAAACTTAAAGGGGGGCAGGCATTTTTCCTCGGTTGACGGGTTCACGCGTTCGATCGGAACGTTTCCCTCTCCATTGAAGTTCTCTCCTTTTTTTCAAGGTATTGTCATTTCGAGCGAAGCGAGAAATCTTTATTCCCTTATCTGTAATGTATAAACCGACGGCATTTGCGTGTCATTTATGATTCTTCCTGCCGCGCTGGTCAAAACGACAGGGGCCCATATTCACGCGAAAAGCGCGACCTCCTGTACCCTCTACCAGACCCGCCTTTGCTCTTTACTCGACGCTTCCCGGTCGATTATCGTATAGTACACGCACCCGGAGGCGCGGAACCGTTCGCGAAAGCGAAGCCAGAGGGCGTTTACACAGTTTTTACCCACGGACAAGGGAGGCAGCCATGCGCGCGAAAGGATGGTCTCATGACGCCTGAATGGCGACCGGACGTAGAATCCCTGGTGGTAATGGACCGGTCCGCCATGGCCGCCACTTTGCGGAGCCTTGCCATCGCCATCGCCTCGGACAACGCGGATCGACTGGGGGAACTGGCCCTGCTGGGTATTCTCCGCAGGGGGCGTCCCCTGGCCGATCGCCTCGCCCGCCTGATCGCCCATTTCACGGGCATGGAACCACCGGTCGGTAGTCTCGCGACCACGCTTTACCGGGACGACGTGCGCAGTGGCGCCATGCCCGAATTCAAGGGGGAAACTCACTTCGACTTCTCCGTGGAAGACCGCACCATCGTCCTGGTGGATGATGTGCTGGCCGCGGGCCGCACCATTCGCGCCGCCATGGATGAAGTGATGGATTATGGGCGACCCCGCCGGATCCAGTTGGCCTGCCTGATAGATCGGGGCGGACGGGAATTGCCCATACAGGCAGATTACCTCGGGTATCCCATTTCCACCAGCCGGGGCGAATGGGTGTTCGTGCGGCTCGAGGAAGTGGATGGTGAAGACGTGGTCCTCGTGCAGCGCCTGCCGGAAAACAATACTGACCGGGAGAAGGAATCCGGTTCCCAGGGAGATTTCCGGGTATGACAGTCGGTATGACAGGAACGCAATGGAACCGAAAGGACCTGGTGGCCATCGCGGATCTTTCACGGGAGGAAATTGAACTGATCCTCGATACCACGCCCCAGTTCGTGGCGGTATCCCGGCGGGCCAGCGGTATCAAAAAGGTCCCTCTTCTGCAAGGGCGCCTGGTCGTCCTGTGGTTCCACGAACCCAGCACGCGCACACGGTCCTCCTTCGAGTTGGCCGCCAAGCGTCTCAGCGCCGACACCCTCGCCATCGCCGCTTCCTCCTCCAGTTCGGTCAAGGGAGAGACGCTCCACGATACCCTGGCGAACATCGAGGCCATGACCGCCGACATCATCGTGATCCGCCACAGTTGCGCCGGCGCGGCACATCTGCTGGCCGCCAGTCATGCTTCCCACATCATCAACGCGGGCGATGGTCGCCATGAGCATCCCACCCAGGCACTGCTCGACTGTTTCACCCTGCGCGAAGCCACACGGAAACGCCTGGGCAATCCCCAGGCCGGACTGGATGGCGTGCGGATTGCCATCATCGGTGATATCGCTCACAGCAGGGTCGCCCGCAGCAATATCCACGCGTTCCGGAAACTTGGCGCGGAAATCACCGTGTGTGGTCCATCTACCCTGTTGCCTGCCCATATTGAACGCATGGGCGCGCGCGTGACTACCTGCCTGCGCCAGGCCCTCGAGGACGTGGACGCCATTTACGCCCTGCGCCTGCAACTCGAGCGGCAGAGCAGCGGACTGTTCCCATCCATCCGGGAATACGTCCGACTGTTCCGGATCGACGAAGAATCCCTGAAATGGGCTCCCGACCACGCGGTGGTCATGCATCCGGGGCCTATTAATCGGGATGTTGAACTGTCTACCAGCGTGGCGGACAGTCCCCGTAGCCTGATCCTCCGGCAGGTCACCAACGGCGTAGCCACGCGGATGGCCGTCATGCACCTGCTGGCCAACAGTCCGGCCGCGTCCGGACACACGCCTTCGTGAGGAATGACACCATGGCGCTCGCGCTGATTAACGGTCACCTGATCGATCCCGCGTCCGGTATCTCGGAACCCATGGACCTTGTCATCGCGGATGGAAAAATCCGGGAAATTGGCCGGGGACTCCGCGCGGATGAAACCCTGGACCTGGAAGGTTTGGTCATCTGCCCGGGTCTCGTGGATATCCAGGTACATTTCCGGGAACCGGGGTTCGAGTCCAAGGAAACCATCGCATCCGGCAGCCGGGCCGCCGCGGCGGGAGGGGTCACCTCGGTAGTGATGATGCCCAACACCAACCCACCCATCGACAACTCCGGAATCCTCGAACTGGTTACCCGCCGTATCGCCGCCACCGCCTGCGTCCGGGTGTATTCCACCGCGTGCGCCACCAAGGGCCGGAAAGGAGAAGAAATCACCGAAATGGCCGACCTGAAGGCCGCCGGCGCGGTCGCCGTCACGGACGATGGCAATGATATTGCCAGTAGCGCGGTCCTGCGCAGGGTGCTGGAATACGCCGCCATGGTCGGGCTCCCATACTTTGCGCACTGCCAGGACGAAGCCCTTAGCGAGGGGGGCGCGATGAACGAAGGGTATACCGCCACCCGGCTGGGCATCCCCGGCATTCCCCGGGAGGCCGAAGACATCCGGGTTGATCGAAACATCCGCCTTGCCATGCTCGCCGGCGCCCACATCCACATCCAGCACATCTCTACCGCCGGCGCGATCGAGATCGTGCGCCAGGCAAAAAAACGCGGCGCGCGGGTCACCGCCGAAACCGCCCCGCATTACTTCAGCCTGACCGACGAGGCAGCGGACCAGTTCAACACCAACGCCAAAATGTACCCGCCTCTCAGGGGACCCGAGGACATCGAGACCATCATCGCTGGCATCCAGGACGGTACGATCGATAACATCGCCACCGACCATGCTCCCCACACGGCCACCGAGAAAAACGTGGAATTCCAGTATGCCCCGTTCGGCATCATCGGCCTTGAAACCATGCTGGCCGTCACCATGACCTACCTGGTCAAACCCGGACACGTTACCCTGGAAAAAGCGATTGAACTCATGACCACGGGACCCGCGCGCGTCTGCGGACTCCCGGCTGGAACCATCGCGCCCGAAACCCCCGCGGACCTGTGCGTGTTCGATCCGAACGCCACCTGGACGGTTACCCGGAATGACCTGGCGTCGAAAAGCCATAACACCCCCTACCTCGGAAAAACCCTCCAGGGACGCGTGCGCTATACCTTCTGCGGCGGCAACCTGGTTTATCAGTGCCCCTGATACCGCATGGTGCCGACAGAACAACTACCGGGAGTGAAAATCATGAGAAAACGTCATGCCACGGGTCATCGCACGGTTCGCGTGCTGTTTGCAGGGCTTTGGGTGTTAACCGTGTTTCCCGCGGTTGCTTCCGTGGAGGTACCCCTCCGTTTCGAGTTGTCCCACGACCCCGTGGCAGTCAAGCCCGACGCGGATCCTTTCCTTCGGCCGGAAAATTCCCGGCTGTGGCGTCCCCAGCCCGACCAGCCCTTTCTCCAGGATTGGGTAATCCAGGTTCCGACCACCGACCCCGTCACCTCGGTCGCTGTAACGGAATCTGGCCTGTTCGTAATCTCCGGAGAAAAATTGTTCCAACTAGACTCCAGCAGCGGGAAACAACTGCTTGAAGTCGTAGGCGCGCCGGAGAGGGTCCAGCGGCTCTTCGCGCCCGACGGTTCTCTCTGGGTTTCCACGGATGACGCGCTGTTCCATTTACAGCCCGACGGTTCATGGGGCAAGGTCGCCGATCAGCCTGCCTCCGCCATGACCCTCCACCGGGGGGTGATCCACGCGTCCATTGGTGACGCCGTGTACCAGTGGACCGGATCCGGTTTCCGGGACATCATGCCGGAACAGGGATACCGCCACCAGGATATCACCTATACCCTCGAGGACGGCACGCAGATCCTGCCTGAACCCCTGAAATTCGGCCCGCACCTTGCCCTGGCCTCCTACAGTGAAACCATTTATGGCTTGAAAACCGACGGCCCGGAACTCTTCGACGGTGAAGCCATTGTATCCGCCGTGTATGACTGGGGACAGTGGCCGCCGGGCGCGCGCTTCAGGGACATGACGGCCATCGGAAACCGGTTATTTTTCGCGACCTCCCGGGGTTTAGCCATCCTGCGGGGTATGCTGATCGAGACGTACAAGGGCCCGGATGGGCTACCCGTGGAATCACTCACCTGCCTGGCGCCTGGGTTCGCGCGGGACCTGTGGATCGGATCGGAACGCGGCCTGATCCGCTATTTCATTGACGAAAACCGGTGCCATTACTACGGCGCGACCCATTGGCTGCCGGACAACCACGTGCACAGTGTCGCGGTGGACCATCACACGGTTGCCGTCGCGACGAATGGCGGGCTAGCCGTCATCCGGTTCACGCCGACTACCCTGGCCGAAAAAGCCGCTTATTACGAAAAGCGCATGGATGAGCTCGGTTTCAAGCGCATGGGATTCGTCCACTCCCTGTATCGGAGATCGCCCGATGGACCCTGGATCAGGGAAATCAGCGATAACGATGGGGGGTGGACCGCTCATTACCTCGCTGCCATGAGTTTCAAGTACGCCGCCACGGGCGACGAGACCGCCCGCCGCGAAGCCGTAAACAGTTTCGAGGCCATGGCCTGGCTCGAGGAAGTCACCGGCGTGCCGGGACTGATCGCCCGCGCCATCTGGTCACCCGCGGACGAAGATACCAAGGCCGAACAGGGATCGGGGGGGCAACCAGCCCGATGGTACAAGGCACGACAAGAACCCTGGGAATGGAAAGGAGACGTGTCCAGCGACGAGGTTTCGGCCCATTTCTATGCCGTTACCGTGTTCCATCACCTTGCCGCCCGGGGACCGGAAAAGCAGCGCGCGGCCGCCCACCTGGAACGTATCAGTCGCCACATTATCACCCACGGATGGAAAGTCATCGACGCCGACGGTCGCACCACCCGATGGGCCCGCTGGGATCCTGAATACCTGCAACGACCCTACGGGATGTACGCCCGGGGCCTCAACGGCATGGAAGCCCAGGCCTACACCATTACCGCCTACGCCATGACCGGTGATCCTTTCTTCCTGGATGGATTGCGGCAACTGCTCGACTGGGGATATCACCGCTACACCGTCCGGCAGAAACTGACTTTCCCGCCCGACGACATTACGCCATGGGATGATGAACTCGCGTTCTTCTGCTATTTTCCCCTGATGTGGCACACGAAGGACCCCGTGCTCCGGAGCATCTACGCGCGAAGCCTTGAACGCAGCTGGGCCATTAAGCGCATGGAAAAAACGGCCTGGTTCAATATCCTGTACGGTGCCATGACCGGAAATGACTGCGATCTTGATGACGCGATGGAAGACCTTCGCGCGTGGCCCATTGACCTGCGCGAACATGCCCACGACAATAGCCACCGTGATGATCTGTACCCCGAACCGGGATATCCCAACGTGGGCGGGGGCGTCAAATCCATATCCTCCCGGGAAAGCAGTGCCAAGCGGGGAAGTCGCTCTGCCCTGCCCTTGCGGGGAGGAAGTGGCAATGTCATGGTGGAACCCACTGGCTGGCTGCACGATTACTGGATGGCCCGGTACTACGGCATGATCCAGTCCCCCGACTCCGGCGCGACGGCCGCCAGCGAGCCCTTGCCGGTAATCAATACGGACGGTGCAGCCCCTTACCAGGGACCGCCCAGGCCTCCCATTCATTATGAAGAATGAACACATCATCAGGATCTGACGACAACATGGTGGTGGAAACTGGACGTTTCCTCGTGATAAGAACAAGAGGGCAGTCCCTTCACTTTATCTGCGTTTCACTGCCGGGAAGTTCCACGTATTTACCACAATTTCTCCAGTACGGGGGCGCGTGATCGGGCTTAGGCAGGTAGATGATGTAAGCCGGCATCAAGGGCTATCCCGATACAAGATTGTGGTCACGCACAGGAAAAGGAATCACGATGACCCAGGTTGCCTCCCTCATGCTCTTGCTTGCCCTGGTGAGCGGAACCAGCGCGTCGGAAATCACGTCACCAGGAAAACCTGAAGCCGTCTACAAAAATCCCATCATTGACATCATTGGGCTTGCGGATCCAACTGTCATACGGTATAAGGATACTTATTATCTCTATCCAACATGGGATTGTAAGGGGTATGACGTATTCACCTCACCCGACCTGGTGCATTGGACGCATCGCGGCAAATGTTTTATGGCGCCCCAGGCTAACGCGTGGGCACCAGATGTTTTCCATCATGCCCAAGGAGACGGGAAGTTCTACCTGTACTACACGGTAGACGCGCCCGACTTGAAGAACCTTGACCCATTCCGCGCGAAGCAAATCGGTGTTGCCGTCGCGGACAATCCCCTCGGGCCCTTTGAGGATAAAGGACGGCTCATGGAGCGGGCCATTGACGCGCACATGTTCCAGGACTCGGATGGCAGTCTCTACCTCTATTACGTGAACGTGGCCCCCCTAGGGAACCAGATCTGGGTTCAACCCATGACCGATCCATTGCGCAAAAAAGGCAACCCCAAGGTGCTCCTGGGTCCGACGGAACCGTGGGAAACAAGACGTGGACAGATAACCGAGGGGCCATGGCTACTGAAACGTGGCGATACCTACTACCTGATGTATTCCGGCAGTGGCGCAGACGGGCCGGATTACGCAATCGGATACGCCACCTCTCAATCGCCACTGGGGCCATTCCGCAAATACGCGGGTAATCCCATCGCCAGACGTGGCGAAGGGATCTTCGGCCCGGGCCACCACTGCGTGATCGAAGGACCACGCGGAAACCTGTGGATGGTCTATCATCAGAAATTGAATGATGCCGTGGATTGGGCTCGATTCCTGGCGATTGATCCGCTCTGGTTCGATTCGGAAGGGGTTATCCACGTCAAGACAACGCGAGAGACGTTGCAACCAGCCCCGTAAGAGAAACGACACCGTGTGGCCCTGGTGGCACACCTGTACCCTCTCAATCCGGTTGAAGCGTTTCTTTCATGATCCCCTGGGGTACTCCCACGAAGGCAAGGGAACAGTCACCCTCATTCGTCGAGTGGTCCAATAAAAAATGGCAGCCCGTAGGGGATTCGAACCCCTGTGACGGGACTGAGAATCCCGCATCCTAACCCCTAGATGAACGGGCCGCCGGAAAACCTCTCAACGAGGAAATGATGTCAAAACGTGGCTGCCGGACTAGGACTCGAACCTAGAATCTCCTGATCCAGAGTCAGGCGCCTTACCAATTTGGCTATCCGGCAACGCGGCAATATTTTACCATTGACCCGCCGCCATTTTCAAGCGCGCCGACCTTCGTTTCCCAAGGCGGGCCAAAGGGCTGCAGACACCGCGACATTTACCAAGTATTCCCGAAAGAATAGGGTAGTCCACGGAATATCGATTAAATGAACAATTGTTAGAAATGTTGAACAAACGGGATACAGCCATGAAATCAATCGTCGATCAAATGTGCTTTTACGAGGCGTATCATCGCCACCCCCTGAACAAGGCCACCCATTTTATCGGGATTCCTTCCATCATATTTTCCATCCTGGTACCCCTGAGTTGGCTTCGGGTTGAGGTTGCCGGCTGGCCCGTAACCGCGGCCATGGTCCTGGTGGCCGGCGTGATGGTGTACTACACCCTGCTGTCCCTGCCCCTTGCCGCGGGCATGCTCGTGTTCATTCTTCCCACCCTGTACATCGCGCACCAGGCCGCTGGCCTTTCTTACCTTGCGGGAACCGGGATCTTTCTCCTTTTCTTTGTGGGTGGATGGATCTTCCAGCTGATCGGTCACGGCATGTTTGAACATCGCCGTCCCGCCCTCGTGGACAACCTGTTCCAGATGATCATCGGCCCACTGTTCCTGGTGGCCGAGGTGTTTTTCGCCCTGGGGTATCGACCCGACCTACATCGGCAGATCCAGGAATCCTCGTTGCGACATGCCCCCGCATCCAACCGGGATGCGCGATTTTCCAAGACTACTGAAGAATCCGCCTGAGACGGGTTCCGCTAACTAACGGTAGTATCCCAGCAACCCGTTCAACCGTATACGGAGCAGTCCAGCGGCCATCCGCGCGGAATCTCGAACGGGACGCACCCGGGATTTAGGGCTGTTGATCCACCGGATGGGTACTTCCCGGACTTCCAGCCCGTGAAACGCGGCGATGTAAAGTACTTCGCAGTCAAAGGCGAAATCCGTGAGCCGCTGCCTGGAAAAACATATTTCCGCCGCTTCCCGGGTAAATCCCTTGAATCCGCACTGGGTATCTCGAAAGCGGGTTAACCCCAGTCCTCGAGCCATGAGGTTATAGGTCCGCCCCATGAATTCGCGGTAGCACTGCTGGCGGACTTCGATAACCGATTCCGGGTGGGCCCGGGACCCGATCACAATGTCCACGCCGTTTTCCAGCAGTGGCAGGAACCGTTCCAGGCACGTTATGGGCGTGGAGCCGTCGGCATCACTGAAAAATCGCAGGGTACCACCGGCCTCCCGCAGCATGCCATGTCGAACGGCCGCCCCTTTACCCTGGTTCTGCTCCAGCCGCGCCAGCCGAACCCTGCTGTCCCGCTGCCGCGCGAAGGACGCCACGACACCCGCCGTATCGTCTTCGCTGCCATCATCCACGACGATGATTTCCCATGACCACGGCCGCGTGGACAGGTACGCCGTAAACTGTTCCAGCGTCCGGCCAATGCGGGCCGCTTCGTTGTATGCGGGAATAATCATGGACAGGTACATGGCGTTCCTATCCCGGCCAGGTCCACCGCGCCGTGGTCAGCCTGTAACCAGCCGTCACGCGTTATTTCGCGGGCACGTACCAGATGTTCCGGTACTTCACCCGATTCCCGTGATCCTGCAGCATCAGGGGCGCTTCGGACACTTCGTTATCCCCCAGTCCGCCAGGGGTTGGACCTGTCAGTTCCAGGTTGTCATGAATGACCTTGCCGTTGTGAACCACCGTGATCCGCGCGTTGGCAGTCTTGTTACCCTTCTCGTCAAACCGGGGCGCCGTGAAGGTAATGTCGTAGGTCTGCCACTGCAACGGCGGCAGCACCGCGTCCACCAGGGGCACCGCCTGTTTATAGATTCCACCGCACAGATCCCACGCCGGCGGGGTGCCGAAACTGTCCAGTACCTGGATTTCATACCGGCCCAGGATATATACGCCGCTGTTGCCCCGGCCCTGGTAGCGTTCTGTCGGCATGTAGGGCGTCATGAACTCGACGTGGTACGTGCCACTGCCCAGGGCCTGGCGGGTCATCAGGCTGCTGCCGCACACGGCCATGGAACCGTCCTCTTCCGCGCACCACGCCTCGGGCACCCGGACCCAGTTGGTTACCGGGTCTCCGCCGTTATACAGCACGATCGCGCCTTCCGGTGGGGCCATCCCCCGCGTGGGGGGCTCCGGAAACACGCGGCGGAGAGTAAACCCAAGGGTTTTGCGACCAGCCTTCACGGTTCCCTTGAACACCTGGTCCCGAATGTCCCCGGAAATGGCGACCTGCCCGCCCAGCGCGTTCACCCGGCTATCTCCATTGAACGAGGCCACGCCGTCTTTCCCCTTGCCCTTGATTTCCACCCGTTCTTCCGCCTGCCCGGACTGTCCCACGAACAACACGGCCCGGAACTGGAGCTTGCCTTCACCCACCACCTGGGCCCGCAAGGCCAGGTTGGCGCCACTGTCGTCGAACCCGCCTTCATACACCCCCATGACGCGATCGTCGTCATCGGCCATGACCGTGAAACAGGTCAGCAACACCAACGCGCTCAGAACCAGACACCAGCGTGTCATGACGAGAACCTCCCACAGACTTGACCGATCCGTCCGCGGCAACCGCTGACCGCTGGCCCCGGATCGGTGCTACTACAGCATAGACTCTACTCCAGGAGATTGGTTTTGACCAAACCCGCGGGGAATCATTCAGATAAATTTTCCGATAGGTGATGTGCTGTCGCAAGCTGACGCGCGGCACGCAGGCATTCCCGAGGCACCGCCTGGACTCACCCCTGAAATAGGCAGGCCAAAACAATTTCCGGCAGATTCCCGGAAAAATGGAAAATGGAGGAATGGTGGGCGATACTGGGCTCGAACCAGTGACCTCTACGATGTCAACGTAGCGCTCTGACCAGACTGAGCTAATCGCCCAAAGGTGAAGAAATTTTACCAGACCGACGATAAACGCGTCAATTTCCCGGCGGTCCGTTTGTGCAGACCCACCATGCCCGCGTAAGTATGCGCGTGAAACTTTATTTGTCCCTGCCGGATTTGCGACACTTTACCCGGTTTGTTTTGAGGTTGCGTCAACCGTGATGAAACTCTTTCATCTGGCCGATATCCACCTGGATGCCGCGTTTCTCGACCCGCCCCTGCCGCCGGAGTACGGAGAGGCCCGACGGCTGGACATCCGCGAAACCGTGGCGTCCGTGTTCCGTCGGGCGTGGGAAGAACAGCCCGCGGCGGTTCTCTTTGCCGGGGACCTTTTCGCGTCGAAGTACGTCACGCCCGAAACGGTAACCTTTTTCCGGGAACTCTGTGAGCGATCCAACCCGATCCCCATCCTGATCACGCCGGGCAACAACGACCCGTTCACCGAAGATTCTCCCTACGCGATCGTTCCATGGCCGGAAAACGTGGTGATTTTCGACCGGCCGGAATGGCAATGCTGGCACCATCCTGATCTGCCCCTTGCGATTCACGGGTTCGGTTACAGGACCAAGGATACTGCCGGAGAAATCTTCTGCCGCCTCCGGGTACCACGGGACGGCCGGTTCCACGTGGCCGTGGGCCATGGCACGGAACGGAATCATGGACAGGAAGGCGTGAAACCCCGCGCGACGTTCAGCCTTTCGGATATTCTGCAACCCGGCCTGCATTATCTCGCCCTGGGCCATGTGCACCGTCTGGAACCGGTAGCCCGGGAAGACCGCTTTCAGGCGTGGTACCCGGGACCGCCCGAACCACTGGATTTCGACGAGTCCGGACCCCGCGGGTTCCTGGAAGTCACGTTCGACGGCCAAGCCGAACAGGATCCCCGGATCGAAACCCGTTTCCGTTCCGCCACGATCCATCGGGTACAGGAAATATCCATCGATATCGCGGAAACGGATCCGGATACTCTCATGCGCCTTTTTACCGCCGTGGAGTCCCCCGCGGACACCATGGTACTGCTCCGGCTCCAGGGTGAAGGACACCTCGACACCCGGGCGGCGTTACTCCGGACTGCCGCGGAACACCGGGAATCCTTCCGCTGGTTCGGAATCCACGATGAAACGCGATGCGCCGTACCGCCCGAATCTTTCCGGGTCGAAGACACAGTGCTGGGCGATTTCTGCCGCATGCTGAACCAGGAACTCGAGGCCGCGCCGGACGCCGCCAGCCGGGAGAAAATCGCCATGGCCCTGCAGGCCGGCATTGCCGCACTGTCTGGTCAGCCCTGGCTGTCCCGGATCATCCAAACGGGGGACCGGTAATGCGTTTCACCCGCGCGCGCATCGATGGATACGGACGGCTGAGCGCGGCCGATTTCTCGTTCCCCCCGGGCATGCTGATTATCCTGGGCCCCAACGAACGGGGCAAGTCCACGCTGCGCTGCTGTATCACCGACCTGCTGTTCGGCCAGCGTCACGAGGACGGCGCCTACGACGAAACCAACCAGTTGCGCCAGCCTTGGCGCGATCCGGAAACCTATGGCGGGGCCCTGACCTATCTCCTGGATAACGGGGAAACCTACACCATTGAGCGTACCTTTCACCGTTATCACGAACGAATCATTGTCATAAACGAAATCACGGGAGAAGAGGTCACGGGGGAATTCCCTCGCTTGGCTTATGGCTGGCCCGCCGTCGGGGAAACTCACCTGGGCATCAGCCGATCCGCCTTCATCGGAGCGGCCACCATCGGCCACTTCAGCCTGGACGACCTCGGCGGACAGGGCGCGTTGTCAGGAATCCGCGACCGGTTGCTGGCCGTCGCGGATTCCGGCGGGGGCGGAAGATCCGCCGAAAAAGCGGCGCGTCAACTGGAACAATGGGCCCGCCTGCTGGAAAACGAATCGGAAGGGCGCGGTCCGCTCCCACAACTGAAGAAACGGCTTCGCGCCCTGAAAGAAGAAGCCGAATCCGTGGCGTCGGTCCTGGAGCAGCGCCGGGCCCTGCTGGCCCGGTTACGGGTGGTCCGCGGCCACCGTGATGAACTCGAGCGGGAAATCCAGGGATTGACTCGCCGGTGGGAACTCGCGCGGTACCTGGACCGGAAACGCCGGTATGACGAGGCGAGACGCCTGCTCGACCAGTTGGAAGAAGCCCGGCGCGCCCGATTCGAACTGGCACCTTACCGGGACACGCCCCGGGAAGGACTCGAAACCGCGCAACGACTCGTGATGCGGATCGAGACCCTTCGCCTGCAGATGGAACGGGAACGCCAGGAACTCGCGTTCCTCGAACGGGAATGGGAAGCGGGACTCAACGGATCGGAGCGTTCCCGCGAAACCCTGAAACCTATCCCCGAGGCCCTGGAGCGGGAACGGCACGAACTGGCCGCCGAATCGCAGCGTCTCACCGAGCGGGCCGAGCAGGTCCAGGAACAGGTTAAACTGGCCCAGCACCAGATCATTGAGGCACAACAACGGCTGGCCGAACTGCCCGACTTTTCCAAGTTGTCCGGACAGGCCATCGACTGGCTCAGCCAATTGCAGCAACTCGCCGAAACCGCACGAAGACAACAGGAAACCCACCGGGCCAACCGTGACCGGCTCCGGGAGGAAACGGCCAAGGCCAGGGAAGCCATCCAGGAAGACCGCGAATTATTCGCCGACTTCGAGTCCTTCGCCGAGCGATTGCGGACTCACGAGGCCTTCATCGAAAAGAACCGGGACGAAAAAATCGAGACCGAAAAACAGATCAATCATATCCAGGGAGCGATGGAGGAAGTCGCCGAACAGTTCCCCGGGCTCTGGGGGCTGAACGCCCTGTGCGGCATCGTGCTGATTGGGTTGACCGTCACGTACCTGCTGACTTTCCGGTCGCCGGTGCTGTACCCCCTCGGCATCGTGGCCATCGCCCAGGTGTATTACGGATACAGCATGTGGCGCGCGCGGGTGCATCACCGCGCCCTGCGGAGCCAACTGGCCGAAGCCCGGGAAAAACTGGAATCCCTGGCCCGCGCGGAACGGGACACCCAATCCCCCGTGGAGGAGATGCTCCAGCGCGCCGGTTGCCAGACGATACGCGAACTGGAGGCCCGCTATGATCGTTACCGGGAAGCCCGTGCCAGGCTCGAGGAACTGGAACAGCGGCTTGCCCAGGCCGAATCCGACCTGGCTGACAGTGATGATCGCCTGCCCAGGGTCATGCAGTATGTTTCCCGCAGTTTAGACAGTCTGGGGGAAACCGTTTCGGAACCGGCGGAAGTTGCCGGGGCCGTCGCGCGGCTGATCGACCGCTACCACGCCTACCGCGAACAGAAAAGAAAAATGTCAGAACTCCGCAACGCCCTGCAGGATGCCCTGGAACGCCAGCGGACGGTCCAGCGGGAACTGGCCGAAACCCAGGAAGCCATGGCACAGGTGGACAGCCGGATTACCACGATCATGCGGGACAGCGGATACGCTTGGGCCGAGGGCGAGGACATCCTCAGCGCCGTGCGAGGATACAACGAGTACCTCAACCGGATGACCGCGGAACAAAGCCGGCTGGACACCCTGCGCGAACGAGCCACGGCCCTGCGCCTGCAACTGGAAGAAGACGGCCGCGAGGAAGCCCGCCTGCGCGCCCAACTGAACGAACTCCTCGCGGAGGCCGGATCCGTTTCCATGGAAGACTGGCAGACCCGCGCGCGAAAAGCCCGGGAATACGAAACATGGACGGATACCTGCAACAATCTTGAAGAACGCTTGAGCCTGACCCTGGGACGGGATACCTTCGAATCCCTGGAACACTCCCTGGCCGAAACGCCCGAAAACCTCGATCCCTGCCTGGAGCCGGAAGATCCTGAAGCCATTGCCGCGACCCTCAGCCAGGTC
>JAGPFE010000094.1 GCA_018056705.1 Candidatus Hydrogenedentota bacterium | reverse complement strand
CGCATGTACAGGTTGATCGCGCCCGCCACGCAGGCTTTTTCGCATTGCCGGCATTCGGAGCACACCCCGCAGTCCAGGCAGCGATTGGCGGCGGCCCGGGCTTCCTCTTCCGTCAGGACCCCTTCATAGGGATCGAAGTTTTTTGCCCGGCGGGAGGGAGGGGCCTTGGGAATGGGCGCGGGCTCGCGGTTTGACACCCTGCGGGCTTTTTCAATTACCGCGTTTTTGTCGGCCATGGGCAGGCGCTGGTCAAATACCACGTTATCAAGCGGCTCGCCACGCAGGTACCGGTCCATGTAAAACGCGGCCCGCTTGCCCTGTCCTATGGCTTCCACGAGGCTGGACGGGCCGATGACCGCGTCTCCGCCCGCGAACACGCCCCGCAGCGAGGTGTGGAGGGTTTCCGGATCAGCCTCGACGGTCTGGTCCGCCCGCAAGGCCAGTTCCCCCGAAAAAGGACTCGTGTCCGGCGTGATGCCGATCGCGAAAATCACCACGTCCGCCCGGATACGCTGCTCGGACCCCGGAATGGTTTCCATGCGCACCCGGTCACCCTTGCCTTCCACGGAAGCCACCCGGAGATATTCCAGCCATGGCTGTCCCTGCTCATCCAGCACCACGCGTTTAACCGCCGCGAGGGGATGAATCTGCACGCCTTCTTCTTCCGCTTCCCGGACCTCGAAGTCGTGTGCCGGCATCTGTTCTTTCGTCCGGCGATACACGATCGACACGCTGGCGGTATTCAGCCGGATCGCCGTGCGGGCCACGTCCATGGCCACGTTGCCGCCGCCCAGTACCACCACGTGCTTTCCGGTGAGATCGGGCAGCGAGGCCGATGCCGCGTCCCGCAGGAAGCCTACGCAATCCTCCACCTGGGCCAGTTCCCGACCCTCGATGGGAACGACTTTTGGAACCTGGGTGCCTACCGCGATAAACACGGCGTCGTAACCATTTTCGAGAAGTTTTTTCACCGATTCAACCCGGGTATGGGTTCGGATTTCCACGCCAAGAGCCGTGATATTCAGGATGTCCCGATCCAGCACTTCCCGGGGAACCCGGTAGGCTGGAATGCCCCAGCGGAGCATGCCGCCCGCCGCTGGTGACGCCTCAAAAATAGTTACCTCGTGACCTTTCCGGGCGAGGTGATACGCCGCCGAAAGCCCCGCTGGTCCGCCACCGACCACGGCCACCCGTTTGCCGGTTCGCGTTTCCGGGGGACCGTATTCCGGTTTCGGGTGCCGCGCGTAATACCAGTCCGCCATGAACCGCTTGATCGCGCGGATCTGTACCGGCCCTTCAAAATCGCCCCGGGTGCACTGTCCTTCACAGGTGGCGTAGCATGCCCGGGCCAGGCTGCCGACCAGCGGCGCGTCTTCCAGGTGCAGGTTGAACGCTTCCTCGTACCGGCCGCACCGGACCAGCGACACGTAGCCGCTCGCGCTCACGCCCGCCGGGCAGGTGTGGGTGCAGGGCGCGGTTCCAGTCCGGGTGATAACGGATTTTTTGGGGACCGCCTGGGGAAAGGGGATATGCGCGGCGCGGCGAGCCACCAGGTTGTAGTTATACTCGTCCGGCAGGGCCACCGTGCAGGCCGTCTCGCAGGCGCCGCATCCCGTGCAGAGGGCGGGATCCACGAAGGTCGGTTTCTTCACCGCCTCCACCCGGAACGAGCCGTCCTCTTCCCGGACGATGGATTCCACCTCCGTGTAATTCAGCAGGCGGATCGCCGGGTGATGGGTACCGGCCGCCATCTTCGGCGTCGCGATGCAACTGGCGCAATCCAGCGTGGGGAACACCTTGCTAAGCAGGATACTCTTTCCCCCCACGCTGGGGTTTTTCTCCACCAGCAGCACCTGGAATCCCATGTCTCCCAGGGTCAGCGAGGTTTCCAGTCCCGCCGCGCCGGCCCCGACTACCATGACGTCACATTCCAGCCGTTCAGGCTCCGCGTGGGCATCTTCAGGCATCAAGGTTACTCAACTCCTTCTGGAAATTTTCCATGTGGGCCACGAAAGGCTCCGCGCACACGGAACAGATTCCCGACATTTTCACGCGTTTCGGGCTGATGCCCGCTTCCTTGAGCAGTTCCTGCGCCTTGCGGACAATGACACCGGTGCGGGTGCTACAGTCGGACAGGTGAGGGCAGTCCCCGCCACAGGCGGCGATGAATACCCCGTCAAAGCCGGATTGCAGCGCGTGCAGAATCCAGGCGGGCTTGATGCCGCTGGAACAGGGAACGGGCAGCACGCGCACGCCCGTGGGATAGTGCATGTGCGCGCTGCCCGCCAGGTCGATACCCGGATCCGATATGGCGTCCGTGGAGAACACCAGGATCCGTTTTACGTCGGTGGTGATTCCGGCCGTGCTCATGGGTCACTTGACTTTCACGTAGACCCGCCAGAATCCATCGTCCTCGTAATCGCCCAGGTATTCGTGGCCGGCCTTGGTGGCCCAGCGGGAAATGTCGGATGGCGTGCCACTGTCGGATGACAGCACCAGCATCACCCCCCCTGACGAAACTTCACTGATCGCCCGCTTGGCTTCCAGCAGCGGACCCGGGCACGCCGTTCCGCGCGCGTCCACTTCCTTTTCCACGTTCAGCGCCTTCAGTTCTTCCTTGCTCAGCATGTTCAGTTCTCCTTTACGTTGATGTTTTGCCACTATGCTTAAGCGTGCCCTACCCTTGAGGGTGAGGGCTGTTCGTCCGAAATAGCCCGCGCCTGGGAGAACAGTCCGTTGCCGCCTTGTCCCGCGCGGCGACGCAACTGGTCGGTCAGCGCCTCGTAAATCAGCCGTACCCCCGCGACAAACCGGGGATCCGAGATCGCGTAGTACACGCGCTGTCCCTCCCGTTCGGCTGTCACCGCGCCCTTGTCCCGCATGATGCGCAGGTGTTGCGAGGCATTTTGGAGCGAAACCCCGCTCAGGTCGGCCAGTTCGGAAACCGTCTTCCGTCCGTCCCGCAGGGCGCAGAAGATGCTGATGCGCGTGGGGTTGCTGTACACGGAGAAAAACTCCGAAACCAGTTGGCACGCGCCATCTTCGATGTGATCCGAAGGGGGGGAGAGAATGCCTGGTTCAGCCATGGTTCGTGTCCTGTGAGTCACGGGTCATCACATGAAGAAGCATTGCCGGGCCTCGGAGAACATGTCCACGAAGGTTCCCACGCCGACAAAATCCATGTGCGGATAATCGATGAGTTCCTCTTTACGGATGCCCATCACCTCCATGGACATGGTGCAGACGTGAATCCGGATTCCCATCTTGGCGGCTTCGTCCATCAGTTCCTCGAGGGATTTGGCGTTCCGGCTTTTCATGACGGCGCGGATCATTTTCGGCCCGATGCCCATCATCTGCATCTTGGAGAGCGGCAGTTTACGTGACCCCTTGGGCAGCATGATCCCGAACATGCGGTCCAGGAACCCTTTCTTGACCGATTTCTTTGGGTCCCGAAGGGCCGCCGTGGCCCAGAACGTGAAAAACATGTCCACTTCCATGTCGTAAGCCGCGGCGCCAAGGGCGATGATGAATGCGGCCATGGTGTAATCCAGGTCACCTTTCATCACGCCGATGCACAGCCGGTCTTTATCAACCCGGGCTTCCAGGGCGCCCACTCGTTTCTCGAGGGCTTTCAGCGCGGCTTCCAGGTCCTGTGTGACGGTTTGACGGTTCTGTTCTGTCATGGCAGGCTCTCCTTTAGTTGTCAAAGTTAATACTTGCGAAAGTTCTTAATCCTTTTATATTTTAACACGGACACGATAAAAATGCAAGTTTTTTTCACGATTGCCTCCCCGTGAAGTCATTGAGAATTTTTAAAATTAACCAATTCAAAATAAGGAACTTATGGATTACGAAACCTAAAAATGCCCTCCAGAAAGAGAAAAATGTCAGGAAATTTTTCCGTTAAGGAGCCGTTTTGAAAGAAAATTTTCCGAAAAAAATCCTGACTCGGTTAACTTATGGAACCGTCCGGGTGCGCTTTAGAATGTTCCCGAGCAGTTCGATTTTTTGCGTCATGAGGGTGGCCCGCTCGGCCATGGCCGCGTAAATATCCCGGGTTGTCCGGGCCAGCCGCAGGGGATCCATGCCTTCCAGGTTATCCCGTTCAAACCGGGCCATGGTCGCCAGGGGACGGCACCCATGATGGACCTCCGCGAATACCCGGAGGGCCTCGTCCAGCCGGGTTAACTCTCGGGCCATGTCCCGGGCCTCGATCATGCTGCCCCGGTTCTCCAGGTGAAGGATCAGGCGGTCACACAACGCCCTGCCACTTTCCGCCCTGGCGGCCATTTTCCCGAACGCGCCGCGATGGAGATCCACCCACTGGTGAACCGTGTCTGGGGTTGGAGCCTCGAAAAAGGAAACAAGGGTCTCCATGGCGTCCACGTCCCCGCGTTCGGTTTCCCGGTTTTCCGTGAGGTGTTCCAGCCACATCGCGCGATAGGCTGCCCGGAGGAAATCCATTTCGCCCATCTCCCGGCGAATGGCCGGGTAATACTCCAGGCAGCCGTCAGGGGCAAAACGGGTTATCTGGATGTCCACCTGTTTCAACTCGTCGTCTTCCCGGACCTGCCGGGCGGGCGAAAAATCCCGCGCGCCTGCCAGCAGCAGTTCCACGGCCCGCGAGACCTGGGAAGCCCGCAGCAGGGTGCGTTCCTCCTCCCAGGCGCGGGAAATGTCGCTGCGTCCCGCCCACGGACGTCGCCATTCCACCGCGCAATGTCCCTCGCCGAAAGGACCCGTTTCCCGGTAATGCACTGGTCCCACGGAAACGAGCACCACGGGGCACTGCACCGCCGCGGCAATGTGCATGGTGCCCGTGTCGTTGGTGACCAGGAACCGGCTGCGGGCGAGCAGGGCAGCCAGTTGGGGCAGGGTGGTCTTACCGAACAGGGGAGTCGCCGTGTCGGGGGCGAACCGGGCGAAGGCTTCACCCAGCGGGGCTTCGTTCTGTACCCCCACCAGGAAGATCCGGGCGTTATGGCGGTCGCGAAGGAGCCGGGCCAGTTCGGCGAACCGTTCTTCCGACCACCGCTTGATGCTCTCGCTGGCGCCCAGTTGCATGCACACGATGAAGTCCCGGGTCGGATCCACGCCATGTTCCCGCAGCAGGGCGTCGGCCGAATCCAGGTCTTCGGGGGTCAATCGGAGGATCAGTTCCCGGCAGGGTTCTGGCGCGGGCACGAAATGCCGCGTGATATCGCAGAGGTTCAGATCATTGAATTCCCGGGAATACACGCTGGTAAAGAAATACGTGGGCCAGCCACCGCGCAGGACCAGGTACCCGTCGTCGCTGAGATGGG
>JAGPFE010000093.1 GCA_018056705.1 Candidatus Hydrogenedentota bacterium | reverse complement strand
AACGAACGCTTGCTGCTCAGGATTCGTGACCAAAACGGCCTGCCAGGGAATGGAGGGCCTCCCGGGCGGTGAGGTCGCGGCTGAGGGGGGTAATACTGATCTGCCGATGTTCAATCGCTTCGAAATCGCTTCCGGGCATGGGGTAGTGATCAGGGTCCGCGCCCCCTATCCAGTAGTATGGGGTTCCCCGGGGATCGGTTCGGATCACGATTTCTTCCTGGTAATTGCGGCGTCCCAGGGATGTTATGGTCATGCCCTGTACCTGTTCCCAAGGCACGTCCGGAACGTTCACGTTCAGCATGACATCCCGGGGAAGCCCGTTATCCAGCACGTCCCGGCAGATGGCCAGGGCCGCGCGGGCTGCCGTGTCGAAGTGGCCCTCTTCGCCGCCCACGAGGGAGACCGCCACCGAGGGAATACCAAGCAGCATGCCTTCGAACGCCCCGGCAACCGTGCCTGAATAGGTGACGTCGTCGCCGAGGTTGGCCCCGGCATTAATGCCGGACACCACGAGGTCGGGACGGCGATCCATCAGGCCCCTTACCGCGAGCATCACGCAGTCGGTTGGGGTGCCATCCACCATGAAGCGATCGGGAGCGACCTTGGTCACCCGGAGGGGACGTCGCAGGGTGACGCCATGTCCCACGGCACTCTGCTGGCTGTCGGGCGCGTAGACCACCACCCGCCCGAGAGACGCAAGCGTCTCCGCCAGTGCCCGCAGTCCTTCCGCGTGAATGCCATCATCATTCGTGACCAGGATCAGCGGACATCCAACCATGTTGTACTTCCCTCAGGGTGAAATCACGTCCGCCAGGATCGGCGGATGACCTGCACGCGCGACCAGTTCCCGCGCGGGATTTGACTCGAACCAGACCGCGCGCGTAGAGTTTACGTAGGCTGATACGAGTGTATACAGCATAACCGCAACGGAAAACAGGGTGCAATCGTGATTATCGATGCCGTGCAGCGCATAGTGGCGTGTCCCAAGTGCCAATCGAAATTCCGGGTTCCACCCCAGTTGAACGCTCCCAGTTTTATCTGCAGTCGTTGCCAGCACCAGTTCGCCAATCCGTTCGCGGTGAACCGGCCAGGCGTGATGTCCCGGCGGGATCGTACCGGGTCTTCGAGCAGTCCTTCGGCCTCCGGGCTGGATTCCTTTTCGGCGGAGTTGCGGGACGCCAAGATAGTCGAGTCTGACCAGATGCGGCAGGCGATCGTGTTCGCGAAGGAAAATGACTGCAAAATTTACGAGGCACTGGTCCGGCTGAATTTCCTCACGTGGGAACGGTTGCACGAATTCCTGTCAAAGCATCCGGGCATCACGCCTTTCAACATGGAAGGGTATTCGGTAGATCGGGACGTTCTGCAGATGATTCCGCGGGAACTGGCCCAGCAGCACATGGTACTTCCCGTTACCCGGCTGGGCCAGTTGCTCACGGTGGCGATGGTATGTCCACTGGACATGGAGGCAGTCGAGGCGGTACGCGCCGCGACGAACATGAAAATTCGCCCGGTGCTCTGTTCGTACTCGGATTACCAGGCATTCGTGCAGAAGTACTACCGGACACCGGGCCAGGAGCCCAAGGTCATACCGGGCGCCTTTGGACTGGCCACGGGGGGAGGCGGTATCAAAACGGCCGCCGGGGAGCAGGCCACGACCACATCACCAGGGGGGGACGGCGCGTCTGCCGTCTCGCTATCGGGTACGGGTACCGCGACGAGCGTGGAAAAAGACCTGACGGAGCGGTACATGGCCTGTATCCAGGAAATGGAGTACCTGGAGATTTCCGCGCGTCATGCCGCGGCCGTGGCCGCGCTTGAACAAAGCAATACGGCCTCGTTGCGGCAACTGCTGGTCGTGGTGTCGTCGGCCCCCACGCTGGCCGCGATCATCCTGGCCACGACCAACTCCCGGGCGTACGGCCTGGAACGAAAGGTGGAAAGCCTGTCCATGGCCCTGACGCTGCTGGGCGTGGAGGGCACGAAGGTGATCGTGGCCAACGCGCCCCAGATGAGCCCCATCATGGAGCGGATGCTTTCGCCCCTATTCCATCACGCGCGGCGGGTCAGCGTGATGGCGGCCAGTCTAGCGGGTAAGACCGGCCACATTATTACCAACGTGGCCCAGGCGGCGGCGGTCCTGCACTCGGTCGGGTCTTTCGTGCTGGCGGCGGCGGACCCGGAAGAATACAAAAAAATCGACCGGAATCTATGGGGACCAGCCCGCGCCAAAGCGGAAAAGCAGGTTTTCGGATTACACCACGGTGAGGTGGCGGACCGGTTGTTCCAGGAATGGAAACTGCCGGAGATACTGGCACTGGGGGCGGCCCGGTACCTGGATCCTCCGTCGGCCGGTGACTATTCGGACCTGGCGGGACTGGTTTACCTGGCCGTTGCCAGCATGTCCCCGGATGGTGAAGTGATCGAGCAACTGCCGCCCGAAGCCATGGCCTACTGTGAACCCTTGGGCCTGAACCCGGAACAGGTCTCCCGTTACGCCTACCAGGCCGCGAACGTGTAACCTGCCTGGGGAGCCACCAGGGCGATCAGAGGTTGTCCCGGAAGAAATTGGCCACCAGAGAAGGGCAACCGTCGCAGGCGGGAGAAACGGTGTGGATGGATTCATCCACGGCGTGAGGCACCGAGGGATCGGTAATCACGGTTTTCAGGAGACGTTCCAGGGCATGGCCCATGTGATAGTCGGGGTTACCATCCACCAGGCCGCAGGTATACAGGTCCCCCTCGGCGTTGACGTAGATCATGCGCGCCGGGCCCTGGCAATCGGGCTTCCCTCCCTCTTCCTGGGGGTTGGCGGTCCAGATAACAAAGCCGTCCCGCTCAAGGTCTTTGACCTTTTCCACGTCTTCCCGGCGGATCAACAGCCGAGTTTTTGTTCGATCGAAACGGCCCAGCGCGGCCCGTTCCGCGTTGGTGAGCACGGGTACACCCAGGTGGAATCCGATCGTCATGCCGTGGGTTTTCTGGGCCCATTCGGCGATTTTGAACACCTCGGGGTGACGTCCCAGTTCCGTCAGGAGCGTCAGTACCAGCCAGGTGGCCCCCATCGCGGCTGCTTCATCCACCACGGTCAGCCATTCATCAATGCTCATGGTGTGTCGGCGCGATGCTCTGGCGGGTCCCGGTCCGTGACCAATACCCCGTTCGGACACGCACAGCCAAAGGTAGACTACCTTGGGCTTGCCATTGACCTTCCGCGCTTCTTCACAACACGAGCGTACTCGCTGGCGAAATTCAAGCAGTAACTGCAACGAATCGTCGCCAATAGTTTCCACGATGGCTTTGACCTTTTTTCTGGACACGTTCACGCTCATGACTCCGCAGTCCCCAACGGGACATTTTAATTGGTTGAATCGCTTGGATTCAATGTTTGACTTTCCGGGATAAGAGAACAACAGGCGGGCCGGATCTGTTCCCGGCAGGAACGGGTGGAGACGGCACCTGTCATTTCGACGAACGAAGGGAGGGCCGGGCCAAGGCCACTCCGCCCCGGTCCTAGCGGGGCGGCACCTGTCATTTCGACGAACGAAGTGAGGAGAAATCTTTGGAACAGGGGAAGATTTTCGCTTCATTCAAAAGGACAGGACGCTGATCGCAACGACAAGCTTCGAAAAAAGAATAATGTTCGATTATGAAAACACCGTCCCGATCGAAAAAACACCTCGGTAATATCCCCCAGGAAAGTATCTGCCATCTCTCTTCAGGTTTTTCTGGAAATCCCCAGGATGCCGACAGGTACCCCTTGAGAGCGCAATCCGGATCACAGCGAGAACCATGATCGCGGTATACGGTGTATAATCGTCGTCACCCTACCACCCCGCGAGGGGCACGAAGGAGAAAGACATGGATACAAGATGGACTCGACGCGACTGGCTCACCCTGACCGCGGGCACGACGGCCGTAACGGGACTGCTGGCCGCCGGCAATCCGCGCGCCGCCGAAACGGTGCCGGCGGAAAAGGCCGGCTCGCTCCCCCCCGCGGAATACAAGTTGGGCATGGTTACCTACCAGATGGGCAAGGACATGACCTGCGACCAGCTGATCGACCTGTGCCGCAAGGCGGGCCTCGCCGGCGTGGAATTGCGTACCACCCACGCCCATGGCGTGGAAGATCGGCTCTCGCCCGCGGAACGGTCCGACATTCGGACAAGGTTCGCCGATGCCGGCGTGGCAATCGCCGGGCTGGGCACGGCCTTCGAGTTTCACAGCCGGGACGAAAACAAGGTTCGGGAAAATATCGAGGGCGCGAAATCTTACGCGAAACTGGCCGCTGACGTGGGGGCCCCGGGGATCAAGGTGCGCCCGAACGGCGTGGAGCGGGGGGATGATCCCCAGAAGGCGTTCGAGCGTATCGGGCGGGCTCTCGGAGAAGTGGCCCGGTACGCGGCGGACCTTGGCGTGCAGGTATGGCTCGAGGTGCACGGCAGCGAACAGACCAGGAACACGGCCAACGTCGCCACGATTATCCGCCACGCGGATCACCCCAACGCCAGGGTGTGCTGGAATTCCAACGAGGGCGAGACCGACGCTTCGGGAAGCATCCGCCCGGCGTTTGACCACGTCCGGGATTTTATTGGCGAGGTACACATCAATGAAATCGGGCGACCGATCTATCCCTGGCGGGAACTGTTTGACCTGCTGCGGGAGATCCGGTTTACGGGGTATTGCCTGGCGGAAATCAACTACAACCCGGAACCGGAGCGGTTCATGCGGTACTACCGCACGCTGTTCGACTGCCTCACGGACCGTTACGCCGACCCGAAAGCGTAACGCCCCGGTTCGATCACCAGCATGCCCGAATTTCCGGAGCTGAACGCGCCCGTAACGGATCTCCCCGGTGTGGGTGCCGCCCGCGCGCGGATGCTGGCCGCGCTGGGAGCGCGCGCCGTGGGGGACTTGCTGACCCTGGTTCCCCGGCGCTGGATCGATCGTTCCCGGTTGCACCGTACCGGCGCTATGCCCGAAACCCGTGACGAGCCGGTCACGGTTATTGCTCCCGTGACGCGGACGCGTGTGGCCCGACCACCCGGCCGTCCTCCCGCCGCGCGCGTTACCGTGGACGATGGCTCGGGGCCGCTTACCGCCTGGTTCTGGGGGAGAGGTTACCTGGCCAGCGCGCTGACCCCGGGGACCCTGCTGGCCCTGACGGGGATTCCGCGCCACCGCCGGGGGTGGTGCCTGGACAATCCCGAATACGAGATGCTGGATGACGGGCCGGAACCCGGTTCCAGAACGTCCCCGTTGCCGGTATATCCCCTGACGGAGGGCCTGAATCAGCGGGAATTACGGCGGTTGATCCGAATTGTATTGGACAGGTATGAACCACAAGTTCCTGAAAC
>JAGPFE010000001.1 GCA_018056705.1 Candidatus Hydrogenedentota bacterium | reverse complement strand
GCCCGCTCGTAGGCATGGAGCACCAGCGGTTTGCCGAGCAGGGGTACCAGCATTTTTTCGGGAAAACGGGTCGACCCGAGCCGGGCGGGCACGACACACAACACGCTATCCCCACGTTGTTCATCCATGAATCGTGACTCCAGGTCCGGCCTGAAACGAAGTCTGGCTGTCTTGAGAGGGGGCAGCGCCCCGTTTTGTTAACGGGATGTTATGGTAACAGAGACTGGAGAAAAGGGTCAACCGATTGACGGGCCCTTTCGTAAGAGGGTCTGGGGCATGATAAAATAACCGCACTCATGATGATGTCCGGTGGAAGGTTAGCCTAATCGGTAAGGCACCGGTCTTGAAAACCGGCGGCTTCGGCCTTGTGGGTTCGAGTCCCACACCTTCCGCCATGATTTTTTTGGGGGGGCCATCAGAACAGGTTGACAGGTTCCACGGTTCATGGTATACTGAAAATAAAATCAGTACAGGAAAGCCCCATGAAACCCGGTACCGTGGAAAATCTCCTCACGCCCGCCCCGGGTCGGACAGTTCCTAACGGGGCGGGCGCCATCAACTGGCTGGTTCCGGACCAAAGTATCGAGCGGAAACTGGCCATTCTGGCCCAGTCGGCCCGGTACGATGTTTCATGCGTTTCAAGTGGCGTCAGGGAGCCATCCCTCCCGCGCCCGGTTCTGGGACACCCCGCGCGGAGCGGCATCTGCCATTCCTGGACGGCCGATGGCCGGTGCGTTTCCCTGCTCAAGGTGCTGCTGAGTAACGCGTGCGTCTACGACTGCGCTTACTGCGCGAACCGGAAGTCGGCAAACGTCCCCAGGGCCAGTTTCCGGGTCGAAGAACTGGTCGCCCTGACCATGGGATTTTACCGGCGGAACTACATTGAGGGCCTTTTTCTCAGTTCGGCGATATGGTCGACGCCTGACCGGACCATGGAAGCCATGGTCCACGTGGCGGAGGCATTGCGATTTCGCCATGGCTTCGGTGGGTATATTCACCTCAAGATAATCCCTGGCGCCTCCCTGGAGTGGATCGTCCGGGCGGGGCGCGTGGCCGACCGGCTGAGCGTCAATATTGAACTGCCCTCTGAGCGGTCCCTTGGACTGTTGTGTCCTCAGAAAAGCCCGAAGGCGATCCTGCGACCGATGCTGCGGGTCCGGGATGTCCTGGCCGAATATGGGGAGGACCGTAAGAAAGGCTTTCGCCACGTGCCCCGTTTCGCGCCGGCAGGCCAGAGCACCCAGATGGTCGTGGGGGCCACGCCGGAAGGGGATGACTCGATTCTGCGGCTGAGCGATGCCCTGTACCGGAAGGCTGGGTTGAGACGGGTGTTCTACAGCGCGTACGTGCCGGTGGGAGACACGCGGCGCATTCCCGTGCTGAGCCCCCCGGAGAGGTTACGGGAACACCGGTTATACCAGGCGGACTGGCTGTTGCGGTTTTACGGATTTTCGGTGGAGGAGATCACGCCGGTGGCGGGCGGACGGCTGGACGTCCGGTTCGATCCCAAGACGGCGTGGGCCTTATCGCATCCCGAGTTCTTTCCGGTGGACGTGAACCGTGATGACCGGGAGCGCCTGTTGCGGGTTCCGGGCCTTGGCGCGCGGAACGCGCGTCGCGTGTTGCAGGCCAGGCGATTTGGAAGCATTGACGCTGCAGCCCTGCGGAAGATGGGCGTGGTCTGGGGACGCGCCCGGTATTTTCTCCGGTGCGCGGATTACGCGCCGCCATCCTGGAATCCCGAGGGGCTGGCGGAACTGCTCGCGGAACCGGATCGAAAACCCGAACAACTGGAATTACCCCTGTTCGATGACGCGTGAGACGCCGGTTGTCCGATATGATGGTTCCTTCGCGGGCTGGTGCGCGGCCTGCGCGCGGTTGCTCGACGAGGGGGCACCGGAGCCATGGTTCTGGAGCCAGGCCACGGAAAAGGGGGAGGGGGTGCTGTTTGACGCGATGGATATCGTGGCAGCCGGGATGGATGAGGCGCTTCTGGATCGATTTTTCGTCCTGTTACGGCCGGTGGGCGGGATAGCGCTGCTATCCGACCTGTTCTACCTGTTCCTGTCGGAAGCGGCGGACCGGGAAACGCTGATGTTCCGGATGGTCCGGATTTCCCTGGAGCAGGGGCGCCGGGGACGGCTCTGGCACAGCCATCCCGACGCGCGGCGCGCGGGGATGCTGATCGACAGTACCCGGCGAGAAGCCCACCGCGCGCGGGGATTACTCCGGTTTTCGGAACTGGGAGATGGTACGCTGTACGCGCGCCACGCGCCTAAGCACGACGTGACCCCCCTGGTAGTGGGGCATTTTCGGCGGAGGATGCCCGGAGAACGATGGGTGATTCACGATGAGACGCGGGGATATGGCATGGCCTGGGATGGATCGAACCTGTTGCAGGTAAACCAGTTTCCGGCGGACGTGAACAGCCTTTTGTCGGACGCGGAACGGCGGTTCCGGGCATGCTGGCAGACGTTTTTTCGCGAACTGGCGGTGCCCGAACGCCATAATCCGCGATTACAACGGCATTTCCTTCCAGAACGGTTCAGAAACTACCTGCCGGAACTGGACGGGGACCGGCTTGACTGAACGATTCTTCTCGTGTTTCCATAAGCGGAACGCGCGTTGGAGAATCCGTGGTCATGTGGTTGTATTTCACGTTCATGGGCTTACTGACTTTCACGCTGGTTCTCTGGCTGGCGATCGCCCTGCTGGATCATCCGGACGAGTGATGAGCCGAAGAGCGCGAACAGGAAAGGGTAGTGTATGAATCCCTTGCTGGGGGTTATTTTCCATGGGATCGGCGGGGCAGCCGCGGGGACCTTTTACCTACCACTCAAAGGCGTGAAGCGGTGGGCTTGGGAAAGCGCGTGGCTGATAGCGGGCGTGTTTTCATGGATCATCGCGCCCTGGTGTTTCGCACTGTACCTGAACCCCCGGCTTGGAGAGGCACTCACCCACGCGCCGGGCGACGCGGTGGCGCTGACCCTGCTGTTCGGGGCCCTATGGGGCGTAGGGGGACTGACGTTCGGGTTAAGCATGCGCTACCTTGGGTTGTCACTGGGATACGCCGTGACGCTAGGGTTCTGCGCGGCATTCGGGACGCTGATCCCACCGCTCTTCAAGGGGGAAATCCCGACCCTTCTGACCAGCCGAGGCGGATGGGTTGTGCTGACCGGCGTTGCCGTGTGCCTCGCGGGCATCGCGCTGTGCGGTCGGGCGGGCATTGCCCGGGACCGGGAACGGGGGGGAAGCCTTCCGGCGGAGTTCAATCTCGTCAAGGGCCTGTGGGTGGCCATGTTTTCTGGGATCATGAGTTCCTGCATGGCCTTCGCGTTTCAGTCCGGCAAGCCGATCATGGACCTGGCGACGGAGACGGGAACGCCGAAGGTATTCGCGAACACGGCGGTGCTGGTGGTTACCCTGCTGGGAGGATTTGCCACCAACGCGCTGTGGTGCCTTGCTTTGAACGCGCGTAATCATTCTTTCGGGGATTACCTTGGCCGCCGTGAAGAACACGCGCCACTCGCAAGGAACTACGCGCTGAGCGCGCTGGCGGGAGTGACCTGGTACCTGCAATTCTTTTTCTACAGCATGGGTACCACGCTGATGGGACCGTTCGATTTTTCGAGCTGGACGCTGCACATGGCGTTTATTATTCTTTGTGGTAATTTCTGGGGCCTGACGCTTGGGGAATGGCGTAACACCTCCGCAAACGCGCGGACATGGCTCGCCGCGGGGGTGTTGACCTTGCTGGTCTCGGTCGTACTGGTGGGTTGGGGCAATGCCCTGGGAACCTGACGGGGTTGTTCAGGAATCGGGGGCGACCCTGTCGGCATGCCCCAGGATCAGTTCCTGGATTTTTTCCACAAGGTCGGAAAGGATAAAGGGTTTTTCCAGGACTGGGCAGGCCACGCTGTTGAGGAATTTTCGTACCTCATAGTCCATGGCGTCCGCGGTTATGAAAATGATTCGCCGGGATAAGGAAGGCACCAGTTCCACGATTTTCCGGTAAACCGAGATGCCATCACAACCACTCTCAAAACGGATATCCAGAACCACGATATCCGGGCGGATCGAGGCGATCTGTTCCAGGCAGGCTTCACCCGATTCAAACAGGGTAACGGAGAACCCCTGCTGGGTGAGGGTTTCACCTAGTACCCCGCGCAGGTCTGGATCATCTTCCGCAATCAATACCCGCGAAGAATATTTACGGGATCGGTCCGCGATCAATGCCTGAGATTCCCTCGCGACGGGAGAAATCGGCATGGTGATGACCAGTTGGGCCCCGGGAAGTTCCCGGGACGGGTCGAGGTTGACCGAAATGTTTCCGCCGTGTTCCTGGATGGTCGCCCGGGCCAGGGCCAGGCCAAGTCCCGGGGCGTCTTCTTCGGTCCGGGTGGTGAAGAACGGCTCGAATATTTTGTCCGTCAGCGCGGGATCGATACCCGGGCCATCATCGGATACCCGGATGATGGCCTGCTCTTTGGTGGCGGTGATTTCGAAAATCACCGCGTTCTTCGCGAAGCGCAGGGCATTGTCCAGCAGGGCGAGCAGCGCGCTGACCATCTGTTCCGGAAAGCATTCCACCCACACGGCGTAAGGGGGCATTCGCCATTCCACCTGCCAGGTCCGTCCCGCGCCCAGCGCGCTTTTCACCCGGTCCTGGGCGAGCCGGACCAGGTCGGTGGGCACAACGTCGATGCTGATGCCCTGGCCGAAACTCAGCAGGCTGTCGATGATCCGCTTGCAGCGCATCGCTTTTCTGGAAAGCATTTCGGAAATTTCGGACAGTCGCTTTCCGGAAGGCTCGGCGCGGAGCAGTTCGGCCACGCCAAGGATAACTCCCAGGGGAGACCGCAACTGCATGGCCACGCTTAACACCAGCCGCATGGTCCTCGTGCTCAATCGGTATTCCGATTCAAGCCTTTCCACGCGCTCTTCGAGTTCCCGGCGACTGTCATTCTCCACGGTCCAGCAGAACAGCCAAGGCATGCCTTCGGGCGGAACGTGAATGGGGAACACGCCAAGGCGGAACCAGCGACTCGCCTGGACGCCATGTTCTTTTTCCGTGATTTTCAGTTCTTCAAAAACAGCCTGCCGTTCCGTGAGAATCCGTTCACAGGCGCACGGGGCAGACCTTCCGGACATCCGGTTGATCAGGCAACAGATTCTGCGGGGAGTTGTTCCGTTGCCCGCCTGTTCCAGCAGGTTGACGGCCGACGCGTTTTCCGCGGCAACGCGTCCCGTCGGGTCAATCAACTGGGCGGGAAATGGAAGGGCTTCCATGGCCTGCCTTAACAGGAAGAAGACGCCAGATTCCAACTGGCCGTCCGGGGAGGTTTCGAGATCGATCCAGAGGAGAAAGCCGTCACGGACCCCCTCGGCATTGAACAACGGGCGCATGACCATCGGGTAGCGTACGCCGGGCCTGACGTTAAAAGCCCCTTCAAATGCCTGGTTGGCGAGCACGTTTTGCCGCCTGCGAACCTGGGTCCGGATGACGTTGGCCGTTTCCTCCTCGCACAGGGACGTGAAATCGACGGTCCGTAACGAATCCGGATCGGATCCGAGCAGGCGGGCCATTTCCGGGTTGGCCTGGGCAATGTTTCCGTGGTTGTCGAGGATACACAGCGGTTTGTCCAGGGCGTCCGTGACGGCCCGCAGCAATCGTTCCCAGCCTCGGCGTTTTTCGGCCTGTTCCCGGTCGCACCACTCCATCAGGGCATGTTCATACGCGCGGGCCAGGCGCAGGCACACCAGTTCGATTTCAGTTTCCTGGAGATCCAGATTATGTTCCCGCAGAAAGTGCCGCAGGGTTCCCGTTTCGAATTCGATCAGTCGCAGCGCGTAACCTGGACCCCGTTCGCCGGCGGCTTCCGCGGCCCGGCAGAATCGGGCGATGAGGCCGTGCGATTCGGGGGTGCCGCCCCGCAGAAGATTTATGAACCCCCTGGTCCAGTCCGGCTGGCATTCGCGCAACACCGCCCGGAATTCAGGGGGGGCCAACCGATGGATGGTTTTGAAAAACAGTTCTTCCCGAGACGCCAGAAAGTCGGCCAACCTGGATGACAGCAGCGTAAGCGGCATACCCGATTTTCCTGTTTATTATATTATTTTACATCACCGTCGCGTTTCTGGTAAATTCCGCGAAATCTGAGAGGACTATGCGTTCTGTCAGGAGAAAAGGCTGGTTTCCGGAGGCTGAAGCATCCGGAGAAATTTCAGGTTGGCCTTGGGCATGGGCAAGTTCCGGAGGGTATCCCGGTCAGCCCACAGGAGGGCGTCGTGGGCCCGCGGGACGGGTGTCCCGGCGATGCGGCGCGCGCGGTAAAAGTACAGGGTAACCCTGAAGTGCGTGTAGGCGTGGTCGATGGTGGCCAGCAGGGTTTCGGGCCGCGCCTCGATTTCGAGTTCTTCCCGGCATTCCCGGACCAGGGCGTTTTCCAGGGACTCGCCGGGTTGAACCTTCCCCCCGGGGAATTCCCAGAGTCCGCCCAGCAGCCCTTTTTCCGGGCGTCTACCCACCAGGTAGGCGCCGTTTTCCTCGATGACCGCGACCACCACGTGATGATGGGGAGATTCTGGCCGGGCGTTCTTGCGGGGGAGCGTGTCGGCCGTACCCCTGATCCGGGCGAGACAGCCCGCCGCGACGGGGCACAGGTGACAGGAGGGCTTTCTGGGTACGCATATCCGGGCGCCCAGTTCCATCATGGCCTGGTTAAAATCGCCTGGGTGACTGGGAGAGAGCAGGGATTTCGCTGTTTCCCGAAAGAAGGCTTCGGCCTGTCGCGTGTTGATTGGCTGATCATAGTTGAACAAACGCGCGATGACCCGCCGGACATTACCGTCAATGGCCGGGACCGGCTCTCCGAAGGCGATGCTGGCAATGGCAGCGGCGGAATAGGGCCCGATGCCTGGAAGCAGGGCCAGTTCGGCCGCCGTGCGCGGAAAAACACCCTGGTGGGCTTCCACGACCAGGCGCGCTGCCCGGTGAAGGTTGCGGGCCCGGGAATAGTATCCCAGTCCTTCCCACGTTTTCAGGACCTCTTCCAGGGGAGCGGAGGCCAGACTTTGGACGTCTGGAAACCGCGCGATGAACCGCTCATAATAGGGCAGCCCCTGGTCGACCCGGGTCTGTTGCAGGATGACTTCCGAGACCCAGACATGGTAAGGGTTGCTGGTCTGACGCCAGGGGAGGTTCCTGGCTTCCCCGCAAAACCACGCGAGCAGTTTTTCCCGGAATTCGCGGTAGCGGCGCATCGCGAACGTCCGTCTCCTGGTCAGGGTAATATGGCCGGGGGTAACGCGTCACCCCAGGGTTTTACCGGGCATTCCCGGTAAAGGGATGACAACCGCGCGGCATGTTCGGGTCCCAGCTCGGCGAAAGCCCGCAGGGCGGATTCAACATCCCTCCGTTCCACCTCGGGGTGATTCAGGCGATTGGCGGGAGCACCCGTGTGCAGCACGGGAACCCTGTCCAGGTTGTTGGCCCAGCGCCGCAGAAGGTGTTCCAGTTTCCTGGGGGTTAACAGTTCAGGAGAAACAGGGGCGTCCTGGTAATACCTGATGAACGCGTCGGCACTGGTGTTCCAGTACATGGAATTGTGGCCGGCAACTGGCAATGGCGGGCCCTCATTCATGTAACAGAGGTTCCACTGGTGTGCTTTACTCCAGGGGCGATCGATGGACGCGGGTTTCTTTTCGGGGATCTTGGCGGGATCAAGAACCATATCCCGGGTGAAAGGAAAACTACCTTCCTGTAACGGTAGCACGGTCCGGAACACCTTGTCCGGAGGCAGGAGATCTTCCAGGCGTTTTCGGGCCGGTTCGCAGGTGGTCAGCGTCAGGAAATCCCGTTCGTAGCCTTCCGGGAACAGGGATTTGTCCCAGGGATGGATGTCATTTTGCGTGAACTGTTCCATGGGCACGAGCATGTCTCCGGTGGATTCGATGATCAGCACCGGCGCGGTAATGGTATCCACCACGGCAATGGGACTCACCAGGAACCAGGATTCGTGGGCGAGATCCCGGGGGAAATAGGCGTAGGCCATGTCGGCCAGCATGGTCACCATGCCCAGCACGGGCAGGGGTCCCTCTTTTGGATCGCCACCGCCGCAGGACCATGGGCGATTGTGCTCCAGGTAAGCGATGTTGTAAGCCCAGTTGACCACCGGGCAATCCGAGGTTACCGAAGTTACTGGGAACATGTCCGCCGCCATGGCCAGGGCCATGTAGCCTCCCTGGCTGCCGCCATCGAGATGCAGGCGGGCCGGATTGGTGAACCCGCAACGCCGGGCCCACTGGATAATGGCCCGGGCAAGGTTATAACCGTTGCCTACCGAGACATCGGTCGGTGATTCGCCGGAGGCATCCGTGTAAGTTGCCGTGAAACAGGCCCACCCTTTTTTCGCCCAGCGTTTTTGTCCTCCAAGGTCTTTTTCATAGTGGACGTGGCAGAAAGCAGGCAGTTTTTTCCCGGCATGGCGGTGATCCAGGGGAACCACGACCCGGGCAAGGCCAGTCCTGGCGTCGCCTAGAATACCGAGATAAGGCACACGGACAACCGCTATACCGCAATGATCTTCTTCGGTGACGGAAACGATTGAGACCGCGCCCTCGAAACCGGTTTCGTTTTCCGGTGGCCATCCCGCCGGCGCGAGATCGGCACACCTCGCGGGCGACAGGGACAGCAGCGTTACGCCAAAGATGAACCACGATTTGAATAACAGTCCGGCGCCTCTGGAAAACATCTGCACCTCCCGTTACAGCGGTTTGATCCGGATGTTGCGATAACTGACCTGGTGGCCGTGGTCGGTCAGGCAGATAAATCCTTTTCGTAACCGGTAGCGCAATTCCTCGTGTTCATCGAAGTTGATGTCCTGGACCAGCACGCCATTGATATAAGCCTTGTACCTCGGTCCGTCCAGGATCAGTTCAGCGGTGTTCCACTCACCCTCGGGCCGGATGGGACGGCACAGCGGAGGAATGACGTCGTAGATCGATCCCGTGGAAGTTTTGGTGATTTCCGGATCCTTGCTGTCGCCCAGGATCTGGAACTCAAAGCCATACTTGGAAGCGCGACCAGCCCTTGGCGCGCGCAACCAGACTCCGCTGTTGCCGTTTTCCACAATTTTCCATTCAAACCGGAGAATGAAATTATCGAACCGGCGGGTGGTTACCAGGGCGTCACCTCCGGGCCGCACCCATTCCAGGCAACCGTTCCTGGGTTCGTAAGAACACACGCCCGCTTTCCAGGGACGCCAACCGTTCAAGGTTTTTCCATCAAACAACGGGAGAAAACCTTCGCGGGCTTCTTCTTCGGAGAGGATGGAAGGATCCGGGTTCCAGGGCTGTTTTTCTTCGGGTGAGGTCAGCCGTTCATCCAGCAAGGCATACAGGGCGGGATCATCCGGGACCACGAAGTGCGGACAGGTTTCCAGGTTATCTGGCAGAAAGCCGTTGGCCATGACCGGAGATGAGGTCAGCCTGCCAGGGCTGTCTACCAGCGTCAGATGTCCGCCGGCGGGAGAAATAGTGAATAATTGGGGCGCGCGCCTGCGGAAGAGCCGGGTTAATGCTGCCGCGTCAGGGCCATCAATCCAGTAGAAGGCCCGCTGGCAGTCCGCGAATATCGATGCCGCGGTCTGAATCGCCGCCTTGCGACGAACTGGCTGGTCAGGAGGAATGGATGCCAGCAGGCGGACCATCGGCGCGGTATGGGAGTCGTGGCAATGTTCGGCGTAAGATTTCACCGTTTCCACGGCCGCAGGGTCCAGTTTCGTGCCATCCTCGTTGAAGCCGACCAGATCGAAGGCGATGGTGGTCCCACCGACATTAACAATCCGCGTCATGACGTCCCAGTTGAAATCCGGGCCTTTCTCGCATACGCCTTGCACGTAGAAAGCGCGGATATTGAAATTGTTGCCTCGTTTCATGACCTGATTATTCTGCAGGCGCGCGCCATCCTTGTCGCGCGGCGCGGACACGACAGGTCCTGGCGTGGTGGCGCAGGCTGCGACAAGTAACGTCGAGACGCCAGCGATCAGCAGTCCGGTAATCCCCAGTTTTTTCGTGAACATGCGTCTATCCTTTATCATGTGTTTATTGAGTCTACAGGGTTATTCTGCTTCGGCGGACCGTGATAAAGCAACAGCGGCCAGTTGGGGCGCGTCGCGGTCCCTTTCGGATGAAGAGGAAAGTCACGGCATGCGGATATTGCTGGCAGGCGGGGCGGGATACGTGGGGTCGGTGTTAACCCCATTACTGCTGAAAAATGGGCATGAGGTAACGGTCGCGGACGAATGCTGGTTTGGTACTCACCTGCCGGAAGGGGTGGAGGTGATCCAGGCGGACCTGTTTTCTCTGAACAGGACGTTTCTCAAACAGTTTGACCGGGTGGTATTCATCGCGGGACTGTCAAACGACCCCATGGCGGAATTCGATCCGGGGTTGAACTTTGTGCAGAACGCGGCCCTGCCGGCGTACATGGCATATGAGGCACGGGAGGCGGGGGTGCGGCGGTTCGTGTATGGTTCTTCCTGTTCGGTATACGGGTTCACGGGCGACGAGATCTGCACGGAAGATCACAAGGTAAACTGTCCGTACCCGTACGGCATATCCAAGTGGCAGGGAGAGCAGGGGGTAATGCACCTGGTCCGGGAGGATTTTTCCGCGATCGCGCTGCGCCAGGGCACGGTGAATGGTCACAGCCCGCGCATGCGCTTTGACCTCGTGGTCAACACGATGTTCAAGAGCGCGATGACCACAGGCAGGATCGTGGTGCATGATCCGGCGATCTGGCGTCCCCTTCTGGACATCCGGGACACGTCGCGCGCCTTTTTAATGGCCATCGAGGCGCCGGAACAAATCAGCGGCGTGTTCAACGTGGCCTGGGGCAACCTGCGCATTGGGGAACTCGCGGAAATGATCCGCGACACGCTGGTTTCCCTGGGCGGACCGCGCGCGGCAATCGAAACGCTCAACCGGTCAGACTACCGGAACTACCGGGTCGATTGCGCTCGGGTCCGGGAGGTACTGGGCTTTACGCCTGAACATGACATGGTCTCCACCGTGCGGTCCTTGTGGGAGCACCGCCAGGAATATGGCGACATGGAACGGGAAGAGTATTACAACATCCGGGTTTTCAGGAAGATCCGGGATCGGCTGGAGGTAACGCGTCTACGCGCGCCTGAACCGGATGTCGGGACAAAACCTGGTTGACCCGTGGGCTTGCTCTGGCATTGGTAAAAACGATAACGTAAGAGCGTATCGCGGAGGTAGACGTATCATGACGGCGGCCGGGAAGTCGAGATGAGGACGAAGTCTTCACGGAAGAACGTTGACATTTTCCAGACGGTTATTCCCCGGATTTGCGTGCTGGGGGGCAGCAGCGTGTATGTCCCCGAACTGGTCAACGCGATTATCGCCCGAAATCTCCCCGTGGAGGAGATTGTCCTGTTCGGGCACCCGGGCCGGAAACTGGAAACGGTGGCTGGTTTCTGCAAGCGCCTCGTTAACCGCGCGGGTTACCCGACCCTCATCATTCCCGAAACGGACATCCGGGCGGCGGTGAGGGGAGCGAAATACATCGTCAACCAGATGCGCGTCGGGGGGATGAAAGCGCGTTTCCGTGACGAGTCGTTGCCGCCCCAGTTCGACCTGCTGGGCAGCGAACAGGTGGGTGCGGGCGCGGTGACCAACGCCTTGCGTTCCCTGCCGATTCTGCTGGAATACGCCCGGGTTATCGAGGAACTGGCGCCCGAAGCGGTAGTCATCAACATGATGAATCCCGTGGGGATCGTGGTGGAAGCCCTGAGTCGATTGACCCGGCTCAGGGTGATTGGCGTGTGCGATCTCGCGCGGAAATATCGCGGCCGGGTCGCAACGTTGCTCGGCCTGCCCCAAGCAGAGGTGGAGGTGGATTATTTCGGGGCATATCATTTCGGTTGGATCCAGGATGTCCGGTATGAAGGCCGCAGCCGCATGGCCCAACTGGTGGAAGCGGTGGAGGGAAGTGGCGATCCGGAGTTTGACCGGGAACTGGTGTCCCTGTTCCGGATGATTCCGACACGGGAAGCGGCCGCGTATTTCCGGAGGGGTGATATTCTCCGGGACCAGAAACGCAGCCACCGGTACCGGTCGGAACTGCTGATCGAGGCGGAGTCCCAGATCCTGCGGATATATGAAGATCCGCGGGTAGACATGATTCCCGAGGTCACCCGCCAGCGTAACGCGATCTGGTACGAAGAATCGGTTCTGCCCCTGCTGGAAAGTTTTGAGGGGCATCGAGAGGTGAAGCCGGTGCTGTGCGTGCCTAACCAGGGCGCGATCCTGGATCTCCCCGAAGATGCCTGCGTGGAGGTGCCCACGACCATTCGGGAAGGCGCGGTAACCCCCCGGCGGGTGGGCGCGTTGCCACGGTTTCTGCGCGGGCTGTTCTGCATGCTGAAAGAAAGTGACCGGCTGGTGATCGACGCTGCGCGGCATGCTTCGTTTGAACTTGCCCTGCAGGCGCTGGCGATCAATCCTTTCGTGGATTCGCTGGCTTCCGCCCGGAAATACCTGGAAAAGGTAGTGCGGGCGGAAAACCTTAACCTCGCGTGAGATCTGCCAGGTTGACGGCCTGCCCCCGCGTATGATAGGGTATAGGCCGTGTTGAGGGAAGACACCTATCACGGGGTTTCCTGCCGTCGGGCCCCGTACAACGGGACATCGGCGAACCCGGTCAGGTCCGAGAGGAAGCAGCCGTAGTCGAGCGTTTCCGTGTGTTGCGGTTCCGTCCGGCGGCAGGGCTCCGTGTCCTGTTTTTTCAGGCGCGCGGGGAAGCGATGGCCAAGGACACCTACACCGCACTGGCCCGTAAATGGAGACCTCAGGGTTTTGACGAGGTGGTGGGCCAGGAGCATATTACCCGGACCCTGCGCAACGCCCTGTCCAGTGGCCGGATTCACCACGCCTACCTGTTTCTTGGGTCACGGGGTATCGGGAAGACAACGACGGCCCGCATCCTGGCCAAGGCGTTGAACTGCCTGTCCACCGACGCGCCCACGCCGGATCCCTGCGGGACCTGCGAGAACTGCCGGGCGATCGCGGCCGGTAACAGCATCGACGTGATCGAGATCGACGGCGCGTCCAACAACGGCGTGGAACACGCCCGGGAAATCCGGGAAAACGTGCGGATGGTGCCGACCTTGGGCCGGTACAAGGTATACATTATCGACGAAGTGCACCAGTTATCTTCCGGGGCCTTCAACGCGCTTCTTAAGACCCTGGAAGAGCCTCCGCCCCATGCCGTGTTCATCCTGGCGACCACCGAGGCGCACAAGATTCCCGCGACGATTATTTCCCGGTGCCAGCGGTATGATTTCCGCCGCGTGGCGGCATCCAGGATCGTGGAACTTCTCCGTAAAATTCTGGATCAGGAAGGTATTCGGGCCTCGGACGAGGCCCTTTACGCGATCGCGCGCGCGGCGGAGGGCGGCATTAGAGACGCGGAAAGCATTCTCGACCAGTTGATCGCATACTGCGGAGATGAGATCACCTACCGGGACGTGTTTGACGTGCTCGGCCTGGTGGACTGGGCGATTTTTCATCGGCTGTGTGACGCGATGCTGGCGGGAGACGTGGCCGGACTGCTCGGCGTGGTGGAAGACGTGGTGGCGGCGGGGAAGGACCTGGGCTATTTCGTCGAAGAACTGCTGCGCTATTTTCGGAATCTCCTGGTTTGCGCGACGTCTTCAGACCCCGCCCTCCTGCACCTGCCCGAGGAAGAGGTGGCGGAATTGCGCGCGCGGGCCGGCCGATTCGGCGCCGTTCGACTGATGCGTATCGTGGAACAACTGGCCGGACTGGCGGGAAGTTACGACTCCCTGCTGGCCCAGCGGACGGCCCTGGAAGCCATGCTCATCCGGATTTCCCGAGGCGTGGAAGAGGTATCGCTGGATACCGTGCTCGAGAAACTCGTGCTTCTTTCGGAAGGACATTCCCTTCCCTCAACGGCCAGCGAGACGCCGGGGACGGCGGCGCGATCACCGGGCGAAGGAGGCCGGTCCGTCCACCCTACCGAACGGAACCGGGCCCACGGTGAAACGCCCCCGTGGGAAACGGTTCCCGCTCGGACGCAACCGGCCCATGACGCGAAATCTTCACCACATGGAACGATTCCAGAGGGGGAACACCGTCAGAATACCGGAGTACTGGCACGAGGGAAAAGCGCTTCCAGCTCGGGAAGAGACAAGACCGGCCAGACCTATCGGGAACGTCCACCAACCGACGAAGAAAGGAGCGCACTGGGCATAGTGTTCGAACTCTTCGGTGGCCGGGTTGTTGAACCGCCTGAAAGGAAGGTCCGGATCCAGCCGGTGGGCATCGTGGATCATCAGGATGAGGAACTGCCGGGTGAAGACGACGAGTAAGCATGATGGTCGGCACGAAAGGGGGAAAGGCCGGTTCGCGGAATCACGCGGCGAACGCGCATGAACGAATGGGAAGACATCGCGTTCGCGGATCCCGAGCGGGATCATGAATACCTTGAGACGCTGCTCGCGAACGGGCCCGCCAAACTGAACGACGTGCTTGGCCAATGTCTGAAGCGTTCGGCGGATCCATCCCGCGCGGTACGGGGCATGGCACGGTTCCTTGAACGGAGTTTCGATCCGTCCACCCAAAGGGCGCTGATGGCGAACGCGCCCAGTTACTGCGAAATGCTGATTACCCTTTTCGAAAACAGCGCGTTCCTGGAGGATATTCTGTGCCGGAATCCCGAGTACGCCTCGTGGCTGTGGGACGAGGCGAACCTGGAATCGCCCGTCGACCTGGACTCGCAGCAATCTGAACTGCTCAGGCTGATTTTCCGGAAAACGGAATTTCAGGATCGGCGCGCCGCGTTGCGGAGGTTCACGAGAAGGGAACTGCTCCGGATCGCCACGCGGGAGGTCTGGAAACGCGCGCCGTTGCCATCGGTGGTGCTGGACCTGAGCAACCTTGCCGACGCGGCGATCGCGTGCGCCCTCGCGATAGCCCGGGCGGAGGTCGAACCGCTGTATGGCATGCCGCCGGGATATCATCCGGACGCGTATCCCTTTTCCGTGCTGGCACTGGGAAAACTCGGCGGCAGGGAACTTAATTTCAGTTCCGACATTGACTTGATCTTCCTGTATGCCGAACGGGGGGAAAGTTCCGGGGGTAGCCGGGGGAAACTGGAACACGAAGAATACTTTCGGAAACTGGGGGAATGGATTATCCGAGTTCTTTCCGAACCCACGCCTGACGGAATTGCCTATCGCGTGGACATGCGGTTGCGTCCCTTCGGCCGAAGCGGACCGCTATGCAGCGTGGTGGATGACGCGGTGGATTACTACGCCGTGTATGGTCGCGCGTGGGAACGCCAGGCCCTGATCAAGGCGCGGGTCTGCGCGGGAAACCTTGGACTGGGCCAGACGTTGCTCGATCGGCTTCGGTCTTTTATCTACCCCAGGTACTTCGACGACGTGACCTTGGAAGAAATCCGGCAGATCAAGGCGCAGTCCGAGGCGCGCGTGCGGCGGGCGGGCGTTTCGGGTAGAGAGGTAAAGCATGGAGAAGGGGGGATCCGGGACATCGAGTTCACCGTGCAGTTGCTGCAACTGCTGAACGGAGGGAAGTGGCCGGACCTGCGGACCCCCAACACGCTGGAAGCCATCCGCGCGCTGGGCACGCGCCAGTACCTGAGTCCCTTCGAGGCGGAACGCCTGGCCACGCACTATGTCTTTCTGCGCCAACTGGAACACCGTCTACAGATTGAAAACGGCCTGCAGGAACATACCTTGCCCGAGCCGGGAGCGTCACTGGATTCACTGGGCCGTAGGATGGGATTTCTGAACGGCCAGGCCCTGTTGACGGTATTCCGGCAACGCACGGCGGAGGTTCGTGAAATTCTCCAGCGGTTCCTGTCGGAAAAGGGCGCGGGAAATCTATGGGTGGCCGCCCTGCTGGAACGGGGAGCGGACGCGACGGATGGCCTGGCCCGGCTGGCACAATGGGGATTTTCCGACCCGGAACGCGCCCGGGCCATACTCCAGAACATGGCGAACGGGCCGGAAGACAAGCCCTTCACGCGGGATACGGCGCAACGCTTTATCACCGTGGCACCCACGCTGATCCAGGCCCTGGCAGAAGAGGGGGATCCGGATATCGTGCTGGAACGCCTGGAGAGCATGCTGTCGCATGTCCCCACGCCCGGCGCGATGTACAGCCTGTTGGCCTATTACCCGGGATTATCTTCACGTCTCGTCACGCTGGCAGCCAACAGCCCATGGCTTTGTGAACTGGTTTCACGGGACGTAAGCCTGCTGGATACGGTCGGGTCGCCCCAACTGACCGCGCGCGCTTCCACGCGCCAGGATCTTGAGGAAGAATTGCGCATGCTGCGGTCCGCCGCGCGACCGGATGCCGCGCCCTATCGCCTCAAGCTGGGAGAGTTGCTCAAGGTGGCCGTGAGGGACCTGGCGCAGGGCATTTCGGTCGCCGACGTGGGAGACGAATTGACGCAACTGGCGGAGGTGGTACTGGATTACGTGGTATCCATCTCCCGCGAGGAGGTCGAGAACCAGTTTGGCCGGCACGAAGCCCCCTTTGCCGTTCTTGCCCTGGGCAAGTTTGGCGGTCGGGAAATGGGCTACGCGAGCGACCTGGACCTCGTTTTTGTCCATGGTGGCGCGGCACAGGACGCGGGACTTTCCGCAACGGAATATTACGCCGTCCTGGCTGCCGGGATCATACGCCGCCTGAAGGAACCTACCCGGTGGGGCGCGCTGTACGACGTGGACGCCCGACTGCGACCCGATGGAAACAAGGGGATGCTGGTGGTTTCGGCGGACCGTTTTTTCGAATATTACCGCCGCGAGGCCCAGATGTGGGAGCGACTGGCCCTGATGAAAGTCCGGGCGGTAGCGGGAGACAGGGACTTCGCGGAAACCCTCGCCGAAAACGCCAGGAAACTCGCGTTCGGGCTGGGCATATCGAAGGACGACGTGGATCACGTGGAACAACTGCGGGACCGCGCGATCGCTTCGGCCGCTCCCCGGGATATCAAGCGCAGGCCGGGTGGGCTCGCGGACGTGGAACTTGCCGTCCGGCTCATGCAACTGTACCACCATAACGACTGCCCGGAGGTTCGTCACTGGGGGGTGCTCCGGGCGATCGGGACCCTGGAACAGCGTGAACTGGAACCCCGAACGGACCTGGAGGCGTTGCGGGAGGATTATCTCTTTCTGCGCCGGTTGCTGAACAGGTTGCGGGTAGCCCGGGGCTCGTCCACTTCGGAACTGCCGGAAGAAGCGGAACGGCTGTACCTCGCCCGGCGGTTGCGTCTCGCCGGGGATCCGCTGGACCTGGCGTTCGAGAAGATGACCCGCGTCACACCGATTACAGAACGGATGCTCGCGCGCATTCGTGAACGCGCCGGGTAATCAGCGAACCAGCACGGGTCAGATCAGTTCATCACGGGAAACGATGATTTTGCGGATCAGGCCGTATTCCACGGCTTCTTCAGCGCTCATCCAGAAATTCCGGTCGCTGTCACGGGCGACTTTTTCGACGGGCTGTCCGGTTTCCCTGGAGACCAGATTATTAATCCGTTCCCGGATTTTAATGATTTCCTGGGCCTCGATACGGATGTCGGCGGCCTGACCGCCCGCGCCACCGCTGGGCTGGTGAAGCAGGAAACGGGTGTTGGGCAGGGCGAAACGCTTGTCATGGTCGGCGCCCAGCAGGATGGGTACGGCGATACTGGCAACCCATCCGGCTCCCACCGCCACCACGGGAGACTTGATGAACCGCATGACGTCATGGATCGCGAAGCCTGAGTCCACGTGTCCCCCGGGAGAGGTGATAAACACGCGGATGGGATCGCTGGAAATCTGGTCCAGGATGAGCAGGTGGGATATCACCTTTTCGGCCAGTTTCTGGTCCACATCGCCGGTAACCAGAACAACCCGTGAATCCATGAGATACCGGGTCAACTGGAAATCCTTGGACTCGTCCGGGCGTTCGCAGCCGGTCTGTTCTTCCTCATCATCCCCCTCATCGTGACGGATGAAAGCAGTCTGCCGGATTTTTTCAGACATAAAAGGTTTCCTCAGTACTCGTTGAAGGAATCAGCAGGCGTTCATTGTGCCACGTCATGGCGGACCGGCTCAACCTGGAAGAAAAAACCTGATGCGCGCGGATTTTTGAGAAAATTGTTGACATGTGACACAGAAACTGGCATTATGTTATGGAGTAAAGTCAAACAGGCCGGGTTTCCGGGTACATGCCCGGCGGGACAGGTATGCCCATAAAAGTTTGAGGAGTGCATCCATGCGGCACATTGGGCACAGTCGGTTGATTCTGTCGCTCGGGGTGGTAGTTCTGGGCGTGGCGCTTACGGGGTGTCCTAAAGACGTGGCGCCAGGGCTGGTAGCCCTTCCGGAAATGCTGGATTTCGGGACCCGGCAGACCGAGTTGACTCTTAGACTGGCTTCAACCTACGGCAGCGGTAAAGTGGGTCCGATCGTTATTTCCGCGGCTGATCCGTGGGTGACCATTTCGGACTGTGATCAGCCAGAGGATAACTGCGGCGCGCGTTTTCTGCTTGGCCGGGAAAAGATCAAGGTTAAGGTCAATCGTGAGCAGATGACCCTCGGCCTGAACCGGTCACGGTTGTTCGTTGACGCGCCTAACGTCTCCAGGGTAACCGTGGAAATCTTCGCGGAGGACGTGCTGCAACCGGATTTTTCCTCCGACGCGCGCAATATCGACCTTGGACGCCCGGTGGCCTTCCGCGATTTGAGCCAGGCGGCTGCCACGGCAGGACAGATCACCGCGTGGTTATGGGACTTTGGGGACGGCACTACCAGTACCGAGATCAATCCCACGCACCTGTACGTCAAACCTGGCGTGTATGATGTTTCGCTGACTGTTACCGCCGGCAGGAATCAGGAGAAGATCACCAAGTATGGGTATGTCCGGGTAGGCGATCCCGGGATAACCGTAGACTTTCAGGCATCCAAAACAGAGGCATATCTCAACGAGCAGATCGTCTTTACCGATCTCACGGTTTCCGGCAGCGTGCCCATGCAGGAACGGTTATGGGATTTCGGTGACGGAAACACGAGTAAGGAAGCCAATCCGGCCTATCGCTACGCGAGAACCGGCATATACACGGTAACGCTTAAGGTAAAAACGGCACTGGGTGAATTTACCCGCGTGCGTAACAACTACATCAAGGTCAGCGCGGCCCTCCCGCCGACCGCCGATTTCGCGCTGGCTTCTCCCGTGGTGTACGTGAGCGAGGTGGCCCGTTTCTTCGATACTTCCCGCGCTGGCACGGGGGCAATTACGGCCTGGGCCTGGGACTTCGGGGATGGAACAACCAGCACGGAACAGAATCCGACGCACGTGTTTCCAGCAGTTAAAACCTACCCGGTTACGTTGACTGTTACAACCCCGTTTGGTTCCAGTGCGGTTACCCGTAACGTGGATGTGACCTATCGTCCACCCCAGGCCGATTTCGAAGCGTTGCCGGTGGTGGTTGCGATTGGCGAGTCGGTCCAGTTCACGGATCTGTCGATTCCCGGCACTTCGGATATCACTCAGTGGCTGTGGAATTTCGGTGATGGGAACCAGGCAACGGAACAGAACCCGGCTCATGTCTACAACCGGGAAGGGCAGTACACCGTAACCCTGACGGTCACTTCCGCCGATCCCACCAATAACACCAGTTCCAAAACGAAAGAGAACTTTATAACGGTGGTTCGACCGCCTGTTCCCGATTTTACTTACACGCCCGCTTACGTGCTGGCTGGAGATACCGTGCAGTTCTCCGCCGCGACAACCCAGGCGGGATCTGAGCCCATAACCCAGTACCTGTGGGACTTTGACGGGAACTTATCCACCACCGCGGACCAGAAAACCGGCCTCCAGGTCAGTAAGAAATTCGAGGCAGCCGAGACTTATACCGTCACGCTGGCCGTAAGAACAGCCACGTTGATCCGGGTCATAGCAAAAGAGATTATCGTGGAGCAGGCCCCGAATTCGGATTTTACGGCGGCTCCCCTTCCGGCGTCCGTGCTGGATGACGTACAGTTTACGCCCGCGACGCAGCCCGAAGGCGCGTTACCGATCACCCGTGTTGCCTGGAGTTTCGGTGACGGAACCAGCAGCCAGGAAGAGGCACCCGCGCATCGGTACACCGTTCCGGGTTCTTACAAGGTACGTCGCACGGTGTATTTCAGGCATCCGCAAATGCCTGCCTCCGCGGCCGATCTCAGCGTGTTCACTGAAAAGCCAAATTACGTGGTCGTGACACCGCCCGTGGCCCCTGTGGTGTCTTTTGCTCCCGATTTCAAGTGCGCGGTCACTACCATGCCTGCTACATTCCGTATCGTTTCAACCAACGAGCCTTCCAGGCCCATAACGAGGTGGATCTGGAATTTCGGCGATGGATCCGTTCCGCTGGAGTTGACCTCCGATCAGGATGTTTCCCACCAGTACCAGGCTCCCGGCAGCTACGAGGTTTCGTTGACCGTAATCTGTGACGCCATGCCGCCGGAATACGGGGAACGTACCTATACATTGGATGAACCGATCAAGGTGGAGCAAGGAACCGACCTTGACGCTTACGTGCGGATGGATGATGGCGCGTATGCCTACTCGCTGGTATCCGACTTCCCCGTTTCCTACGAAGGTTTCAACATCGGCCGGGCTTACATCATTTCCATGACGTCCCAGCAGTGGCGGACCAGTGCCGATATCTATATCGGTGACGGCGTGCGACGGGACCTGTGGACCCATTACATCACCATCGTGGATCCGACAAACCGGAAGAGTGACACCGGCCTCCTTTTCATCGATGGCGGAAGCCGTTCATCCACGCCACCCACGACGGTTGATGATTATTTCAAACTCGTGGCTGGGCTGACCGGTGTGCCGGTGGCCCTGGTAAAGAACATTCCCAGTCAGCCAATCGTGTTCACCGACGAGGTAACCGCGGGGGACAGCACGGAAGAATCCCTGATCCTTCGGTCCCGCACGGAAGACGCGATCATCGCGTATTCGATGAACAAGTACATGGAATCGTATACCGCGGGCACCCCGGATCCTACATGGCCGTTACTGTTCCCCATGGCCAAGGCGGCGGTGAAGGCCATGGACACGGTACAGGCAGTCATGGCCGAACGTAACCGGCCTGTGAAAGACTTCGTGGTCAGTGGCGCGTCCAAGCGGGGATGGACTACCTGGTTGACCGGCGTGGCGGATTGCCGGGTCAAGGCGATCGCGCCGATCGTAATCGACGTGCTGAACATGGCCAAGCAGATGCGCCACCACAAGCAGGCGTATGGTTACTGGGCCCCGAGCATTTATGAATACGCGCAGGAACGGGTTTTTGACCGACTGGTACCCGAAAGCGGAACCCTGGCACCCGAAGCCGAGGCCTTGCTGAAACTGGTGGATCCATACGAATACGCGCTTCTGGGGCGCCTGGATGAACCCAAGTACCTGATCAACGGTACGGGGGACCAGTTCTTCCTGCCGGACTCGTCACAATGGTATTTCGCGGATCTGCCCGGTGAGAAATACCTGAACTACGTGCCGAACGCGGATCACGGCCTGCTGGATGTGAACGCCGAAGTAAATCTTCAGAATCTGAATAACGTGGTAGGACAGTTGGCGGGATGGATCATGTCCGTCACCCAGAATAAAGCCCGGCCCTCGTTTACCTACACGGTAGATCGGGTGGCGGGCACGATAACCGTGAACGTGGACCCGGCGCGGCGTCCTCGTTACGTGCGCCTGTGGTACGCCACGACAAGTAACGCCCGCGATTTCCGCATTGAACGGGGCAGCGATGGCAGCCTCTACAACCCGGACGGTTCATTGCGCGGCCCGCAGTGGTACTCATTGACCCTCACGCCCACTGTCAGCGGCGGTACCACTTACGTGGCCAGTCGTCCGCAACCGCCCGCGGGACTGTACACGGGGTTCTTTGTTCAGGTTGGATACGCGAATACGGCCACGCTGCCTTCCGGCCTGTCGTCGATACCCGGTGTCACCATTACCGTTCCCGATCTGGTTTTCACCACGGATGTGCTGGTAATCCCAACGGCGGGGGATGGCAGTAACCTCTATCCGGAGTTCCCGGGATACCTGGCGAATGTCGAGCGGCCGGACGTGGTGAATTTCCCGGCGGATATCGCGCCCGTCGTGGTACTGACCGGGTCACCTTACGAAATGGGACGGCAATACGGCGAGTTACTGGCGGATAAAATCGCGGAATTCGTGCCGAACTGGGTGTCCTCGTTCCAGGCGGCTACGGGCGTGACAGACGTGCAGATGGATCAGAGTTGGGCCAACCAGGCCGCGCTGATGGATCCGGCCATTGTGGAAGAAATCAACGGTATCGCGGATGGTTCCGGGGTAGACCTGACCCTGTTGCGTCGCGCGCATGTGGTGTTCATGCGGGAAAGCGCCACAACGTGGGGCGGGGCCGCCATGGCCGCGTGGCGTAAGCAGACCTCCAATGCCGCTACGCTGCACGCGGTTACCCTGAATGGTCCGACGCTGACATCCCGTTCCTGGACGGTAGGCAGCGCAACCCGGTACCCGCAGGATTACGGGTGCGGGGTGGTCTACATCCCCGAAACAGGCGTGCCACACGCGCTGCTTACCTTTACGGGACTGGCCATTGGACGCACTGGTGTGAACCTTGGCGGCATCTCCTTCAGTGAAACCATTGATAGCGGCAGTACGGATCTTGACCTGAGCAAGTTGAACTTCGCGTTCACCGCCCGGGAACTCCTGGGTACGGCCTTGAACCTGGAAGAAGCGATCGATTTCTTCCGGGTTCCCACGCATTACCCGCAACGGGCACATTATTTCGTGCTGGCAGATGGCAGGAACTACCAGCGGGGTGCCGTGCTCCGGGTAACGCCATCCGGGCTTCAATCCGTACAGTACAATCAGGCATCCCTGTTTTCCAATATCACCACGCCGCGTAACAGCGGCGTGACCGCTGCCGCGCAGAACGCGGCGAATCTCAATACGTATGTCGGCGTGATCAACCCGCTGGTTCAGCCGCTGGATCGCACGGATGCCTACACCATCGCCACCAGCGCGCCCCCGGCAGACAACACCCGAAACACGCTGAACGTGGTCTACAACACGGATGACTTCCTGCTGGAAATCCTGTTCTCCTATGCCAGCCAGAATACCCCGGCCCGCCAGCGTCCGAGTGTCAGTTTCGATCTGCAGCAACTGTTGCCGTAACCCGGCGTGAAAGATAGCACCAGCCGGCTCTCGGGACATCCGGGGGCCGGCTTAGATATGTGTTGCCCGGATGGGCAAAATAAACGTGACCCCAAAAGCGGAGATTACGGAGGTTATGCCATGTCCCAGGATATGGAACAGATTTATCGGCAACGATTAAACCGCTACGTGACCGCCATGGGAAACGGTCAGCCCGACCAGGTGCCAGTTCGAGTTTTTGCCGCGGAATTCGCCGCCCGTCACGCCGGCTTCACCTGCCAGCAGGTGACCCACGATTACTCGTACGCCTACGAGGCCACCAGGAAATGCGCGGCAGATTACGGCTGGGACGCGACGGTTGGCAACATGGTTTATGTCTGGACGGGCCTGACGCAGGCGCTGGGACTGCGATATTACGGAGTACCTGGTGTCGATGTATCGCCGGATACCGGGTTTCAGTACCGGGAGCCGCCTGAGGGGCAGGCTTTCATGAAACCGGAGGAATATGACCACCTGATCGACGATCCAACCGATTTCCTGTTCAACGTGTGGCTACCCAGGGTGTCCACCGAAATCGACGTTCCCGGGGAAAAGGCCACATACCGGTCCCACGTGGCCCTCGTGAAGGGGGGCATGGCCATGTGGAATTATTTCGTCACCCTGGGCCAGCAGGGAGAAGCCTTGCGCCGGGAATGCGGAACCGTCTCGGCAATTTCCGGGATTTTCAAGGCCCCCATGGATATCATCGCTGACAAGTTGCGGGGATATATCGGGCTGACCATGGACCTGATGGAGCGGCCTGAAAAGGTACTGGCCGCCTGTCGCGCCCTGATGCCCCACCTGCTTTACGTGGCCCTTTCGGGAGCGGATCCCCAGCATTACGTGCCCATCGGCTTCTGGATGCACCGGGGATGCGTGCCGTTCATTACCCACGAACATTTTCGCGAAATATACTGGCCCACCCTAAAGCCCATCGTGGAACACGCGTGGAAAGCGGGGCACCAGATGCTGTTTTACGCTGAGGGAAACTGGGACGCTCACCTGGAAGCGTTCGCCGAACTGCCGGCAGGCAGTATCGTGTATCACGTGGATCGGGGGGACATATTCCGCGCCCGTGAAGTATTTGGCAACCGGTTCTGCCTTTCCGGAGGGGTGCCTAACTACCTGCTGGCGTATGGCTCGCCGGATGAGGTCCGGGAGACGTGCCGACGGATTATCGAAGGCGTCGCGGGCAAGGGCGGCTACGTGATGGACGCTTCGGCCATCATTCAGAACGACGCGAAGCCGGAAAACGTGCGGGCCATGACCGAGGCCGCGCGGGAATTCGGAAACTACGGCAAATCGCCGGATGATACGCTGCCACCGCCACTTACTGCCCCTCCCGACTTTGTCCCCGAACCCTTGCCAGAGTGCGGAACGCGAACTTCTCCCGGCGTATGTGTGCCCTGGAACGTCAAGCGACGTGAACTTGATCATATGCTTGGAGATGAGGGTATTCTGGAACGCGTATGGAACGAGGTGGAAGGTTTCGCCTACGCGTTCATATGGCATTGCCTGCTGTCGTTTTAGCCGGTGGCTGGAGTTGCCCGTTTTACCCAAGTTTTGCTATCATGTAGCCAGTGCCCGGGTGGTGGAATTGGCAGACACGCCAGACTAAGGATCTGGTCCCGAAAAGGGGTGTGGGTTCAAGTCCCGCCCCGGGCACCATTTCCTCTCTTTCCGCTCTCAGGCTGTTCCGTCTGGCTCAGGCGGCGGGGCCGAAAATCCATCGCATGGCCCAGGATTGAACATCTCCCCATGGTTGACCCAGGCATTCCCAGGATGAATACAGGGAAACTGCCGTCAACACCATCAGGATAAGCCATCCCCGCCAGTTCTTAATGTTTTCGATCATCGGCGCGGCGCACAAGGCCAGAATGGGATAGGATGCCAGATGCCAGCGAAACCCATAGGATGCACCGCCATAGTTGTTGGTCTTGAGCACGTAGTAGGCGGTTAATCCCCAGAAACCGACCCAGAGCAGCAGCACCAGAGACTCCCAGTCTCCGCGCTTTTCTATCGCTTTTAATCCGTTTTTAACTTTTTTGCGCATGATAAGGATGCCGGATAACAACCCGAAAAGAAACACGGGGTAAAGCATAAAAATACCGTAACGACCAAAAAGGACATGAAAACAGTAAATACCTTTTGATTCGTTCAACGCGTCAACACCCAGAGGATGACGCCAGTAGGACCATTCGTACCAGTACAGGTCCGGCCTGAGTTGAACGGGAAATGGGGTTCCCGTGGCGATCCAGAGACAGAGAGATTGCAACAATACCGGCGGCAACAGCCCCATCAGGATCCACGGCCAGATTCGGGCATGACGTGGTGAGAGCAGCATTAATCCCGCCAGAGCGCAATACAACGTAACCGGCATATCGAGGGCAAAGACCAGTCCGGCCAGAAGGCCGAATCCAAAGGCTTCCTTTCGTCCCGACGAAGTCGCACCTGGCTTCATGAGTTGCCACGCGCACCAGAGGGTCCCGCATAAGGCGGCCGCGGCGGGAACATGATTCGAAAACTGCTGGGCATATCCAAACAATGGCGAAGCGAAAGCCAGCAGAAATCCCAGAACTATCCAGGGAACTGGCGGCATCCATGAAGTCACGCGTGTAAATGCCCAGAGCCCCATGGCAAAGGGCACTTGACAGAACAGGAAAATGACAAGGGCCGCGAACGGTCTTAGGGTTTCCGGACGATCCAGGGTCCAGCCAGCCATTCGAAAAGGCAGGTAAACCAGGGTCATCAGCAACGGCAGCAACGGAGGTTTGCTGGAAATCAGCCGGCCGTTACATACCACCTTGTCCACGGTTCCGGATTCGAAGGGATTAGGTGGGCCATCCTGAACGTCAATGCACCAGGTCCCGTGATGAGCCAGCGCGTACACCGTGGCCAGGCGACTGTTGATCGAGTCCCCGATGTAGATGCCTGGTCGCGACAGTAACCCGGAAACAAGAACCAGACCCGCCAGAAAAGGGGGAAACAGGCGATATACGCGCGCCCGCTCCCGTTCGTTCGTCACCGATCCTGTCATGAGTGGACACCGGCCGCGCTGACCCGACGGCTGGCGCGGCCCGATGAGGAAAAATTACTCCGTGTCTCCACCGAAGATTTTCGTCCAGGTCCGTTTGAACCATCCCGGCCGTTCATTGGGATTGACGCGACTGATCTCCTCGTTTCGAGGGACCCAGGTACCATTGACGAATTCTTCGGTCTTTTCCGCGACGTAAATACTTCCAACCCGCCGCCAGCGGCCGTTGCGCAATTCGTAGTTGAGTTTTTCCTCGCCCGTATCCCGGAAAAAGCGGTTGTCTTCCCGTGCGGATCCGGCGTTTCTATGCATCTGGGTACTGAACCGGATTTTAGCCAGGGTTACCTCTGCCGAGAGGGGACGGGTCTTGGAATCATTCTCCCGGATGATGATCTTCGGATTACCCGGGTCTGGATATTCCACGTATTCCTTGTAGTAGTAGGGGCGCTTGCGCAACAGGGCGGGCTGCTGACTGTTTCCCTTACTCAGTTCGGCGCTGACATGGGCGGCCACCAGTTTTTCCAGGTCCTGTCGGCATTCGTCGATGGACGCGCCGCTAAGCACGCTTTCGCCCTGGCTGCCCGCGGGCAGAGGGGCGTTGTCTCCACCCCCAAACCACCCTGACACCGTGGCGCACCCCGAGGTCAGCAGGAGCAGGGCGATGGTTGTCAAAAGGACCGGCCTGATACGTGTCATTGGTTAACCCTTGTTGTTGGCTTTACAAAATCACCGTTACTATACCAGATCGAAACGGACCACGAAAATGCCCCTGGATTTCAGGAACCCGCCACCTGGGTCATCAGCCGGGCCGTGAGTCCCCGGGGAGTACCCGCGGGAGACACTACTTGTGAATCCTCGAGACGCACGAAATTGGGCCCGATTTTTTTGACCAGAAAACGATCCTGCAGGTATTCACCTTCCGATACGGTTTGTTCCGCCTGGGCCATGGCTGGATTGTTCAACTTGAACGTGGCGGTTTTCTGGCTTTCATCGATCCGGACCAGGATGAACTTGTGGAAATCAAGTTCCCGGTTGACCTTATCCCGCATTTGAGCCACCCGGGGATTCCCATCGACAAGAATAACCCGCGAAATCAGTTCGGACGCGGCATTCAGATCAGCCATGGAAAAGGGCGTCTTGGATAGATACGCGGCAATCTGATCCAGTACTACCTCCCGGACCTTTTCCTGTATAGCCCGGTTCTCCGCGGTATCGTTGTACTTGAGGGCCCGGGCGGCTTCTTCGACCGCCTCCACGACATTGCCTGCGTTCAGCAGTTCCATGGCCCGGTTCGGGTACACGATGGTCTGCTGGCCAGTGTCCCGGGACCGGGCCCGATACGCGTTGACCGCGATATTCAACAGCAATCCGGACAGGACCAGGAGGACCAGCAGGCCCGCTGCCATGATAATTTTCCGGGCCATTTCCATCATGGGAGAAGGAGGGCGACGCCTGGACACGGACGTGGACCGGAACGGCGTGGGGGTGTCGCCAAGGATGGGATCGCTGGAGGGGGGGACGGTTTCATCTTCCCGGTTCTTCTTCCGGAAGAGACTCCGTTTCTTTTGTTCCTCTTCTTCGAGCATTCTGGCCCGGGCCATGGCCTGCTGTTCACTGATGAAAGTTTCCATGGCCTTGCGGACATTGCCGGAAACGACATGCTGGGCCTTGCTTTCCCCGCCAAGGTCCTTGACGGTCAGAACTTCCGTTTCCTTGCGGGGTCGTCCGACGATACTGCCACAGTGCGGACAACGATTTGCCAGAACGGGCATCCGGCATTCCGGACATAACCGCATCGGGTCGTTCGGCATGGCCGGTTGCTGGATTCGATTCATCCTCGTTTCAATCCCCTGGGATTCATCCAGTACGCGCAATCACGTTTCGTATTATTCAACATTTAACGGGCGGATTGCCATTTGCAACATGAAATTTCTGTCCAGGCACGGTTGCCGGCGCTGGTTATTAGATGTTAAACTGTAAGCACTCTTACTTCAGGCAAGGTCTTCAGAATCGTTTCAGGCAGGCAATTTTCCCCAAAGGCGTAACCTCTTGACAAAATATCCCCGTCTGCTGTACCTGGACACGATGCGTGGATTCATGATTCTCTACGTTGTGTTTATCCACGGCTTGAGCGGCATCGTGTTCAACAATGATCCCGCGGCGTTGAAGAACGCGCCGGGGTGGCTGCTGGCGATGTTCGCGCCCCTGGCCCTGCTGGCCACATGGGCTCCCCTGTTCGCCTTCGTGTCTGGGGCCGCCCACGCCTACGGGTTCCACAAGATCATCCGGGGTGGCATGGCCCCACATGGGCCGGAGTCCCGCGCGACGCTGAAGCGTTTCCTGGCTGGCGGGTTTACCACGGCGATGCTGCTCTACCTGTTATCCGTGGTAAACATGACCTTCATGCATCATCCCATGTACTTTCACGACGGCTATCATTACACGCTGCTGACGGGGGCGTTGCTGCGGGGGCAGGTGCCGGATTTTCCGGCCGTCCTGCTGTTCTACAATGACGCGTTGTCCATGATCGCAGGGTGCGGGTTGGCGATCGATCTGCTGCTGGTTCTGTGCCGGTATCTCGGATGGACCGAAAACACCCGGCGGATGATTACGGTGTTGTGCGGGATGGCGGCAGCGGTACTACTGATCACGCCCGGGCTTCAGCACCTGCTGATCGCCCCATTTCACGAGGCGCTGGATGCAGGACAATACCCGCGCGCCCTGGCCATAAAACTGGTGGTTGGACCGAACCTTGCCGTGTTCCCCTGCCTGGGGTTCACGCTGGCTGGGGCTGCCTTGAGTTTTGCCATCGGGGATGGTGTGCGCGAGGAAGTCATTGCGCGTCGTGGCGGGCTGGCGGCGGGCCTGCTGGTTCTGATCGCGGCATGCATGTTCGCGCTGGGCGGATATTCCGCCGAGGAACTGGCCCGACAGCCTGGACCGGTCAAGATGCAGGTACTGAATCTTGGCCTGATCCTGGGATTCGCGTTGTTTCTGTTGCGGGTGATGGATCTCTCACCGTCTTCCGATCAGCGCGCCTGGTGGGCTCGGCACACCCTGTGGTTGAGGCGGGCGGGTGTCATGGCCCTGACGATTTTCTGTTTCGAGAGTTTCGTGGCCACCTGCTTCAGCCGGATCGTGATGTACCTGGTGGGGAGCCACGCGTTTCCCCGGACTCCATGGATAGCCGGGCCGTTCCTGTTATTCCTGGTTGGATTCTGGATGCTGGTCACGCTCGGGTTCGAAAAAATTCAATTCAGGGGAACCCTGGAATGGGCGATGGCCCAGGTGGTAGGAGCGGTGCGGGGCTGGGGTACCCGTCGGCTGGATCCTGAGGTGGTGCTGCGCCCGACGTCTTGCCTTGCGGGAGAACTGCCCAGAGATCCGTCCTGACGCCGAAACCAAAGAAAAAGCCCTCCGGGGAAACCGGAGGGCGGATTGCGCTTCGACGGGAAAATCAGCCCAGCGATTTTGCCGCTTCGCCCGCGACCCGGACCTTGAAGTTAAGGGCCAGGCTGGTTGCCACCAGTTCCTGCAGGATGTCGCCGTAGCCGATGACGATGTGGTTGGACATGTGGGTCGCCATGAGTTCATCCCGGTCGTATCCGGGGATATGCACGTTGGCGATGGGCCACTCCGGCGTGGTCTTGCGCAGGCGGTCCCGCAATTCCTCTTCCGGCAGGTCGAGCACCTCTCCCGTGCCGCAGTCGATGCCGATTTCACCGTAGGCTTCCCAGCAACGCGCCCAGGTGATGGTACCCGGCCGGGAAACGCCTGAACAGGTTCCTCCGCCCAGCGGAAAGTAGAGGGCAGGCTGACGGTACACGTGGGCTTTTTTCCATCCTCCGAAGTGGGCGGGTGGCGCGCCGCCGGAGATGAGGAAGACCCACACGAAACGCCCCTCGAATTCGCGCCCCCACCGGACGTCGTGCAGGGTGGTTTCCGAGGGCATGTTTTTCGCCTCGTAAATCCGATGCATCAGGAGTTGCGGCACGCCGGCGCCCATGTCTCCTTCATTGAAATGAGGGATCGGTTTCCCGGCGTGGATGATGCCCGATTCCCCCCGGACGGGCGGACGATCGGCGTTGTTGAGCATGCCTTCCACCAGGTCCGAAGCCGGCACGCACCGCACGAGGCCCAGTTGGTAGGGAATACCGATGGCACTCAGGCCGTAGCGTTCCACGAAGCGGCACGCGGCCACGTACATCTTCATCTGCGAGAGCACCTGGTCATAGGTGAGCTCAGTGAACTTGTTGGAGCCCCAATGGAAATTGCAGCCCTTCCGGATCAGCCAGTCCAGGCACTTCTGGGCTTCTCGGTCGTCCACGAGGTTCATTTCCGCCACGAGGTCGCTCTGGTTGAGATATTCGATGGGCATGCCGCGACTACCCAGTTTGGCGGGATCCATGACGGCGTTGAGCATGCCCATGCATCCGGGGTCAAACTGTCCCATGATGCAGCGTTCGGTCAGGATTGTCTTGGCAATTTGCTCCCCGAACTGCGTGGCATTCGCTTTCAGTTTCAATTTCGCGCCGTCCACAAGGTGACGGGTGTCGTGTTTCACCTGGCCAGTTTCGATCCATTCAGCCAGTTTTTTCATGAACACCGGATCATCGGAGAAGGACTCACTCCAGAGGCGGGAGTGACGCACGTTCAGGCGGTCAAGAGAAGCGGAATGGTTCAGCAGCGCGACCAGCCCGGGCCACGTGCCGTCAAAGTTGGCAAGCAACAGGATGGGACCCCGATGGGTCTGCAGGGGCCCACACACGTGGTGGGCGTACGCCCAGATGTTGAGCACAACGATCACCGGGGCTTCGGGATCGATCTTCGAAAAGACCGCCGTGCCTTCGCATTGACGGGTGATGAACCCATGTCTGCGCCTGGAATCGTATTCGGGAAGGATGACGGTATTCCATCCCAGTTTTTTGAGGGCCTTCTGGGTTGCTTGCAGCGTCTGCTGCTGCAGCGGCCACCCGGCGACACAGGCGGGATCCCGGTAATCGCCGTTGGACACCAGGAAAACGGTTTTTGCTCTGGCCATGGTGTTGCTCCTTTCTGAAAGCCGAAACGTGTTTCAGGATTCGCGATATTCTATGCCTGACATGGCGAGATTACAAAAATGGGAGACCGGAAACTTCATGAAAAATGGGGACCGATAAGGAGATCGAAAAGAACGATGCGGCGCGCGGTTCAGCCGGGATGCATCCGCCAGCGTGTTCACCGGATTGAATAAACCGTCCCTTTTCCACGTTAACCAGCGTGGGGTTGGCACGGGACGCGTTTTACGATTTTTGTAGAATATTTTGTGGTGTTGGGGGCATAATAGGAACAAGATATTGCGTTCAGAGGATCCGGGATGCACAGGCGAGTGGCCAAATTTCCGGCGGGATGGGTCCGCCGGTTACCCGTAATCATCGCGACTGCCTGGTTAACGGTTGGGGTTGTTACCGCGTGGGGAGACGTGCCTTATCGCACTGAAATCAGGGGTGACTTTTCCAGCGGGATGGCCCGGAAACTTCGGGATCTATCCGAATTGGTCCGACTGGAACGTCGAGTGCCGGCGTCATTATTTCAGTTGCGGCAGCGCGCGGACCGGGACGTGGAAAACCTGGCGGATTTCCTCAAGCGAGATGGCTATTATGACGGAAGCGTCTCTTACGAGGTCGTCACGCCGGCGGATGCAGTACCGGCGGTCATCCAGTTGCGGGTGCATACGGGACCGCGTTACCGGGTGGGGTCGATCCTTGTTGATTCCGGGAGCATACCCGCGGATGACCTGCCGGAGATCCCTCCCCGCCTGGGACGCCCCCTCAAACGGGACGCGCCGGCTACCTTCGATGCCATCCTCAACGGTGAACAGTACTGGTTGAGAAGATTTCGTGAAGGGGGCTACGCTTGGGCGAAAGCCACCGACCGGCGGGTGGTGGTGACGCCGGAAAGTAACGCGGTTCAGGTCATGTACCGGATCGAGCCCGGCCCATTGTGCGTGTTTGGCGAAACGCGGCTGCCTGGCGGGGATACGGCGGTTCCCGTGGACGTGATCCGCCGTGAACTTCCCTGGCGGGAAGGGGAACCTTTCCGGGAGTCCGTGCTGGAAGCGGGGCGGCAGCGACTGACGCGCCTGGGCCTGTTTTCCACGGTCAGGATGGAGCCCGATCCCGCCGCCGCCGGGCAACCGGCCGCGCCCATCCTCGTGTCCGTCTCACCAAGACCGCCTCGGGCCGTGGCACTCGGCCTGAAATATTACACGGATATCGGTATCAGCGGCGAGGCATCCTGGGAGCACCGCAATTTCAGGGGAGAAGGAGAACGCCTGGAAGTGTCGGCCAAGGCGTCACCCATCCGGCAGGAACTTTCGGGATCGTATCGCCTGCCCGGGATTCCGTGGGACCGCCAGCGACTGATTCTCAGGGGACAGATCGTGGGCGAGCAACCCGACGCCTATGAGTCGGTGGCCGGAGAACTCGGTGCCCGGGTCGAAGGAGATCTCTCCCCGGATATCACTGCTGGAATCGGGCCAACGTTGCGCCTGGGCAAGGTGAAGCAGAACCTGGGAACCACGGAAACCGTGCTGCTCGGATTGCCGGGCGGGATTACCCTGGATCGGCGGAATGACCGGCTGGATGCTACCCGGGGTTTTCTGCTGCAATGGGACCAGGCCCCTTACGTGAGCCTGGACCAGGACCGGCTTCACCTGTGGAAAACGGAATTGCAGGTGGCGGGGTACCAGCCCCTGTCCGAGGGAGATGAATGGGTGTTGGCAGGCCGGTTGCGGGCGGGAGCCCTGGTAGGCGAGGCATTCGAATCGGTCCCCGCCGACCTGAAATTTTACGCGGGCGGGGGAGGATCGGTACGGGGGTACAAGTACCAGATGGCCGGTCCGCTTGACCGGGACGAAGATCCGACCGGGGGGCGGTCGTTACTGGAGACCTCGGTGGAACTGCGGCGGCGCCTTACGGAAAAACTGGGGCTCGTCACCTTCGTGGATTCGGGGACCGTTTTCCGGCAGGGATGGCCGGATTTTTCCGAGCCGCTCCGGGTGGGAGCGGGTATCGGAATCCGGTACGCCACACCGCTTGGGCCGTTGCGGGTGGATGTCGCGACGCCGATCAACCGGCGTGACGGCGTGGATCCGGCCGTACAGGTTTATTTCGGGTTCGGACAGGCTTTCTGATGGGCGGGTTCCCTGGAGATACCGCGCCTGACGCGGGGCAACGGGAAGGGCGGAAGGGATTGCCCAGGCGCCGGGGACCCTGGACCAGATACCGCGTACCACTGGCGGTGGCCGTCATTTTGGTCATCCTGATATCGCTCGGCTGGTTCTCGAGTGGATTCCTGCTGCAACGTTTGGTGGATCACTATCTGCCGGAGAACCTCCGCGTTTCGGATATCGCCCTGACGCCCAGCGGCGACGTATATGTTGGGCGGGTCCAGGTCATGGACGCGCGGGGCACATGGCTCGAGATCAAGGACCTCCGCGTAACCCCCGACTGGAAAGAGGTCATCCGGGGAAAACCGCTCCCGCGCGAGATCCGGGCCCACCGGGTCTACGTGGATCACCGGCCCGCGCCGAAAATGCCTTTCCGGATACCGGCCATACCGGTCTGGCAGGCGCTTCCCGCTCTGGACCGACTGGATGTGCATCAACTGGTGGTGGGTGAACAGGTCGCGGGCCACGAAGCAACGTACCGGGTGGCTGGCCACGTGAGGCGAGATCGCGGCGGACCGGATTTAACGCTCCGCTTGACGGATGACAGGGACCGTGAAATCACTGTCAGGATCGCGGACGCGGCCTCCGCGGGAGATCCCCAACAATCCCGGGGCATCAGCGTTACCTGCGAGGGACTGGAAGGACAGATTCTTCCGTCCTGGCTTGGAATCTCGGAAGCGGTGACCTTGCGCCTGGGTGGATCGGGATGCCGGGAACGGTGGACGGCGGAGGTTTCCGCGACCGAGGCAACAGGAGAGGCGTCAATCGCGCTTCACGTGGACGCGGAGGGGTATGAAACCGTTCGTTACACGGCAAGAGGCGAATTCCAGAACCTGCCCGGGAACCTTCCCGGAGTTCTGGCACGGGCCGCGAACGGTATCGGCCGGGTATTTATCGCGGTTTCGATTGACCCGGAAGGGATGATCACCGTAAACCAGGCCGAGGTAAACACCTCCCTGGTTTCCCTTGCCGGAAGCGGTACCTTGAACACGAGGGACTGGGCGGGAGAAGGGGAGAGCACCCTGGCGGTGACAGACCTGGTCCCCCTGCTGCATACCCTGGCCGGAACAGCAAGAACAGGAGCATCCGATCCCTTGGAGGAAGCGGTTCCGGCGTCCTTTTCCGGGAAGATTTCCTGGCGGCGTGACGCCTTCCACCTGGAGGGAACCGGTTCAGTTCGCGACATTCCCATGTTCAATGTGCTGCTGGAGCGGACCCGGGACGGGGTACTGCGCGGCGAAGGACGGATTGACCTGGACCGCGTGCCGTTACCGGAAACCTGGCGTGCCGTGACGGGTCCGGGGATATGGCAGTGCGCGGCAACTGGGCATGGAGATCAATCGGGGTGGCATATCGAGGATTTATCCCTGGCCTCCGCCTTATGGCAGGTAAGTGGCACCCTGTCCGGAACGGGATGGAATCTGGATACGCTCCGGGTGGATGGGAAATTCTCAGGAACCTTTGCCGGGACAGACACGCCCTGGGGTAACGTGGACAGGGGGGAAGGAACCGTTCAGTTTTCGGGCAGTCCCGACGCATTAAGCCTGAACGCGAACATAACTTGCGGCCGATGGACCTGGACCAGCATGACCCTGGATAGGGTAAACGCGAGCGTATCGGGCATTGTATCCGCCAGGGCAGGCGCGTGGGCAGACCGGATACGGCAACTTACCGCGCGGGTTGCCGCGGATCACTGGACCCACGGTGGTTCCATCGACGCGCCCGCAGGTCACTTGACGCTGGCCCGGTCAGATGACGGCCTGGTGTCGATCTCCGGGCGACTGGAAACGGCTGGAGAGACTGTTCTCGACGCGTCTGGCACCTGGCGCCCGGACACGGGCGACATGCACCTGGGCGGGAAGGCCAGGGTGAACCTCGCCCAAGTGGCTCCCTGGCTTCCGGAAGGCGCGGGTGATGCCCGTGGGACTGTTTCCGGAACCTTTCACGTTGAACGTTCCGGCATGGAAGCTCCCCTGAAGGGAACAATTGCCGTGGAGGGATCCGGGCTGGAAGTTGACGAAAAAAACGCGCTGCCACGGGCTTTCCTGATGGCGGTCGACCGAAACATAACCTGCGAAGGACAGGTTCAGTACGAGAATACCCGCCTCACGGGAAACGCGCTGTTCCATGCCCCCTCCCTCAAAACGGATCTGGGGGAGGTGAGCCTAGAAGTGAATACGGCCAGCGGAAACTGGTCCGTTGCCCTCGAATCCCGCCTTTTCCCATCCCTGTCCGGCCTGCCCCTGCTGGCGAAGCAGGAAGTTCCCTCGTGGATTGAATCGGGGGAGGGGACCATGCGCGCGGAAATCCGGGGCACAGGCAGCGCGCAACCCGAGGAAGTGGCTGGCGTGTTTTCCTGGGACGCGACTGCCGGGGACACGCCCCTGCGGGCCGCTGCCGCGGGCGCGCGGTTGCGTCGGGATGGGAGGGAGTGGCAGGGTGACGCGTGCCTGCTGGCAATTCCCCGAGGTACACGGGATCCTATCGGCATCAGTGGAAAGATCAGGTGGAACGATACGGGAGGTCAGGTCCGCAAAGCCCGAGTCGGCGTCGCGGCCGCGACCTGGTGGAATCGGCGCGAGTCCATCAGCCTGATGGATAAGCCAGCATTTAGCCAGTCCATCGGGACCCTGGACGGAAACTATAGGCCCGGGGATTTTTCCGCCACGGTAAACGTGCAGCAGGTCGATATTCCGACGATGTTTGCCAGGGTAGAACAGGGGAGTCTTTCCGGAAGCATCAGCGCGCGGTACGCGTCCGGAAAACTCCGCGTTACGGCGGAGGGGGCGTTCAAAGACCTGGCGTCCGGCGGGCTGTTCGCGCGGGAAGGGAAAGGTTCGCTGGCCTGGGAAAGGGAAGTCGGAAACGTATCGAAATGGCAAGGCCGCGTGGAGGTAACTTCGGGACGCGCGGGTGGAGGCGTCCTGCTGGAAGAACAGGTGCTGACCGTCGAAAAAAATGAACCCGGGCAAGACGCGCGCTGGACGTTGTCCGGCCGCGTCATGGCAAGAGCGATTCCCGCGGATTATCAACTGGAAGGCGTGATGCATTCAGCCTTCACGGGCGTGACGATCGACCAGGGCAGCGGACACGCGTGGGAAGAGTCCTGGCGCCTGGGGAGACCGGTGACAATCCGCGCGGATGCCGATGGAGTAACCCTGGAATCCGCGCGCGTGGAAGTGGCAACAGGCGGATTCGTGGAAGGAGAAGGACGATGGCGGCAGGAAGAACTCTCGGGACACGTGGCCTGGGATGGTATTCCGCTGACGTCCCTGGCCAAGGCAACAGGGATACCCGGTTTCCGGGGAACATGCCGGGGGCGGGTCGATTTTACCGGGGACGCCCCTGATATCCAGGGAAACCTGGAGGTTGGAATAGAGGCGCGTCCTGCTGGCCATGACAATGATCCGGCCAGCGCGCGCGCGATCTTCAAGGCGCGCCGGGAGCGTGGCGGATTAACGACCTGGACCGGAGAGGTAATCGCCAGCGGGTTGGAACAACCGTTCAACGTTCAGATTGAGGGCCAGGGAACCAGCCGGCTGGGACTCAGGCCATATGCCGCGGCATGGTCTGACACGGATCCCCTGCGCAACCGGATCACCGTTTCTGGAGACCTGGGATACCTGGTTTTTCTCACGGGGCAGGACCAGTTCAACCTGAAGGGTATGCTCTCCGGGGCGATTACCTGGGAACGGCAACATGGCGGTCCGGGCGTGTCTGGAGCAATGACCCTGCAGGACGGGTACTTTGAGGATTACCGGTTCGGAACCATTCTGCGAAATATCACCTGTGAGGCCCGGACAGACGGGACGATGGTACGGATTACTCGCTTCTCGGCGGAAGACGGGCGAGGGGGAACCATCCAGGGAGGTGGAATCCTGAAAGGAGGCAGCACATTCTGGCCGGAGCTGGATATTCACCTTGGCCTGGATCACCTGAGGATCCTGCGCGTGGACTATGCCGCGGCCATGGTCAGCGGGGACCTGGCCCTCACCGGGGTGGTAACCGGTCCGCTCGTTGCCGGCAGGCTGCATCTCGACCAGGGCGTGATTGAAGCGGCCATGTCCACCACCGACCGCGGAGCAACACAACCGGTGGTAACCCTGGAGCGGCAGGATGTTCCCAGGCCGGATACGACGATAAAGAGTAAGGACTCCCTGGAGGAGGGAACCACGCGGCAAGATCAGGACACCCTTCAGAAGGAACCGGAACGGACGAGTTTCGGATCTCGAGTCCGATGCGACGTGTCGCTGGACATTCCGGGGCAGTTGATGATCCGGTCACCCGTGTTGCAGTCGGAGTGGCAGGGCTCGATCCAGGCGTCGGGACCGATCAAGACACCGACCTGTCGGGGGGAGATACGGACCGTCCGCGGCAACCTGAATTTTTTTGGAAAACGACTGGATATATCGGAAAGCCGGGTAACCATGAATGAAGAGGATCTGTATCGTCCCTACCTGGTTTTTCGGGCGGTGGGCGAGTCAGGGGAGACGACCGTGCGACTGGCCCTGGAAGGCGAACCGGGGAACATGACGCTAAGCGTGAATTCCACCCCTGAACTGCCTCCGGAAGAAGCGCTGTCCAGGCTGCTGTTCCGCCGGGGCACGGCCCATATTTCACCACTGCAGGCGCTTCAGGTAGCCCGGGCGGCCTCGTTGTTGGGGCGCCGGTTTACCCTGCTTCAGTTTCTTGGAGGGAGTTTCAGGATTCCCGGCATGGATGCCTTCGACATCCGGACGGGAGACACGCTGGGCGAGACCGCGGTCGGGGTCAGCCGGTCCATAGGGGACCGGGTTTACGTGCAGGCCGAACAGGGACTTACCCAGAACAGCGGCAAGGTTTCCGCGGAAATCGAGGTAACCCCTAACATTCGGGTTAAAGTGGACGCCGGCGCCAACGAAAGCGGCGGCGGAGGCGTATTCTGGAAAAAGGAATATTGAAGACGGTCAGTCACCCCGTTCCATGCGATCGTCGAAGCGGAAGGACATGATAATCATGTCGTGGGTGTTCCCTTCCGGGTCCATGAGCCAGTCCGTCAGGAGCGCTTCCGGCTGGAAACCAAGTTTCTGGAGTACCCGTTGCACTTCCGGCTGAATACGCGGGACATTTACCTCGACGATTTTCGCGCCGTTCTTCCGGGCGAGACTGAGGACGAGTCCCGCGAGGACCCGCCCGATGCCCATGTCGCGATATTCGCGCAACACGAACAGTCGGATTTCTCCAAGGTGCCGCGTCCAGAGGAGCTTGTTCTGATGCAGGCTCGCGTATCCTACCAGGGACCCGGAGGCATCCAGGGCAACAATGGTTTTAGTGCGATCCTGTTCCACATTGGCGCACCATTCGTCAACGGCTTCCGGGCGACTGATATCCATCCGCATGAAGACAAGGTCCTCACGATTCAATTTACTTCCGAAGTCGGCCAGCAACTGCCGATCCGCCGAAGTCATCATGCGGAACGTGATTTCCTGTCCTTCGAACTTCCTTGTTTCCGGTAAATTCAACTGCTCAGGAATTTCAATTGGCGCGTACATGGTCTCTTCTCCTCAATACCTGTTATTCTGGAAACCATTAAAAGAAGGATTTTGTTCCGGTATCTCCACAAGATTACCGTTATGACATACATGAACCCGCGCGTGAACCATCTTGATGTCGTCAGACATTTTTTCCGGGAATCGCTGGAGGAACGCTACGATCCGGAAACCCTGGCGCGGTTGCCGGGGTTTCGGGATCTGGATCCAGCCACGCTGAGCGCGTTACGGCGTTTCGTGCTGGATCGCCTGTATCCGCCGCCAGCGGAACGGGAGGCCCTGGATCAAGCATTTCAGACTGTCCGGGGCATGCTTGCCCATCCGGTAAAAACCGGGCGAGCCGCCATGGTCCTGTCCCGCGTGCTGCTGTTCCGGGGCAAGCATGTTCCTTTTCTGATCCACACCGCCGGGCTGCTGATCGATGCTTACGAGGCCATCCGGACCATCGAAATGGAAACAGCCCGCGAACTGGAGCAAACAGGTAAGACAGGATGCAGTAAGCGTAGCCCGGACCGCGCGGCACTGGTCAAGGCCGCGAGCCGGGTCCAAAGGACGCGGTACGAACGTTTCGTTGAAGGCGTATACGCTATCCTGACCAGTTTTACCAACGTCCAGGGTTGGGAGGTCGCCCTGCAAGTGGCTGCCACGCTCGACGAGGCGTTTCGACGGGATTCCTCCACGTGGACACGGGAAGAACAGGCAGCAGTAGCCCTGGCCCGGGAACTGCTGGAAGAGTGCGTGAACCTCGCGCGTCATCTAAGCCCCGCCCAGATTCACGCCGTGGCCGAAGGCATCCGGGCAATAGAAACAAAATGGGTTAACGGTCTGTACACGATCCTAACCCCTCCGGATGCCTGCCTCTAACTGGAGACAAGCGCCCCCGCTAGCAACAGGGCGCCGACGATGACCACGTCCTCTTCCAGTTGGCAGGGCACGACGCGGGTGGTTCCCCGGAATGGTCCGAAAAGGTGATTTTCGAAGGATTTCCGGAGAGGTTGAAGCAATACCTCGCCCATGAGGGATACCCCTCCACCAAGGGCGATGATTTCCGGATGAAACAGCGTGGCGGCATTGGCAAGGGCAAGGCCGACGGTTTCAGCAACGTTCGCGATCTCCCCGAGCGCACGGGCATCCCCACGACGGGCAGCCTCGGCCAGCATGGGCGCCGTCAGGCTGGATGGATTGCCGCCGCACAGTTCCCACAGGAGTGAAGACCGGTCCAGATCCGTCCAGGCGCGGATCCTTTTTTCGATGGACCATCCCGAGCAGATCAATTCAAGTTTGCGGGATTGCCCGGGTGTCGACACAGTCCAGTCGGGCACCCACGTGTGACCTATTTCCGCTGCCCCAAGTCCCTGGCCATTGTACAGGGCGCCCCCGATGATCAGGGCTCCCCCGATGCCACTACCGATATTCGTATACATGAAGTTCCGCGTGCCGCGTCCGGCACCAAGGCAATATTCCGCCCAGCCGGCGGCATTGGCATCGTTTTCGACGACCACGGGCAAACCAAACCGCTTTTCAAGCATGAGTTTCAGCGGCCGGTTTTCCCAGCCGCTGACCTGATGTGAAACCAGCACGGTTCCCGTGGCGGTGTCCACCGGACCGCCAAACCCCACCCCGACAGCCTGAACGGATGTCGTCACGGAAGTTGCGGCGGCAATTGCCCGGTTGATGGCCTGTTCCACCCAGTCGTAGATTTCCCGGGCTGTCCAGCCAGGTTCCACCCGCGCCCGTTCCCGGGAAAGCACCTCCCCGGTGGCTGTTCCCAGGGCGCATTGCAGTTTTGTCCCGCCGATTTCAACCCCCACGACACCGACAGTCGAGCGCGTCATGACCTCTCTTCCGCCTTTCCACGTGATTTCCGGCCTGTACCGCCACAAGGCAGGCGATATTTTACCAGTTTCCAGTAAAAAAGGAGAGCAGGGAGGGCAGGTCTACCTCATGGCCGCCCGGATGCGCGTGAAACTGAACTCCTTGTAAGTTTCCGGAAGCCTCCCAGGCGCGGCGCAAGTCCCGATAAGCGGATTCGCCCTGGACGATGTTGAACTGGTCCAGCGGTTCCTGGCGACCTAACTGCAACAGCAGGGCACGGGGCGCGATCAGGGCGTAAATATCCGGAAAATCGCAAATTTCCCGTAGGCCATCGACTTTCCAGCACGCGCAGTGATTACGCTCCATCTGGTTCATCCAGGTGAGAAACCCCATGGAGCATACCGCCTGGACCCGCTCGTCTAACGCGCCCAGCCACATGGCCATTTCACCACCGAGGGAAAGCCCCGCGCATCCGATGCGCCTGGAATCGACTTCGGGAAGGGATGTCAGATAGTCTACCGCTCGACAGGCGTCCATCAGGCGTTCGCCCATGAGCGTTGTGCCGATATCCAGGGTTTCGTGCCGGGAAATGTCCACCGAGACTACGGCCACGCCACGCGCGGCAAGATGCCGGGCAAACTGCCTGTACTGGGAATCCTCGAATACGGTGTCGAGGTTACTGCCATGGCCCCCCAGGCAGACGACGCCCCGCAGGGATGCCCGCGCGGCTCCTGTCGGTATTCGCGCGCGCAGCATGATCCGCCGGCCAGTGTAGCCAGCCACGGAGAGTCTGCGATCGGTCGTGCCACCTGGTTCTGGCTGCTCGGACTCAACCTTTGGATCCAGCGGTGAGTCCGGCAGGGGCTCCGGAACCCGCAGCAACGCCTTTAACGCGCCCCGGAGACGAGCTTGCCAGGAAACCAGGGAATCCGCCGTCAAAAGATCGGGCAGGGCCTTTTCGCGCCAGGGGGCAAAGGATTCCAAGACGATTCCAGTGTTTTCTGAAACGCTACTGGCAGCCCTGTTTTCCGGCAGCCTGGAAAGTTTCAGGCGGAGCATCCGGCCACCGGGAAGGGTCAGCCGGTAATTTCGCAGCATGGCACCCGAAATCGTGGTGGCATTTCCACTTTCATCCTCCAGCACGCAGGTTTCTTCATCACCGATCATAAACCACTCCTGGAACTGGTTGATCCTTGGATAGTCCCAGGGGAAATGATGCCAATCCCGGTGACGGGGACGGTCGGCAACCAGTTCACCCTGCCAGTCATATTCCGTTCTGATGGTCAGGTAAAGCGCGTCACCTTCTCGCGCGACGCCGAACTGGACGTCCGGACGCCACGGACGAACCGTAAAACCCTGGGTAAGCATCAGGACGTACATCAGCGCGGTACGAATCGAGTTGCCGTCACCGTACCAGGCTTCGAGCATACCGTCCGGGCGCTGCCTGGCATAGATGTGCTCCATCGACTGTTCTATCCACTGGACGGCAGACGGAATGGGCCCCAGTCTATTGATCAGGTTGATGGCGCTCTCCACGCTGTCGGCGTATCCATCCGCGCTACCATTGTCCCAGGGCGTGCCAAGGTACTTGTGGATGTTGCGCAGCACGCGGCGGCAGGCTTCGAGTAAGGCGCTGTCGTTTTCCTCGATAGCCAGCGTCAGAAAAGCGTTGTAGTCGTATCCCCAGGAGTCGGTGAAATCCGGAGCATGCGTGCCCGTAGCCGGTTCAAACCAGTTATAAAGCATGCCATCTTCGTTAGTCCCCTGCCGCAGAATGGCGCGGTATAACGCCAGTAATGGTTCCCGGTAAGCCGCGCGACGCTCGGGATCTGCTTTACCGGCCAGGACATAAGTTTCCGACAGGCCACCAATGGCCTCACAGCCATGGTCATCCAGGATAAGTCTTGGCTGGTGTAAAAGGGGATTCCGCGTCAGTAACTCGTCGGCAATGGCAAACGCCCGGTCCGCGAAACGGGGTTCGCCGGTCATCCAGTAGAGCCGGGCGTTTACCTGCAGCAGGTTGCCTAGAACCTCAAGGTTGTCGGTAGGGAGGGGGTGGCGGCCCAGTTTTGCCGCCAGGTCGTAGAGCGTGTCAATCAACCAGATCATCCGGTCATACCACGGTCCTCTTCCGAGCCAGTCCGTCATCGGCATCAGCCCATCCTTGATGTATTCAGACGTGCCAAAAATGGCTTCATTAAAATCGGGCTGATCCTTCAGGAAACCTCCCTTCGCGAAGTCGTACGTATCTGGAAGTCCCAGGAACTCAGAACGGGGCGTCAGTTCCTGTTCCCGTTGAAATATCGCGTCCATGGCGGTGATGGCATGAGGGAGTCCCGTGGTGCGCGCCAGAATGGTCAGAAAGGGGAAATTGTCCGCCGCGCAGTCCCGCGCGTTCCAGTAACGTTCTTTATCAAGCCGTCGGGGTAACAGTCCCGTGTCGGGATCCGCCTGGGCCAGCCAGGCGTTCATGAGATTCAGACAGAACTGGATAGCCCTCTGGGTACGCGGACCATTCTGTTCCGCCTTTTCCCAGGGAGAAGTGGCGCATGCTTCACGGGAAATTGAGCAGACCACGATCACCAGAAACATCAGCGGTAAAAGGACCATGTTCCGCATGGACGAATACCCCGGTCGGTCGAGCCACCTTCGTCATAGACACTGATAAAGCAGGGTCGACAGTCCATTCAGACGGTCGACCCTGCCAAACTTTTTTTCTGAAAATCAGCGGGAATTACGACGCTGTAACGCGCTGATCAGCAGTGATAACCCCAGGCCGGCCAGCAACAGGTCACCGCCCGCCGAAATCAGCAGGTCCTTCACGAACAGCCGCTTGACGCAGCCGAAGCACCCGTTGATCTTCAGGTAGTTCTTCAATTCGTCCAGCGTCAACTGGCCGCCACCGTCCGCGTCGATCAGGTCGAAGACGTCGATGGGCAGGTTCGGCACTGCCGCCAGCACTTCCTCCAGCGACAGGAATCCGTCGCCGTTGGTGTCCAGATCCTTGAACTGGTCGTGGATCTGCTTCATGACCTCGCGGTTCGTCGGCACCTTGTCCGGAGCGCCCTGCGACACCAGCAGGTTCACCGACGCGCCACAGGTCAGGGTCACACCTGCCGCCGGATACTGCCGGATCACCACGCCGGCCGCCACGGTGGTGCTGTACACCGGCTGTACCGTGCCGACTACCAGGCCCGCGCCTTCGATCGCCGCCGTCGCGGCCGATTGCGCCTGGCCTGTCACGTTCGGCACCACCGCCGGACCCGCGGACACCACGAGGTTGACCGCCGTGCCGGGCGCTACCGACGCGCCACCCACCGGATCCTGGCTGATCACCTGACCCGCGGGCGCCGTGTCACTGCATTGCGTCGTCACCGTGCCGACTACCAGGCCCGCAGCCATGATCTCCGCCCGGGCGTCCGCCTCAGGCTTGTTCACCACGTTGGGCACCGTCACCTGCTGGCCACCGCATGGACCCGAGGACACCACGAGGTTCACCGCCGTGCCGGGCGCCACCGACGCGCCAACTGCCGGATCCTGGCTGATCACCTGACCCGCGGACACCGTGTCACTGCACTGTTCCGTAACCGTGCCAACATACAGTCCGGCCGCTGTGATCGCCGTCGTTGCGGCTGCCTGCGTCAGGCCCACCACGTTGGGCACCGTCACCTGCTGGCCACCGCATGGACCCGAGGACACCACCAGGTCGACTGTGGATCCCTCCGTAACCGCCGTCCCAGCGACCGGGTTCTGGCTGATCACGCTGCCCGCGGCTACCGTGTCACTGCACTGTTCCGTAACCGTGCCGACATATAGTCCGGCCGCTGTGATCGCCGTCGTCGCGGCAACCTGCGTCAGGCCCACCACGTCGGGTACCACCGCATTGCACGAGCCGGTCGACACCACGAGGTCGACACTCGTGCCAAGGGTTACCTCCGTGCCACCCACCGGATCCTGGCCGATTACACTGCCCGCGGCCACCGTGTCACTGCACTGTTCCGTGACTGTCCCGACGTAGAGGCCAGCCGCCGTAATAACCGCTTCCGCGGCTTCCCGGGCAAGGCCCGCCACGTCGGGAACCGTGGCGTTACAAGGCCCGGTGGATATGGCCAGCGTGACCGTCGTGCCACAGGAAGATGGCCCGGGTTCCGGATTCTGGCTGATGACCGTGCCCGCTTCGACGGTATTGCTGCAAACACGGGTCGTGGTTACAGAAAGGCCAGTCACCGCGTTCACGAGAGACCATGCCGTGGCTTCAGTCAGGCCAATTACATCCGGCACCACCGGAGCGCCTGTCGATATCGCGATACTCACTGTTGTTCCAATAGTAACAGAAACGCCCGCAGCGGGATTCTGAGTACTAACGGTTCCAGCCGGTACCGTGTCATTGCAGACTTCCTGCGCGCTGGGAATCAATCCGGCAGCCGTTACGGCGGCTTCCGCGGCTTCCCGGGTCAAGCCAACCACGTCGGGAACCGTCGCGTTACACGGTCCACTGGACACGGTCAGTGTGACCGTCGTGCCACAGACAGCAGGTCCCGGCTGGGGGGTCTGGGTGATAACCTGTCCTGCCGGCGTGGTATCGCTGCACTGATAAGAGACAGAAACTGTCAAGCCGGGGACGGCTTCTATCGCCGCCCTTGCCGCGTCTTCCGGCTGGCCGGTAACACCAGGTACACTGGGCGCGCCCGCCGACACCACGAGATTCACCGCGGTACCCGGGTTGACCTGGGTTCCTCCGACCGGATTCTGGCTGATGACGTTCCCCGCGGGAACGGTATTGCTGCACTGGCTGACCACCGTTCCGACCACCAGCCCAGCAGCCGTGAGCGTGGAAGTAGCACTGCCTTGGGCCTGTCCTACCACGTTCGGCACCGTCACCTGGCATGGCCCCGAAGAGAGCACGATGTTGATCACGGAGCCATAGGGAACACTCGATCCTCCTGCGGGATCCTGGCCAATGACCGTTCCCGAAGGATACGTATCGCTACAGGCCTGGATAGCCGTTCCGATGGAGAAACCCGCAGCCAGCAGGGTGGAGATCGCGCTTGACAATCCCTGCCCCACCACGGAAGGTACTTCAACAAGGCAAGGCCCCGAGGACACCACAAGGTCCACGGCGCTGCCCAAGTCGAGTCGGGTGCCGGCGGTGGGGCTTTGTTCCAGGACCGTTCCGGCGGCTATAGCGTTATTGCACTGGTAACTCGTATCTCCCACGATCAACCCGGCCGACTCGATCGCCGCACGGGCGGTCGTTTCGGACTGGCCGGTCACGTTGGGCACCAACGAAGTAGGCACGAGGGCGATCGAGGTCTGTTCGCGGGGTGAGGTCAACTGCTCGCTTGGCCCGAGACGGCTCAATATCACGCCGTCAATCGTCACGTTTCCCGTGGCGTCCTGTGGAACACTCAGCACGTATGAGAAAGTCAAGGGGAATGTGGTAGGTATGGTCGTCCATCCGAATTCAAGGGTTCCCGTGGTTCCTGGCGGAGATTGGATATCCCCCGCGCCGGACACGGAAACCAGGGTCCACCCGGCCGGAATAGTCTCTTCCACGCCCAGGGCGGTCAATGATTGGGACGAGGTGTCGCCGCAGAAGGAATGCACGGTAACCGTAACGGTAACCTGGTCCCCCGCCCGGTACTGGGCCGGAGCGGTCCGGGTCATCAGAAGACAGTTGAAATAATCCTGAAGCGTGGAAACCGGCATGCTGGAAAGGGTACCGCCACTGGTGCGATAGAGTACCTGGCCGGTAATTTCGCCGCCGGTACTGCCGGTCGGGATGGCCAGGTAATACGTCATCGTAAACGGCGATGAAAGATTGGGCAACGTTACCCACACGAAGTTCAGCGTCGTCGGAGAATTGGGATCCGGCCCGGCTACCGCGGGCTCCGGTGAAGCGTCCACGGAGACGTAATTCCAACCGGATGGAATGACCTCCTGAATGGTGAAGGCCGTAAGAGAAGAGGCGACATTTACCCCGGCCTCCACGGTTATCGTGACGGCTACCTGAAGGTGATTCGGCGGTGTGGCGGCGGGACCCGTGATCGTGGCGGTACGGGTCAGTTCCACGCTGTCCGGACCGGGCACGGCATACCCGAAAGTGGAAATCGCCATGATGATCGCCAATACCGGCAAATGGTAACGCATGAGTGTACTCCCGTTGCGGACGCGCCTGTTCGCCTCCACCTGGAAAGTATAAGTTTGATCAGGCGGAAACGTCAAGATATTTCGATACTACTGTACCACGCGAAGGGAATGAATGTTTCGTGTTCGGGAGGGGCCGGTTACCTGTTGAGAAGAAAGAGGGCGATGTTCAGGGTTGCCGCGAAACTCACCCACGCGAGGTAGGGCCAGAACAGCATGGATGCCCACCGGTTAACTTTCCAGAAGACGACGCAGCACGTGGCTAGCGTAATGGCCAGCGCCACTATCTCTATCGCGGCAATCCCCATCCAGTGCAATCCGAAAAACAGGGGCGTCCACAGGGCGTTCAGGAGCAATTGCAGGCCGTAGAGCCCCAATGCCAGGCGAACCGGCCGGCCTGAATACCTTCGGGCCCGCCATAGTAGCACGCCTGCAACAATCATGAAGAGGTAAAGCGTGGTCCACACTGGTCCGAAGATCCAGTCAGGCGGGTTCCAGTCCGGCTTCTGGAGTTCCCGGTACCATGCGCCGGGCATAAACCACCCACCCACGGTGGCCGTGGCCACAACGGCGAACAACACGAGCAGGGATCCCGCGGCATCAGCGAGCCGTTTGCCCGGGAGCAGAGGCGGGTTTTGAATTGTAATTTCTGTCATTTCCGGTTTTTCTGTTTTTACGCGTGGTGATGAAGGTTGCGTCCTTATAACTGATTTCTATATAATAACGGCGTCAGGGCGGCGATTAATCCTCAGCGGTATTTCGCGCGAGAGGAATAATCGGGTTTCGTGATCATCACGGGCGCGGCCGGCCTGAACAGGACTTCAGATTCCCTCAACCCTCGCGCGGGGTGGTTAACCACCGTCGCCAGAAAGGAGATCAGATCATGCCACTGGTTCCCATGCGTCAGATTCTGGACGAAGCGGCAAAAGGCGGCTATGGCGTTGGCGCTTTTAACGTCAACAACATGGAGCAGATCCAGGCGATCATGCAGGCCGCGAACGACACCAACAGCCCGGTGATCATTCAGGCCAGCCGCGGCGCGCTCAAATACAGCAAGATGATTTACCTGAAGAAACTCATCGAAGCGGCCGTGGAAGAATATCCCCATATTCCGGTGGCCATGCACCTGGACCACGGCAACAGCGTGGAAACGTGCATCCAGGCCATCGAACTGGGCTTCACGTCGGTCATGATCGACGGTTCGCTCGCAGAAGACGGTAAAACGCCGAATACCTACGAAGCCAACGTGGCGATCACCAGGCGGGTGGTGGAGATCGCTCACCTGTTTGGCGTGACGGTGGAAGGCGAACTGGGTTGCCTGGGAGGCATCGAAGATGGGCATGGCGCCGGGCTTTCGGACAAGGAAGTGGAAGCGCACCTGACCGATCCGGCGCAGGCGGAAGAATTCGTGAAGGAAACCGGCGTAGATGCGCTGGCCGTTGCCATCGGCACCAGCCACGGTGCGTACAAGTCGGGACGGCGCGATCCGGTGACCGGTGAAGTGCTGCCTCCCAAGCTGGCCATGGAGCGTATCCACCAGATTCATGAACGGATGCCCAATTGCCACATGGTCATGCATGGCTCTTCCTCGGTACCCAAGGAACTGGTCGACATCATCAACCAGTACGGCGGAAAGATGCCGGGAACCTTCGGCATTCCGCTCGAGCAGATCCAGGACGGCATTCGCCATGGCGTGCGCAAAATCAACGTGGACACCGACAGCCGCCTGGCGATCACCGGCGCGATCCGCAAGGTTTTCGCGGAGTCGCCCGAGAAATTCGATCCGCGGGACTACCTGAAACCCGCCCGGGAAGCGGCCTACAAGGTCTACGTGGAGCGGATGCAGGCCTTCGGCCAGGCGGGCCATGCCGGCGACTACAAGCCGATCACCCTGGCGGAAGCCAAGAAGTTTTACAAGTAAGGCGTTTCCGGGCCGGATGAATCCTGACGCGGGGTTTGTCCGGCCCTTTTTAACACGATGGGCCGGTGGAACGCGCCGGGCTCCCATCAGCGGCAAACCAACAAGGAACTGGTGTCATGTGTGGAATCGTAGGGTATATCGGTCCGAAGAATCCCGTGGAAATTATCATGAACGGCCTGCACCGACTGGAATACCGGGGATACGACTCGGCGGGCGTGGCCGTGGTGAACGAGAAGGGGCTGGAATGTGTAAAGAGCATCGGGAAACTCAAGGTCCTGGACGAAAAACTGGCCCTGACGCCTCTCCGGGGTCACCTGGGAATCGGTCACACCCGCTGGGCGACTCACGGCGTGCCGAGTGAAGTCAACTCGCACCCTCACTTCAACGGGGACAAGACCATCGCGGTGGTGCACAATGGCATCATCGAAAACTATTTCGAGTTGCGGGAAGCGTTGCGGGCGGAAGGCGTGGAATTCCGCAGCCAGACGGACACGGAAGTCATAGCGCACCTGATCGGCAAATATTATGAAGGCGACCTGTTCAAGGCGGTACAGCGGGCCCTGCGGGATTGCCACGGCGCGTACGCCATTGGCGTCATCTGCGCGCGTCATCCCGACCTGCTGGTGGCGGCCCGCCATGGCAGTCCGCTCATTGTCGGCATTGGCGACGGCGAGGGGTTCATCGGTTCCGACGTGCCGGCGATCATGAAATACACCCGCAAGGTGATGTACATCGATAATGGCCAGGTGTGCGCGATTACCCGAGAAGGGGTGCGGGTCGAGGACATCCACGGAAATCCCGTTGACGTGCCGGTCAGCACGGTGGAATGGGACGACGCGGCGGCGGAAAAGGAGGGATATCCCCATTTCATGCTGAAAGAGATCCATCAGCAGGCGGCCGTGTTGCGCAACACCCTGGCCGGCCGGGTTGAGGAAGGATCCGACTCGGTCCGTCTTACGGACATGAATATCTCGCTCGATGAACTGAAAGCCTGCCAGAAAATCTTCATCGTGGCCTGTGGCACGGCGTGGCACGCCGGAATGGTCGGCAAATACCTTATCGAGAAATTTGCCAAGGTACCCGTGGAACTGGACCTGGCCTCGGAGTTCCGTTACCGGGATCCGATCATCCCCCCCCATAGCATCATGATCGCGGTTTCCCAGTCCGGGGAAACGGCAGACACGCTTGAAGCCATTCGGATCGCGAAAAGCAGGGGAGCCAAGGTGGCTTCCATCGTGAACGCGGTCGGTTCATCGGTAGCCCGGGAATCGGATGGCGTGGTATACCAGCAGGCCGGCCCGGAAATCGGCGTGGCGTCGACGAAGGCTTACACGTCTCAGTGCATGGCGCTGGCCCTGTTCACGATCTGGCTGGGTGAAACCCGGGGAGTCATTGACAAGGCCCAGGCCCGGGAAATGATCGCTCACCTGCGCGAAATTCCCGACAAGGTGGAATACGTTCTCAAGAACCACGACAAGGTGAAGGAACTGGCAAATCAGCCGGCATATCGCGACGCCCAGAGTTGCTTCTTCCTGGGCCGGAATTACAATTATCCCTCCGCGCTGGAAGGAGCCCTGAAGCTGAAGGAAATCTCCTACATCCACGCCGAAGGGTATGCTGCCGGTGAAATGAAGCATGGTCCCATCGCCCTGGTGGACGAGAAGTTTCCCGTCTACTGCGTCGCGGTCAAGGGGGACACCTACGAGAAGATGGTGTCCAATATCCAGGAAATCGCCGCCCGAAAGGGACTGGTTGTCAGCGTGGCGACGGAAGGAGACGAGAGCATCAGGGCGCACAGCAAGGAAGTGATCTACGTGCCCGAATGCTATGAGCCGTTCAGCCCGATCGTGGTAGCCGTGCCGCTGCAACTGCTGGCCTACTATATCGCGGCAAACCTTGGAAGGGACGTGGATCAGCCGCGCAACCTTGCCAAGAGCGTGACTGTCGAGTAATCCAGGCTGTTTTCCTGCATGCAACGCGTCGGTCCTCCGGGCCGACGCGTTTTAATTATTCACTTCTCCGCCTTGGAGGAAAGCATGATTTCCGCGACCACGCCGTAGTGATCGGCAAGGTCAACGATTTTTCCTTCGTGTTCCCGGCGGGCGCGCTGGATCGTCTGTTTCGTAATGGTGGTTTTCGTCCCGGCGGAGTCCAGGAGAATATGATCGATCAGCCGCGGATTCTGCCCCGGATCTTTCCAACTATTCTCGGCGTCCACGCTGTAAGGTTTCGGATCGTCCACGGGAAAATCGCGTACCCGCAAAAGGGTAACCATGTGTTCAAAAGGCGCGTCGCCCAACCCCGTATTGAAATCCCCCATCACAAAAAGGGGAATTCCGGGCTCACGGTGACGGGCCAGCGTGTTGGCCATGGTGACGTACTGTAAGTCCCGGATTTTCTGGCTCCCCGCCTGGAGATGAGTCCCCGCTGCCAGAAAACTAACCCCATCCTTTGTTCCACGAATGATGGTGACGCCCTTGGAAGCCAGGCAGTCCACGCCGGAACAGTCTGGATAACACGCGAAATCTACCTGTTCAATGGGCACGCGAGCCGCGAACAGGACTCCACTGGAAAGTAGCCTTGCCGGATCCCTGGGCGGAAGCACGATGTGGGGAAACGCTTTCTGGAGTCCCGTGACCAGCATGTCGGTCGCGGTGGGATCCAGAACTTCCTGCAGGCACACCATGTCATAATCCGACCGCGACAAAAATTCAATGATCCACGGCAGGCGGGTCAGTTGCATTTTATCCAGATCGTCGGAAAACGTTTCCAGCCCGGCCGGCAGCATCTGGATGTTCCATGTGAGCAGTTTAATCGTTGTTTTCCTCCCTGGAATCGCGTCTTCAGCCGCCGCATAAAGGATGGTTCCCCAGCAGCATAGCGCGAGTATTACCAGGACTTTCGTGCACCGGAACATAACCTTGATCTCCTCTGGCCAAGGTAATGACCGTTCGATCACATGGCGCGGTTTCGGTTCGGCGGGGTACAATAGTCCGACCGTCGTTTCCCAGGGAGAACCGGCCATGAAGGTGCAGGAATTTGCCTACCAGGTGTGTGTCCGTACCATGGAACTGCTTGAACAGGCCCATCATTACAAGATTTCCGACGCGCACCGGAAAGAAGTAACCGCGAAAATTCTGGCGGAGATTGATTCAATCATCAAGAAAGCCTCTGAAGCGGACAAGGGAAAGAAAAAGTAACGCGTGCGTTGAGCATCACGGAATAGATATCGGGGAAAACAGTATGGCGAAACAGTGGGGTGGCCGTTTTTCCGGGTCCACGGACACGCTGATGGAGCGGCTGGGCGAATCGGTGTCCTTTGACAGCCGTCTGGCCTTGTGGGATATACGGGCCAGTAAAGCCCACGCCAGGATGCTTGGGGCCCGAGGCATCATTGACGAAAAGGACGCGAAAGCGATTCTCCGCGGGCTTGACGCCATCGAGCGGGAAGTACGCGCGGGAACCGTTGCCTGGGACACCGCGCTCGAAGACGTGCACACAAATATTGAGTCCATGCTTATCGCGCGGGTTGGTGAGGCGGGCAAGAAACTGCATACCGCGCGCAGCCGCAATGACCAGATTGCCACGGATGTGCGGCTCTGGCTGCGCGACCAGGTGGATGCTCTTCTGGAAAAACTCCGGGCGTTGCGCCAGTCACTGGTGGCCTTCGCGGAACGGCATGTACACGTCCTCCTTCCCGGATTTACCCACCTGCAACATGCTCAGCCAGTACTGCTGGCCCACCACATGCTGGCCTATTACGAAATGTTTACCCGGGACCGGGACCGATTGCGGGAACTTCGGAAACGGGTGAACGTCATGCCCCTGGGTTCGGCGGCCCTTGCTGGCACGCCGCACCCCATTGATCGGGAAATGGTAGCCCGGGAACTGGGCTTCGAAGGCATCAGCGCGAACAGCATGGACGCCGTCGCCGACCGGGATCACCTAGTTGAATTCTGTTCCGCCTGCGCCCTGGTCATGGTTCATCTCTCTCGCCTGGCGGAAGAACTGATTCTGTGGTCCAGCCAGGAATTCGGCTTTATCGAGATCGGCGACGCCTTTACCACCGGTTCCAGCATCATGCCCCAGAAGAAAAACCCGGATGCCGCGGAATTGACTCGCGGCCGCGCGGCCGGCGTGATCGGCGACCTCGTGACGCTGCTCACCCTTGTCAAGGGGCTTCCCCTGACCTACAACCGGGATCTCCAGGAAGACAAGCCACCCATCTTCCATGCCGCCGATACCACCCTGTTATGCGTGGAAGTGTTCGCGCGGATGCTGGAAACCGTTACCGTGAATGAAGAGGCCATGCAACGAGCCTTGCGGCAGGGTTTTCTCGAGGCTACCGACCTGGCGGATTACCTCGTTGCCCGTGGAGTACCTTTCCGCGAAGCCCATGAAATCGTGGGAAAGGTCGTACGCAGGTGCCTGGAACTGGAGACCACCCTTCCTGAGTTGCCCCTGGAGGAGTACCAGCGCCACGCGCCCGTTTTCGGCCCGGACCTGTACACCTTCATCCGCCCCGAGGTGATGGTAGCACGTCGCGACGTTCCTGGAGGGACCGCCCCGAAACAGGTCCGGCGGGCACTCGCGCGGGCGAAACGGGCCTTGCGTCAGGAAACCGGGTGAACCGTCGTCTTCTGTTGCTTGCGTCGGTAAATTTCCAGGAGTTTTTCCAGCACGGTTTCCGGCGCGATGGCTTTCATGCACTGGTTGTCCCGGCAGGACGAAGTCCGGTGGTTCCAGGCGCTGAAACAGGGGCTGCAGGCGAGCCCCGCGTAGAAAACGGTCACATTCGGCGAACGGGGCGCGAAAAGACGCGGTGATTCCGGACCAAACAGCACGAGAATCGGCACATCCGTCAGCGAAGCGAAGTGTGCCGGGCCGCTGTCCGAGGAGACCATGGCGTCGACCTTCCCGCACAGGGTGATCAACTGGCGGAGCGTCAGGCGGCCGGTCAGGTCGCCTACCTGTCCCGGGGCAAACCGCCTGCTGAAAGACGCGGCCTGTTCCTGTTCGCCTGGCAGGCCGACCAGGAAGATCCGGGCATCCGGTATCTCTTCGAATAACTGGCCGGCCAGTTGTTCATATCGCGCCGCGGGCCACGCGCGCATGGGAAGTTCGTCTCCGAATTTCGGGTTGAAGAGTACCGTGAACTGCGAGGCCAGGATATCTCTCATGCCAGCCGCGTCGATCAGCGCGGCCAGGCCGTTTTCATCTTCGATAGTCGGCGAAAAAAGCGGCCGAAGAGCGTCGTCTTCTTCCTTCTCCAGTTTTTTCTTGAGGCAGGGGATGGAACCGTTATCCCACACGCTTTCCGTGAGCGCGCGGTAGAGGTCCGCCGTGGACAGGTAAGGATTGAACAGGACCGGTCGGTTGAACAGGCTACCGCGGTAACAGCCCTCCGACTGAAAACGATGCAGTCCGACCCGGATCCCCGAGCCTGAAAGGCCACAGATCAGGGCGGTATAGCGGGAAAAGAATTCCAGGTCCACCACGGCATCAATGTGGTGTTCCCGGAGAAACGCGATGGCCCGAAGAGTGTCCCGCGTCAGGGTTACAGGGTTACTGTCGTCGACAAGAACCAGGTTGGTTTCCGGAACCAGGTTCATGACGCGCAGAATTTCCGCGTTTTTTTGAAAGCACAGGAAAAAAACGTTTTCCGCCCCCAGTCTCGCGATAGCGACGCGCATGGCCGACGCGGCCAGTACCGTCGCGCCCTGCTCCGCCGGCTTCAAAAAAGCGAGCCGCCGCACGCGATCCGGTTCCACGCGCGGGGGTGGCACCAGACGGTGCAGTAACGTCAGCAGGGCACACAGCGGCACGCCTGCCCAGCGGTCAATGATCCGGGACAGATCGCTGTTCATCCGGTTTTTTCCTGAAGGGTCTGGCGATCAATGACGATCATGGTCCAGGAATGATTCACGGGCATGACCCGGTAGATCCGCTGGTCAATGTATCCCTCCAGTTTTTTCAGGGTCCTTGTGCGCATAAGCACCAGTTGAACTCGCCCGGTATCCCTGGCCCGCTGGAGTATCTTTTGCGCGTCTTCGAGTTCAACCTGGGGAACCGGGTCTCCCTTGAGATAGAACTGCAGTCCGTACAAACTGGTGTGACGCAACACGTACAGGTCGTGTTCCGGCCATTCGGACAATAGGGGCTTCAGGTTAATGGATAGGGACCTCATGTCGTTCCCCGCCGGCACCCACGCCGCAATTCCCTTCGCGGCTATGAACACCACGGCCGTGACCAGCGCCATGGTCCTGAGCCGGGGAAGCCACGCGGGAGAGGAATCGGTCAGTAACTGCAATCCGCGACCCGCCGCCAGGGAAAGAATCACCTGGACCGGCAGAACGTACAGGGCCAGCCGGGAGGTCGCCAGGCTGAGAATGATCACCGGAAACAGTACGCCCCCGGTCAGAAACCCCCGCTCCGGTGTCGCGAATCCAGCCTTGAACATGGCTTTTTTGTCTGGAAACGCCTTGAAGGCGCGCCGGATCATCGGGATCAGCGGCAGGGTCCAGGGAATGCCGCCCAGCAACAGCACGGGGCCGTACACGGTAAGCGGCTTGTACCATTCGGGATTCCGGTTGAACTCGCCATACAGGTTACGGCCGATGGTTTCGTGTAGAACCCAGTATCCCAGCAGTTCCGGGTACTTGCGGATCATCAGGCCATACCAGGTCAGCCCAGTCACCGCGAAGGCTATCAAACCGATGGGATTCAGGAGCATGGGAACTGGCTTTCCCTGCCGCCGGAACAGGATATGCGCCGTCGCGACCGGCAGAAACATGAGGAAAACCACCGGGCCCTTGGTCATGAATCCCCCGCCAAAGGCCACCCACATGGCAATGATCCATACCGATTTCCGTTTTCTTACGGCAGCCCAGTATGCCGCGATTGCCGCCGACTGAAAAAACACCAGGAAGGCATCGGTAGACAGGGCGTGGGATGCGCCCACGGGAAACACGGCCAGCCCGTACGCCAGGGAGGCGTAAATCCCCGAGCCGGGCCACATGAGGTTACCGGCGGTGTACACCAGTGCCGTGGTGGCGATCAACGCCAGGGCATGTCCTGTCCGGGCGCCCCATTCGTTGACGCCCAGTACCTTGTACCCGGCGGCGATTACCATGTAAGTCAGGGGCGGCTTGGTCCAGTGGTGTTCGCCGTTGAGCACCGGTTCCCAAAGGTTCCCCTGTTCCATGGTCTGGCGGGCGCATTCCGCGTAGCGTCCTTCCGTGGAATCGAACAGGCCCCGCGATCCCTGAAACGCGAAAGCCACCAGGGCAGTCAACAGCATGACCCGCGGAAACGTCATCGGTACTTGGGCCTGGGAATTTTCTCGCATGGGGTTAATCCTTGAACTGGCGACATGGAAATACCGCTGCTGAACTGGAAGCGGGATTATGGTACCGCTTAGACTCTTACGGGGTCCAGATTTCAGAGCATAAGGTTGCAATCGTGGATCCGGAATTGTTAGTTTTGAGTGAGATTATGGAAGTGGAGACGGGAGACACACCATGGGAGCCGATATTTTACAGGCGCGGCTGAACCTGGAAGTGGTACTGGGACTGCTTGCCGAAGTGGCCAACACGGATCCGTTGTTCCGTGAGCGAAGCCGCACGTGGCGGGAGACCACCTGGTTCAAGGCCCTTGGGGGACCGGAAGGATGGATCCGGTTTTCTCCCGATGGGGCAAGCCATGGTATTGGAAAACCGGAAGGCGTAACGATCGGCCTGGTGCTGTTATCGGCCATCCACCTGAACCGGATGTTCCGTAACGAGGGACTTCCGCCAGTTCCCGTTAAAGGTATCGGGCGGCTCTCCTTTCTGAAAAAGGAATTCACGGAACTGGGCACCCGCCTGCAAACCCTGACGCGCCCAGGTATCACGCTTCGAAGTAAAGAAGAAGAACACCTGAGTACCCGCTTGATGCTGAACGCGGCGGTGCGGGCGGTGCCGGTACTTGCCGAAGAAGAAGGAACCTGCGCCAAGCTGGCGGCGGCCACCCCGGAGGGCGTGCTGGAAATCGCGACGCTGGACGGAGCGTTTTCCGGCTGGATCAGAAAAGAGGGGGGAAGGTTCACGGCAGGACTGGGTAAACCGGAGCGAGTTACGGCCCGGATGCTTTTCAGGGATCTCGATGCCGCGCGAATTGTCCTGACGGGGAAAGAAACAGGGTTCGCGGCCATCGGGCTGGGCCTGACCCGGATCGAGGGACTGATTCCACTGGTGGATAACGTGTCGCTGATCATGGACCGCCTGGAGCGGTATCTTGCATAGCGTGGGAGGCTTCGTCATGACCGAAAAAAACGAGATGCTGGAAAACACGACGGAGCGGGGGGAGGGATTTACTTATCCCAGGTCCCGGGCCCTGCTGGAACGGGCCTGCCGGGTAATCCCGGGCGGCATATACGGGCACTTTGGTCCACCTCCCTGCGTGCCCCCTGAAGCCTACCCCTTTTTCTCGGACTGGGCAGAAGGCTCCCGTTTCAGGGACGTGGACGGTCACGAATTCATCGATTACATGTGCGCTTATGGGCCGATGATCTTGGGATACAAGAACCCAGTAGTAGATGAAGCATTCAAAACCCAGGTGGCCAAAAGTGACACCGGCACGCTGGCCGCTCCGGTCATGGTGGAACTGGCCGAGTACCTCTGTGAACTCGTTCCCATCGCGGACTGGGCCTTTTTCGCCAAAAACGGCGCGGACGTGACCAATCTGGCCGTCATGACCGCCCGGGCGGCTACCGGAAGGCGCAAAATCATCGCGATTAAGGGCGGGTATCATGGCACCACCCCGTGGATGCAGTCGCCCGGACATCACGGGCTGATCCCCGATGACTGGACCCACGTGATCCGTATCCCATGGAACGACGTCAACGCCCTGCGGCAGGTGCTCGAGGAAAACGCGGGGGATGTCGCTGGATTCATCTCAAGTCCGTATCACCATCCCGTTTTCGCGGACAACGAGTTACCTGCCCCCGGATACTGGGACGAGGTCTCCCGGCTTCTTCGGAAGCACGGCGTGGTGTTCATCATCGATGATGTGCGCGCGGGGTTCCGGCTCCATCTGGGTGGTTCCTGCGAACTGTACGGGTTCAAGCCAGACCTGATCTGTTTCAGCAAGGCGATCGGCAACGGCTATCCCATTTCGGCGATGGTCGGCGTGGAGTCGCTGCGCAAGGATGTGGGACGGGTTTTCCATACCGGGTCGTTCTGGTTTGGCGCGGGGCCCATGGCGGCTGCCCTGGCCACGCTGAAAGAATTGAAACGACTCGACGCCCCGGCCCTCCTGCGGGAAACCGGGGAGAAATTACTCAACGGCATGGTGGAGGTCGCAAAGTCTCACGGATATACCCTCAAGGTTTCCGGAGAACCGTCCATGCCCTACCTGAGAATTACGGATGACCCGACCATGACGCTTCACCAGTACTGGTGCGCGGAATGTACCCGACGGGGCGCCTATTTCACGTCACACCACAACTGGTTTATTTCCACGGCACACACGGAGCAGGATATCCAGAAAACGCTGGAAATATGCGACGCCGCGTTCAGGACAATCAAAAAACGTTTCGGTAACGGAATCGAATAGACGAGGATTCGCGTCATGGCACTCACCACGGAAGAAAGAGAGCGATTCAGGAAACTCTGCGCTTCCCTGCGCCGGGACATGGTGGATGTTACCGGGTGGTCCGGGGGCGCCCACATCGGCGGTTCGTTGAGCATGGTCGAAATGCTCGTGTTGCTGTACTGGAAATACATGAAGATCGATCCCGCGAACCCGAAATGGGAAGACCGGGACCGTTTCGTGCTTTCCAAGGGACACGGCGGGCTTGGTCACGCGGTAGTCCTTGGACGGCGGGGTTTTTTCCCGTTCGATGAACTGAAAGCGTTCAATAAGACCGGATCAAACCTCGGCATGCACCTCGACTCAAAAAAAGCGGTGGGATGCGAAGTATCCACGGGATCCATGGGACACGGCCTGAGCGAAGCGCTGGGAATGGCCCTGGGGGCCCGGGTACTCAAGAAATCCTTCCGCGTGTTCTGCGTGATTGGGGACGGAGAGAGTAACGAGGGCTCCATCTGGGAAGCCGCCATGGCCGCCGCGCATCACAAGGTATCCAACCTGGTGGCTCTGCTCGATCGCAATCACTTCATGATCGACGGTAACACGGAAGACGTGATGTCCCTGGATCCCGTGGCGGACAAATGGCGCGCGTTTAACTGGCAGGTCTGGGAAGTGGATGGCCACGACCTGGATGCCTTGTCGGACGCGATCGAAGCGGCGATCGCCTGGGACAAAGGACCGGCTATTGTTATCTGCAACACGGTGAAAGGCAAAGGGGTTGATTTCATGGAAAACAAGGCGGCATGGCACTACGGCGGACTGAGCGCTGATCTTGTGGCCAAGGCCAAGGCTTCAATCGGAGAGGAGTAAAAACTATGGCCGGTGTGGAAAGCACGTTGACCTGGACCTGCTATGACGCCACGAAACTGAGCGCCCGGGAAATCTACGGCATCGTCCTGAGTGACCTGGGAGGCGTGCGGGAGGACATCGTTGGCCTGACCGCCGACCTGGCCAAGTCCACCCAGATCGGCGCGTTCGGCGACAAGTTTCCAGATCGCTTTTTCAATTTCGGCATCGCGGAGCAGAACATGTTCGGTGTCGCCGCGGGTATGGCCAAGGTGGGACTGGTGCCGTTCGTGTCCACCTTCTCGGTATTCGCTTCCATGCGGGCCTGCGAATTCCTGCGCACCGACGTCTGTTACCAGAACCTTAACGTCAAGGTTATCGCCACCCACGGGGGCACATCCTTTGGTTCCGCGGGAACCACGCACCATGCCCTGGAAGATATTTCCATCGTTCGGGCTTTCGCCAACCTCACGGTGATCGTGCCCGCGGACGGGTACGAAACCGCCGCGGCCGTCAAAAAATGCCTGGATATCGACGGGCCGGTTTACATCCGGATAGGTCGGGGATTCGAGCCCCCGGTTTACAAGGCGGAGCCGGAGGATTTCACCATCGGAAAGGCCGTGGAAATGCGGCCGGGCACGGACATCACGGTCATCGCCTGTGGCCCGACGGTCTACCACGCCGTGGAGGCCGCCGAAATCCTGGAACGGGATGACCACCTGAGCGTGCGGGTGCTGAACCTGCACACCATCAAGCCAATTGACGAGGAAGCGATCTTCAAGGCCGTCATGGATACGCGCCGGATCCTGACCGTGGAAGATCACAACATCGTGGGCGGCATGGGCTCCGCCGTCGCGGATGTTATCGCGGCGTCCGGAAAAGGATGCGTTTTCGAGAAACTCGGTATTCCCGATGTCTTCACGCCCCATGGCTATCCCGAAGACCTGCAGCACATGTTCGGGATCGACGCGGATGGGATCGTGGACAAGGTCCGGGCCATGATGGGACGGGAGTTTGAAGCGGACGAAAGCTGGGAGGACGAAATCTGACCGCGGAGACCGGAACGGATACTCCGCTGGAAGGTAGACAGGTATGAGCGTACGGGAAGATGTGCTGGCCGCCCGAATCGCGTTACGGGCGGTACTTCCAGTCATAAAGGTCATGCTGGAAGAAGACCCGAAGATCCGCGAGCGGTTCAGGAATGTCCGGGGCGTGGTACAGTTCGACGCGGATGATCCCGAATACCCGATGGCCGCTCATATCGTGCTGGATCAGGGCCAGTTTCAACTGGTCATGGACAAGGCGGAACAGCCGGATCTCGTGTTCTCGTTCCCCTCGCTGCGAGCCATGAACGCGTTCTTTGCCGGACGGCCGGCCCTGCCGCGACTCGGGCCACTCCTGAAGGGGCTCTTCACCCGATTCGGTCTCTTTGTGCGCGTGCTTGGGATACTGCTGGGGCTCAAGTTGCTGATGCCGGACGCGAAGCCGAAAAACCCGTTACAGGCCCGCCTTAAGGTAAAAATGACCCTTTATATGGTCAGCACCGCGCTCAGCCAGTTGAACAAGGCCGGAGACCCCGAAATGAAGGAGTGGACGGCCCGACAGCCTGAACGGATTTACCAATGGTCGGTGGATGGCACGGATATCGCTTGTTACCTCCGGGTAAAAGCGGGCAATACCCAGGCGGGCCGCGGCGTCTACACCCGCCGCCGTCCCTTCGTTCACATGCGGTTCCGCAGCATCGAAGACGCATTACCCCTGCTGGCCAACCAGGTGGATCTCGTGGATGCCATGGGACGGGGAATGGTGGTTAATGATGGTTCACCCGAGTATGGCGCGAAAGTCGGCGATTTCATGCAGAAAATAGCCAAGCTGCTCACCTGAGTCTGAGGCTGAAAAAACGGCGGTGCCCCGGATTTCCCGGGACACCGCCGCTTGGTTTCAGTGCTTGGGTTGCCCCTCACGTCGTGGGCAAGGTGTATCCCTCCCGGTAGTGCCGGGTGAGCACGCTGTTCAGGGATTCGTGGTTCGTAATCCGCTCGTTCACGTAATCCCATTTCAGGTGAGCCCAATGCAGGCAGGCGATTTTTCCGAGGTGGCCGATGGAAGCGGAACGATGCCCGGCTTCCACCGGCGCGATGCACTCCCGTTTCTCCCGCGCGCAGTCCAGAAAATCGCGCATGTGGTTGCGTTCTTTCCGGAAGCGGAAGTCGCTGTCCTTGAACTTGATCTTCAGCAGATCGGGATTACTCGCCTTGAGACCACCCCGGGAGACGAAAATCCACTGATCGTTGTCTCCGAACCACTGCGTCCCGGTATCTCCGCATTCACGGAACACCTCGGGCATGGATGCCTGATTCCCAACCCGCATGGTGGTGCCATCCTCGTACAGGCAGTCAAAAATGTAATTCTTGGGACCGTTGTACAGGTTGTTCTTTTCCGTGGAGTACTCCCACAAAACCGGGGTGACCTCTACTGGTCCTTTTTCGTCCCAACCCATCCCCATGTGGGCGATATCGCCGTGATGGCCGATCCAGTCCATCATCTGGCCGCCGCCAAAATTCATGTGCCAGCGCCAGTCCCAGTCCAGTCGATTTTCGTGGTAGGGAATCCACTCCGCGGGCCCCACGTAAAAATCGTAGTCCAGCCACGCGGGTGGGGCGGGCCATTCTTCCACCCACTTGGCGTGGCCGCCATCTGGAAGTCCAACATTGATGTGGGTGATTTTCCCCAGGTAACCGTTTCGAACCACCTCACACGCGTATTTCATTTCCGCGGAAGAACGCTGCATGCTGCCGACCTGAAAGACCACGCCCGCCTTTTTCACGGCGTTGACCACGGCCCGGCCTTCGCCCAGAGACCAGGTCAGGGGTTTCTCGCAGTAGACGGCCTTTTTCTGCCGCGCCGCTTCGATGCACACGAGCGCGTGCCAGTGATCAGGCGTGGCAATCAGCACGGCGTCAATATCCGGGCGGGCCAGCAGTTCACGATAATCCTTATACTGGGCGAAGTCATCCCGGTTATACCGGTCCCGCAGAATTTTCAGGGCCTCTTCGCGGTTTTTCTCGTTAACGTCGCACACGCCGGCCACTTCAACCTGCTTGAACTGGATGGCCGCGCCCATGATGTGACGTCCCTGGCCGCCGCAACCAATCAGTCCCAGGGTGAGCCGCTCGCTGGCTGGAGGGACGTCATCCGCCCCCAGGGCACGGGCGGCAATGATCGCGGGCCCCACGGCGGCCGCTCCTGTCGCGAGCCGCACAAAATCCCGCCGAGACAGGGCGTTACCGCGGGGCGCTTCCTGCTGATGCCGGGTTGTCATGGTTCTCTCCTTTCCACTAATTAGGGGGTTCGTGATAAAGTTACCATTATGGGTATCTTACGCGTCGGTGTGTTCCGTATCAAGCAAATCAGGGATAATCTTCCCGTATCCCGAAGATGGACTATGGAAAGGTGGCCCGGGTTTTATGACAGATAACCAGAAGACATGGGATTCGGTAAATGGGTGGTCTTTATGCCTGGTGGCCCTATGGACCCTTTTTTTTCTCCTGGGCCTTTTTCCCGAGGCGGCTTTCTGGTACTTCCGCGACCTGGGAGCAGTGGCCGGACAGCACGCCCTCGTAAATTCCCCATGGTCCATTACCCTGGGATGGGTGGTTTTTATGATGGTTTTCGTGTACAGCCGCTGCGGGGAAGCGGGGCATGATGAAAGCGGCGCGCTGGCCCGGACCGTGGAAACCGGACTTATCGCCCTGGTCGCTTTCATGCCCGTTGATCTCCAGTTACTGCCCGACTACCTCGCCGTGCCGTACCCGGCGATGAAATACCTGCTGGTTGGGGCAGTATCCGCGAAGTTGCTTTGCGCCTTGTACCTGTTTCTGCTGGTCCTGGCCTACAGTCTCTGGTGGGGCTTACGGGTATTCGAACACATGAAAACCCTGCTTCCTAGCGGACACGCGCCATCGGCCAGGGATCACTTGGACCAGTCCCCAGTTTCCTTGTCGGGGCAATCCTCCGATACGTCGGGAGATGTCCGGTGATTTCCTTTTCTACAGAAAAAGGGACCCCGCGAGAAGTCGGAAAACTGGCCATTCTCCCTTGGATTATAAATGTAATTCATATTACTTTTTTGCTTGCGCGAAAAAGTTCCGTTAACCTGCGCCTTGTCTTATTCTCTTGGGGAATCTCAGGGATGTTTCGTTGTATTTCTTTACATTTCAATTACTTGGGATCAAAACAGGCTACATTGAATTTCCGGTTTTTCCGAGTTCACCGTCTTGAAGATTCCGGCAGTATCTGCTACAATATCAACAGAGTGATGATCGGGTGGCTGGTGGCGGGGGTGACAGCGGCGTACAGCGGCATGGCGGAAGACGCGAGGTTGACGCCGCAGGGGACAATTGAATCAGATCGCCTGATCGTAACGGTCCAGCTCGCCGATGGCGGTGAAACGGCCGCTCTCAACTATACGTTGAGATATGATCCGGAAAAACTGGAACCGGTTGGGGTTGCCCCGGGGTCTGCGGTGCGGGAAGGTGAGAAAAGTTTTGCTGAAAACCTGGTGGAACCCGGTCAATGGACCATGGTGGTGATGGGCCTGAATCAGCGGATCATCCCGGACGGTAACGTTGCGGTGGTGGAGTTCAAGTTACGGGGTCCGTCAGAAGAGCCGCTGGTAGTGGAGGTAGAGCAGCCGGTTCTCTCCACGTGGGATGGAGAAGAAATACCGGTTATCGGGGGCCGATACGAAGCGGTGGCGAAAAATCCCGAACAAGAGCCGGCGGAAAATACCCCGCCCACGGCTGAGTCCGGGGTGAGTAAAACCCGGCAAACCGTGGACAGCAGGGTCATACAACTGCCAGGCAGGGTACCATCGAAAATAACTTCGGCAGATACCTTGGGCCAAGAGGCAACAGAAGTTAGCGTCACCGATCGTCGACAGGCGACACAAACCGATTCGACTTCACCCCCCTTGACTCCGGAAGTTTCGGCCAGTCAAACGGGGAGACGAAAAGAAGAAGATGTCATCCGGGACCCCCCCCCCGGCGTTCAGTTGACAGAGAAAACAACGGTGTCCTTGGGAACAAGGACGCGGCAATCTGACCGTTCTTTGACAGTTGAAGATGAAGGCTTGGGAGAGAAAAGCAATAAGACTCCCGCGGCTTCAGGAGAAGTACCCCCCAAGACAAACAGTGGCGTTCTGTTCCTGATATGGGGTTGCATTATCGTGGCCGCGCTTATGGGAGTTGGAATGCTGGTCACGCGATTTAAAGTCCCCGGACAACACAAGTAGTTCGGGATTGTGTGGTTGCCCCTGGGAGAGGATCCCCATCCTCTGCCTGATCCTTGACGCCCGTCAAGGAGACCCTCACCCCGAGATGCCGGTAATGCCCCTCCGCCGGCATCTCACTGTCCTTATACCGCTACCTCTGCGATGCTCTTGCGCCCATTAAGAGCAACGCACCTCACCCGGAGATGCCGGCCGCCCCCTTCCGGCATCTCCCCTCTGGTATCATACGTTCCGAGGCAGGCAGAATGAGGATCCGCCCTTCTCCCTGAAACCGCAAAGTGGTTTTAGGGTTCTCCGTTTTCCCCCTGTGGTGCTCTGATTCCCCCTCAGAGCAACGCACCTCACCCTGGAGATGCCGGTCGCCCCCTGCTGGCATCTCCACCTGAACTTATCCCCGGAATATCCGGGTTCGGTTTCCCCCTGTGGAGCTCTGATCCCTCCTCAGAGCAACGCACCTCACCCTGGAGATGTCGGTCCCCCCCTGCCGACATCTCCACTTGGATTAATTCCTGAATTAAAGATTTTTGTTTGTTTCCCTGGGGCTCTGATTCCTCCTCAGAGCAACAACATGACCCTTACCCTCCAGAGATGCCGGTTCCCTCCTCCCCCCGCCGGCATCTCACCTCTCAAGCCCTCATCTCTTGCCCTGGTGTCGCTTTCCCCCTCAAAGCGACACACCCTCACCCTCCAGGATGCCGGCGATTTTCATCGCCGGCATCGCTGTTTATAGCGTCCCTCTCCGCGCTATCTACCTGGCGCGCTTTTTTTTCTTTTTTCAATATGGTCGTATATAATTGCGTCCCATTACGTCCGAAAGGCATTCAAACAAGGAGACCCACCGTGGCTGGAAAGTATTACTGTCCCAAGTGTCACCGGAAATTCATCGACTGGGGTGCTGAAAAAGTGGGATTCAGATGTCCCAGCAAGAGATGTGACGGCGAACCCTTGAAACTGATTGACCCTAAGACCCTGGAGAACATGGAAAAGCCCAAGGTCAAGAAACCCAAGCGGAAGAAGGAACGGGTGGTTCCCGTGTCTTCGGAGTATGACCTGGAAGATGGGGTGTCCGAAGTACCCCTGGAAGAAGAAGAATACGAGGAAGTGGAAGATCAGCTCGAAGAAGAACTGGATGATGATTATCTGGAGGACGAGGAGGAAGAAATTGCTGAAGAAACGGAACTCGTTCTAGCTGAACCCGATGAAGAGGACCCCGTCGAGGTTATCATTGAGTCAGAAGAAGACACCGTGATCGAAGACCTGGAAGACGACGAAGTATCCGGTGACGACACGGAAGAAGAAGAATAAAAAAACGCTAACGCCACCCGGGACGCGGAAAAATTTTTCCGCGTCCTTTTTCTTTTCCGGACTTACTGCCCCCGCGACGTGATGATCACGTGATCGAAATCAAACTTCACTTGCAAACCCGGGACGATTTTGCTCAATTCCTGGTGGAGAAACTCGGCAAGGGTGGTTCCCCTGTTTACGGTAACACTGACCTGTCGTTTCGATTCAGGTAATTGCTTGACATCATCCGCGATTTCAAGCGCGACGTCGGCCTTGATGGCCAGTTCGGTGAGAATTTTCGTGATATCCTGATTTTCATAAGTCAAGGGCGTTTCCGGAAGGGGCGTAGTCAGTTTCTGGTGAAAAGTGCTGTCCAGTTCGGCCGCGGGAAAAGCAGTGGTTTCTTCCTGGGCGGGTTTGGTTTCCGATTCACCGCTCTGACGGATTTTGCCGGCCTGATGTATTTCCTGGACCTGTTTGCGGGGGATTTTCAGATCCGCTTTTTCGGGGCTGTATCCGATTTCCACGGTCAGCGGGGTCACGCGAACGATATATATATTGTTCAGTTGTTTCCCATTTTTGAGCACCACATAATCACCCGTAGGCGCGGAAGTACCTTCGGACGACGTTCCCTCGGGGCTTGCCTGCGCGGATGGTGGAGGGGGAGAAGATGGATCGGTAGGAGGCTGAGTCATTCCGGGCGTGGACAGAACAGTCGTCACGACCAACCCGCACCAGAACGCGAGGATTCGCTTCATGGAAGGCTCCTTTCGAATTGCACGAACCACATTGTAAATGATAGAGACTTGCTTGACAAGGAATCAAAGTCCGAAACAGGCGAAAAGAAATTATCGAAAAAAATGGAAATAGGCCAAGAAAATTCTTGACAAACGGCGAAGAAGTTCCTACAATGTATAGAAGAAAGCGAAGGATGTAAAGTTTCATGGGTTCTTGAAACGGACGCGTTCATGGCGTGGACGCGTCCGGGGTGCAGGATCACCTGGAAAAGGGTACCCAACGCCGGAAGGTAGACATACCTTGGGTTTCAGGAAACCGAAATACGCGATTGGTCTTGATCTAGGGTCGCATTCTGTCAAGGCCGTGCTGATGAGCAGAAGTGGTGGGCGGCTGCGCATTGAACAGGCGGCCCAATTCATCGTGGATCGTGATCAGGTCAACAATGACCCCACGGGCGCGCAGGCCCAGGCGATCCGGGAGGTCCTACGGGGCATGCCCCTGAATAAAGCCCACGTGGTCGGCGCGTTGCCAGGCCAGTCCGTGGTGATCCGTTATCCCCGCATTACAGGTAAAGTGAAAGACCAGTTGTCCGACGTGGTCATGCGTGAAGCCAAAAACAACGTACCCTACGACTTGAACGAAGTTTACCTGGACTGGACGGTTCTTGATGAAATCAAGGGAGACACGCAGAACCAGATCAAGATCCTGCTGGTAGCCGCCAAGCAGGACGTCGTCCAGAACCTGTTGCAGACCTACCGCGCGGCGGAGGTGGCCTGCGGTGCCCTGACGGTAGACACGTTGGCGCTCGCGGACGCGGCAGAAGCCTGTGATTTCCTGCGGGTGGGTGAAACCGTGGTAGTCATGAATATTGGCGCGTCCTCCACCAGCCTGCATTTCATCAAGGATAGCGTGTCTAACTTTGTCCGAGAGATCAACTGGGGCACGCGGGACCTTGTGCAGGCCATCGCCAAGGATCGTCGTTGCGCTTACGACACGGCATTACGGCAACTGGAAGAATTTGCCTCGGTGCCGATTCATGACGCGCCAACTCTCGAGAAGGATCTTCCGGAAGCCATTGAGTTGACGGAAGCCGATATGCTCGACACGAAAACACTGGTTCCCGGCGGAGATCAGAAGGAAGCCTGGAACAACGCGTCGTTGCTGGATCCGCTGGACGAAGAACTGGACTCGGTACTGCCCAGCGGAACTTCCCTCATGCAGGACGGGGGATCAGGGTTTACGCCGCAGAAACCGGAAGTGGAACGGGCGTCGGCCTTTGATCCGAGCGGGTTATCTAGTGGCGGGGTTGCCGGCCTGGGTATCCAGCGTCCCCTGGAGGAGGTATTACAGCCCCCCCTGGACCGGATGCTCGGAGAGGTACGCCGGTCCCTGGATTTCTATGAACATCATCTGTATGAGCAGCCCGTGAACCGGGTCATTCTGACCGGCGGCATCGCGGGGTTCCCGTTGTTGCGCGTCCTGATCCAGGATGAACTGGGGATCGATGATGTGGAGACGGCCAAACCCGACATGAGTGCCCTGATGATGGGGGCTGACGCGCGTGTCGGTGACCTGTTACAGAATCCACCGCAGTTCATGGTGGCCATCGGGCTTGCCGCCCGGGGAATGGCTGACCTGTGAGGAATCAACGGTGATACGCATTAACCTGATGCCCGAGGAATTACGGCCGGTCAAACGGTCGGCGTTACCTCACCTGTTGAGCCTGGTCCTGCTGGCACTGGTCGTTTTCTACCTCGCATCCAACGCGGTAGGACAGATGGCGGCGGTAGCCTCCCTGACCAGGCAGTACGAAAAAAAGCGGCAGGAACTGAACCAGTTGTCGGACGTGGTCAAGGAATACAACACGCTGGTTGAAGAGAAAAAAGCGTTCGGTGAGCGCATTGGCGTGATTCAGGATATCCTGAAAGACCGGACGCTCTGGTCGGAGTGGCTGGCCGAACTGGTGCGCCTGACCCCGGATAACATCTGGTACTCCCGGATCCGTCTGACCTCCCGGAAATTCACCGAGGAACGGATCAAGATGGATAAAAAGGGGGAACCGATGGTGGATCCCAAGACAAAAAAACCGGCCACGGAAAAAGTTCAGATCGACAAACCTATCCTGGAAGTCACCGGGTACGCGGTGGAAAATGAATCCGGGGTAAGCAGCACGGCCCAGTTAGCCGAAAACACGTCGGAAAGCGAGCGGTTCGCCTCGAAATTTTCCCTGTACGCTTCCCGGATCGAGGACACGGATTTCAACGGTTTCGCCGTAAGGAAGTTCATCTTTGAGTACATCATTCAACAGTAATCCAATCCCGTTCAGGGTTATACCATGAGGCCTTGAAAAGATGCTGGACCTCTTACAAGGCAAGATAACAAAGAAAGACTGGATCTTCGTTGTCGGCGTCATTGCGGTGGCCGTAGTACTGGCGGTCTTGTACTTCGCGGTCGCGTACCGTTATTTCGATCAGAAAGCCGAAACGGAACGCCAGCGCATCGCCTCAATCCAGAAGGAACTGGACGAAGCGAAAAAAATCGCATCCAACATTGTCCAGTTGCGGGAAGAAGCCGCCCAGATGCGCAAGCTGGTGGAAGGGTTCCGGTTGCGTCTGCCCGAGGAACGGGAAATTCCCACGCTGCTTAACCGGATCGAAATGCTGGGCGCGGAATTAGGACTTCGCGTGCAGTTGTCCACGCTTCCGACGAAAGTCGACCGGAAAATTGAAGTGATCCCTTACAAGGTCACGGCGATGGGACAATTTCACCCTATCGTTACGTTCATGAACATGCTCGAGCGGGATAAGCGGTACTTCAAACTGGGTGACATCGACATTGGCGAGGAAAAGGAAGGGGTTTCCACGGCCACCTTCACGCTGAGCACGTTCCGCTTCATAGCGGAATCATCCCAGACCAGTCCTTCCGACAAGGAAAAAGAAGGGGCCCAGAAGGATCAGAAAGGGGATGCCAAGTCGGGTAACGTGAGGAACCAGGCCCGATGAACGAGCAGAATAAAAAACAAATCATCATAGCGGTGGTTCTGTGTGTCGCCCTGGTTGGGGTCCTGGTATACCAGTTTGGATTCGCGGGCAAGACCGCCGCTCCGGTCAATCCGAAAAACGCGGCTTCCGGAAACAAGGGGAAAGCATCCACGGGTGCCCAGGTGTCCCTGGAGAAAATGGAAGACATCAATCTTGAAGAGTTGCTGCGAAGCGTGGATGTCCAGCCCGTGGAATATGCCAAGGTGCGCATCCAGCGCAACCCGATGACTCCCCTCGTGGGCCAGGTTACCCCCATGAAAGGATACCTGGGCGGGGAAATAACGGAGAGCATGGCGGCTGGCGCGCCGACACCGGATTTTTCCGGTGGTCAGCCTGTCGCAACTAATCTGAGCCGGATCCTGTCCAGTCTTTCTGAAAAACAGGTTACGGCGATTGTGTATGACCCGAAAAACGAATCCAAATCCATCGCGGTCATCGACGACGAAGTGGTGGGCGTGGGTTATATCTATCCAAACGGCGTGGAAGTTTCGGCCATTGAGGCGGACCGGGTCATCCTGAAAGTGGGTGACACGCTGGTACCGTTGGAAATGAAGGAAATGTGAGTATGCGACAGCCGGTATTGCACAGTGCGGTCGGCATCTGGGGAACGGTGCTGGTGCTAGTGGGTATGTTGCTCCTGCCCGCGTATGGGCAGCAGACCGTATCCACCAGCGGCGGAAGTGCCGTGGTCAGGCAGCAACTGCGCGAGGTAGGACGGGTGGGGTCGGTCGCGGAGACCCTGCGATCCGTGGCAACCGTTTCACCAGAGTTGATCACGGATACTCCGGCCTCGATGGCGGATGTGCCCCCCGTGGAGGACGCGCAACCGGCCAACCAGCCCGAGGTTTCTCCTAAGGAACTGCAGCAACTCATTAACGCTGCCGGGGGAAATGCCGGAGGAGCGGCCCAAGGTGGTCCCACCGTCGTTTCGAATGAACCGCCAGCATCCCAGCAATCCACCCAGCAGCCCGTTCCTCCCCAGCCGGGCGCGTCTCCCGAGGCAGGAACGTCCGGGCAGGGCGCCGCGCCAAGCGGACAGCAACCTGCTCCCGCGGTAGAACCTCCGGCCCCCAGGGAACAGGCTGTGCCGGTAGAAGCCGTAGTGGAAAGCAACGCGTCCCTGGCAACCCGTATCCGCCGCCTAATGCAGGAATTAAGTACGGGCGAGGGTGGGGGAAACACGCTGAAGGCTTCTGGTAAAGAACAAACCAAGACTGAAACGCCCGTTCCATCGGAAGCGTCGCCCACGCCAGCCCCGGCAACTCCACCGTCACCCGCCCCGACTCCACCGGAATCGCAGCCATCTTCAACCCCGACGGCTCAACCGGGCGAGCAGGCCGCGGAACCCAGTAAAGTGCCCATTACTCCGGACATGCCCCCGATTTCTCCCATGGAGCCGGGGGGACCAGTTGCCGACAAGGCCCCGAACGCAATACAGAAACGGGCTACGGTAGAAGCAAAAAAAGAAGTTGCTCCTGAAACGATCCCAGTCACGGGAGATCCTTTAGACCAGATTGTGAACATTGATTTCCGTAATCTCGACCTGACCAACGTGGTGGCCATGCTGGCCCAGAAAGCGGGGATCAACGTTATCGCGGGAACCGCCCTGAAAGGTACCGTGACCGCCAACCTGCGCAACGTGACCCTGCGTCAAGCCATGGAGACGGCCCTGCGCATGAATGGCCTCGGGCTGGTTGAAGAAGAAGGCATTTTCCGTATCGTCCCGTATGACGAGGCCATGGAACTCAATATCCGCACGGAAATGGTGCAACTGGACAACGCCGCCGCGGCGGACGTGCAGAACATTCTGCAGGACGTGATTTCCGTCGGTCGCGATAACAAAATCATTACCATCACATCGAACAAGTCCACCAACACGGTGGTCATCAGGGCGCCCAAAAACCGGATTCAGGATCTCGTGAACCTGGCCAAGCAACTGGACGTGGCCAAACCGGTCATGCCCACGGTGACCGAGGCCATTCCTCTGAATTACGCCGATCCCGCGGAAGTGGTGCAGATGCTGACCAAGATGCTTACACCCAGCATCGGGCAGGCGGCCGCGGACAAGCGGGCACGTCACATCGTGGTCACCGACATGCCCGTCGTGGTGGAACAGATCAAGCAGGTCGTGAAATCCCTGGACATCCCGGTCCGCCAGGTAATGATCGAGACCATGGTGGTTGACGCGTTACTTAACGATGAAGCGGACACCGGGGCAAAGTGGCTGATGAACGCGGTCAAGCGGCAGTCGCGGCGGGATGTCGCGCTGTATGGGGAAGAAAACGCCCCTAACATCGGCACGTTACAGGCCCTTGGCCTTGCCACGGACATGGAAGTGTTACGGACCGCGGCCGGACTGTTGAACTTCAGCGTGCTTACGGATGATATCGACTGGCAGGGCGTTATCCAGTTGGAGGTTCGTAACCGAAACGGCAGGCTGGTATCCAATCCCGTGGTCATGGCCGTTGAGAATCAGCCAGCGACCATCTCGATAGCCCAGGAAATTCCCTACCAGGAACTGCGGCAGACCAACCTGGGTGGATCCCAGACCACTACCCAGTTCAAGGAAGTGGGTACGGTACTCACCGTGACGCCGAAAGTAACCCACGACAATAGCATCATCTGTGAAGTGCAGGCCAAGGAAAGCACGACTTCCGGGCAGTTCCAAGGTGTTCCGATTGAAGACAAGCGTGAAGTCAAATCGACGATGCACTTGAACAACGGGCAGACGGTGTTCATCGGCGGGCTTCGGAAGAGCGACTCGAATTCCACGGTTCGCAAGGTCCCGGTAGTCGGGGATATTCCCGTCATGGGAACCCTTTTCAAGGCTAACCAGCGAAAAGAAACGATCAACGAATTGATGGTGTTCCTGACGTGTAATGTCATTGAAAACGCGCCGCCACTGACCGAACGGCAGAAACAGATCAAGGAAAAGGCCACGATTCCGGATAACCCCAAGGTGGACGCGTGGGAAACGGTGAAATACGACATCATGCATCCCAATGCCACCAAGGAACAACAGTTTACCTTGCGTAGAGGGGAGTAAGGTCAGGCCAGACCATAACAAGACCGAGTGACGAAAACCAGCGGCCCGGCTCGAGGAAAGAGCTGGGCCGTTCAATTTGTTACCATATAATCCTTGATAATGCCAGGGAGAAGCCGGACATGGCCATGATACAGGAAAAAAGAGAAACCGATTTATTAATCCAGAAACTGGTAGACACCGTTGAGCAGGTGGTGTATGGGAAAAGGGATGTGGTGGAACGTTGCGTTATTGCCCTGCTGGCCCGGGGACACCTGCTGATTGAAGACGTACCAGGCATAGGAAAAACCACCCTGGCCCAGAGTCTTGCGCGATCCGTGGACTGTTCCTTTTCCAGAATCCAGTTTACCAGTGACATGCTTCCATCGGATATTCTTGGGGTTTCCGTGCTGAATCCCAAAACGGGTACCTTCGACTTCAGAAAGGGGCCCATTTTCGCCGGAATCGTGCTGGCTGACGAAATCAACCGCACGCCGCCGAAAACTCAGAGTGCCCTGCTGGAAGCCATGAGCGAAGGCACGGTTACCGTGGACGGCGTGACTTACACGCTGCCAAAACCGTTCATGGTGATCGCCACCCAGAATCCCATTGAGCAGGAAGGCACCTACGCGTTGCCGGAATCGCAATTGGACCGGTTCCTGATGCGCGTGGAGATGGGATACCCTCCCGAGCAGGATGAATTGCTGATCATGCGACGCCATGATCCATCCGCCGCCTTGGCCTCGCTGGATCCCGCCCTGACCACCCAGGAACTGCTGGACCTGCAGCAGCAGGCTTCCGAAGTACGCGTGGATCCCAGCGTGGAGCGGTATATCCTGGCTATCGTCCGGGCGACCCGCGCGCACCCGTCGGTCAGGCTGGGTGCGTCGCCCCGGGGAACCCAGGGACTGTTTGAGGCCGCCCAGGCCCGTGCCCTGTTGCGGGGACGCGATTTTGTCACTCCCTCAGACGTGAAAGACATGGCCGTAAACGTGCTCGGTCATCGCGTTCTTGTGCGCGGACGCAGCGCGGACCTGACGGCCTCGGCACGAGAGCGCAATCGCGTTATCGAAGACATCCTGCGTGACGTTCCCATCCCGGATTGACCTCGACCATGCGGTATCTTTCGCTCAGTCCGATTCGTTCCGTGTTCCGTCGGGTTGCCGGAAAATGGACCGCGACTGGACTGGTGGTTTGCCTGATCAGCATGCTTCTGCTATTGTCCGCGTGGAATACCGGGGAAAACCTCCTTTACATTATTTTCGGCGGTTCACTGGGGTTGCTGGTCATTTCCTCCGTTTCCGGAAGAATGAACCTGTCTGGACTGGATATATCGGTCGACATGGCACCAGCGGTTCACCGGGGAGATCCCTTGCCGGCCCACGTGGAATTGCGGTCCCGCCGATGGTTGCTTTCCGCTTTTTCGGTCCGGGTCATACTCGAGGGAGACGCCGTCGAACCCACGGTAGCCCACGTTCTGCGGGTACCCCCCCGCGCGCGCGCCATGGTGGATTTGGATCTTTCTTTCAAACGTCGTGGCGAACATCGACTTGACAGTTGCAGGTTGCGCAGCGCGTTTCCCTTCGGATTTTACACGCGGGAAAAGCGTTTCGTGCTAGCAAACAGGGTGCTGGTATACCCAAGGGTGTATCCCGTGAGTATCACCCCTTTTGAGCGGGGTATGGGCGCGATGGTTCGGGCCAGACGGAACGACGAGGAAGGGGATGAGTATTTTTCTCTACGGGAATATCAACCCGGCGACGACATCCGGCGTATCGTGTGGCGGGTGAGCGCGAGACTCGGTACCCTAGTCGTGCGGGAAATGGGACTGGGAACCCTCAAGACAGTCATCATTCTGATCGATGACAGCGGCATCCGTGGACCGGAGGACCTGGAACGTTTCGAACTGGCCGTGGAATACGCCGCGTCCCTCGCGGTCGCGTTTATACACAAGCAGTACGAGGTAGGTACGGCGGCGGGAAATACTTCCGGTATTGCTCCAGCCCGCGGTTCTTTGCAGGAACACCGGATCCTGGAGTGGTTCGCCCGGGTTCAACCTGCCGGCCAGGATGGGGGAGAGTTGCTGCTGGAGCGTCTGGCAAGGTTACGCTCCGAACCCGCCAGGATATTGTGCGTTTCTCACCGCCTTGATCCGGGCACACTGAACCTGCCCCAGTCCTGCCCCGTAATCAGCCCCGTGGAGGTCGCGACCGATGGTTGATCTGCGGCAGGCCATGCGCGGCGCGATTTACCTGGCGCTTTTCGGTGGCTTCCTTGCCCTGGCCTCGGTCAGGGTATACGGGCCGCTCATGGCTGTGGTGCCCACTGTGCTCATCGCGCTGAACCTGCTGGCCGAACGGTGGGAAGCGTACCGGGTGTTCCGCCAGTTCAAAACCGTCATATCCCTGCTGTACGCGCTGTTTATCCCGCTTAGCGTGGTCCTAATGGGCCTGCTCCAGGCGGTGATCAGCCTGGTCATTTTCATCACCTGCTACCTGCTGCTGGGACGCCTGACGGTCAAATCATGCTACGAACTGCTACTCATGGCGTTTTTCCTGGTGCTGGGGGCGGTAGTTCAGAGCCCCGAACCGCTCATCGCGGTAGCGCTGGTCATCTTGCTGCTCAGCGTGGTATGGAGTTTCGCCCTGCTGACGGTGCAGGCAGACCGGCTCGCCGCCACGGCATCCCGCCCCGCGGTCGTGGTGGATTCCAGGTCAATGGTGATCAACGATACCTGGCAGTTGTGGTATGTGCTGGGCACGCTGGCCCTGGTTTCCGTGGTAGCTCTCGTCTTGGGAGGTGTGCTGTTCCTGTTTACGCCTCGGGTCGAAGCGGGCATATTTGGCCGGGCTGATTACCAGCGAGCCGTCACCGGCCTCACCGACAAGGTCCGGCTGGACGGCGGCATGTCTATCTACCAGGACACCAGTGCCGTCATGCACGTGGAATTTCCGGAAGAACCGGAAGGCGTCCTGATCCCGGCGGATGCCCTGTACTGGCGCGTGACCACGCTTTCCCGGTTTGATGGCGCCGAGTGGTCCCGCTACCAGGTGCCCGCGCAGGGTCGGGAAGTACCGATCATCTGGCCCTTTGCCAACGGTAGTGGTCTCGTGCAGATCGGCAAGGCCGTGCAGCGGGATCCCGTGCAGGGACGACGGCTGGTCAGGCAGGAAATTTTCGTGGACGATGTGCCGACGGGGGCCCTGCCCGTGCTGGACCTCGTGCAGTACGTCGCCCTGGAGGGAGACGAGCGGAATCCCAGGACCGTGCAATGGGACCCGGGCGGCGATTACACCGTCCTGCTGAACGCCCGCGGGCCAAGACGGCTTACCTACCAGGCCGTTTCCGAACTCTTTCAGCCTTCCCCGGAAACGCTGGCTACCGCCAGTTGGACCGTAACGGATCTGTCCGAGACGATTCTGCAGGTGCTCCTGTATCATGACCTTCTGGAAAGTACCCGCGCGCGCATCGACGAGGTTACCCGGAACGCCAGAACCCCCTACGAGGTCATGCTGACCCTGGTGAACTGGCTGAATGGTCCGGATTTCACCTATACGCTGGACCTGCCGCCCTTACCTCCCACGCACCCAATCGATGCTTTTCTCACCCAGACCCGGCGCGGCCACTGCGAACTGTTCGCCACGGCCCTTGCCCTGGCCGCCCGTTACAAGGGTATTCCGACCCGCGTGGTCAACGGTTATCGCGGCGGCGATTACAATCCATCCGAACGGGCGTATATCGTCCGGGCGAACATGGCCCATCTCTGGGTAGAGGCATATTTCCAGGGCGTCGGCTGGGTACGATTCGACCCATCACCCCGTTCCGACTATACCGCCACGGGCTTTGCCTACATCCGCCAGCGATGGTCGCAACAGTTACTCCTGGCCAAGATGTTCTGGTACCGGAACGTCATGGGGTTCCAGGGCGGCTGGCGGCTGGACACGCTGGTGGAGCAGTTGCGCCAGGGGCACGGAGAGGGGGGAGGAACCGGTGCCCTGGAAGTTTTCCTGAAGTTCACTTCTCCTGACCGGCGAGGTCGAATCGCCCTTCCAGCCACCCTGGTTTTCCTGGTGCTGTGCGCGGGAGTCGTCCTTGGGCTTGCCTGGCGTGTTTTCTGGAGGAATCAATCACCCTATGACCGGGTCATCCTGAACCTGCACCAGCGCCACGCGCGGTGGCTGCTGCGGGGCTTGCGACGGAAACTGGAACGAGTGGGCGTGGATACCCGGGGACTCACATCCGAAGAACTGCTGACGCGGGCGGCGTCCGTGCCGGCACTGGACCGGGAAGCATTACGCTGGCTGCTGGCATACTATGAGCAGGCGCGTTTCGGGGGAGGCAACATGACATTCCGTGATTTCTGGCGTCTTCGCGGTGTCCCCATTCTGCGCGGTGCGGAAAGGCAACACAATCGATGAATGTCGACCACTCCGCTCTTCTGGCGAAACTGGATTGTTTTCTACTGGACATGGATGGAACCGTATACCTTGGGGACCGCCCGATTGAAGGTGCCGCGGCATTTATTGCATTCCTGAAGCAGACGAACAGATCGTTTCTCTTTCTGACCAATAATCCCACGGCCGATCGTCAGGCTTACGCCCGGAAACTGGCCCGCATGGGGATTCCCGTGGGACCCGAAGCCATCCTGACCTCCGGCGAGGCCACCGTCACCTACTTACTTACCGAAACCCCGTGGCGACGGGTCTACACGCTGGGAACCCCTTCTTTCGAAGAAGAACTGCGGGCTGCCGGTATAGAGCCATTAGCGGACGACCCCGAGGCGGTAATACTTTCTTTTGACAAAACCCTGACCTATGGGAAACTGGAGCGGGCCTGCCTGCTGTTGCGCGCCGGGCTTCCCTACGTGGCCACCAACCCCGACAAGGTATGTCCCACCGACTACGGGTATATACCGGATTGCGGAGCCATGGCCGCCTTGCTTGCCGAAGCTACGGGCGGGCGGTGGCCCAAATTCATAGGAAAACCGAGCCCCGACTTCGCGCGCGCGGCACTCCACCGGCTGGGCCGGACCCCGGAAACCGCGGCCATGGTAGGAGACAGGCTATACACGGACATGGCGATGGCTCGAAACGCCGGAATGACCGGTATCCTCGTACTCAGCGGTGAAACGCGCCCTGAAGACCTGAAAACCGCCGCCGCGGCACCTGACCTGGTGTTTTCCTCGGTGGCTGAATTGCGTGAAGCCCTGCAACAGGCAGATGAATCAGGGAGTAATCGCGTTTAAAGCATTCCCGCGCCATGCCCGAGCAGGGCAATGCCCGCTTTACCCAGGCAGACCACCCCAACGTCATCAACGAGCCGCCCTTTCACAGGCCAGCCCATCACACCTACCACGCTTTCAATCACGGGGGATCCGTCGCCGCTGAAGGCCATCTGAATCAGGACATTGCCATCCGTTTGCGCGCACACCCGGGATTCGTTCCAGGCCAGCAGGGAAGCCCACGAGGGACCGGGCACCATGGATTCCCGGGCCGTGAGGTGGCCCTCACCATTGAATAACAGGCGTTCCAGCGTCCACGTGGCATCATAGCGCGTAACCCACGCTGTACCCCCCGTGGCCTGAAGATCGCCCCAGTCCTGACCCAATGGAACGGATTCCACAAGGCGAACGTTATCTTGAGCCCCCCCGTTCCACGTAATGGTGTTCACCTGACGTATGACCGATCCGTCGGGCGCGTATTGCCAGTCATCCAGCAGGTAGCAGCCGGATCCGGGTGTGGACAGCGCGTTACCGGGCACGTTGGCCGACGCGACCACCTGCCGGCTGCCCGGATCCAGCAGCGCGAGATACCACGCGCAAACGGGACGGCCCGCTGCATCCATGGTTCTCGCGTCCTTGTAGGAAAGCAGGATCCGCCCCGAAGGATCAACGCCGACATTCCCCGTCTCCGGGAATCCAAGCCCGACCGTTCCCTCCAGGTTTCCGGAAGCGGCATCCACGATGGCAAGCCCATGCCAAGGGGTATCGCCTCCCACGATGCCGGTCCATGAATCGGCGTAACACCGCAACACCAGTTTGCCGCCCGCGAGCAGCACGGCCCGGTTATCCCCGGCGCGCGGCCACCCCCAATAACCTGGCATGACCCGTTTCGAGGAAGATACCGCGGCATCACCGCTGGAAACGGCACCCGCGGACATTCCGTCTTCTGCCACAACCCCTCCACCCCGGACAGACGGACCCGCCATGGGCAGCACGTCATACCAGCCCCACCACCAACCCCACCAGGGCTGCACGGCCCACTTGTTGCTCCAGCGCGGCGCCATGTTGCCCGCGTCGTCCACGCTTACCCGGGTTCCCGAGTAATATCCCGCGCCCGTACCGGGATCCCATCCGCGACTGATGACCACCACGTCGTTGCCTACTACCAGGGTATCCACCACGTCCGCGTCCGGAAGGGCCACTTCGGCCAGGGGCAAGCCGTCGACCGTAGCGGCCGTTTCGATACTGGCCGTCTGACCATTCTTCTTCGCGACAACCCGGACCCACTTCCCGTTAGCCACCTTCACGCAATCCCGGACATCCGAGGTCAAGGGAATGACGGTTTCCACCACGGGGTTGACATCCCGCAACGCGATCACGTCCACTTCGTCGGGGGTAACGCAATAATACAGATCGCCGGCCCGGAAGGTTCGCAAGGCCGCGCCCTGCACGTCCACCGTTCCCAGTGGCGTCAGGGTATCACCGGTCCACTGGATCCACTGTACCCGATCGTAAGCGCCAGCATCCGTCCAGCCGGACACGGGTAACAGTATCATGTCATCAAGAACTGTCAGGGCTTTCACGTCGGAGAACGCGGGCGACCAGCCCCAACCGTCTCCGACGGTTACCCGGGACAATTCAGCCGGACTTGCTGGATCGCTCACGTCAAAAAGGGTCGCGGCGACCTTCCAGGTTCCCGAAGAATCATCCATGCCTATGCCAACCAGGCGATTTCCTCGGGGTTCAATGTGAACCGAGTACCCGGGTACTTTCAGTTCGCCGGTTTTCCGGGGATTCACCGGATCGGATAGGTCCACCACGAAAAGCGGATCCACCCGAAGGAAGGTCACGAGGTATGCCCGCGGCCCATCAAAACGGCTCGCGTACAGGGTCTCACCCGAAGCGTTTTCCAGGATCAAGCGTCCCAGTCGTTCGGGCTTATCGGGATCCGCCAGGGAAAACGTGGTAACCTCGGTTTCCAGGCTGGTTCCTCCGGACGCGTTCTGGTACCAGTAATTGGTGGCCACCCGCAACACGCCGTTCCAGGCGTTCATCTTGAACCGGTCGGCCACGATACCTTCCACCGTAGCGGTTCCCCTCGTCTGGATGTGTCCTTCCGCGTTACCGATATCCACCAGGGTAATGGCAGTCTGCTGAGACCACCAGTCCGGAGACGCCACAAACAGGAAATCCTCACCCGTCTGGACGATGGAACCGTACCCCTCCAGCGAGAGGGTTTCCACGGGGCGCATGGCTGAAGGATCGGCCAGGTTAACGCTGGTAACCCACGAAGAGGACGTCTGCGCTTTTACCACGCCGGCCCCGCCAGGTTCGCCCTGAACCACGTCGCCCGATTCAGCCGGGGGTACCGTATCCCACACGTACTGAAAACTCGCCGAAACGGCATAAAGCACATCCCCTGCCATGCGGCTGTCTATAAAGTCCCCTTCGAGGGCCAGTTCACCGGCAATGACGGGCGAGGCAGGATCGCTGACATCGACGGCATACAGGCGGGAGGCAATATTCACGCTGACCTGTCCGTTTTCGACGCGGGTGTCCGCGGCATATCCCGTCAGCACGTATGCCATTCCGTTTACGAGATAAAGGTCCCGGGGATAGCCTAGCGTTGGAACAGAGCCGACCACGGCCCGTTTATCCAGATCCACAATGGTCAGACCCCGGAACTGATTCAGGATATACAGTAACGAGCCATCTTTCCGGATGACATCAGGTTCCACCACTTCCCGGACAGGCTGATCCCCGGTCTCTGGAGCCCCCGCCGCGTCTCCGGCCGCGGTATCCACTCCATCCCGGGCCGCGTAAAGTCCTCCGCCTGGGTCGGCGCTGACAAAGGTCGGTGGAGCCGAGGGATCGTTGCCCGGATCATTGGTGGGGGGATGCTGATCCGACGGCGGCTTCGGCTTGAACCAGGGACATCCGCTCAGCGTTGTCAGCAGAAGCAATACCGCGATGATCCCTGCCGCGACGGCCCATCCGCCTGAAAACCGATTCGCCTGGCGCATAAGGATTCCTTCCGGTAAGGTTTACCCTATTTATTATACGTCGGGCTGCGTGTGGCGTTACGGAAATATTACTTTTAAACGTTAAATCTGAAAAGCAGAATATCGCCATCCTGAACGATATAGTCTTTGCCCTCGAGGCGAACTTTTCCTTTCTCCTTGGCCTTCGCCATGGAACCCGCCTCGATGAAATCCGTATAGGCCACCGTTTCAGCCCGGATGAAACCCCGCTGAATGTCCGAGTGAATCACCCCCGCCGCGTCTACGGCACGGGTTCCCCTGCGTATGGTCCAGGCGCGGACTTCGGGTTCCCCGGCCGTCAGGAAACTCATCAGTCCCAGCAGTTCGTAGGCGGCGCGGATGAAGCGGTTACGGGATTCTTCCCCCAGTCCCAGTTCTTCGCGGAATGCCGGCCGCTCTTCCTCGGGCAACTGGGCAACTTCCATTTCCATGGCACCGCACAGGTCGATATGAGGCAGGCCGAATTCGCTGGCGATCGTCTCCAGGCCGGCCGGATCTGGCGAACCGATACGATCCTCGCTGTAATTCCCCGCCAGCATGAGCGGCTTCCGAGAAAGAAACGTGAACCCCCTCAGGGCCACTTCTTCCTGTGGATCCAGGGACAAAGTCCGCAGGGGTTTACCCGTTTCCAGGTGTTCCCTGCACCGGATCATCAGTTCGTACTCCTTGTCGCGTCGGTGTTCCTTCTCCAGGCGCTCGAGGCGTTTTTCAACGATGATCAGGTCGGTCAGTTGCAGTTCCTCCTCCAGCATCCGGACATCCCGGGCGGGATCGATGCTGTCGAGCGGGTGAGGCGAGGATTCATTTTCGAAGGCCCGAACCACGTGAACCACGGCTTCCACGTTTTTCAGCAGGTTCAGGGCTGCCGGATCAAGGGTTTTGTGGGGATCCTGTCCTTCCGCGGGGGCCACGTCCACAAATTCGATCTCGGCGTAGGTTTTCTTTCTGGGCTTGTAAATCTCCGCCAGGCGATCTACCCGTTCATCCGGCACCTTGATTACGGCCACGTTGGCCTCACGACTGCCAAAAGTCCCTACTTCAGCATGAGAGCCCGTCAGGCCGTTGAAAATCGTGGTCTTGCCGGATCGTGCCAGGCCTATGATTCCCACGCGCATGAGCGTCTTCCTTTCAGGTTGATGGTTTGGTTCATTATATAAAAAATTACTGGACATTATTCAGAAAATGGTTTAAACTGGTAAGAGAGAAAATCCGGCATATTCCGAATTTCACTGTTGCCGGGCAAGTACATGTCAAGAAAGGTTATTGTATGCTGGAAACCGTGGATCTGGACGCAGAAATCAGTAAAAAAGAGTACAAGGAACTGGCCGAGAAACTGGACATCGAACTGGCTGCCTGTCAACGGCAGTTGCGGGAAGCCCGTATTCCAGTGCTGATTGTCTTTGAAGGATGGGATGCCGCGGGAAAGGGTTCCAGCATTTCGCGACTGGTTCAGCCCCTGGATCCCCGGGGATTCAAGGTACACAACGTTCGGCCAGCCAATGAAACTGAACACCTGTATCCGCCGATGTGGCGATTCTGGAATCTCACCCCGGCCCGGGGCCAGATCGCCGTGTTCAACCATAGCTGGTACCGCCAGGTCTGGAACGAACCCATCGAAGAATATGGCTCGCTATCCCTGGGTGACGCATACGAACGCATCCGGGTGTTCGAACGGCAACTGGCAGATGATGGGGCGGTCATCGTCAAATTTTTCCTGCACATCAGTAAAAAGACCCAGAAAAAGCGTTTCGAGGCGCTCCTTTCAGATCCCGCGTTTTCCTGGAAAATCGGCCCCATGGAACGCAAACGTCACCGGATGTACGATCGATACCTGGCCCTGGCGGAGGACATGTTCCGCGAAACATCCACGGCATATGCTCCGTGGACCCTGGTACCCGCCACGAATGAGCGGTTCCGCAATATCCGCATCGCTGAAACCCTCGTGGCCGCGTTTCAAAGCGCGCTTGCCCGGAGCAAACCACCCGAAGCGCAACCGGCTTCCGTGCCATCCCGGTTCAGTCCCCTGGACAGGGTTGACCTGTCGCTCAAGGCGGATCCGGAAGTGTACGAAAAGCGGATGAAAAAACTGCAACTGGAGGTCCGCCGCCTGCAACACCTTTGCTACCGCCGCAGGAAGGCGGTGGTGATCGCTTTCGAAGGCTGGGATGCCGCGGGAAAAGGCGGGGCTATCCGGCGGCTGACCCGCGAACTGGATCCAAGGGGATACGAAGTCATTCCCATCGGCGCGCCCGAAGGCGTGGAAAAAGCGCACCATCACCTCTGGCGTTTCTGGCGGGCCTTGCCGAAAGGCGGTCACTGGACCATATTCGATCGCACGTGGTACGGGCGGGTCCTTGTGGAACGGATTGAGGGCTTTGCCCGGACGGAAGAGTGGCTTCGGGCCTACCGGGAAATCAACGAATTCGAATCGGAACTAGTCGAACACGGCACGATCGTATTGAAGTTCTGGCTGCATATTTCCAAGGAAGAACAACTGGCCCGCTTTGAAAGCCGGCAGAACACACCGGAAAAACAGTGGAAAATCACCGAAGAAGACTGGCGCAACCGGGAAAAATGGGACGCCTATTACCAGGCGGTGACGGAAATGATTGAACAGACCAGCACCGCCCACGCCCCCTGGATCATCGTGGAGGGTAATGACAAGCGGTACGCGCGTCTTAAGGTCCTGGAATCGGTCGCCCGCGCGGTCAGGAACGCCCTTGGAAAAGGACAGGAAATCGAGTTCGACGATAACGACTGATCCCAGTCGATCTCCCTGTCAATCACGAAGGCAGGCCGTTCTGGTCGATATCGTCCAGGGCTTCCAGCATCACCTCCGCGGCGCGGGCCAGGCAGTCGGCGTCCAGTTCCGTCCAGGTATCCCGCCGCGTGTGATAGTAATGGGCAGGTGCCGGGTCCATGGCGGCCAGCATGACGGCTCTTACCCCCGCGCGACTGAATGCCGCCGCGTCTGAAGATCCCGTGGTGACCGTCGCGAAGGGCAACGTGAGCCCGACGCGTTCACCTGCTCGCCGCAAGAGATTGCCCAGCGTTACATCATTCTTGACCAGCCCATTCATATCCCGGGTGTAGATGGCCATCCACGGCAGGTCCCGGAAACTTTCCAGGGCGATATACACGGTGGGGAGATCGCTCCATTCCGGCTTATGACGACGCACAAACTCGGACGCGCCCACCAGCCCTGCTTCCTCTGAACCGGTGACCAGCACCACCAGTTCCGTGTGTTCAGGACGATGTTCCGCGAAATAACCGGCGAGAGCCAGGCCCAGCACGGCGCCGCTCAAGTTATCCACGGCCCCGGGCGCGCTCACCCGGAAATTGGTAAAGGCCATGCCCAGGCCCGCAACCAGGGCGGCTGGAAGCATGGTCCACCGCAGGAAGCCCAGGGGTATACCCAGGCATCGCAGGAGATTAAACCCCAGAATCCACAGGGCCGTGACCAGCAGCAAGCCTGTGATCTTCTTGAAATGCCGGGGAAATAGGTAATGGTACCGCCACTCGTAGGCGGCATCGGCATGGCCACCGAAAATCACGCGGCAACGGGGTTCTCCCGTGGGAACGATTCTCGCGTACAGGTTGGCCGAGATGTGATGTACAAACAGGGGAGCAAGCACGTGACGGTAGAATCCCACTTCCAGCACGATCACCGCGATGCCCACGAGGGCCATGACGAGGGCCGCGCAGGGCGTCCAGAAGGCAAGTATCGCGGACAACGCGAAGCATCCAGCCGTAACGGGAGGCGCGGCCATGAAGGCTTTCTGGGCAACGGGGAAAAACTCGAGTTCCGGTTTCAGTCCCCGCGCGGCCAGGTCCTCTGCCATGGCGGCCTGGGCCGCCCGTTCCGCCTCGCTACCCGGAGGACGCTGAGGAAACCGCTGGCAGAGTTCGGTAATCCGGGATACCATCCAGTCCGCCATGCCGCGCGCTGTCTCGTTCCGTTCCATAGATCGATCTCCCCAAGGTTATTGTGGCGGCAGGAACAGGTGGTGATCAAGCAAAACCTCCGGCAATCCCCCGGGACACACCCATGCCGCGGCTTCAAAGGAATGCCCCTCCGTCATGTGAAAAGGTACCGCGCATGCCAGACCAATACCCGCCGCGCGCATGGCAATCGTGCCGGATTCGCTATCTTCAAAACCCGCCACCTTTCCGAAATCCTCGGGCGCCAGCCCCAGTTGAAACAGCGCGATGGAATAAAGATCCCTGTGAGGTTTCAGGCGGATTTCATGGGAGTCCGTAGCGGTAACCACGGTGTCATAAAAGCAATGATGATCCCGAAAGGCTTCCCGCGCGGTCTGCCTGATTGGTTCCGGTACGGGCCAGGTAGTGACTTCCTCGACCAGTTGACGAAAAATCTCCCCCAGGACAATATCCGCCTCGTAGCGTATCGATGATGTGACCAGGCCGGTCAGCACGGGGTGTGTCTGGAAGTACCTGCCAAGGTCTGCCAGCGCATGCTGCTCACGTTCCCCGGCGCCTGGGCGCAGGATCCGCGCGCATGCCCCGGCGTGTTCACCAAGAATGCCCTTGACAAGGGCGAGAAAAATCCCGATGCCCGGCATCGGCTGAACCAGTCGCCCGGACACCCCCGCGATGGTATGCGTGGTTCCGGTGTTTTCCCCGCGTCCGATAGATTCCAGAACCTCGTGATACCGGTGATAATAAATTTCCACGCCGATCCGGGTGAGCAAAGAGGGGTCTTGCAGGCATTTCTGCCATTGGCTGGTATTGTCCCGGTAGAGGCGCTCTAACGCTTCATCTGAAAGATCCGGAATGGTTTCCCCGGTTGACCCTGGCATATATTCCGACGCGCCCGTCAGCGCGCAGGCCTGTAGCGTGGCCAGGGCGTCCCGCCGGCGCTGGGGGTCCCGTCCCGAGGCCAGAGTCCATCGGGTCCCCCGCAGGTACGCGTCCAATACCGCGCGTGGCGCGAACTGATCCCGGTATTTCAGCACCAGGAATTCCACGTGCTTGGTGGTACTGTTGCCGATGATATGGGGGTAGTCCGCCTCCGGGCTCAACCCGGGCCAGCGGGGATCCGCGTCGCGTCCGGAACAGCGCCGGACCATCGTATCCAGCGCGTGCACGCATAACGGTTCGGTGGTGGTTGTTGTTCCGTCCATGTCCATGACCACCGCTTTCAGGCCATCCGTCAACACCCGGCGCGCGGGCGCGAGCGGATAAATTTCGAAAGGCGGGTGCACGTAAGGCGGATTGGCCACCACGGCGAAGGTATCGCCCATGGCGCGTACCCGTGCGATAACTTCCACGGCGTCAACTATCTTTTTAGACATAAATTTCTCCTGTTCCTGGCGTCATCGTAAAGATCCGGAATGGATGGTACGAACTTTCAGCATCAAAGTAACGCAAGTATAATGCACGGGAAGAGTTTCTCGAAATGATTCCGGTCGGGAGGGTATGAAAATGCTTTCGACAATTGCCATGGGCTGGATCGTCCTCACGGCGGGCATGTTGCCGCGCTGGGATTTCACCGACCCCCATGCCGCGCAGGCGTGGTCCCCCAACACGGACGCGGGACGTCAGGAAATGACCGCCGAGGGCTGGCGGATAACACCTTCAGGACCAGATCCCCAACTCGTCTCCGTGCCGATCGACGTGGACCTCGAAGGGATGGCCATGCTGTACCTTCGCCTGTCGGCATCCAGGGAGGGTGAATGCCAGGTTTTCTGGTCACGGGAAGACGGGGAGATGATGGGATTCAGTGAATCGCGCTCCCGGCGGTTCGCCGTCAGCGGTGGGGGAGAGGACTCCGAGATCGTGGTATTTCCCGGGTGGAACAGCGGAACCCGACTGCACCGCCTGCGTTTTGATCCCTTCGGAGACGCGGAGTTCACGCTCAAGGAAATCATCGTGTTTTATCCTTTCGGGGACCGGGCCGCCCTGGCAACCTTTCCGCCCGCGGGAAAAAGCGTTCCCATGCTGAAACCACCGGCCCCCGGAGAAGAAGCCCCGGAATCCTCCTGGTTTCAGTTACCCGGCGAACGCGCTTTCTGGTGTGGTCCGCTTGATATCGACGCGAAAGACGTCACCGGGATCATACTGAAATCGGACGCGACAGACTCCGGGCAGGCACGGCCCTGGCGGTTTTCATGGATGGTATCCGGCGATGACCAGTTTCACGAAGCGGTCGCCTGGTTGTGGCCCCGACGTGACGCGCAGTGGGTCCGACTGGACCTGTTTCCCGGATGGACCGGAAGGATTACGGCTTTCGGCTTCCGCCCGCCCGAGGGCATCTCCTGCACGGAAATCACGCCAGCCGGAATGGATCCCCTCGCGCCCTGGCCCGTCATCAGCCGTTTGCGCGCGCTGGATTCCACCTGGCGCGTGGGGCGTCCCTGCGAGATCCTGGCGCGGGTAGAAAACCGGGGCGGTGGCGTCGCACGCGTTAAAGGAATAACCCTGTCCGCGGTCGACGGAGAAGGACGCGCGATCGAAATCCACCCGAAAGACATGGCTCCTCCCGAAGATCTGCGATGGGGGGAGTACCATGATCTCACGTGGGAAGCCGTTGCGCATCATCCCGGGCCTGTCCGCTTGCGCCTGGAAGGCATGGAATTCGGGGGCATCACGGAAGCGGAATGCCTGGTAACCGATCCGCCAGACATTCTCAAGATAGATTACGTTCCACCGCCGGTTCCGCCGCGACTACCATTCGACGTGTGCGCGTATTATTTCCCGGGATGGAACAGTCCCGCGAAGTGGTACTGCATCCGGGACTACGCGCCGGAACGCCGCCCGGCCCTGGGGTATTACGACGAGGGAAATCCGGAATGCGTGGACTGGCAGATCAAGTGGTCGCTGGATCATGGCATTACCTGCTACCTGGTCGACTGGTACTGGGTCCAGGGACGGCAGTCCCTGACGCACTGGTTTGACGCCTATCGCCAGGCGCGTTACCGGGACCTGCTGAAAGTCGCTATCATGTGGGCCAATCACAACCCGCCCGGAACTCATTCCCGCCAGGACTGGCAAAACGTTACCCGTGAATGGATAGACCATTATTTCAACCTGCCCGCTTATTTCAGAATCGACGGAAAACCGGCCATCTTTCTTTGGGATCCCCGTGGATTGCGTCGGGATCTTGGAAGCATGGAAGCCGTCGCTGCCGCGCTGAACGATTCCCAGCAGATGGCCCGGGACGCCGGATACCCCGGGATCTCCTTCGTGGCCATGGGCTACGGCTTTACCTCGGGAGAATTGAGTAACCTGCGGCAAGCAGGATTCACGGGATGGACCACGTACCACGAATGGGAGCATGCCGCGGCCCGGGCATGGTCGCAACAGGAAGTATCGTATGAAGACATTGCCAGTCACGCGCCGGATGCCTGGCAGCAGCGGGCCTCGCTCGCGAACACAGCCGGGTTGACTTATTACCCCGTGGTAGACACGGGCTGGGACGCGCGCCCCTGGCATGGCAACGCGTCCATGGTCATAACCGGCCGGACGCCGGAACGGCTCGAACGGCTGGCCGCCAAGGCTCGGGACTTTACCATGGCTGGGCACCTGCCTTTCCTGGTCGTCGGGCCGCTCAACGAGTGGGGAGAGGGGAGTTACATCGAGCCCAACGCCGAGTACGGCATGGCCATGATGCGGGCCTTGAGACGCGGCGTCACGGGAGATACCGGAAACACCCCCGAAGACGTGTACCCAGCAGACATGGGACGCGGCCCCTTTGATTTTTCCATGCCAGACTGGCAGAGTACCGACTGGCCTTTCACCCCGGACGCGCCCTGGATGCTCTCAGGGAACGTCCAGAACGTGCGTAAGGAATCAGGTACCTGGCGTTTTACCGTCACCGGGGACCCGGCCACCCTGACGCGGAACGTGTATGGCATCAATGCCTCCAGCCATCCATGGGCCGTTCTGCGCCTGGCCGTTTCCCCGCTGGATCCGTCGACAAAAGATGTCTCCCCGCGGGGAACCGTGCGCGTGGAAAACCTGAACAAGGGGGTCCTGGCCGAACAGTCCTTCACGGTGATTCCGGACGGTGTCACGCGGGACTACGCGATAGACCTGGGCGAAAATAACCCGCGCTGGACGGGACGACCGGCCCGGATCATCGCGCGCCTCGTCAATCAGCCCGGATACGATGTGACCGTGGCATCCATCTCGTTACGCCAGGCCCCGAACACCTCGGAACCCCGTCAAAATGTCCCCTGAACGGCCGTTTGTCATTCTGGTCCTGGCCCTGGTCCCGTGGTTTCCGTCGCATGGGGAACCGACGGACGCGGATGTCGCCGCGGAATGGATGGAACAGTTCGCCTGTCCAGTTTTACCGCGAGCGCCCCGCCAGGACGAGGTCTTTACCGCCGAAAGGGAGAAATATCCCGGAGACTGGAACATCCCACTGAGTCTTTCCGGGGAGCGTGAGCGGGTAGTCCGTGGTTCCCTGCCATTTCCCGTCGGCATGTCACGGGGGGAAGACATCGTGGTCTACCTGGATGACCACCCCATAGACGCCGATATCCGCGTATTAACCCGCCACCCGGATGAAATCGGGTCCATCCGCAGGGCCCTGATTACTTTTCGATATAGTCCTGGCGCGTTTCCTGACACGCCCTCGAAAATCCGTTTTATCCCGGAGCGCTCCCCGGCAAAGAACGCGCGCTTACTGCCTGAAACGCCTGTCCGGCAGCAGGGCGAATTTACTGGTGAACTAGGCAGGTATCGCCTGGATTTCACCCGCTCCGGGGTCCGAGTGTTCCAGGATGGAGAACTGGCCTGGGAGGCCTCGCCATTTTCTCCGGGCTCCTTTGAAAACGCGCCGGTATGGACGGAGGTCATCGAGAAAGGCCGATGGTACCTGTGGGTCCGGCAATTCCAGTGGAATAAGTCATGGCCCCGAATCCTGGAAGCACGCCTGGACATCCTGGGTAACGCGGTGCTGATCGCGCGGCTTCAGAAACGGGAAAATGAAGACGGATACTGTCCCGCTTTTGGATGGACCATCCGCTTGTCTCAGGCCAAAGCCCCAGTCAGTCAGGAACGGCATGACTTCACGGACGGTACGCCCTGGTGCTTGCCCGTGGGGAATCTGAACGTGTCGTTTCCCGTGGCCCACCGTTACCGGAAGGGCATCGTATCGGTCGGCCCTGGTGAAGGCCATAACGGCATTCAGATGACCTATTACCGGTCGACCGGGGAGGATCGGGTTCCCCTCCAGCCCTTCGCCTGGCGCGCGGCAACCGTGGCACTGGGTCCCGACGTGGCAACGTTGGATAATCTGCTGGAGGATTCCTCCCCGTTCAGGCCGGATCCGGCGCAGTGGCGGCAGGTATATCCCGATGTGGACCAGAAAACATGGTCCCCCGAACTGGAGACGGTACGCGCGTTTCACCGGGAATGGATAGCGTCTGCCACGCTGGAAGGAGACGACTTCGGGAACGTGACGTCCATGCCCCGGCCTGCCGCGTTCGGCATGAACCGCTTGAATCACGACGTGCCGATTTTCGAGGAATATTACCGATCTGGAGACTTACGCCTGAAACGGGTCGCACTGTTGTGGTGCGACAACATGCATGATTTATCCATCTGGTGGGGCAATCAACCCGAGAGGCACTTTGGAGGAACCCGATACAATAATGTCACCACCCAGAACGGTCAGCATCGGGATGACAAAACGTTCATGTGGCGATCCAACGACGCCGTAACCTTCTGTACCAAGGGTTACGACGCGTTTTTCCTGGCATGGGAAGAAACCGGTGATCCCCGCATGGCCGTGGCGCTGCTGAGCCAGGCCGCATATGCCACCCAGGCGATTCGGGCGGATACCGGCGAATGCAGAAACATCGGTGACGCCCTCGATTTTACGCGTCTTTACGAATATACCGGTTACCGTCCCTGGCTTGAGAAGGCCTTGGAACTGTTCCAGCAACTGCGGGAAAAACTGGGACCGGATCACCTGTTCAGCCAGGGAGGAGAACCGATTCTGCCGGATGAAACCTTCATCGACACCGACGCGGTTGGCACCAGGTATCCCTTTGCCAAGCCGTACATTCTGGGCTACGCCCTTGCTGGCCTGCCTCGATTGCTGCGCTATTACCCCGATGAACCCCGGCTGGTGGATACCGTCCGCGCCGTGGCCCTGTTCATGGCGAGGACAGTAGACCCGGCAGGCGGCTGGCGCTATCCCCATCCGAAATCCAGCCGGGTGATGATAGCCCAGGGCATGGAGCATGCCGCGCAGCTGGTCCGGGCTGCCGAAGCGTTGCGGACACGGGGCGAAAATATCGAGCCGCTGCTGGACGCGATCGAAACCGTGCTGCGAGCCCGTGTACAATCGGTTTCACGAAAACACACCATCGTCAACCTGCTGAACCGATGGGAAGAAGCCGCGGGTATCATCCCCACAAACGGTGATCTTCATTCCCTGTACCATCGTCCGGAAGACCGGGATCCTTCCCGGGATTACGCGGATGGGCTGATTGTCGCGGACACATCTCCTCCTGAAGGCGTGGTGTACTTTTCAGAAGTCCTGGATTACTACGCCGGCTTGCGGGATCCCGCCAACCTGTCGGGAGGTGAGTTGCCAAGGCCCCTCTGGCAGGTGCTGGAACGACTTCCTGATCCCCGGGAACCGCGGTCCTCGGTGCCTTAATGGTCACTCCCACGTTTCCCCGCCAACGCTGAACGTTCCAGGTCCAGCAGCAGGATTTTCCAGAAGGCGGGAGCACTGAATCCGCCGGGCTTACCGGAAGCGGAAACCACCCGATGACAGGGAATCACAATGGGAACAGGATTCCGTTTCAATGCCTGGCCGACTGCCTGGGCCGCTTTACTTTGTCCAATTATTCCGGCCAGTTCGCTATACGACGCGGTCGCGCCGAATGGAATGGCCGCTGTGGCCTGCCATACCCGCGCCTGAAAGGCGGTGGCATCCTCCAGTTCCAGGGATATTGCATCGAAACCGGTGACGATCCCCGCGAAATACTGTTCCAGCAGGTCGTGCAATCGTCGGCCCAGCATATGATTCGGACGGGAATGCAGCATGTAGGGACGCAATGGGCGCTCCGGATCCGGGAGCACCAGGCGACGCAGACCCCGGGGACCAATCAGGCCGTAAATAGGGCCATGGGGAGTATGATAAAGAAAGTTGGCGGCATCCATATGATCGACTCCAGGCCACAATCAAACCCGACCGCGTGTCATACGTCAGGCCAGGCCCGTCAGATCCTGAAAACAGGCCGGCGACTCCCGTGCCATATGGTACTGCTGGCGGCACTGCTGGGTGGAATCGCCAATGCCCAGGTCCCTGGTCAGCCGGAAAATGGGGGAGGGGCGCGTTCTCTCTCCCTGGTCGTGCTGACCACGTATGCCCTTCCGGAAATTGCCGTCCAAACGGAAATAGCCGTGGTAGACCTTGCTGACGGCGGCATCGTGAATGGCCCCCACCTGCTTCCCGGACGAACCATTCTGCCAGATCAGCGACCCGCTCTTGTTGGATCTCCCGGGATCTTCCGGGCGGATCCGGGATGGTTCGTGGTCAGCGGTCCTGACCGGGACGTGTTATACCCGGAGCCGTGTTTCCCCGAACCGCTCATGTCCATCGCGCGTTTTGACGCCCGCGAAGGTGAGTCGGACCTGCTGGCCGTGGATCCGCCCCCGTCGTGCCGACTGATTCCACTTCTCCTGTCCGGAGATCAACGCGAATTCCCGTTTATTCCCGTCTCTTTTGAAACGATAACGGGGAAGGACGACACGCTGCCCCAGTACTTTCTTGAACTTCTGGAGGGCATCCACCCCTCACCGGAAGGGTACGAGCACGCGACGGGCATCGCCGGCAGTCGATGGGAACTGGGCGGAAAACCGCTGGCGGCGGCCCTGGCGGAGCGCCCAGCAGGCGTGGCGCGGATCGCCGTCCTGACTATGCCCGCTCCCAGGGGACTGAGGATCGACGTGTTTTCCAGGGGAACGGCAGCGGCTAACCAGCTTTTCCTGGCCATCCCCGATCAGTATGAAGCCGAACCCGGAACACCCTGCACGTTACACGCCCTTCCGGATGGAACCCTGCTGGCATGCTGGCGGGGACGCAAGGCTGGCGGAACTCCCGCGGAAGGCGTCACGCTGTTGTGGGGGATTGATCCCGAAGGGGGAAAAATTTCTCAACCCCTGGTGCTCCATGGTACCTGCCGGGGCATTGAAACGGGTGTTAATGGCTTTTTGTGGCTGGTATCCGCCGTACCTGGAACAGGGGACTATTACTTCAACGGGATTACCTGGCATCTGGAACCAGATGGTGATCCAGAATTGGGACTGGAACTGGAAAGGATCCAGCGCGCCGAATCCCCCTATACCGCCATGGCAGTGGCAGAAACGGAAAACGCGCTGTTTGTCGGATCCGATAGGTATGTGGAAAAAAGAACCCGGGAAGGGCGAGGCGAAACACAAGCCAGGTATCCTGTTCCCGGGCCCGTTCGAAGCCTGGCCTGGTGGGATAACCACGTACTGGTGGGTGCGGGAAACCAGTTACTGGCTATCGATCTGGCGCAGTCAATTTACCGGCCACTCGTGTCATTTTCATCGGGTCAGGTTACAGGTATTTTCCCGTTTACTGACAAGGAAAACTTGCCCGAAAAAGATAAAAAGATTGAAAAATCAATAAAAACAACCGTTATTCCCTCTCATCTGACATTCCGGAACATGGTGGTAGGGAGGGAACTTCAGGTGGTACACGTGGAATGCGCAGGCGATGTCTCGTGGAACATCTCTGCCGATACGCCGGAGATCCTGTTCCATCCCAGTTCAGGACGAGGCACCGGGTTGGTTTACATTGGGGTTGAACCCGCATTTTCAGATAAAAATGGAAACCTGTTCATATCATTAAAAAAAGATGATCTTGAATCAATAAAAATAAAAAAAGTTTCAGTGGCGATAAGTGGTAAAACCACGGGATCCAGAACGGTCCTGTGGAATTTCAGCCGGGATGAAATCGCGCCGGAACATTTTACCCGCGTTTTGTCGCCAATGCTCGAAGACTCTCCCTTTTACGCGCGTAATATCCTGTACACGGGAGCGATCGGAAAGGCCGAACTGGACCAGGCGGATTTGCTGATCGCCGATTTTGACGCATTTTCAAAAGGCCTGGTGCCCGTCGCGTACCTGATGAACTGGCTTACCCCTGGAAAAGGACTGCTGCTGGTCGCCCGACGGGGTTATAAGAAAGAAGAACTGGCCATTCTGGGGGAACAGCTGCTAGCCATGGGGATTGACGTTGTTCTAGATTCCCCTGGTGGCACCATCATGCGCGTGGGGGATCTGCTGGCCGTTCAACGCTGGAACGATCGATGGCAGGGCGACTGGTGGTTTCGTGCCGCGTCGCCGGATAGCGCCAGCCCATCCGGTTGGCGGGGACATGCCCTGGTTTCTTCCACCGGCGACGCTTTATGGGATTTTCTGTTGTTCAGGGCAGGTTATGGTCGGATTGCGCTGGTATCTTCGTCCACCTTTTTCAATGCCGTTTCGACGGGAGACACCGAAGCGGTTGGCTGCAGCCTGGCTGTCATCCGGTGGCTGACAACCGCCGGGCAGGAATCCCTGGACGCGGATGGTGACGGCCTGACGGACGACCTGGAAGACCGTGACGGCAACGGCATCCGCGACCGGTCGGAAACGGACTGGACGTCCTCGGACACCGACGGAGATGGCATACCGGACGGCATGGAAGACCGGAACCGGAACGGTATGACCGACGCGGGAGAGACCAGCCCGCTCCTCAGGGACACGGATGGCGATGGCATTCCAGATGGTGCCGACGCCAGGCCACTTATTCCCTGATCACTTTTCAGGAGGGCGCGACAGTCTGTCGCGCTTCGGCCTTCGCTGATACGTAAGATTCCAGCGCCTCCAGAAACCCCCGGGTGATTGTCTCCAAGTCTCCTCCCAGGGAAAAGGCTTTCCGGCCGTCAATATACACGGGACACACTGGATGCTCACCATTTCCTGGAAGGCTGATGCCAATATTGGCCGCCTTCGACTCGCCCGGGCCATTCACGACACATCCCATTACGGCCACGCTCATGGAAACCGCGCCGGGCCAGCGGGTTTTCCATTCCGGTAACCGCTGACGGATGTATTCCCTCGTGGTTTGGGCCAGTTCCTGGAAGGCGACGCTCGTGGTACGACCGCACCCAGGACACGACGTTATGGATGGGAAGAATCGACGGATGCCAAGAGACTGCAGCATTTCCTGTGCTACATACACTTCCTGGCAGCGATCACCTCCCGGCTCGGGCGTCAGAGACACCCGGATCGTGTCGCCGATGCCTTCCGCCAGCAGAACTCCCATGGCCACGGTGGACCAGATGATCCCCTTGCTCCCCATGCCGGCCTCGGTCAGGCCCAGATGCAGGGGCTGACGGCTGCGGCGGGCCAGTTCCCGGTAGATCGCGATCAGGTGGGCCGGTGAACTCGTCTTGCACGAGAGCACAACCTGGTTTTCCGTCAGCCCGGCGGCCAGGGCCAGTTCCGTGGAACGAAGGGCGGAAATAATCATGCAGGCGTTCAGCACTTCCTCAGAACTTCTCCCCAGGTCCTTCTGGGCATTCAAGGTCATCTGTTCCCGCACGAGGTCTTCATCCAGGGATCCGGCATTCACCCCGATCCGGATGGGTTTTCCGAGATCCCTGGCCACGGCACAGATCTGGTTGAACTGTTCATCCCGGGCCGTGCCTTTTCCCACGTTTCCCGGGTTAATCCGGAATTTATCCAGTGTTCGCGCGCATTCCGGGTACTTTTCCAGCAGGCGGTGGCCGTTGTAGTGAAAATCACCGACGAGGGGAACCCGGATACCCCGGTCATCGAGTCGTTTCCGGATCTCCGGAACGGCCTGGGCAGCCCGGGGGGTGTTCACGGTGATCCGGACCAGTTCCGCCCCGGCCTGAACCAGTTCCGCGGCCTGGCGCGCGGTCGATTCTGGATCTTCGGTATCGGTGTTGGTCATGGTCTGCACGGCCACGGGATGTCCACCCCCGATGATCACGTTACCTATCCGCACGGGAACCGTGTCCCCACGGGGGGATGGTACCGGATGAAACTGGATCAACTGGGACAAATCCATAAAGGGGCCTCTCAGTTTTCGATTGTTACCCCAGCATCGTTGAGGCGGATCAGCAGGGGCCGGAGGGGTTCCAGCACCCGCGGGAAATCCACCTGGGTACCGGTCAGGACATCCATACCGGACTGCTGTCCACCGTCGAGGTTACACAGCACGGGTTCCGGTCGCATGTTCAGCACGAACAACCACCCACGGTTATCCACCCGGACGAAACGGGACTTCACGCCTTCCAGCGGATACCCGTAGCCGTTGATCGGACGGGGAAAACGGGGAAGGGCGCCCCGGGTCTGGAGGGCATCCATGGCATGCAGGTATTCCGTGGGCAGGTTAAGTCCCCGCACGTAAACGGTATTTCCGGTGTTCAGCAGGACATCTGCGCGGGAATGCCCCCGTTCATCGTACGGAATGGGCGTGCCCGGCCTGGCTACGGCTCCACCGGCATCCAGGTACGAGGCGAGGGCATCAAACGTCACGTTCAGCAGGGCGGGGGTTTCCGGCAACACAAGGGCAAGCAAGGGGGGCAGGCCATCTTCGGCTACCCTGTGTTCATTGATGAATCCGACCTTGGCCCCGATGAAAGTGGTCCCTTCGAACGCGAACCGCGCGGACCGCAGGTGAGGTTCGCCATCATCGAAAATCTTGGATGATTCGCTGAAAAGAACGCCTACCTCAAGCGGAGCCTCCCGGAACGCAACCGGCACGCGCGGACAACAGCGGATGTCCAGGGCGGCAAGGGCAGCCCCTTCCAGCACTTCCGGTGATTGCGCGGCAACCGGGATCACCACGCCCGTCACGTCGTTCAGCAGGGTATCGAGAATCAGCACGCGGGCCATATCCGCCCGTTTTTCCAGGGGCAGGTTCTGGAAATCGACTTCCAGTCCCAGGTTGACCAGCGGTTTTTCAGGAGCGGTGGCCCGGATAGCCGCAGGAATGGCTTCCATCCGCGGATAATCCAGCGCGTAGGGAGCATTGTCCGCCTTCAGGCTGGACACGTACGCCGTCCAGTCAAAAATGTCGTCCAGATCCGTTCGGCAGGGACGCGTAATCGGTTCCGCTTCCAGGACCTCGTCGTTCTGGGTTACGGTAACCGGGATCCCGGGGAAGGACTCCCGGGCGGCGGCGGCAATATCTTTCAGCCGTTCCGCGATCAATCCCTGATGGAAGCGCTGCCAGTCGTATTTGAAGGCCCGCTTGTGATGATAATCATGTTCCGGGTACTCGCCCCATATGGTAATTTCGTCAAATGAGGCCAGGTGCGACCGCCACGCCTGGTTCAGAGACTGCCGGTCGTCTTCATAGCGTTTTTTCACCTCATCCACGAAGCGGTTCCGGATGGATTCCCCATCAAACTTCATTTCCGGGCACGTGGCCACGGATACCGCGGCAATACGGGCCTGGTACGGTCGCGCAACCGCGGCCACCGCGCGCATCCGGGATTTCAGCGCCTCGCAGAAACCATCCACGGCGAGGTTCGCGTAACCCTCCGCGATGGCTTCTGGCAACTGCCCACCGAGCCAGGCGGCCAACTGATTCTGATCGAACTGGAGAACGAGATAAATCCCCAGGACATCCGCGCGATCCAGGATGGGGGTCAGCCAGGAGGCCACCCGATCGGGGTTGAACGGTTCATTCGCGGCATCCGGCAGGGCGTCCACGGCCAGCAGGCCATGACGCATGCCGAGATCACGGGCCAGTTCCAGGGTCCGCATCGCGGCATCCGGAGACGAGGTATCCAGGGCCAGTCCAACCCATCCTTCTTCATCCGGGGCCGACGATTGAAGATCCTCCGCCGTCTGACCGACTGAAAAGGACAGGCGCGCGGCCAGGGTCCGTAACGTTTCCCTCATGTACCGTGTCAGTTCGTGGGCCCGGCGCCATAGCCCCAGTTCTACCGCTTCATTGAAGCGGACCTGGGCGAGATCCATGGTCCGCAACCGAATCCGTTCGGCGGTCCGTGTCACGCTTTCCGTTTCATTTTCTACCTGCAGGCGGATGGTGGCCACCTGTTCTGCCGCCTCCCGCGCGGTTTCCCGAAGCGCGGCCGCGCTGACCCGTTCCAGCGGTATGACCGCCCGGAACAGCGGCAGATCCTCGGAGTAATCCAGCGTTAGACGGGCGACATAGGTTCCAGGCGCCGCGGTACTGGCATCCCACGAGATCGGAAACGCGTTTTGACCGGCGACGATATTTCCATGCCACTCCTGGCTTTGAACAACCTTTCCCGAGTTGTCCAGGATCTCCAGCAAGGCGCCACTGTTCAGGAAAGCGTGATCGGCCACGACATTCCAGGTAATGATCACCGGGGCGGACGTATCCCAGGACTCTGGAAAGTCCGCGCTGACTTTCAGCGCGTCCGCTGGGGAAAACATGGGGGTTCCGGGCCACACGGCTTCGTATTCGTTGGCAAGCCCCCAGCCTGGCGACAGTGCCAGCATCACCACCATGCCGAAAGCCAAGGACATACGTCCCGTATTGCTCAAAAAACCTGCCCGGATCGCGTGCATGCCTGAAAACCTTTGCCCTGCCCTTCGCGAGCGTTGACGATAAATGCGTATGGACTCCACACGGGTTAATGCGTTATTCTAGCGTCTGGCGTTTTTTCCGGCCAATTCGGCTGACGCAGATAAAACGAACGATCCCGCGGGCCCGTTAACGTCCCGGGAGAAGCGACCTGGCCGGAACTGAGAGAGGGACAGGTTCATGACGCGACTTATCCGGTGGGGGATAACAATCGCGCTTGCTGGCGCGTGCCTGGGTAGAGCCGCCCTGGCCGTGGAATTGGAGGAACTCCGGCTGGGAGATCTCTCCTGGCATTTCACCGGAAAAGACGGCGTCACGGCCGGATCTGGTGAGGAAAAGGGCATTTCGTATTTTTCCATCACTGTTCCCGAGACGGTTCCGCCGGAGTGGCCCCGCTATATCCACGTGTTGCGGAATCCTGTTCCCGGTTCCCTGATCGCTTTTGAAGCCCGGGTATGCAGCCCGGTGACCCGAAACGGGGCTGGCGCGTACGTGACGGTGGAGTTCCAGGACGCCGAAAATAAACGCATAGCCGTGCAACAGTCAGAGATGAGTGCTAACGTCTCCGACTGGCGGCATGCCGAAGTCCTTGCCGTCGTGCCGGATGGGGCGGTGGAAGGTCATCTCTGCCTGGTATTCAATGGCACGGGAGAAGGTCGCTTTTCGTCTCCCCGGCTCGAGATCACCCCCCCGGAAGCCGCCGCTCCCGACGCGGATACCATCCGGATTGCTATTTCGCCCACCCCCTCAGGGAACTTGCTGGGACTGGGTTTTGAAGATGACGGCTGGTTTTACAACCAGGATAACCGGGAAAAGGGCGTGGAACCATCGGACTGGACCATCCGGGAGGAACGGATTGCCTGGATGGAACCTGATCTCGTCAGAATGTTCTTCTGGTACCGGGACTGGAATCCTTCGGGCGACTGGAAAACATTTGATTTTGAGTCCGACAACATGCGCAGCCATTACCAGTCCCTGGAAATATACCAGCGGCTGGGATGCCCGGTGATCGTAACCGGCGTGGAGTGGGGGACCCAGGATCCCTACGGTCACCCGGAAGCCTGCGCGGCAGCCATTGGCGCGTTACTTGAACACCTTGTACGGAGCAGGGGCTTTACGTGTATCCGCTACTGGACCCTGAGCAACGAACCTAACGGTTACTTTGTCCGGACGGGGTATGACTTCGAACGGTACAAAATCCTCCATCGACTTGTAGCCGCCCAGATCCGGGAACGCGACCTTCCTATTGGTATCGTGGGCAGTGACGACGCGATGGGACCCGCCTGGTTCCGGAAATGCGCGGAAGACCCGGATTATTACACCCTTTGCGAGATCATGGCTTCTCACTTTTACGTCCAGTATTCCGGTGGCAATCGCGTCCTGCGACATTACCTCGACCATCGCCTGTCCGTTTTGGCGACACGATCCCCGGTAAAGCCCTTTGCCGTGACGGAATTCGGGTTCCAGGATCACCGTTCCACGGTCAACCTGAATCCCCTGATGGATACATATGATTATGCGCTGTGGACCATGGAATTCGCGCTTGACGGCCTGAATCGGGGCGTTCGGGGATTCAGTATCTGGTGTCTGCAGGACGTATGGTATCCCCGGTTGTTCATGGGGTACGGCCTGTGGCGGTTCAAGGAAGAAAACTGGCGGCCGAAGCCTGTTTATTACGCGTGGTCGACGCTCAGCCGCCTGACCAGGGCAGGGGATCCCGTGTTTCCCTGCGACACTACTCCCGCAGGCGTCATCCGGGCCTCCTGCGTGGCGGGACGGGTCCTTTTCTGGGTCAATCCTACCAGCCGGACATACACCGTGGAACTGCCGGATGTCGGAACTATCGTCGCCATGTCAGTTCAACCACCTGGAACCGCCCAGGCGGGGGCCACCGCGGAACAGACAACAGCCCATATCTTCGAGGAAACTCAACTGGAGGGCGATCGGTACGCCGGGCGCGCCGAGACGGTAGAAAACGGCCGATTCCAGGCGCCACCCCGGAGTTTTGGCTATGTCACCCTGGATACGGACAGAAAAAATTAACCCGCGATCCTTGGAGTTACGGACCATGAACATTGACACGACCACGCTTCCCGGACGTCACGAAGTCCCCGCCGAACACCGGTGGGACCTGACGCCGCTGTTTGCCTCGGATGAGGCCTGGCAGACCGGGTTTTCCAGTTTCCTGAAACGTCTCCCGGAAATCGGGCGCTGGCGGGGCAAACTGGGACGGAACGCCCAGACCCTGCGGACATGTCTTGACACCCTGTTCGCCCTGTACCGGGACCTCGACCGGTTCGCCACGTACGCGCACCTGCGATACAGCGAGGACCAGGGGGCGGAATCCGGCCTGAACCTGCTGCAACGGGCCATAGCCGTCCAGTCGGAACTGGCCGCGGTTACCAGTTACATCACGCCGGAACTCATGGCCATCCGGCCGGATCGTATGACGGCCATGCTGGCTGACCCCTGCCTGGAACCCTACCGAGAATTCCTGGAAAAGACCCTGCGTTTCCGTCCCCATACCCTGGGAGACCGGGAGGAACACCTGCTGGCGCTGCAGTCGCGACCCGCGGAGATGATCTCCCAGATCTTCGACCAGCTGGTGGACGTCAACCTGGATTTCGGAGAAATCACGGACGAAAAGGGACAATCGGTCAAACTGACGCATGGAAATTACCGGGGCTTCCTGGAATCTTCGCGACGGTCCGTGCGAAAAGCAGCCTTCCGGGCCTACTACAACCAGTTCGAAGCCCACGCCCACACGCTGGCTTCCATTCTCGCGGCATCGGTAAGCCAGGACTGCTTCATGGCCCGGTGTCGGAATTACGGGTCCTGCCTGGAAATGGCGCTATTTCCCGATAACGTACCCGTGAAAGTATACGAGCAGTTAACGAAGTCTATCCGTTCTGGGCTTCCCGCCCTGCACCGGTATCACCGGCTGCGCGCCACGCTGCTCAAGTTGCCCCAACTGGAGCCTTGGGACCTGTATGTCCCGGCGGTCAAGGCCCCGATCGCCCGTCGATCCATGCCTTACGAGGAAGCGGTAGACCTGATCTGTCGGGCTGTTCAACCCCTGGGAGAAGAATACGTCCGCATGCTGCGCCAGGGACTCACGACGGAGCGGTGGGTAGACCGGTATGAAAACCGGGGCAAGGCCAGCGGGGCTTTTTCTTCTGGATGCTATGACAGTCCCCCTTACATCCTGATGAACTACCGGGACAGGGTACTGGACAGCGTTTTCACCCTTGCCCACGAGGCTGGCCACTCCATGCATTCCTGGCTCAGCCGCCAGGCCCAGCCGTATCACCAGAGTCACTACACCATCTTCGTCGCGGAGGTGGCTTCAACGGTCAATGAACTCCTGCTGAACCATTACCTGATGGAACGGGAACGCCATCCCCTCAACCGGGCCTTCCTCATCAGCCGGGAAATCGACGAAATCCGGGGCACCATCTTCCGCCAGACCATGTTCGCCGAGTTCGAAAAAGTTATCCATGAGCAAGCTGAACGGGATGAACCGCTGACCCTGCAGTATTTCACGACGGTTTATGAACAACTGCTCCAGGATTATTTTGGCGACACCACGCGAATTGATCCGCAATTGCGGTACGAGTGCCTGCGGATTCCTCACTTTTACCGGGCATTTTACGTGTATAAGTACGCCACGGGGCTTTCGGCGGCCATCGCGATAGCCCGCGCGATTCTCTCTGGTGACCGTAAAGCTCGGGACCGTTATCTCGCGTTCCTATCATCAGGTGGCAAGGGCTACCCGCTGGATCAATTGCGGGAAGCGGGTGTTGACTTATCCGGGAGAAAAACCATCCAGTCGGCCATGACACGTTTCGCGGGCCTGGTGGATGAACTGGAGCGTTGCGTGAAAAACGGTAGGGAGAGATGAGAATGCGATTTCGCAACACGCAGTTACTGACAGGTATCGCGGTTATCCTCGCCGTCGCGGGAATCAGTTGGGGGCAGGAGCCAGGAATCGGCATCGGGGGTGGTTCCCTGGAACAGTTGACCAGACCCCTTGCCGGGGCGGCGCAACGGGCCAGCAGTTCCCATGAAGACCTGGAGAAAAATGGCGACGCAAGGTCCATCGATCCTGGAGCAACCCTGGTACTGCTGGACACTGAAGGTCCGGGGATGGTCACCCATATCTGGAACACCGTGGGCACAACAGACCCTTTTCACGGGCGTAACCTCGTGTTACGCGTATATTACGATCACGCGGATAAGCCGAGCGTGGTCGCGCCGCTGGGCGATTTCTTCGGCATCGGCCACGGGGCATGGCGGGACCTGGTTTCCGTGCCCGTCACGGTGACCTCCGCGGGCCGCTCGCGCAGTTGCTTCTGGCGCATGCCTTTCCAAAAGGCCATCCGGATTACCGTCACCAATGATTCGGATATCAAGGTCGATTCTTTCTATTACTACGTCGACTGGCTCAAACTGGAAAGTCTCCCCGAGGACACGCTGTATTTTCACGCCTTGTACCGCCAGGAACATCCGGTCCAGTCGGATGGCCATTACCTGATCGCCGACATCCAGGGACGGGGGCAGTACGTGGGTACGGTGCTTTCCGCGCACCAGATGGAAACCGGATGGTTCGGCGAGGGTGACGATTTCTTCTACGTCGACGGTGAGGCCCTGCCACGCCTGCGGGGAACGGGCACGGAAGATTACTTCTGCGACGCGTGGGGGTTCAGGGAATTCTGCGCGCCCTGGAACGGCGTGCCGGTATACGAAGGCGTGATCACCGGTGACCGGGTGAGCGCCTACCGCTGGCACGTGCAGGACCCCATCCCGTTTCAGCGCTCCCTGCGCGTGGAGTTTGAACACCGGGGAAGTGTTTACAACGACCGGGGCAGCCTAACAGATTTCGAGGTAGGAGGGTTCCTGAACCGCCGCGACTGGTACAGTTCCGTGGCGTTCTGGTACCAGGCGCCACCCGCCGCCCTGGATGATACCCTGCCACCTCCAGCCCAGCGCATCGCGCCCTATCACATCTACAAGGCCGCAAACCTCACCTTCCGTGGAGATCCTCCCATCCTGATTCTGCCCGCCGATCCTGCCGTCCTGTACGCCCCCGGCGTTGCCAAGGCCCAACTGGAATTCGACCTTGCACTGGAAAAAGACGGTCGTTACCGGCTTGACGCGGTGCTTTATCACACCCTGATGAGCGGCACGTGGCGGGTATTGCTGGACGACAAGCCGTTGGGACCCACCCTGGACCTGAACACCGCCGGGGCGGATTTCCGCTGGGTTTTTCTGGACACCCTGGATCTGAAATCTGGTACCCACACGCTGCGTTTCGAGTGCGTGGAGGAATCGGTTAACCGAATTCGCGCCCTGGCTCCGAAATTTAACCTGTTCGGCGTGGCGGCCATATCCCTGCTGCGGCTGGAAGACATGGAAGGCTTTCAGCAGGTTCTGAAAGAAAAAACGGAAAAACCGTAACGTTTCCCGTCGCGAATGGCCTGACCAGAAACCGTCAGCAAGGGGACAAGTCGAGCGATCTGCCGTAGGCAAAGGCCCTGAGGTTTTGTTCGTGCACTTTTTCGGGCAGGTGCTTTCGGATCGCCGCCGTCCACGCGTCTTCCGGAAAACGCATGTGCCGGGCCAGAACCCCCAGCAGCCCCACGTTGAAGTTCCGGGAATTCAGCGGCGTTTCGTCCGCGTCCAAGGCATCCAGTTCCTTTCCTTCATCCAGGATCATCCGCGTGGAAATCAGGACACCGCCTTCTCGCAACTGGTAGAGGTTGTTTTCCACCTGGGAAGGATGCAGTACTATCAGAAAATCCGCCTCACCGGTGGGAACCATGGGACTGAGCACTTCCACGCCAAATCGCACGTCACTGGTCACCGATCCGCCGCGCTGGCTCATGCCGTGAATTTCACTCTGTTTTACGTCGTGTCCGGTGAGAAAAGCGGCTTCCGCCAGGATATTGGCTGCCCGGATCACGCCCTGTCCCCCCAGGCCGGCGATGACGACATTGGTCACTTTGCTGTTACTCATTGCCCGATCATTCTCCTGCTTGCGTGACTTCCCGCGGCTGACTGCACCGCGCCGCGGCCTGCTCATACTGTTGAATTTTAGGTTCCGCGAGACGGCACGTGCGACGCATGATAATCACGCTCAGTTCCGCGCGATCCAGGGCTGCCTTTAGGGCCGCTTCGAAATCGGGCGGGTTTTCCGTCACTGTCACGTGGGGCATCCCCATGGCCTCAAGCACCCGTTCGAAGGACAACTTGTTGGTGGGTTGATGATCCAGTGTTCTTCCCGTACCGGGATGTTCCTGCATACCCGTCATGGCCGTGGTACCGTTGTCCAAGATCACCACGACATGCCCGGTCTCGGGTGGGTTATAAATCATCTCGGCGATGCCTGTCAGGCCGCTGTGAACAAAGGTGCTGTCGCCGATCACGCTGACCACCTTGCGCGCTTCTTCCGGCGGCAGGGCGTGGCGTAATCCAAGGCCAACCGTAATGCTGGCTCCCATGCAGACGCAGGAGTCCATCGTTTCAAAGGGAGGCAGCACGCTGAGCGTGTAACACCCGATATCGCCGGAAACGATGCAATCGTATTTTTTCATCACCGCGAAGGTCATTCGATGCGGACAGCCCTGGCAGAGTTGTGGCGGTTTTCCGCGGGGTGGAATTGGCTCCGGTGATACATCCCCCGACAGTATCCGACGCACGCGGGACACGTTCAGTTCACCGAAACGGTACATTTCGGGCTTCCCTTCCACGGCCCAGCCTTCATACCGAAGTGCTTCAACAAGGTACGGATCGCCCTCCTCGATCACCACGCACCGTTTAACAGACTCGATAAATTTCCGGATGGTCTGCAAGGGCAGGGGATAAGTCATGCCCAACTTGAGGATGCTGGCGTTTGGCGCGGCCTCGCGCGCGTGCAGGTACGATACGCCCGAAGTGATGATGCCCAGATCGGGAGATTTCATGATCTTCCGGTTCAGATTGGATTGATCGTTCCACTTCGCGGCCCTGGCCAGTTTTTCCCGTAACCGGCGATGGGCGGGTCGCGCGAAAGCAGGCACCATGACCAGCGCGGACATTTCCCGAATGAAATGGGGGGGAGCCGCCGGCTTTATGGCCACGCCTCCCGGACGTACCACGCTCTTGCTATGGCAGACCCGGGTAGTCATTCGGAGCATCACGGGCAACCGCCAGGCTTCCGAAATCTCGTAAGCCCGCAGGGTGAAATCGTAGGCTTCTTGGGCATCCGATGGTTCCAGCATCAGCACCCCGGCGGCCCGGGCATACCGACGGTTATCCTGTTCGTTCTGGCTGCTGGCCATGCCCGGATCATCAGCGGAAACAAACACGAAGCCGCCGCGAACCCCGGTATAGGCCGAGGTAAACATCGGGTCGGCCGCCACGTTCACCCCCACGTGTTTCATGGTCACCAGGGCGCGGGCTCCGCCAAAGGCCACGCCCAGTCCTACCTCATACGCCACTTTCTCATTGGGGGCCCATTGGGCCTTTCCGCCCAGATGGGCGAAAGTTTCCAGGATTTCCGTTGAAGGAGTTCCAGGGTAACCCGTGCCCAGCGTAACGCCGGCATGCAGCGCCGCCAGCGCCACCGCTTCATTTCCACTCAACAGTTGGGTAGATTCCTGCAACATGCGCGTTATCCCTTTATCCCTTTGATATGGAATTCAGTCTCTGCCCACGTCTGCCACGGCATACTCTGCCATAAATATCATCCGGGACGCAATACGCGTTATCGCGTCAACCGTTCCCGCAAGCGGCTCAACCGATCCAGGCTGTCAGAAAGTCCTCCTTCCCGGTTACGCGCCATCCACGCCTCCTTCAATTGAGCCATCGCGGTGTCAAGCGATCGTAACACTTCCGCCTTTTCCGCCGCGGGCAAACCAGACGTGCCGCAATTGTGACGTAACCGGTAACGGGCAAGCATCAGCGCGGTCCGGGCCAGCGCGCCATCCGCATGGAATTCCGCGCGGACCAGGTCCGCGTCCGGACGCCGCGGGCGGGAAACGTCCACCCGGCGTAATCCTTCATCAATCGCCGCCATGGCGGACTCAACCCCCTCCGGCGTGAGGGCGGCAAGGGGCCCCTTCCTAGGCGCCCCTTCCACGGCGTTCAGCAGGAAACTGTAATATACCGTGGCATTGCCTAGCCTGACGCCGGTAAGGGTATGCGCGTCGCCCAAGTCAATGACCGCCTGCCCCATGCTCTCCGCCGCGTCCTGAAACACGTGAACGTTCAGCGCGCGCGCGAGATCCAGGTCCCGGTTCTTTTCATAACACCAAGACAGGGCCGCGCCATAGGCAAACGGAGCGAAAGACACCGGGATACATTGCCAGTGCCCGTTGTCTCCCCAGTCGGTAACCAGGTATCCCGACGCGCCATGGGCGAGACCGTTCCGGGCGGCGTTTCGGAGATTTTCCATGGCGTTAGAGGTTCGTCCCAGCAGGGAGTTCCAACTGGACGTGCCCGGACACACGTAGAACCGGATCCCCGACGCGGCGAACTTCGGACACTGCTCGGCGTACGGGTGGTCGGCCTCGTAGCCCCATACCATCGCGATGATGTCCCCGGGTAGTTCGGGAATCAGTTCGGGGTGTTGAAGAATAATGTCTCCCCAGAACATCATGGTCCGCTGGTGTTCCTGAACCAGCGAATGAATTTCTTTGAGGAAATTCAGGTACACCCGCCCTTTGCCATACTGGTCGCAAGCCGCCTTGCTGCGTCCCTGTCCCAGGCTCCAGGTTTCGTCACATCCCACGTTGACGGAACGACTGGAAAAATTGGGCAGCAACTGGGCATACATGTCCCGCAACAGTGCGATACTCCCCGGATCCACGGGACACAGATCTCCCGAGCCGGGACGTTCCGCGAGGGAAGCATATTCCGGATGGCTCAGCCACCGTTCCATGTGACCGAAAGAATTCTGGTTGGGTACCAGTTCGACAAAACGCTCCCTGCACCAGCCGTCCAGTTCCCGAATCTCATCCGGCGTCATGGGGGACGCGTTTTGCCAGACGACCTCATGCCCCTTGTAGGCAAAGGTATGCTCCATGTACAACTGTAACTGGTTGTACTTCAGTTCGGCGAACAGGTCCACCAGCATCCGAAGGGTTTCCATGGTGGGAACCTTGTCCCGGGAAATGTCCAGCATGACCCCCCGGTTCGGAAAATCCGGCCAGTCGTCGATGGTCAACTCGGGAAGCACCGTTCCCGGGCCGCATTGACGTTGAATCTGCCGCAGGGTCTGTTCCCCGTAGAAAACGCCAGCGTCGTCATGTCCGATGATCCGGATACCATCCTGCCCGATTTCCAGTCGGTATCCCTGGGGCTGGGTAACCACCCCGGGATCGATCTTCCGACTGACCGGCCCGTCTGGTTTCACCCGTCCCGACGCGGTGGTAATCACCCGGGGGCGCGGCACCAGGACCAGGTTTTCCACCGGCAACAGGGTTTCCGGCGTGGCTTCGGATTTCATGGCGTGATCCGATTCCTGGGAGGTCTCAGTCGTGGAAGGAATGGGGGACACGCCCTGTCTTTCGGGAGGGCGGGTGGCACATCCCGCGAACCACAGGGTCACCAGACACAACAGCCATACTACTACCCACCGTTCCATGCTTCGATTCCATTTACGGAAGATCATCCGAGTTTTCCCCGCTTATCCACCACGCGTACCGCTTTGCCCGTAGAACGCTCCAGTGTGGCCGGGGCCACCAGTTCTACCACCACGTGAATGCCGGTATAGGCATGAATCTTTCGTTCGATCCGGTCGCGCAACTCCTGCATGCTGCTCATCTTGTCCGAAAAGAGCGCTGGCTGCACTTCTACCTTCACGGTAACCTCGTCCAGGGCGCCCGGACGATCCACCTCGATCAGGTAATGAGGCGAGGTGCCTTCCACGCTGAGCAGGGCCTCTTCGATCTGGGAGGGAAACACGTTGACCCCCCGGATGATCAGCATGTCATCGGAACGGCCAATTACCCGGCTCATGCGACGGCCCGTCCGGCCGCAGGGACACGGACATGGATCCAGGGAGGCGATATCCCGCGTCCGGTAGCGAATCATGGGCTGGGCCTCACGGGTCAGGGAAGTTATCACCAGTTCCCCATACTCGTAATCCCCGACCGGCTCGAGCGTCTCCGGATCCAGGCACTCCACGAGGAAATGATCCTCCTGCAGGTGCATGCCCTGCCGGAAGCCGCACTCGCCGCTGACGCCGGGCCCGATGATTTCACTCAACCCGTAGTTGTTAAACGCGAAGATGTCGAGTTGTTTCTCGATTTCAGCCCGCATGTCCTCTGTCCACATTTCCCCGCCGAAGTGCGCGTATTTCAGGCTGAGTCCCCGGGGATCCATACCCATGGATCGGGCGACGTCAGCGATGTTCAGGGCGTAACTCGGGGTCGAGATCAGTACATCGGGCTGCAGGTCACGCATGAGCATGATCTGGCGGGGAGTATTCCCGGACGCCGCGGGAATGATGGCGGCTCCAACCTTTTCTATCCCGTAATGCAGGCCGAAGCCACCCGTAAACAGGCCATATCCGAAACTGACCTGCACCACGTGTTCCGGACGCAGCCCCCCTGCCACCAGGAACCGGGCGCAGAGACCGGACCACGTATCAAGGTCGTTACGGGTATATCCCACAAAGGTGGGCGTGCCCGTCGTGCCGGAAGACCCATGAATCCGGATCAGTTTTTCCCGGGGAACGGCGCACAATCCAAGGGGATAGTTGTCCCGCATGTCCTGCTTGGTCGTGAAAGGTAACCGCCGGATATCCTCCAGGGTACGGATTCTTTCGGGAGTAATGCCTTCTTTTTCAAACAACTTCTTGTAAAAAGGTACCTGGCCAGCCCGGGCCACCGTCTCCTGGAGACGCGCCAACTGCAAAGCCTCCAGGTCGGCCCGGTGCATGGTTTCCGCTCCCGGATCCCAGAACCGGTTTTCTACCACGCAGTGGCTCATGATCATTTCCCTTTCCCCGATCACCGCCCGCGACCGGGCGGCCGCGGAACGCGCGAGGGTATCAACCGTTTCCGTACAGTTCCACCGGACCGATCACGTTGATGCCACGGGACTGCAGGGCAGTGATGGCGGCATCGGGATCATTGAAACGGAACACCAGCACCGCCCGGTCATACTTGCGGAACGTGAAGGCGTACATGTACTCAATGTTGAGTCCCGATTCCTCGATCACGTCCAGCACCCGCGCCAGGCCACCCGGCCGGTCTTCCACCTCGGTGGCGATCACGTCCGTGATATTCACGACGCAACCGGCATCCTTGAGCAACTGGTAGGCTTTTTCCCATTCCTGAACGATCAGGCGGAGAATCCCAAACTGCTGCGTGTCCGCCAGCGACAGGGTCACGATGTTGATCCCGGCCTCGGCGAGGACCCGACAGGGCTCGCTGAGCCGTCCCGGCTTGTTCTCCAGAAACATCGATATCTGCTTGATTTTCATGATTCAACCCTCCGGGGTTTTGTTGTTCCGCCACTTCCGGTTATTTTTTGCCGCGCTGGTCCAGCACGCGTTTCGCCTTGCCCTCGCTGCGAGGCAGGCTGTTGGGCTCCACGAGCCGGACATTAATACGGATGTTGACGATACGTTCGATGGCCGCGCTGATCTTGCGCCGCAGGTTTTCCATTTCGCCGACCCGGTCACTGAAGACTTCCGGCGTCACTTCCACCTGGACCTCGGCGTCGTCCATCGTGCCGTCATTGGTAAGCACAATGAGATAGTGAGGGGCCGTTCCTTCCACCTGCAGCAGGGCTTCCTCGATCTGGGATGGATACACGTTCACGCCACGAATGATGAACATGTCGTCGCTGCGGCGGGAAATCCGTCGAATCCGGCGGATGGTACGCCCGCACGGACAGGTATCGGGATAAATCATCGTAATATCCCGCGTCCGGTAGCGGATCATGGGCATGGCCTGCTTGCTGAGCGTGGTCAGCACCAGTTCACCTTCCTGGCCGTCGGGAACGGGTTCCAGGGTTTCGGGGTCCACGATTTCCGGGTAAAAATGGTCTTCAAAGATATGCAGGCCATGCTGTTCGGAACATTCGTTACCCACCCCCGGACCGATAATCTCTGACAGGCCGTAAATATCATAGGCCTTGATGTTTGCCTCCGATTCAATCCGCTTGCGCATTTCCTCCGTCCAGGGTTCCGCGCCAAACACGCCCGCCTTCAGGGGAAGCGATTTCAGGTCAATCCCCATTTCCCGCGCCCGCTCGATAATCCGCAGGAAGTAACTCGGCGTGCAGCAGATGGCGGTGGTGCCGAAATCCTTCATGATCATGATTTGCCGGTCCGTGTTTCCCCCTGAAATAGGGATCACCGTCGCTCCAAGCGCCTCGGCCCCGTAATGGGCACCCAGACCACCCGTAAACAGGCCATACCCGTAAGCGTTCTGAATGATGTCCCCGCGATCCAGGCCGCACGCGGCAAAGGCCCGCACCATCACGCTGGACCAAACTTTCAGGTCTTCCCGGGTATACGCCACCACGATCGGCTTGCCCGTGGTGCCGCTGGAAGCATGCAGGCGCACAACCTCGTTCATCGGGCTCGCGAACAGGCCGAAGGGATACGTGTCCCGCAGATCCGTCTTGACGGTAAACGGCAGTTTCCGGATATCTTCCAGGGTCTGGATATCGTCCGGCGTCAGGCCTCGTTCCCGCATGCGCGTCCGGAACAATTCCACGTTTTCGTAAGCCCGGCGCGTGACCACCTTAAGACGATGCAACTGCAACTGACGCAGTTGCGGCAGCGGCAGGTAATCCGGGGCGCTGACCGGGTGGAATGGAGACCCCGCGTCATTCCAGAATTCCGACATGGCATAACCTCCCATTTCCGACCATAATGGACCGATTGAAAGATTGAGAAGCGATTCCGCAAGCGCGTACAATGATACTCGAACAGGTCGGGGACGGCTCAACGGAAATTCGTATTTTTTACCCCTGCTGACCTGTAGTTACCCCTTAAACAAGGAATAGTGCTAAACCGAAAGGACAACCGTCATGCATTACCTTGCCGACCGCATGAATCGCATCGATGCCAGCGGTATTCGAAAAATCTTCGCCCTCGCGGCCAAAATCAAGGATCCGATCAACCTGAGCATCGGCCAGCCGGATTACGACGTGGACGAACTCTGCAAAGAGGAAGCGATTCGTCAGATCCGCGCGGGATTCAACAGTTACACCCAGACCTGGGGCATCGAAGAATTACGTGAGGCCTGCGGGGCGTATTACGAGCAGAAATTCGGGGTGACCCTGCGTAACGTCATGATCACTTCCGGCGTGTCGGGCGGCCTGTTTCTGGCCCTGATGGCCACCATCAATCCAGGTGACGAGGTAATCTGCGCCGATCCTTACTTCGTCATGTACAAACACCTGGTGACGCTGCTCGGGGGCGTATCGGTTCCGGTGGACACTTACCCTGACTTCAAGTTGACCGCGGAACGCCTGGAGAAAGCCATAACCGACCGATCCAAGATCCTGATCCTCAATTCTCCGGCCAATCCCACCGGCGTATGTCTCAGCAGGGAGGAACTGGTGGCCATCGCGGACGTTGCCCGCCGGCATGACCTGCTGGTCATTTCCGACGAGATCTACGAGTCCCTGACCTATGATCAGCCCCCCGCAAGCATCGCCGGCATGTACGACAAGGTCATCTGCCTGAACGGCTTTTCCAAGAACGCCGCGATGACCGGTTGGCGGGTCGGGTTTGCCGCGGGGCCGGACGATATCATCCAGGCCATGAACACCCTGCAGCAGTACACCTTCGTATGCGCGCCATCCTTCGCCCAGAAAGCCGCCGTGCTGGCCCTGCGGGCCGACATGACGGAAAAGATAGAGGCTTATCGCCGCAAGCGGGACATTGTCTACGAAGGCCTGAAGGATACCTTCCGAACGGTCCGACCGGGGGGGGCGTTCTACATCTTTCCCGAAGCACCGGCAGGTGACGGCGACTCTTTCGTGGCCCGGGCAATTGAAAACCGGATCCTGATCATTCCTGGCAGCGTTTTTTCCGAGCGGAAAACCCACTTCCGTATTTCATTTGCCGCCAAGGATGAAACCCTGAAACGTGGCGTCGAAGCCCTGGTCTCCCTCGCGAAAACCTTCCAGTGAAATACGCTAGCGGAGTTCGCCCTCTCCGCCGTTGTCGCGCGGATCCCGCGTGTTTTTCCGAGGATAGGCGGGGAGCACGGGACGCCTGCGTTTGGGTGCTTCCCGTTGTCCCTGCCGGATGCGTTGCCATATATAGTAGACCAGGGCGACGTGATGCTTCCGGCTTATCCGGGTAAACGCCACGCCCGCGGCCGAGCGTTCCTCGCCGTGTTCATCCGGTGGAGCACTGGTAATCCGGCACACCCTTCCCTCCACATCGAGCGTCCCAAGTTCCGGCAGGTGAATCTGCAGGCTGACCGGATCCCCCTCAAAAAGCCGGCAGGGAGAAGTCACCAGCGCGCCCTCCGCCCCGATATTTTCGATCGTCGCGTTGATGCCGTGCGGGGCACCCAGTTTCCGGATCGTGGCCTTGACCCCGGATTGGACGCGCCAGCCGCGCCGGGTTCCGTTATACGTCGCGTTCGGATTACGGCGCAGCACGGCATCCCGGCCCATCCGGTTCGCGGCGCGCATGACCTGCATGTAATACAGGAACTTCCGGCCTCCCCCCAAAAAGGATGCTTCCACGACTTCTCCGGGCGTCAATAACGCGTCCGGTCCGGGATGCAGGAATACCAGTTCCCCTTCCGTGCGGATTACACGGGTCTCCAGCGTGCCTCCCACGTGTCGTAGCCGAATCTTCTGTCCGGCCCTGAATCCATATTTCAGTTGCGCCATTGCCAGTTTCTGCGTCCCCTCGCATGGTACTACCATGGTCCCCGGACAGACAAGCCGCTGGCTGTACCGTCATGGTCCGGTTCTGTTCCGTTCCCGGATATCGTCTGCGGCGGTGATATGATTTCCGACATGATGAGGCATGATTCGCTCCTGACCATCACGCCGATGGAAGCGTCTGAGCCCTGGAACCGGTTACGGGACACGCTGGCTGGATTTCAAGGCAGTGGCGGCATCAACCTGTTTGCCGCGTGGCCCCAGATCGGGGATCATCCCGGCTTCCGGCGGGATCTTGTGCTGCTGGTCCGCCGGGAACAACGGCTGATCGGCGGCATGCTGACGCTGGCTTCACACTTGCGCCTGGGAGAAAGCCGGATCAGGACCGCCCTGCTGTTACCTCCCGTGGTCCATCCCGCCTTCGCGGGACACGGACTGGGATCAACGCTGCTGGAACACGCCTGGCAGATGATTCACCGGAAGGGATTTCTGGCCGCGTGGTCGGCCGGAAATCCTCTCTTCGAGCGAAAACATGGTTTTGTCCATCCCTATCCCGCCCGGGAAACGGTCCTGGTTTACAGGCGTTCCGTGTTGCCTGCCTCGAGTGGCCGGATGATCACCCGGGCGCTCAGGCCTTCTGATCTTCCTTTCCTGCGCAGCCTGCATGAACGTACTGAACAACGAGCGTGGGGGTCCTTTCTCCGCGCATCGGGACATTATGCTTTTTTCTGGGATGCCTGGCGGCACTGCCGGATCGTCTCGGACGTTCAGGGACGGATGATCGGTTTCTACCTGCCCGACGCGGCGGCAACAGAAAGCCTGGACATCCTGGAATGCGGCGTCGTTGTCCCGGAACACTACGGCAGCCTGTGCGGGTTGATCCGCCGCCACGCGGGAGACCTGGGACGTTCCACCGTACGTTTCTTTCTTGCCCCCTGGCATGCTTTTCCGAGTGACCCGGCCATGTCCAGCCTGGCCCACTCGGTCAAGTCCCTGCCGCGGCTTGGAGGAAAGGCCGGCGGGTTCGCCGTGGTGAACATCCCGGACATGCTGGAAGGCATGATTCCCGAGTGGGAACATCGGTTGGCCCAGGTTTTGCCGGAACGCGCCGGCGCCGAATGCACCCTGGTAGTGGAAAAAGAAAAAAATCCCTGGATCATACGAACCTCTCATGGGGCCGTGAGCGTGTCTGCGGGAATGGGAGGGAACCGGCTGCTGCTGACCCGTGCAGAACTGGCAGGGTTAATAATCGGTTCGTATTCCGGGGATGAATGGGTGGAGCAACGAGCGCCCCACCTGGACAGCGGCGGCGCGGAACTGGTGCGAACACTCTTTTTGACGCGGACTCCCTACGCGTGGAAAATGGACAGGCCAGAGAGGTTCACGAGGAGCATGCCAGATGATCATTGGCAAGATACGGACAGGCGGACAGGACATCCTGATCAGTAAAATCGGTCCGGACTGGTTCAATTTCACCCGGGCCATGGTGGACATGCGCCAGATCGTGGAAGGTGAGGCCATCCCGGAACCCACGGACGTCCGCGACCTGATCATAACCGGGTGGTTTACCCGGTCCCATGTCTGCCGGGTCACGGAATTTGTCCAGCGGCACAATCGCCTCGATCAGTACCGGGTAAGCCCTCCGGAGCAGTGGCTGCCTCCCTGCCGGGTGGGCAAAATCCTCGCCATGGGCCGGAATTACCATGCCCACGTCCGGGAATTCGACAACCAGGTACCGGATATCCCCGTGGTATTTTCGAAAGCAAACTCCGCGTGTATCGGCCACGGCATGACCATTGAAATCCCCGCCGACGCGGGGCGGGTGGACTACGAAGGGGAGGTGGCGGTCGTGATCGGCCGAACCTGTCGCCGGATATCCCCGGACGAGGCCCGCCAGTACGTTGCGGGATACACGCTGATCAACGACGTCACCGCCCGGGACATGCAACGCAAGGCGATGGGGGAGGGAAATCCATGGTTTCTGGCGAAGAGTTTTGACACGTTCTGTCCCGTGGGACCCGTCGTCGCCCCCGCGGGCCTGTTCGACTGGCCCCCCGTTATTCCCCTTGAAACCCGGGTCAATGGAGAACTGAGACAGCACAGCGATACCAGTCATTTCATCTTCTCCCTGGAAACCATTCTCGCTCATATTTCCCGCTACATCACCCTGGAACCGGGGGATCTTCTGGCCACGGGCACCCCGGAAGGCGTGGGGCCATTGGGAGATGGCGACGTAGTGGAGATTACGTCACCCGAAATCGGCACGCTGCGGAATCCCGTCCGGGTGATTCCCCGACATTGAACCGTCGTGTTCCGATATGTTCCCGGGGCGGCGGAAATGGTATGATTAAGTATCTTTCCTGAATTTCCGGAAACAGTGCGCCGGAAACAGCCATGTCAACCACTAGTGGGAGTTAGGAAACCATGCATAAACTGGTATTGATTCGTCATGGACAAAGTGTCTGGAACCTCGAAAACCTTTTCACGGGATGGACCGACGTCGACCTGAGTGAACAGGGTATCCGGGAGGCGCGCGATGCCGGGAAACTGTTGCGGGAAGAAGGGTTCGAGTTCGACCTGGTATATACATCCGTCCTCAAGCGGGCTATCCGGACCATGCAGATCGTCATGGACGAACTGGACCAGATGTGGGTGCCCGTCATCCGTCACTGGCGATTGAACGAACGCCACTATGGCGCGTTGCAGGGACTGAACAAGGCGGAAACCGCCGCGAAGTACGGTGAAGACCAGGTCAAGATCTGGCGACGTTCTTATGACGTGCCACCGCCCGCCCTGGATCCTTCCGACCCGCGGTGGCCCGGCCACGACCGGCGCTACAAGGGATTATCCAAGGAAGAACTGCCATTAACGGAAAGCCTCAAGGACACGGTGGCCCGGTTCGTTCCGTATTGGGAACAGGAAATCGCCCCGAAAGTCGCGGCAGGCACGCGGGTCATCATCGTGGCTCACGGCAACAGCCTGCGCGCCCTGGTCAAGTACCTGGACAATATCTCGGACCAGGACATCATCAACCTCAACATTCCCACCGGTATCCCGCTGCTGTACGAACTGGATGACAACCTGAAACCAGTCGGCAGCCGTTACCTCGGGGATCCAGAGGCAGCCCGCAAGGCCGCCGAAGCGGTCGCCAACCAGGCGAAGTCACGCTGACCCCGGTCAGGAAATAAACCGACGCGAACGCGGCCCTGGCATGGAAAGATTGGAGTGATGTCATGTCTGACGAGCGAAAAATTATTTACGTGGTGTCCAATTCCCACTGGGACCGGGAGTGGGTCTATCCTTTCGAGGAAACCCGGATCCTGTTGCTCCAGTTCATGGATGAACTGCTGGACCTGCTGGACAATGACCCCGCGTTCCATTCTTTCACGATGGATTCCCAGACGCTGTGCGTGGAGGATTACCTGGAACTCCGGCCGGAAAAACGGGAAACTATCGAGAAACACGTGCGGTCAGGACGGTTGATCATAGGCCCCTGGTATTCCCTGCCAGAAGAATACATTGTCAACGGCGAATCGCTCGTCAGGAACCTTGTAATCGGTCACCGGGTCGCCCAGTCATTGGGTGGCGTCTCCAAAACGGGGTACACGCCCTTCAGTTACGGCCAGACCTCCCAGATGCCCCAGATTTACCGGGGGTTCGACATTGACACCATTATTTTCTATCGCGGCATCAACACCCCGAAGTGCGAATTCATCCTGGAAGGTCCGGACGGATCCCGGCTGATGGGTTCCCGGTTTGGTTGCATGAGCCGCTTCAGTTACTACATCTACGTCTACCGCATGCTCCGCTATGGATCCTCGGACGTGTTCCGTCGGTATGACTGGGACCGCGGGGCCGCGCCTTTCCGGTTGGCCTCCCAGGGTCTCCCCCGGGAACATTACTATGTCCTGGATGACAAAAAGAAACAGTGGAACGACGCTCCCATCCGCGAACAGTTGCTGAAACTGGTCCGGGATGAGTCGGAACATTTCAGCACCCGTCACATCGTGTGCATGCAGGGATTCGACTCTTCCAATCCGGATCCCGAAGAAACCCGGATCATGGCCTTGTGCCAGCAGTTGCTCCCCGAACACGACATCCGCTTCTCAAACCTGGCCGAATACATGGAGGCCATGCGCAAGGAGGTGAAAGACCCGATTGTCCTGCGGGGTGAATTCCGGGATCCCGGTGCCACGGGCAAGTGGACCCACCTCTTTGGAGACGTCATCAGCGCCCGGATGCGCCTGAAGCAGGCTAACCACCGGGCGGAACTCAACCTGCAGCGCCGCGCGGAACCCTACAGTGTCCTGGCGGCAATGGTCGGGGGAGAATACCTGAAAACCGGCCTGGACCGGGCCTGGAAAATGCTCCTGCAGAATCACCCCCACGATACCATCACGGGCGGTGGCATCGACCAGATGGAAAAGGATGCGCTGTTCCGGTTTGACCAGATCAACATCATCAGCAACGCCCTTGCCCGAAAAGCCCTGGGACAACTCCAGATCCAGATCGACAACGGCGATCTTTCCCCGCGGGAATCGGTGCTGACCGTCTTCAATCCCTCTCCATTCCCCAGAAAGGGGGTTATCTCCTGCCTGATCGACCTGCCCGAGGGCATGGACTATGACGCTTTCGAACTGCGAACGCCGGACGGCGCGCGCATCCTGCCCATCCAGCGGCGCGAAGAATATCCCATGGGAGTCCTGGTCCGCAATCTGCAGGACATCTCCGTGGAACTGCGAACCCGTCGGGTATCCTGTCACGTGGAAGTGGATGAGGTGCCTGGACTGGGTTACGCCACGTGGCACGTGCTCAGGACGGACCGGTTCCCCTGCCCCAGCCAGACCCTCGCGCCAGCGGTCAACGTCCTTGAAAACGAGTTTCTGAAAACCGAGTTCAACCCCGACGGCACGCTGAACCTGACCCACAAGGAGACCGGACGGACATTCACCGGTCTGCACTACCTGGAAGACAGTGGCGAGACCGGCCACTCCTGGATTCACATGGAACCCGAACGTAACGAGATCATCACCAGCCACGGCGGGCCTTGTTCGATGATGCTCGAGGAAAGCGGTCCCCTGCTGGCCCGCATGCGGGTTGATTACCGGATGATGATCCCGGTCGATCTTGAAGATACACCAGGCATTGATTTCAGGGAAGGAGACCTGAACCACACCGGCCGGACGGCGGAACGGCGGGAAATGGTGATCACCAGCCGGTTCACCCTGAGAAAAGGATCCCGGATCCTGGAAATCGAAACCACCTTCGAAAACACCTGCAGGCATCACCGCTTACGCGCCGTATTCCCGACCCGCCTGCGGTGCGATCGGACGGACGCGGAAATCGCCTTCGACGTGATCTCCCGGGATATCACGGTCAAACCAGGCAATCCTTATTACGGTCGCCCCAATCCCCAGTATCCCATGTATCGATTCGTGGACATGACCGACGGAGAAGTTGGACTGGCCGTGCTGAACAACTGTGGTATCCGGGAATACGAGGCCATGGATCGGGAAGACCGTCCCCTGGCCATCACCTTTATTCGGGCCTTCACGTTCCGGAATTCTCCCGTCTTCGGAAGATGGGAAACCTATCCGGACATGGAACTTGCCCAGTGTCCCGGGCGATTTACCTTTACGTACGCCCTGTACCCCCACGCGGGTGACTGGACTAACGGTGTCCTGGCCGAAGCGGAAACTTTCAACATGCCGCTGGAGCCCGCCCAGGCCGGACCTCATCCGGGCATCCTGCCCAAAAAATTGAGCCTGCTCAGCGTGGAAGGGGAAAACCTGCAACTGACCTCGCTTAAACGGGCGGAGGATCACCCTGACCGGTGGGTTTGCCGTATATATAATCCGACATGGAAACCCGTCACGGGAAGCCTACGCTGCTGGAAGCCCCTGGTCGGCGCGTGGCTGGTCAACCTGAATGAAGAACACCCTGAACCGTTGTCTCTCGAGGGAGATCACACCGTAAACCTGAAAATCCCGGCCAAAAAAATCGTCACCGTGATGCTCGGCTGGCGGGAAGAGGGATAATCGGTTCTCACCGATCGCTCAGCGGCGTGCTGTTTTCATCGGCAGGCTGGCCGATTTCCACCCGGATAACCCCGGTGCTGTCACAATAAAATCCACGGGTCCCTGTAACGTTAAATGTTTCGGGATTTGCGTTAACCGTGTAGTTGACGTCCGTGCCACCCAAGGTGAATAGGTACCCGTTCTTGGCGGGAACCCAATCGCCATTGATAAATGGCGGGTTGGCGTTAACGAGATCGGCGAAATCCGTGGTGTACCTGTTGTTCTGGGCGTGGTAAGCCCCCTCCGCCGAAATGATGGCCCGAAGATTCTGAATGGCTGACGCCTCGTTGGCCTCTAATCTCGATCGAATCAGGTTGGGAATAGCAATCGCCGCGATCAGCGCGATAATCGCTACTACAATAATCAGTTCGATCAGAGTGAATCCCTGTACACGATTGTCCATAATGGCCACTCCCGAACTGTTTTATTTTCCTTGTGCAAAAAATGTGCCCCCATTTGAAACGCAAAAAACTCTGGTCTAAAACTATTTTTTCAATAAAAGTGTAATAAAATAATTGCAATCTCCATGGCGCGCTTTCTTTTTTTGTAAGAGAAGTTGCATAATTAGTTCTTACCGTGACACGCAATCGGGGCACGCGACATGGACCAACTCGCGCCCACAGGCCCTTTTACCCGGGAACAGGTCATGGCCCTCGGCGAGCCGCGCCAAGCCATGGTCAAGAACCAGTTAGTGTCCCGGGGCATCGCGAATCCCGGCGTGTTACGGGCAATGGTGCAGGTCCCCCGACACCTTTTCGTGCCCCAGGAACAATACGGGGAGGCCTACGAGGACCGTCCGCTGCCCATAGGCTATGGTCAGACCATTTCTCAGCCTTACATGGTTGCCCTCATGACCCAGTGGCTGGCCCCGTCCACCGGTACGCGTGTGCTGGAAATCGGGGCAGGTTCCGGTTACCAGACGGCCATCCTGGCGGAACACGGATGCCACGTTACAGCCATCGAACGCGTTATCCCGCTCGCGAAAAACGCCTACGCCCGTCTGAAATCCCTTGGCTATGGCCAAATCGACATGATCATTGCGGACGGATCAATTCCCTGTTTCAGGGAACCGCTATTTGACCGGATCCTGATCGCCGCCGCCTGTCCTGAAATTCCCTTGAATCTCGCGGAAATGCTGCGAACAAACGGTATACTGGTAGCCCCAGTGGGCGGCCAGGAAGAGCAGCGTCTGCTGATTTTGCGGCGGTTACCGGACGGGCACTGGCGACAACAATGGAACACGCCCTGCCGGTTTGTCCCCCTGATCGGCAGGCAGGGATGGCCGGAACATGGCGGGTAACCGGATTATTACCTATTTAGGGTTTTGAACGGGGTATACTCTAAAAGAGGCAGATACTGCCGGCCACCTGGAATCGTAAAAACCTGAAAATAAATGAGTTAAGAAAAAATTTTACGTGGCATTTTTTTTGCCTTACCCCGCTGATATGCGTCGGTATTCAGCCAGCATGGTGTTTCTGGCACTGTTCGGTATGGCCGCCACTGCGGTCGGCCAGGCCAGCGTACCGGCATGCGAGGTCACCGTATCACCGGAAGGAACGGTTAACAAGGGCGACATCGTGACCATACACTACGCGTTTCCCGGCGCGTCGGCGGATGGGAAAAACTGGATGATCCTGCCACCCGCATGGCCGGAGGTGACAGGACTGGAATTTACCGGCTGGGAGCAGGTCATCTCCAGCGAGGCACCATCAAAAACAATAACCTGGACCGCGAAAGCGCGCGTCACCGGGCCTGGATTTTTCACTATCCCCCCCTTGAGCTTTCGCGTTTACACGGAGGCGGCCCTGCCTGCCGGCCCGGTTTCGCTGGCAGGCGAACAGGCCACCGTGGTCGAAACTCCTTCCGTCACCATCCACGCGCGCGATCCACGAAAAGTTCTATTCGCCGGAATACTGGCCGCCATCGCCTTCACCCTGGTAGTTGGGACGGCGGCATATGGTATCTCCCGGAAACGGGGGCGGCCTGGCAACGAGCGGGAGGAAGCGTCTTCCGTCCAGGATCGCTGGCATCGGGCCCGTCGCTTGCGGCTGGATGGAGACGCTTACGGCGCGTTGAAGGAACTGCTGGCCCTGTGTGGAGAACTGGAAGGCCCAAAGGAACTGATCAATGAACTGGACGCGGCGGCGAGGGACGCGGGATTCCGGAACAGGATTCCGGATCCCGACACCTTTGAAAGCCTTTTTCGCCGGGTGGAAAAAGTGTTGCGGGAGCGTACCGCCGGCGCGGGGCCCGCGCTGAAACCAACGGGAAAGCCTGAATGAACACCGTGAATGTTGATGAAATCCGTCGGGAAGTGGAACGCAAGGTCGTTGCGATCAACCGGTTGCGGGCAACCATTGGAGAGGTAGTGATCGGTCAACGCTACATGATCGACCGGTTACTGGTGGGCCTGCTGGCGAATGGACATGTCCTGATCGAAGGGTTACCGGGTCTGGCCAAAACCACCGCGGTCAACGCCCTGGCCCGGGCCATGAACTGCGTGTTCCGTCGGATCCAGTTTACGCCGGATCTGTTGCCGGCCGACCTGACCGGCACGCAGATCTACCTGCCCCGGGATGGAGAATTCACCGTCAAGAAAGGACCGATTTTCGGCAACATTATTCTCGCGGACGAAATCAACCGGGCACCCGCCAAGGTGCAGAGCGCCCTGCTGGAGGCCATGCAGGAACGCCAGGTCACCATCGGCGACCAGACGTTCCCGTTACCCGAGCCATTCATGGTACTGGCCACCCAGAACCCGATTGAACAGGAAGGCACCTATCCATTGCCGGAAGCCCAGTTGGACCGTTTCATGCTGAAACTCCGCATCACCTATCCCAACAAGAAAGAAGAGCGGGAAATCATGGACCGGGTGGATCTGCTGCACGCGTCGGAAATCCGGCCGGTAGTGCAACCCGAGGAAATCATCGAGGCCCGGGAACTGGTCAACCGTATTTACGTGGACGACAAGGCCAAAAACTACATCGTCGACATCGTGTGCGCCACCCGGGATCCCGAAGCGTACGGCCTGCCCATGAAGTCCCTCATCGAATACGGTGCCTCCCCGCGGGCCACGATCTACCTGCAACAGGCCGCGCGGGCCATGGCCTTCCTCCAGGGAGAAGGCAACGTGTTTCCCAACGACATCAAGCAGGTGGCGCCGGACATCCTGCGTCATCGGGTCAAACCCACCTACGAAGCGGAAGCGGAAAATATCACTGCCGAAGAGATTATCCGCCGGGTGTTGGAATCCGTGCCGGTACCCTGATCGCTGGTCGTCGCGCCCGAGGAAATTTTCATGACGACTTCACATGAAATCACGCCCCAGTTATCCACGGAACTGATGAGCCAGATCCGCCGCATCCAGATTCGGGCGCGGCGGCTGGTGGAAGAAGCGTTCCTGGGACAGTATGCCAGCGTTTTCCGGGGCCAGGGCATGGAGTTCCGGGAGGTCCGACAGTACGTACCCGGTGACGACATCCGGGCCATCGACTGGAACGTGACCGCCAGGACCGGCACCCCCCACGTGAAGGTAATGAGCGAGGAGCGGGAACTCACGGTGATGCTGGCCCTGGATCTCAGTGGATCGGGGTGGTTCGGCAGCGTTTCCCACACCAAAAACGAGGTGGCGGCGGAAATCTGTGGTGCCCTGGCTTTCACCGCCATCCGCAACAACGACCGGGTGGGCCTGCTGATCTTCACCGACGAGGTGGAACTCTACCTGCGCCCGGACAAGGGCACCCGGCACGTGTTACGGGTCATCCGGGAAGCCCTGTGTTTCCGGCCTTCCAGAAAGGGAACCCGCATCGAGGCCGCCCTGCGAGCCCTGAACCGGCTCCTGCCGCGGCGCGCGGTTGTCTTCCTGGTCTCGGACTTCATGGACAGCGGTTACGAAAAAATGTTACGGGTCACGGCCCGAAAACATGACCTGATCGCGGTCACCCTGACGGACCCCCGTGAAATGACCCTGCCTGACGTGGGACCCGTATGGCTGGAAGACGCTGAGTCGGGACAGCGTCTGCTGGTAAACACTTCGAGCGGGCGGGTACGCCAGGCGTATGAACAGGCGGCGCTACGACGCATGGAAGCCCGGGACACCACCCTGCGCGACGCCGGGGTGGACCTCGTGCACGTGTACACGGATCGCCCGTGGGTCGCGGAAATGTACCGATTTTTCAAACTGCGCGAGCGGCGGTTCCGATGACTCGGAAAACACCTACAACAAGACGCTTCGTGGTTACGGGCGCGCTGGCCGCGGGATTGCTGATATGCCTGTCATGGTCTCCAGGTGCTTTCGGCGCGGAAACGCCTGCCTCCGTTCCGGCAGTGAACCTGCGGATGGTCCCCGGTTCCGGTCCCTATCATCGCGACGGGTATTACGTTCTCCATGTACCCGGAACGAATCCATCCGACATTACCTGGCCGGATCCGCCTAGGCAACTCGACGGGCTGCTGGTGGACGGCCTTTCCGCCTCGGATGTTCCTCCCTGGCTGGCTATACCACCTGACGCGTCCGCAAGAGTCTGGCGACTGACCGCCCTGAAACCGGGAACCTGGAAACTACCGTCCCAGGCAGTCCGGATCAGGCGGAATGGGCAGGAGATATCCCTTTCCGTACCTTCCGTGCTGTTTGAAGCGTTACCCCTTCCTGATGGGGTGGTGCCCAAGGAAGATGACCTGGAAGATCCGGTTGCTCCGGAGATGCTGCTCCAGGGAAAACGCCACTGGTGGGTGGCCCTGGTCGCTCTGGCCGTCGCCGTGTCCATGGGAATTCTCCTGTGGCGTTACCGTTACGCCAGCCCGAAACCAGTCCCGGCCCCACCGCCATTGCCCCCCTGGGAAACCGCATTGCGGCGACTCGAAGAACTGCGACGGCGCAACTGGCCCATGCTGGGCAAGGTGGAACTTTATTACGTGGATCTTTCGGCTATCCTGCGGTATTACATTCAGGACCGGTTCAATATTGACGCGCCAGAAATGACTACCGAGGAATGCGTGGAAGCCCTGCGTAACGCTGGCCCGGACAACGCGCGCGCAGTGGAAGAACTGCTGCGACACTTCGACCGGGTGAAATTCGCGGGACTGACACCCGGGGTTCCGGAAATGGAGGCGCGGCTCGAAGCGGTCGCCGATTTCGTCCGCCAGACCACGCCCACGCCACTGTCCGAACGGGTGAACCCCGACAAGCCAGGGGAGGAAGGCGCATGACCAGTCTGCTTCACTGGTTTTCCGTGGAAGCCTTCACGTACCCGGGGATGTTATGGCTTGCCCTGCCCGTGCTGGCCCTGCTGATATGGGAACTGATGGATGGCCGGGCCATCGGGCTGAAATTCAGCGCGGTGACCACGGCCGCCGAAGCCGCGATCCGTCCGGCGCGGGGACGCTGGTTACCCCCCGTGGGGCGGGCGCTGGGACTGCTTTGCATGGTGATCGCCCTGGCCGGTCCCCAGGCGGACCGCCATCTGTCCCGGGATCGCGCGAACGTGGTGGATATCATGCTTTGTCTGGACGTCTCGGGAAGCATGCGTCAGCCGGATTTCATTTACCAGGGACGTCCCGTGCCCCGACTGGCCATCGCCAAGGAAGCCATCCGGCAGTTCATTGAAGATCGTCGGAAACAGAGCGGTGAGCGGTTTGGGGTGGACCGGATCGGCCTGGTGCTGTTTTCCGGCGTGGCATGGACGGCCTGCCCGCTGACCCTGGACTACGACATCCTGCTGCGGGAAGTCGAAAACGCCACCTACGCCCCGCAGAACAAGCAGGGAACGGCCATTGGATCGGCCCTGGGCCTGGCCGCGCAGCGCCTGTCCAAGTCTGAAGCCCGTTCCAAGGTCATCATCCTGTTGTCGGACGGCAACAATAACCGTGGCCAGATCTCGCCCCTCGCTGCCGCGAAGGTGGCGGGAGAGATGGGAATCCGCGTGTACCCCATCGGCGCGGGATCCCCGGATCGGGTCGTCATGTCACAGGGACTGGTGCCCGTTCAGAACGAGGCCATCGACGAATCTCTCCTCCGTAAAATCGCGGGCACCACGGGCGGGAAGTATTTCCTGGCCACGGACACGGATACCCTGCTCCAGGCTTACGCGGAGATCAGCCAGCTGGAAACCACGGAGGTCGAGATCAGCGACATTTACGATTACCGGGAAAACGCGGCACCCTATATCATGCTGGGGCTGTTGTGCGCGCTGCTCGCGATCGCCGCGCGCCGGTTCATGCTGGAGGCCATCCCATGAACAGCGGCATTACGTTCTCATTCCCGTTCAACAGTGCCTTCGCGGGAGGAAGCCTGTTGCTGCTGGCGGCACTCGCGGTTGCCTGGTCCTGGCGGACAGCCGAACGTCGCCGGACTGCCCGGTTGCTCCGGTTCGCGATGAACCCCGTGGTGAGCACGCTTTATCCTGCCGTGACGGATCGACTGCGCCAGCCCCTGGGGTATTTCGTCCTGGGCGGAGTAATTTTCGGTATCCTCGCCCTATACCAGCCCAGATGGGGAACGGGCTGGCAGCAAACCCTTCGCACCAGCCGGGACATACTGATCGTGCTGGACGTGTCGGAAAGCATGAACGCGGCCTCCCCGCCGCCATCCCGACTGGCCCGCGCCCGTCAGAAAATCGAACTGCTCATGGACCGTTGCCCGGGGGATCGGTTTGGCCTCGTGGTATTCTCCGGTGAAGCGGCCCTGCTCGCTCCGCTAACGCTGGACCGGAACTACACGCGGTCCGTGTTACGGGCCGTGGACACGGATACCCTTAACATCGAGGGCACGAATTTTTCGGCGGCCCTGAAGGAGGTTGCCCGGGTGTTCGAGGAAGATGCGCGTAAAACCGGCGCTTCCGAGCGCTACGCCCGTGTGGCCGTCTTTTTTTCCGACGGAGAACAGACCAGCGGTAATCCGGAAGAAGACATGAAACAAGTGGGGGAGTGGGCGTCCGTGTTTTTTGTCGGGATTGGATCACCGGATGGATCGGTTGTCCGTTATCCCCAGTGGATGAACCGCTACACGCCGTTACCCGAGGACCGGCAGACCCACGTGGCGGGCCTGGATGAGGGGCTGATGACCCGGCTGGCCAAAGCCGGAGGCGGCGTGTACGTACGAATGACGCCTGACGACCAGGACATCCGGTTCATTACCAGTGAACTGGAACAATTGCGGAGCCGGAGTCACCAGGAAGCCTTGCGGGCTTCCCGGGTCAACCGGTACCGATGGCCGCTTTTCATCGCTTTCCTGTGCGTGCTGCTGGAAGGCTTCTGGTTGAAAAGCATTCCGGTTATCACCGCGCGCCTTGCCGGGAGGTCCGCAGGATGATGCCTTACTCCACGCGACGCCATAACGAGCGCGGCACGCGCGTCCCCTGGACGGGGATCGCCCTCATTGCGACACTCCTGCTGACCGCCCGAACAGCCAGCGCGGACACGCTGCCAGGCAAAGTCCGGCAGATCGGTTCGATTCTTCAGCAGGGCAATTACGATCGCGCGCTGGAAACTGCCCGGGAACTCGAAACGGAATACCCGGACGATCCTTTGCCAGCCTATTGCGCGGGCATGGCGTGTTATCAGAAGGCCCGACAGCAGGAATCGGCAGACGCGAAGGACGAAGCCATCGGCAGTTACGCCGATGCCGCCCAGTTCTTCAGCCAGGCTGCCGGACGAGAGAAGAGCGATCAGCGCCTGGCGAACGAATGCCTGCTGGCCGCGGCCACCGCCCAGGTCCGTCGCGGCAACCTGCTTGGATCCATGGAGAAGTACGAAGAAGCGGCGGGGGTCATGCGCGCGGCCCTGGAACAATATGAACGGCTGGACGGGGATCCCCGCGCGGAAAAAGGACGGCTGTACGCGGCGGTCAAACTACGGGAATGGCTCTCCAAGGCCCGGGAAAAACAGCGGCAACAGGACCAGAAAGAAAACCAGTCATCACCGGAACAGGCTGGCCTGATCATGGAAGCCGTCACGGAACTTCCGCGGAAACAGGTAGTGGTGGATAACAACGCGGCGGTGCTGCGGGACCAGCCGGAAACCGACGGGGGAGCCCCATGATATGGTCATGAGAGGCGGGCCGTGGCTGCTAATGTTCGTCCTTACCTGCGCGGGGAGCGTCAGCGCGCAATCCGCGGCGCAATCGCCCGCCCCCACGCAGCCTCCCGCGGCATCCGGACCTGATCTGGAGGCCAGAACCCTGAATGTCCATGTATGGGCGGGCTCGGGACAACGGGGAGGAGACCAGATCCAGTTCTTGCCTGACGCGGCATCCGCCGAGCCCCTCCAGGCACTTTCCCGTGAACTGCCATACGCGACGTTACGACACCTGGATTCCTTCACCATCGGCGACGACGAAACATCAGTGGAACGGCCCTTATCAGAAGGAATTCAATTCCAGTACAAGCGCGGAGCTGAAAGGGATGGTCCATGGACCGCCCTGGTGCGCGTTCGGGTGCCGTCTCCCGAAAACCCGGGCGAGACGGTGGATGCCATCCGATCCACCATTCGACTGGAAGCCGGCCAGGGTGTCCTGCTGCGGGGCATTCCACGGGGATCGGAGGAACTGCTCGTGCTGGTCAGTCGCCCAGCGTCCAACTCGAACCAGGCACAACAGAACGGGGACAATAAGAAACAGGACCAGCAGCAGCAAGAGAATCAGCCACAGCAACAGGATCAGCAACAACAGGCAGAGCAACAGGATCAGAAAAAAAACAGCGATTCCCAGGAACAGCAGTCCTCCAACGAGAACCAGGAGCGCCGGGAATCCCCTGAGTTGGAACCCAAGGACCAGGATTTCGAATCCCAGGAAAACCAGGACAAGTCGGAGGCTTCACCGGAAAACGAAAGTTCCATGGAAAATATCAAGGGGCTGCTGGACACGCTGGAAGAAACGGATCAGCAGGAACGGAAAGAGCAACTCCGGCAATTGCGTAACCGGGTTGAAGTGCAGGGAGACTGGTGGTAATGGTCAACCGGTGGATCCGGATGCTCATCGTGGTCCTCTTGCCGGCCTGGCCGGTTCACGCGGCGTGCAATGTTTCCGCCCAGGTATCGGCCACGAGAATCCATCCCGGCCAGGCGGTTCAACTGACCATCCAGGCTTCTGGAACAACTGTTTCCGAGCCGGACCTGTCGGTGCTCACGGAAGCGGGCTGGCAGATCTTGGGCGGTCCCGCCATTGGACGGAGTTACCAGGTCATGGTGATCAACGGCCAGATGACGCAGACCCAGACCCTGACCTGGACCTACAGTCTCCGATCCGATAAAGAGGGGCAGGTCCAGATTTCCGCGGTTCCGCTCACGGTGGATGGACAGCAATGCGTCACCAGTCCGGTCAACATTACGGTCAGCAGGGAAGCACCCCCGCGGGATCAGCCAGGCAGCACCCCACGACGGGACGAGCAGCCCACCATCGAAGACCTGGCTTTCGTGACCATGAAAGTAGACCGAGAGCGGGTTTTCCAGGGGGAACGCCTCGTGTTGACCCTGTCTATTTACGTGTTGGACCGCATGGGCGTGGACATCGAAATCCCCCGAAACCTGCCGTTGCCCGACCTTGGAGACTTCCTCCAGGGAGCCCAGAACCGGACCGTGGACCGGGACACGGTGCGGGGACTACCTTATCGCGTCCAGCGACTGGAGCAGGTGCTCTATCCCGTACAAGCGGGAGCGTTAACCATTCCCGCCTGGAACTGGCAGGGAAGGGTGTTCTGGCCGGATCGTAGCCTGTTTGGCCAGTCCAGCGCCGTGCGGGATTTTTACGCTCCCCCGATTACCCTTACCGTCGAGCCCCTGCCTCCCGCCCCACCCGAGTTCTCCGGCGCGGTGGGATCCTACCGGGCGGAATCCGTCTTTCCCAGGGAAACGCTGACCGTCGGCACGCCCGTTCAGTGGGCGATTACCATTACCGGTACCGGAAACCCGGACACGGTCAGCGCGCCCAAGATCCCATCCCTGCCCTGGGCTCACCTCACGGGCCCAGACATCGATCTCCAGGGCCCCGACGGTGGGGAACAGACCAAGATATTCACTTACCAGTTGACACCCCTGGTTTCCGGGGAACAGGAACTGCCGGAGATCCAGTACGTGTTTTTCGCCCCACCCCTGAAGCAATACAAAACGATCCGGATCGCGGCCAGGAAACTTACCGTGCTCCCCGACGGAAGCGATTCGTCCGGCCAGGCCGCCTCCCTGGTGGCTTACGGAGGCTCGGCCACCGCGTCCCGCCGACAGGTAGAAGAAGCCCCCGTGGTCATTCCCCTGGTCAAGGACCTCCCCGCGTCATTATCATCGCGCGGCACGCCGGCGTGGATCGGAAGGATGTCGTTACTTGCCGCCATAGTTCTGCCACCCATGCTTTGGGGGGTGATCCTGGGGATATCCCTTCGGAAAAAACGATTGCTTACTGATCGGGCTTATGCCCGAAAAGCGCGGGCCCTGACCCGCTTCCGGGATCGGATAGAACAGGCCGGACGGGACGAGGACCCGGGTGGGTGTATATATCGAGCCCTGGCGGATCTGGTCAGTGACCTGGTCAATGCCCGGGAAGAAGGGCTGACCACCGACGAACTGATCGCGCTGCTTAATGGACGGGTGGACGGAGAAATGCTCCCACGACTGGAAACGTTACTCCGGAAGTGTGAACGGGCACGATACACCGGCCGGGATCTGTCCACGGATGAAGTCCGCGCGTTACGCGACGCGGCGGAAGATCTGGCCGGCGTCCTGATGGAGTCCCTGCGATGAACGTCCTCCGACAATGGACTGGACTGTTACTGCTGTTACCGTCGCTGGCCGCGTGGTCCGGCTCGGAGGAAGATCTATGGAAAAAGGCCGTCGCGGAAGCGGACGCGGGACAGTACGATCAGGCTATCTCCGATTTCACCCGGCTGGCGGACGAAGGCATCCAGATTCCCGAGTTGTACCAGAACCTCGCCGCGTGTTACCAGCGGTCTGGGCAGGTGGGGCGGGCGATCGCCTGCCTGGAATTTGTCCTGCGGCAGCACCCTGCCGAACAGGAAACCCTGCTTGCCATGCTGGATGGCCTCACGCGCACGCTGGACCGGCAGTTGCCCCGCCCGACCACCGGGGGATGGCGGGAAGCCCTGTTTTTCTGGATAGACCGGATTTCGCCATGGCCGCTGCTGGCGGGATTTTTGGCCCTCTGGTGCGCGGGGTGGGCACTGCTGGCGGTGCGCGCGTGGCTGTCCCGCGGGGGAATCATGGTTGCCGGTGTCGGCCTGCTGCTGCTCGCGGGATATATCGGCATGGCCTGGTGGCACAAGACCCATCCCTTACCCATCGGGGTGGCCGTTCAGGCGGAAGCGCCGGTCTTTTTTGGTAAGAACGCCGATGACGTGCCCCGTTTCACGCTGCTGGAAGGGGACCGCGTGGCCATCACCGCCATGGCGGGTCCATGGCTGAAAATCCGCACGGCGGACGGTAAAACCGGTTGGGCTCGTTCCGCAAGCCTTGCAGTGGTCGCCGACCACTTGCTGTTTCCGCGAAACGAGGAAGCCATCCACACGGAACCTGGCGTATGAGCGATTACACTCTCGAATCCCTGCGGATACTGGCCCGGGAAAATCCCGCCGCGTTCCGGAGATGGTCCCAGGCGGACATCCTGGCCGTCACGAAACAGCATCTCCAGGAACGACGGGCGGCCATTCGGAAAGCGCATGAAAACGGTAGTTCCGGCCGAAAAATCCTGCGACTGTGCACCGATCTGTGCGATGAAATTGTTCGGGCGGCCATAACGTTTGGCCTGGCCTCCGTGAGCAATCCGGACGTCCTGTTGTCCCGGGTGGCCGTATGCGCCCTGGGCGGCTACGGTCGGGGAGAAATGAACCCGGAATCGGACCTGGACGTCGCCCTGCTGTTCGACGGTCCATCCCATCCCGACCTGGAAACGCTCAACGCCTTCCTGACGCCTTTCTTCTGGGATATCGGGTTGCACTCCGGGTATTCGTTTCACAACATCAACGACTGCGTGGCCCTCTGCGACGAAGACCCAAGAGTGTACACGAGTTATTTGCAGTCCCGGGTGATCCTGGGAGATCCCGCCACACTCGGGCGCCTGAAACTCACGCTGAGCACCCTGGAAGGAGAAACCCGGGAACGGGTCATGCGGCACGTGAGATCCCGCGAGTCCATCGAAAACCTTCCCCTGGAATTTCGGGATCTTTTCGCCCTGGAACCGGATGTCAAGGAGAACGCTGGCGGCCTTCGAGACTTCCACTCGGGGCTGTGGATGGTCATGATCAGCAGGCGACTCAAGTCCCTGGACGAACTGCTGGAACTGGGCCTGATTGACGCTTCCGAGCACCTGAGGCTGCTCGACGCCCTGGATTTCATCTGGCGAGTCCGCAACGAAATGCATTTCATCACGGGACGATGCGCCGATCGGCTGACCTTCGACCTGCAGAAAAAGGTATCCATCCGGTTCGGCTACGGCAACAGTGAAACCCAGGCCGTGCCCAAGTTCATGGAGGACTATTACGCCGCGGCAGTGAAATTGAGGGAATTCCTTGCCATAGCCGCGCGGGTATGCGATCAGCCGAGAATCGTGGATTTTTTCAACCATCCCGAGCAGAACCGGGTTCGCTTTTCCGTGTACCACGGTACCCTGTGCGTCAACCCCGCTGATGAAAACTGGTTCGATGAAAAACCAGCCCGGCTGATGGAAGTGTTCTGGGAGGCCGCGAAACGGGGTGTCCCGCTGAGCCCGTCTTTGAGCAAGTGGATCACGACGAAACTTCACCTGATCAACGACGCGTTCCGCGGTAGTGATGTGACGCGCAGTTATTTCTCGGCCATTTGTAATCGTCCATTCCAGGCGGGAAGTGCCCTGCGCGAGATGGCCCGGTGCGGCGTGCTGGGTGCCTATATCCCGGAATTCGAAGCCGTCCGCGGCATCATCCGGTACGAAGACTTCCACAGTTACCCCGTGGATGAACACACCCTGCGGGCCGTGGAATCCCTGGCGATGATCCCGCGGGTCACGGGAGAGGTTAACACAGTCCTTTGCAAGGTTCTGGAGCAGTTACGGTCTCCTCACCTGCTGGTCATGGCCATCCTGCTGCACGACCTGGGCAAGGTCGCGGGGGATGTCCACGCGGAAGCCAGCGCCCGCATCGCCCGCGCGGTGACCGAAAGAATGGGTTACAGCCGGGAGGAACAGGAACAGATTGAATTTCTCGTCCGGCACCACATGGCCATGTCGAATATCGCCTTCTACCGGGACACGGACAACCTGGATGTGATCAACAGCCTCGCGGAACTGGTTCAGACGGACGACCTGTTACGCATGCTGCTCCTGCTGACGTACGCGGACCTGTCCGCCGTGGGACCCAATGTCTGGAACGAATGGAAAGGGGCCCTGCTGCTTAAACTCTACCTCAGGGCCATGCGGATTCTCACGGGCAGGGCAGACGTGGTTCTGGAAGATTACTGGAGCCTGCCCCGGGTCCGTGAAATCGTTCAGCGCGTTGGGGAAGGACGGGAAGAAGAGATCGTGGCGTACCTGAAGGAAATGGGTGAACGGTACGTGATCGGGTTTACGCCGGACCAGATCATCCAACACATGGCCTGCCTGGAAGAAGCCCGACAGACGGGACTCTCAGTAGGATGCGCGGCCAATGAAACCGTAGGGACCAGCGATATTACCATCTGTACCCGGGACCGGCACGGCCTTTTCGCGCTCATCACCGGATCTTTCGCCGCCAACCTCATCAACGTGCGTAACGCGGCACTATTCACCCGCCGCGATGGCTGGGTCGTCGACTGCTTCACCGTGGACCACGCGGCACAGCATCGCCCTCTCACGCCGGGAGAACTGCAGGTCTTCGTGGACACGCTGAGCGACGCGTTACGGGATGAAGTTAGCCTGCGCGAGAAAGTGGCACGTGGACGCACCCGCCTGTTCGCCCTGCAACAGTCAACCATTCCAGTTCGCAGTAACGTTTCATTTGACGAAGACGCCTCCGTCACCGAAACGGTTATCGACATCGTAACCGCGGATCGGACGGGCCTGCTGTATGACATCTCTTCCACTTTGTCGGAGATGGGTGTGGATTTTTCAGCGGCCCACATCCGGACGGATGTCGGACGGGTTCGAGACGCTTTCTACGTGACGATGAATGGTAGAAAACTGGAAACGCAAAAAATTCGTGAGTGGCTCAAACAACGACTGATGGCGGTGCTGGACGCGCCGCAGGGTCAGCCAGAAACATGGAGGAACCAGCGATGAAAAACAGTTCAAAACGGATCGCCATGATCCTGCCGGCCGTGATCGCCCTTGTACTGGGCGTGAGCGGTTTCGCGCAACAGACCCTCCTTCACCAGGTTGAAGAAGAGTTCGTCAAACTGCATGACCAGTTGCGCCCCTCGGTGGTAAACATCGACGTAAAGGGTAAGGTCGACCAGGAAGAAGAGAACGGGCCGAGTATCCAGGGGCTGCCTGATGACTTCTTCCGGTTCTTCGGCATTCCCTTTCCCAACGTGCCCGGTCCGCAGGGAAGAAAACGCCCCGGCATTCCGATGATGCGTGGTACGGGATCCGGTTTTATCTACGACGCGGAGGGCCACATCATCACCAACAACCACGTGGTCGAGTCGGCCTCGGAGATCAAGGTACGGCTCTACAATGGTAACGAGTATGACGCCACGGTCGTCGGCCGGGATCCCGAAGCGGATGTCGCGGTCATCAAGATCGAGCCCAAGGAATCCCTGGTACCGGTGCGCCTGGGCGATTCCGACAAGTTGCGGGTGGGCCAACTGGTGATGGCCATGGGCAGTCCAAGGGGACTGGAAGGTACCGTGTCTTTCGGTCACATCAGCGCCTTGGGCCGGGAAGGACTGACCGATCTCGCCATGCAGGGACTCACGTTCCAGAATCTCGTGCAGACGGACGCGGCAATTAACCTCGGTAACAGCGGTGGACCCCTGGTCAACATTGACGGGGAAGTCATCGGTATCAACGTGGCGATCGTCGCGGGAGCCAACTCGATCGGTTTCGCCATTCCGATCAACACGGCCAAGGCGGTGATCCCAACGCTGATTGAAAAAGGAAAGGTCAGCCGGGGTTACCTTGGCGTGTCCATCCGGGACGCGAAAGATTTCGAGGCGAAGGACACGCTGAATCTGCCGGATAACGACGGTGCCCTCGTGAACGAGGTGCAGCCCAACACCCCGGCGGAACAGGCCGGAATCAAGCCCTATGACGTCATCCGGAAAGTGAATGGCGAACCTACCAGGTCGGCCGCCGAAGTCATGCGGAAAATCGCTTCGTATCCGCCGGGAACCACGGTATCGGTGGAAATCATCCGGAACGGACAGACCATGACCATTCCCGTGACCCTCGCCGAACGCGACCCGGACCTGCTGGCCAGGCAACAGGGTGGCACCATCTCTCCAGATGAGAAGACCCTGGGGCTGTCCGTGCAGAACATCGATCCCGGGACGAGAAAAAATCTCGGCCTGGAAGACTCGGTCAACGGGGTCCTGGTGACCAACGTGGATCCCGCGGGGCCCGCCGCGGAAGCCCGCCTGGAACCTGGTGACGTCATCCTCGAGGTCGGCCAGCAGCCCGTCTCCAATACCACCGATTTCTGGAAACGGGTCGGCGAACTGAAACAGCCGGGTAAGGCCATCCTGCTGCGCATCCAGCGCGCGAACGGCAATTCGGAAATCACCATTCTCCGGGTGCCGAAGAACTGAGGTGCTTTCTGATCAGGCCCCTTTCTCCCCGCCGGAAACGGCGGGGAGATTTTTTTTGGTTCAATCTTCCGGTCGGTTTACAATGACGGATGATTAACATTTTCGATAGTCACGCCAACCACTACTGGAGAACCACCATGAAAAGAGCCTCACTGCTGATATCGGGAATGGTACTGGTGGCCATGGCCACAACAGTTCTCGCCCAGGAAAAGGATGTCCGGGAATACACCGCGCCCTCCGGAGATAAGATCCGCGAGTGGACCGTCCAGGAAAAAGACGACCAGGGAAATCTGAAAGACGTCAAGTACATGACCATCAACGGTATCCTCGTGCACGAAACGGATCCGGGAAAACTGCCACCGCCGCGGGTCGTCACGCCAGCCCCGTATGACAATCCCGGTGCGCCTCCTTCGGACGCGATCGTGCTGTTCGATGGCACTTCCCTGGATGGATGGGAAAAAACGGACGCGGGGAAACCCGGCAAGTGGATTATCAAGGATGGAACCATGATGCCCACCAAGGACGCGGGGGACATCCGGACAAAAGAACAGTTTGGTTCCTGCCAGTTACATGTCGAATGGGCCACGCCCGTCGAACCGGACGAGAGCGGCCAGGGCAGCGGTAACAGTGGCGTATTCCTGATGGGTGAATACGAACTCCAGATATTGAATTCTTACGAGAATTCTACCTACCCCGATGGACAGGCCGGCGCTATTTACGGCCGAAAAGTACCCCTCGTTAACGCCTGCAGAAAACCCGGGGAATGGCAGACCTATGATATCGTCTTCTACCGGCCGATCTTCGACGACCAGGGCAACGTGACCCGACCCGCCACTTTTACGGTATTCCACAATGGCGTGCTGATTCATCACGCGGCGGCATTGAGTGGCGCGACCTGGTGGGAGGGGCCACACGCGGTTTCCCCCTATAAACCCCATGGAGACAAAGGACCGCTCATGCTGCAGGACCACGGACATCCCGTGCGGTTCCGGAATATCTGGTACCGTCCGCTGGAAGACTGAAACACACCCAAACGGGGAGGACAACTCATGTTGACAGGAAAAAGGATCATCGCGTGGGCATGTGTTGTCACGATACTCTTCATTTGCCTGCCCGCGCGCGCGGATGAACCGGATACTTCCCAGGGATTCCGCGCGGAACAGGGATGCATGCTGTTTTTCAATAACCATCCCTGGTTGTTTACCGTCACCGAACCTTTCGATCCCGCCCGCTTTGAGTACACGTACAAGGTCTACACCCACATATACGACCCCGAAACCGATCTCCTGCTGACCAAGGGACCTGGAGGAAAATACACCCATCACCGGGGCCTGTTCATCGGCTGGAAACAGACCGAGGTGGAAGACGCGGTATACGACACGTGGCACATGAAAGCCCCGGGCTTAAAGGGTGGACGTCCCTGTTACCAGGAACTGGTCCGCTGGATAGAGCGTTCCGAAAACGGCGCGTCAGCCACACAGAAAGCCGAAATCGCCTGGCGCGACGCGAAAACCCGTAACGCCTTCCTCGAAGAAACCCGGCAGATTTCTATCCGTGAACAGGACGGTAAACGGTACATCGATTTTGCGTCCTCGTTGCGCAACCCGGGTAAAAAGGCCATTCAACTCAAGGGAGATCCGCAACACGCCGGCATGCAATTGCGCCTTGCCAATGAAGTCAGTGAACATGAGGAATCCACCAGTTACGTGCTGCCAGATGGGGTCACCGTGGATAAGGACGATGTCACCACGCCATGCAACTGGGCCTGCGGAATCTTCACCGTTAACGGGCGGCAGCGCTGGATCGTACACATGACCGCGCCGGGATTCATTGACGGGGCCCCTGTCTATTCCATCCGGAAATACGGTCGATTCGGCGCGTTCTGGGAAACGCAAATCCACCCGGGGGATACCCTGGCCACCCGTTTCCGGATCGTGGTTTCCACCACTGCCCTTACGACGGAAGACTGCGAGGCCTTATACCAGGAGTACCGCAAGGAAACACCATGATTCTGGGCGTCTTCAGCGACACCCATGGCAACCGCAAGTTTCTGGAACGAGCCCGAAAACTGGCCGTGGATCATTTCGGCGCGTCCGCGCTGATTCACCTGGGAGACAATTATTCGGACGCGGAAGAACTCATGCTGGAATTCTCTCCGGTATGGGCGGTTCCCGGCTTGTGGTGCGCGGCCTATCACAATCCGTCCATTCCGAGGACCCGGATCGAGGGAGCCGGCAATCTCCTGGTTCACTTCGCCCACGCGGAACAGGACCTGGAACCGGAGAGCGTCGAACGGGCGCAGATTATTCTGACCGGCCATACCCACCACTACCGTCTCGACTGGCTGGATGGAAAAATCTGGATGAATCCCGGCCACCTTAAAAAAGACCGTGAAAAAACTCGCCCGCCCACCTTTGGTCTCATCGCCATCGCGACAGACACGGTGGAGTGCAGTATTCTCAACCTGAACGGGGAAACCATCCTGGCCCAGGTGATTAACCAGCGTTTCCTTCGCCCGGTTCCGCCGATGGGGTGAGATTCACCCCTGGCCCTCTTCCAGAACCTTGCGACAGATTTCGTTCAGCAGTCGTCCGTCCGCCGTATCACCCAGTTCTTTTTTCAATGCCCCGGTCAATTTACCGGCGTGGTTAAACTCCGGATGCGCCGCCAGGAACTGCCGCGCCTTCGCTTCCAGTTCTTCCGGAGAAAGTTGTTTCGGCAGAAATTCCTCCAGGATCCGGATTTCCTCTTCCAACTGTGCGACAACGTCCGGCCGGTTTACCTCGCGGTAGGTTTCGATGCTCTGCTGCCGTTGCTTGATCTCGCTCCGCAGGGCGGCCACCGCTTCTTCGTCCGACAGGCCATCTGGATGAGGACCGGATTTTTCCTTCAGCAGCAGGGCCGCCTTGGCCATCCGCAAGGTTTCCAGGCGAAGCGTGTCATGGGCTTTCAGGGCCTGCTTGATCCCTTCCTGGATGCGTGACTCGATAACACTGCCCATTGCTCGACTCCTTTACGACACGTGGGAACTTTATGGTAACCTGAAGCCAGGATACTTGTGTTTATGGTATGTCACTTGTTTCGTCGTTATCCAGTAACCACGCGGTTTTTATCCATGTGCCGTCTTCTGCCTGTCGCGAGCGGGCTGTTCCTGATGTGCGCGCTGTCCGCGAACCCCGGGGAAGCGGCGGCTGATTTCCAGGCGCTTTTTACGCGGGTGGCTGACCATGTCGTGGTCGTTCTCTGCGGGGGCCATAACAACGACTCGTGGAGCAGCCAGGGCAGTGGCTTTATCCTGCCGGGTACCCGGAGGGTGATCACGGCAGCCCACGTGATCGACCCAACGGAATCAGCCCGGGTCATCGCCCGGGATGGCCGTCAACTCGAAGCCCGGCTCATACACCGGGATACCAACCGGGACCTGGCCGTGCTGGAAATTTCCGGTGAACCGCCAACAGCGAAAACAACATCCATACCCTTTGTCTGGTCCACGAAGGGGCTCGAAGGAACCGAAATCGCCTCCATTGCCAGCCCGAAAGGACTGGATTTTTCCCTCATCCGGGGCACAGTATCCAGTGTTGCCCGCACCTATCGCGGCATGCCAGCCCTGCAGGCCCAACTTGAAGCGGCCCCGGGGGCAAGCGGCGGTCCGGTTTTTTTAAAAGATGGTCGATTCCTGGGCCTGATCGCTGGACGCATTCCCGATCAGCCCTGGTTTTCCGTGATCATTCCCGCGCCTGTGATCCTGGAATTTCTGGCCGCGGCCCAAACCTCCCCCACGGATCGAAACGGTCTCGCTGAAGAGGAAGGCGCGCTGATACCCGCCGCCTCCGCGTCGGCAACCGATCTCGAGGCCCTGCGCTGTTATAACGAGGGCGTTTCCGCCACCGACAACGCGTGGAAAATCGAATGTTACCGGAAAGCCGTGGCCACGAGGGACACTTTCTTTGAGGCATGGTTCAACCTGGGCACCGCGCTATACCATGCCGGACTCAAGGAAGATGCTCTGGACGCTTACCGGAAGGCCCTGGCGCTGCAACCGGGATCCCGTCCGGTCATCCGGAACCTGGGCCGGGTTTTACTGGACCTCAATAACGCGGAAGAAGCCGTATCCGTGTTTCAGATGGCCCTTTCTCCCGAAGCACCGGCGGAGGTTTATAATGATCTGGGGGTAGCCCTGAATCGGGTGGGTCGCCAGGACGCCGCGGAAAACGCGTTCCGGAAAGCGATTGACAGAAACCCGGATTACGCTCCCGCGTATTATAACCTTGCCGTCTGCCTGGCCCGTCGCGAACAGTTCGAAGAGGCAGCCCAGGCGTTTGATCAATACCTGCGGGTGGATCCGCAGGCAACGGACGCCGAAACCGTGAGACAGTGGATTACAACCCTGCGCGCCCATCCGGGCACCGGACAGCCATAATGACACGAGCGGACACGCCAGATACCATGCCGGAACACATAGGTCCCTACCGCCTGGTCCGGGCCCTGGGAAAAGGCGGCATGGGCGTGGTATATGAAGGTGTCGACACCCGTCTCAACCGGCGGGTAGCCATTAAAACCGCCCGGATGGACCGGATCGACCCATCCGACCAGGAAGCCCGGGAACGGTTCCTGCGGGAAGCCCGGGCCGCCGCCGCGCTGAACCATCCCGGCATCATTACCATTTATGAAGCCGACGAGTGGGAGGGAGGTCTCTTCATTGCCATGGAGTTCGTGGAGGGCACCGACCTTGCCGGCTGGGTCAGGCGGAACGGCCCGCCCACCGTGGAACAGGCGGTAAACTGGCTGGCCACCCTGTCCGAAACCCTGGCTTTCGCCCACCGCCGGGGCATTGTCCATCGTGACATCAAGCCCGCCAATATCCTGATACCCGACGAGGGGCACCTCAAAATCACCGACTTCGGCATCGCCCGGCTGGAATCCTCCACGCTGACCCAGGAAGGCGCCATCCTCGGAACCCCCAATTACATGAGTCCGGAACAGTTTCTCGGCCGGAAAGCGGATGGCCGGGCGGACCTGTTCTCCCTGGCCGTGGTCGGCTACGAGCTGCTCACGGGGACCCGGCCATTCACCGGGGATTCCTTCACGGCCATCATGCACCACGTACTGCACACGCCGCCCGTACCCCCCGACATGCTGAACCCGGACATCGGCGCGCCGTTGCGGGATGTTCTGCTCAAAGCCCTCAGCAAGGCCCCCTCGGAACGTTTCCCGGATGGCGAAGCCTTTGCCGCGGCGCTGAGAGACGCCCTGTCGACGCGGCTCGCGCCAATACCGGAGGCACCCACGGTCGTGATTTCGCCAGGGGAAAACCCGGCTGAAACCCTGAAAAATCCAGCCCCGGCCGGTATCCCCGCATTGCCAGACGCACCCACGGTCCGGGCCGACAGTAACCCTGTCGCCACGCGGAACGACGTAACGGCCACCGCGCCAACGGAACGTTACCATCCTCCAGAAGCCATCACGCCAGAACGCGCCGTCTCGAATAGTCATCCCAACCGGAGTGTATCCGCGCTTGCCGTTGCCGCCGTATTGCTCGCGGGGGTATCCGTCGCGCTGTTCCTCCTGGACCGGAGACAGCCGGAACCGACCCCTTCGTCCGTGACGCGCTCAGCTCCGGCTTCCGCGTCCCATGCCGTGGACCTCGCTCCCGTAACACCGGCCGAACCCGCCACCGACACGCGGCAGGCAGGGCCCGAAACCGCGCATTCCTCTTCCATCCCGTCCACCCCTGATCCCATGGTTCGTATTGCCTATTACCTGTATCAGACGGAGTCCCCCGAAGTCTTTCGTGGATTCCCCGTTTCGCCAGATGACCAGGGCGCGTACCTGAAAAACCGCGTCGCCACCGGAGAGGTATCCCTCTGGAAGAACAGCAATGCCGCGATCGTGGTCCAGGACACGTCCGGGGGGAACAGCGTCACCGTGGTAAACGAACCGGTACCGGAATCCGGGCGCGGGGTAATCAGCATACCGGCCAGCGCGAAGAGTTTACGTTTTGAGATCCGGGACGCTACCGGCCTGTCCCTCACGGAAGCGGAGTATAAAGATACTTCCTGGGATTCCGCGCGGTACTTCCTCGTGCTACGGTAAACTTAAGGCTTATCGCTTTTCCGGGTAGCTTCCAGGGCAACGGTAATCCGTACTTCATCCCCGAGCGCGTCCGGCAGGTACGCCGTCATGCCGAAATCGCTGCGGTTAAAAGAAAATGTGACCTCAAACCCCGTTTTCTGTTCCCCGTTTTTACCCGTGGCGAATCCGCCATGCGTGGCGCGGACGGTAACCGGCCGGGACATGCCCAAAAACGTCAGGACCCCTTCAACGTCGTAGACGCCCTTCGCGCCGGCAACAGGACGCCATGTCCCGCTTTCAAACGTGATGGTGAAGTGTTCGTCCACGTTCAGGAATTCGGGGCCCTTGAGATGCTGATCCCGTCCGGCATGGAAACTGTTCAGGGTCAGGGGATCCACCTGAATTTTCGCCTGACAGGCCTCCGGGCGATCCGGATCAAAGGTGACGTTTCCGGATATCCCCGTGAAAACACCATACGAAGGCGCTATACCGAGGTGCGTGATCCGGTACAGCACCAACGAATGTACCGGATCAACTTCATAAACGGCCGCGTCCGCCATGGCCGCCCCAACACACGAAATTCCCAGCAGAACCGGTATAATCAGTTTCGTCAATCGCATTGTTCACTTCTCCCTGGGTAATTACGGCAAGGACAACACAATCGGACACAACGGTATTCCAGGAGCACGCCAGCCATGCGTCATCAACGGGTAAGAGCGTGGATCCGTTTCTTTCTTCTGGTGGGCACTTCGGGTATCGTCGCGGCGGACCACGACGGAACCGCCCCCGAAACCAATCCCATCCCCCTGGTCGAGCAGCATTTCCAGGATTCTGGCGAGGCCCTGGTCAATCCAATGATGGGCTGGGTGCTCTACTATTACTCGAATATTCCCGAAAATTACGGTTCAAAACTGGCTTCCACGGACACGGTAGACGATTTCCCGGGCCTTTCCACAGTGTACCTGCGGCTTCCCTGGAGTTATATCGAGCCCGAAGAGGGCAAATTCGACTGGTCCATCATCGACGCGCCCGCTCAGCGGTGGATCGAGAAGGGTAAACAGATCGCCTTGTGTTTTTCCGCCAGCGAGTCCTGGACCCGATGGGCCACCCCCGAGTGGGTTGCCAAGGCTGGCGCGAAAGGATACAACTTCCGCTGTGGCTGGGGAGTCGACCCCACAGGTCCTTTCTGGGAACCGGACTATGACGATCCCGTTTTTCTGGAAAAATATGAGCATTTTCTCCGGGCCGTCGCCGCCCGGTATGACGGGAACCCGGACGTTGCTTTTATCGACGTGGCTTCATTCGGCGTGTGGGGAGAAGGGCACACCTTCTCCAGCACCCGGCTGTGGTATCCCGCGCGAACCCTGTACCGTCACATGGACATGCACCGGAGGGTTTTCTCGAAAACCCTGCTGGTGGCCAATGATGACTTCGTCTTCCAGGGAGAAAGCACCCTGCGGTACGCACGTGCCCTGGGCATGACGCTCCGCGACAACAGTATCCTGGTGCAGCCGCCGCCCCGTTCCTATTTCAATGCCGGGCTCGCCGACCTGTTCTGGCGTGATTTCCCGGTCATCCTTGAAACCACCCACTACGCGGAAGGGTTACAGAGTCACTCCTGGGACGATGACATCCTGCTGAAAGCCATTCGCGAATACCATGCCTCTTACCTGAGCATTCATCACTTTCCCCGGGAATTTCTGGAGGCCAAGCGGGAACTGATCGACCGCGTCAACCAGATTCTGGGCTACCGCGTGCGCCTGCTGTCCGCGTCCTGGCCGTCTATCGTTGACCGGAACATGAGCGTATCCATTCAGATCACCCTGGAAAACGCCGGCGTCGCGCCCTGCTATCCTGGCGGTTATCCCGCGGTAACCCTGAAAGACCAGGATGGGGGAATCATGGGGCTGTTCGTGAATGACACCTGGAACGTCCGCGGACTTCCGCCCATGGATACGCCGGATTCCGGGCCAATGAGCGGGTCCATCGTTTTCACCGTTCCAGGGCGCCTGCCTCCAGAGACCTACTCCCTGTGGTTCTCCGTCGGACGGCCGAACGGCACACCGGTCCTGGCTTTACCCCTCGCCACGGATGATGGGCACCATCGCTACCGCGTGGGCGAAATCACCGTACGATAAGTCCACGTTAACCCGTGGACATGTACATAAAAAGAGGGAGGAACAGGCATCCCTGACTGTTCCCCCCACGCAGGAACCGGGTGAGGTGCTAAGCCGTCACGTCGAGGTCGTGTCCCGGCGCCCCAGGCACCACCGACAGCGCTCGCTGAATCAGCGCCAGCGCCGCGGAGCGCACGTCCATGGAAACGGGCTTCTGTTCCTTCAGTTGCCCGGTCGCCACGGACGTGGCCTGGGCACGAACCTGGCTTACACCGGCCCCGACGGCGGCGGGCACCATCGTGACACTGGACACGTTCATGGTGACCTCCTTTCGCGTCGGGTCGTCCTGCTTCAACTCTACCGTTATTTATCGGCAGCAACAGGAAAATCTTAACCCCGATATCGGAATACAGGGCCCGTGACCATGGGCCATAATTAGCGTTAACCCGTTAATTACCAGTAACTTGGTCTTATTGTGGCTTCGGGGCGTCTTTCACCATGTTCAACAGGGCTTCAATGAGCAGTTCTCCCGTCATTTCGCCCAGGCAGGTCTCGCTGACATACTGGTACCGGTCGAAACTCATCCAGTCAACCTTCGTGAGAATGTATCCCAGGGCGTCGTTGGTCAGGCCGAACAGGAAGGGATACCGGGTGGGCATGTTCCGCTTCAGGTAATAGCCGATATTCGGCAGGGCCTCGCCAGGAATAGTGAGTATCTGCGCCGGACCCACGTTCACAAGATTCAGGCGGGTCGTGTACTTGGACCCGTCTCCCGTGTCCTGGCCCATCCCAAGGGGAGACAACAGAATCGCCGCCCGCATGAGGGGATTGTCCACCGGAAACGTAATGGGACGCGCCATGCAGTACAGGGCCGGATTCTCCAGATCCCCAGCCGACTCGATAATCCGCAGGGCTTCGGAAGCCAGCAACCGACCGATCCGTTCCGCTTCTTCCACGGTTTCCGCGTCCTTGCCGGACTCGGTCCGGTTATCCGCGGTCACCATTCCACCCTGCGCGCTGTTCAGGAAGATCGCCATGCCACCGGCACGCTTTTCGATCTCGTCGTACAGAAACCCGCACAGGTCCGGCCCAAGCAATCCCTTGCTGTTTCCAACCACTTCCGGGTGAATCGCGTAATTTACCAGCGTGAAGATAACCTTGTCACCATTCGCTTCCCGGGCCTGAATCACGCCGCACCGGGGATCGTACAACTGGGGCGCGTAATAGTTGTAGGCGATTTTCCCTTCCGCGCGGGCCACGTTCAGGCGAAGTCGGGCGGGACGCAGACTGTTCACCGCCTCGTTAACGGCTTCCGCCGCCAGGTCACACACCTTATGCAGGTAATTCACATCGGCGCCATGGCTGCCATTCAGGTCGGGAAATCCATAGGGATCCGGCGCGCTGTGGGTATGGGTGGAGGCGATCAGGATGTTTTCCGCGGGAATTCCCTGGACCTGCTGCCGGATACGGTCGCACAGCACGCCTGGCCATCCCAGAAAATCCAGGCTCACGAACGCGATCCGGACCCCATTGTTTTCCAGCACCACCGCCCGGGCATAGAGATCCCCGTATTTTTCCCGGACCGGCCGGGGTTCTCCCATGCCGCCCGACACGGGCAACAGAGGATCCGGCGTCACTACCCGATAAGCGGCTCCCGCTTTCAGGCCACTATCCGCCTGACCATGTGCTGACGGCATACCCATGACTCCCAGCATTACCACTGCCACCAGACTCGTCATCCAGAACCTGCTCATGACACGCGCTCCATCTCCAGCGTTACCGGTCCAGTTCCCGAAAAACACTATCATATGACCCAACCGGACCCGGCATCGTTTCATTTTTATCATACCGACCGTGCCATAAAACGGGCAATCCTGTTGCGGTGGAATCCTTCACCCTGTATCATGAGAACAACAGCAAGGAGGAGACATAGTCATGCGGGACGGCATCGAAGAACGCAGAAAATACCCGCGCAGCCGGCGGCGCCACGAAATCATCGCGGATTCCCACGCGGGACCCGCCCTGCTGAACCACGTGGACAATATCAGCGCGTCCGGTGTGCTCTGTCACACCGTGGATCCCATTCCGCTCATGACCCGGATCGGCATAACGCTGGTGCTGCCGAAACCGCGGGAACACAAAATCGAAGCGGAGGGCGTGGTCGTGCGGTGCGAACGGGACGACGTGGGGGATGATCATTTCCACGTGGCCATTTTTTTCACCCGCCTGAGCCCCGAGGACCGCGAAGCCATCGAAGAATACGTTCGCTATGACCACGACCAGCCCGAAGAATCCGATGCTTAGCACTTAGGGTTTCCGTTCACCGAATCCATCAATCTGAAAATGGCGGTTTCCAGGCTTCGCTTGTTGAACGGTTTGCTCAGAAACGCCGTACGGTCAGAAAGCAGGGCCTCCGGATGAATCGAATCGTCCGTGTGTCCAGATATAAACAAGGTCCGCACGGCAGGATGACGATGCCGGACCGCCTCAAACAGTTGCACGCCATTCATTCGTGGCATCACTACATCCGTCACCAGCAGGTCCAGCCGGTCCAGGGACAACGCGAGATTCAGGCACGCTTCCGGCGTATCGGCGGTGAGCGTGTTGAATCCCATGCGGGATAACATCATGAGAAGCATCTGCCGCACGGAAGGTTCATCTTCCGCGACGACAACTGTCCACATCAGTTCCGAAGCGTCCTTCCCGGTTATTCCATTACTCATACCCCCTGAAACCTGTTCCTCCGTATTCGACTCCGACCCGGCCATGTCGACCGTTTCCAGATCTGGAAGCAGTATCCTGAATGTGGCGCCCTGCCCAGGTTTAGAGTGAACGGTTAAGGTTCCCCCATGCTGACGGATAATGCTATACGCCATGGACAGGCCCAGTCCTGTTCCCTGTCCGGGCTGCTTGGTCGTGAAAAAGGGATCAAAAATCCGGGCCAGGTGCTCCTCCGGTATGCCCATCCCCGTATCACGCACCACCACGCAACCGTAACGGCCGGGAAAAGGCAATCCCGCGAGCCGGGCCTGTTCCGAGTCCATCTCCACGCTGTCCAGTAGAATGGTCAGCACGCCACCGTCTGGCATCGCGTCCACGGCATTCACCACGAGGTTCATGATTACCTGTTCCACTTGCCCACCATCAGCCATGACCTGGATGGGCACGGCAGAGGGCGTGAAAACCAGTTCGATGTTCTCCCGCACCAGGCGCCGCAGCATGGCCATCATCGAAGACAACAGGTCGTTAACGTCGATCGCCCGTCTTTCCAGGGATTTACGACGGGAAAAGGCCATAAGTTGCTGAATCAGTTTCCTGGCGCGTTCGGAACTGTGCAGAATCTCCTCCAGGCAGGTACGCGACTCTTCATCCAGGGACTCGTTCATCAGCAGGATCTCGGCATATCCGACGATGGGAACCAGCATGTTGTTCAGATCATGCGCCAGGCCCCCAGCCATCACGCCCAGCGCTTCCATTTTCTGGGCCTGCATTAACTGGCTTTCAAGAGATCGTCGTTCCTGCTCGAGATTTTTCTGGTCGGTCAGGTCCATTCCCACCGAAAGAAATTCCACAATCTTGCCCCGCTCATCCCGTATCGGCACGTTGCACCATCGGATCCATACCTTGCTCCCATCCTTCTTTACGCTGGTATGTTCATTTATCCGGTACGCGTCCGGGTTCGCGAGAATCTCCACGGGAAGGTTACGCAAATTCCGGCCCGTTTCATCTACCTCTGGAAGCAGGGTTTACGTGAATGGTCTGCCAAGCACTTCTTCAGCCGCGTAGCCAAAAAAACGCAGGCCGTATTCGTTCATGTAAGTCAACCGGCCGTCCGGGGTCCACCGGTCAATAATCCCCGGCACCGAATCAACGAGTTCCCGGTACCTCTTTTCGCTTGCCCGCAGGGCCATTTCAGCGGCCACGCGCAGGCGCGATTCCACCAGTAATACCCCCAGCAACAAGCCGGCCAGCGGATAGAGCGTCAGCGTGGGCAGGGCAATGTGTTTAATCGTGGCCCATCGAACCTCACCTGGTAGGAGCGTGGTCATGCACAGCATCACGCCATGTACCGCCCACTGCAGCATGGCAAGCCGAGCGTAAAATCGATTGTCCTGGACCGTATCAGCAAAGCGCTTGAAAAAGATGGACCCCAATAACCACGACTCAAAAATTACCCCTATGCCCATGTACACGCCTGAACCGCCAATGTGCCACCGGTATACCGCGGCCATAAGTGCCGCGATCCCCCCCGCGGCAGGACCCGCAAAGGCTGACGCCAGGCTCAACACCACGGATCGCCCATCAAAAACCAGACCCGGGCCCAGCACAACGGGAGCAGCCATACCAACAACCACGACCACTCCATATAAAAGGCCGGGGAGAATGACCCGGGAAAAATGGTCCGAAAGGCTCCCGCGCGAAATACGCCGCATCAACAGCCCATGCGCCTGTGTCAGGGCAATCAGGAGGGAAATGTTATAAATGAGGCTTATCGAGAATGAAAATAAACCACCATCTCCTGTCCATGGCATCGATCCACGTCCTTTCCAGGCCAGTGGGTTTACGTTCCATCATCCTTGACGATCAATTGCGAGGGCCCGCCAGATCCCGCCCGGCGCTCGTAACAACCCTTTCCCACGCGCGCGTACTTGGTAAATCCAAGCTGTTCGACATGCTGATCGCTGAGCATCTGGGAAGCCACCCGGCTGTTGCCCCACCCCGCGATGTGGGGAACTGAAAATACCCGTCGTACCGGGCGGCCCGTTTTGGGATCGTGGGTCAGCGGCGGCTCGTTCATGCCGTGAATAACTTCAATCAACGGGCCGTCGCTGCCGTCTTCATTGATGATCTGGTACGTGTACCTGGGCATGGGGACGGCTCCTTCCTCACCTGTGTAGATACCCCTATAATTATACCCGCAAAAACACAATCTGGCGAGGAAAAACCTGAACGCTTATCCCATACAACTATTGATCAAAAAAACATATTCCCTGGGAGAAAACTTCGCCGGCCAGCAGACGGTCAAGCCAGACGACCGCCTCCGGCCTGTTTCCGGAAGCCTTCAACAACTCATCCCGCAGGCGAACAGCCGATCCGCCGTCTCCCAGGGCAACCAGGCAGCGAGCCAGGCCCTGCATTCCCGGAAGCAGCGTCTCTTTGCGGGCGGCCAGTACCGCGTAATGACCGGTCGCCTCCGCAAACCGCCCCATCTTTTCGCATACCCCGGCCAGTGCCAGCCGCAACTCCATTTCCGGTACCCCGCCCGATCCGGACCCGGCAATACTCTGCAAAGCCAGTACACGGTTGTAATGCCGCCGGGCCCCGGCCCAGTTCCGTTTCAGGTCCTCGTAGGTCACCGCGAGGTTATAGTGCACCCGGATAGAATAGGGATTTTTTGCCAGGGTATCCCGAAAAAGGGTTTCGTTATCACGCCAAACATGATTCCGTTCAATGGTTAAAAAACCAAGATACACGGAAAAAATGCCCGTAATAATAAAAAGAGAGGCTTTCACCCATCTGTAACGGCAGAGCAACCACAGCGTCGCCACCAGCGCCAGCCAGAAACCAGCCATCGGCACATACATCCAGTGTTCCGCCATGGGAGCGTTCAGGGGAAAAATACCGGAAATGGGCAACCAGGCAGCCAGAAACCAGAGCATGCCCACTACTGGAAGATACCAATGCCTCATCCAGCCAAGAATAATCGAAATAACTATAATTAAAACGAAAAACCACCCAATAACACCGTAAAACATCGGAACGCCATCCAGGGAGCGTTCCATGTGAAGGCCCACCGGGTGAAACAGCAATCCAAGATACAAGAAAAAGGACTGGCCGGTTTCCAGCAGGCGCATTCCCAGAGCCTTACCGGGGCCACCCACGCCGGATTCCGCGAAACGTAGCACCGTGCTTCTCAGAAAACCGTAGCATATCAGAATACCCGCCACGGCCCCCGTAATGATTACGGCATGTGGACTGAATAACCTGAACGGGGTATTGCCGTGGTCGTCATTTCCTTTTTTATCAAAATATACAAAAACAAGCAAAAAAAGCCATAAAATTGGGAAGATAAAAGAAGATTCCTTGCTCAGTAGGGCCAACGTAAAAAACAGGGGGGTAAGCCCCGCATAAAACCAGGAAGACCGGGTAACGGCAACCACACCGGTCAACAGTCCGGCATACATGAACGCCGCGCTCATCATGTCGGCCCGACCACTGATATAGGCCACCGCTTCGGTGTGCAGGGGATGAACGAGATATATCAGGGCAGTCAGGAACGCGAGCGCCTCGGGTGCCCCCAACCGCAACAGCAGCAGGTAAAAGAGACATCCCGCCAGAACATGCCAGATAATATTGGAAAGATGAAACCAGAGGGGAGAAAGATCCAATGGCGGGGTATAGTGATCCGGATCCGGCCTGGGCCCGCCACTCAGCCAGTAATCCAGCATGAAACTGGCGGAAACGAGGGGGCGGTAGAAATTTCCCTGGCCGCGTCCGAAAGCGTGCTGGTCCTCCTTGAACAACTGAAAAAAACTGGCCGGATCCTGCACGTGCCGGTGCAACAGCACCGAGGAAGCGTCATCCCATACCCACTCGCCGTCAAGGGTATTGAGGTAAACCCCTGTTCCCGCCATGCCAAGCAGAAACAGGGGCAGTAACACCCTGAGGTTCATACGCGGACTCAGGCCCCCTGCCGGGCTCGGGGTCCCTCAACCTGCCACACGTAGTTTACCAGTTTATACTCGATTTCAACGGCCTGCTTGTTGCCGATGATCCGGACCACCCGGAGCAGGTTCTGGGTATTGGGCGCATCACCTACCTTTGCGGGGGCATAAAATTCCTCTCCTTCCCGCACTTTGTAGGTCTTTTTCTCGCCGGTAAGGTTGTCCGTGGTGGTCAGGAAGATGAACGTGTCGTTGCCGCTTTCCATGAACCCGGTAACTTCAACGTTAGGTCGGGCCAGCATCAGGTCCGCTTCTTGCTTGGTCTTGGCATAGCGGTCACTCCCTGGCTGCAGGGCTTCAAAGACGAGGCAGCCTGCCTTGACCTTACGCCATTTATTGGCTTCCTTGTTTTTTCGGATGCATTCTTCCACGTCCCGGATCAGCATGTTCAGCGCCTGCCTGCCATTCTCCGTCACGGACTTGGAGGCCTTGATGGTTCCCGCCGTGCTGACCAGCGACGGAATCATGCTCAAGTCCATGGGCCCCTCATTGAACAGCGGGGACAGCGAGGTCTTAATCTCTCCATACTGCTGCTCCGGCGTGGGTTCGGGCGGAGGCTGATTCTGAGGCGGGGGAGGGGGAGGGGCTGGCTGAGAACACGCCGCCAGTAATCCGAGCACCACCAGAATCGGCAACAGAAGGTTCCGCATGGCATGACTCCTGTTTTACAATACTTGAGAGAATCGGGGAAATGCTACCACACTTTATGGAAAGGCTACAACCCGCCTTTTTCCCGGTTCAGCCGATAGAGGAACGCCAGCACTTCCGCGACGGCCTTGTAAAGATCCTCCGGAGTTTCCGTGTTCACTTCCAGCAGGCTCAGGGCCCCCACGAGGTCCGGATCCTCATGAACGTGCACGCCGTGTTCCCGGGCCAGGGCGATGATTTTTTCAGCGAGCACTCCCGCGCCCTTGGCGGTAAGCCTGGGCGCGCGGTCCGACTCGGGATCGTACCGCAACGCCGCGGCCCATTTTCTCCGCGCGCGACGACGCTTGAGTTCTTCGCGCGAGCGCGACGTATCAGGCGACGACGGTTCTTCCGGGTTCATGCGTGGCTATCCACTGAGGGTTATCGGGCGGAGGGACCGTAACAGGCGCGCGGTTTCCGCCAGCCGGTCGCCATTCCACGGTTCTACTGAAACCTGAACCCTTTCATATCCCAGCGCGCGCAGACCGTCCCGCAACCGGTCCGAGTGGCGGGCCAAAAGTTCCCGGGTGGAACCCTCCGCGCAACGGATCCGGCAGGCGCAATATCTCTCCGTTCCTTCTTCACGGGCTGTCATGCCAACCCACACGTCGCCCAGCGCGCTGAACGAAAGATCCAGTTCAAGGGTATGGCGAGCCCCTTCGGACGGCGCGCGATGCCCCCCACCGCGATTCCGGTCTGGCATCCAGTGAATCAGCGCGTGGTGTAATCCCGGAATCATCGAACCGGAAAGGTCAAAAAAACGATACGGCAGGCGTTCCCCATGCAGATGCTGCAGGGCAGCGGCGTCACCATGATCGAGCGCGGTGGTCAGCGCCTTTTCCAGGCGATGTCCCCGCCCCGTTTCCGAGGCCCAGGAAGTCAGTGCCCGTTGCTGCCGCAGGATCGCCACCAGTTGACGGATCGTGGCCCGTAAGCCGGAAAGCGCGTCCTGCATATCAACTTCTCCCTTCACGACCGAGGCCAGCACCTTTTCCGCCAGGTCGCCGCCGGGCGCGTTTTTCAGCAGGGTCAGCACCCGATCGGGAGAGGATGCCTCTTCCGAATCCTCCGGCGCGTATAACGCCATGAGCGTTGCCGCCTCGGGAGAGAGCTCCAAGCCGTCCCGTGATGCCTCCCCCAGCAGTGTCAGCAGTTCGCGCGTGGAATTCCCAAACTCGCGACGGGCCAGAAACAACGTGATCAGTGCCTTCACCACGGCGTGGTCCAAGGGCACGCGGGGCGGCAGGAGAGCAACGACACGTTCCGCGTCGCCAACCAGGTCCGCGGCCAGCGTGCCGAGAACCTGTCGGGCCAGTTGAACGATCGGGGTTTCCCCCGTGGATCCCCTGTCTCCCCCGACCTGTAACGCACCTGTCGCGATCCCTTTCTCCGGGTAGGTTGCCCTGGAAACCGGTATATCGGTGGGATTAAGTGGCATCCCCGGCGAAAGAGAAGGCCGGACCGCCGACGACGCCTCCGTGTCCCCGGACACCGCGCGGGTTGCCATCGAGACGTTGGAAGAACCCGTCGGGATAGCAGCAGGTCCACCATCCGGGCGGCCTGCCCCTGGCAACACCGGCACGGGTTTTCCGGGGGTTCCAAGCGTTTCCATGGAACCATCGGCTGGTTTCGCGGCAGAACCGCTCAACGACAGCAGGACACCTTGCTTATCGATACTGGACGGAAGGCCTGGGGACGCGTCCGCCATCGGGGTAATCTTCAGTTGGCTTCCCCGGGGAGTACCCGCCAGTTCCAGGACCACGCGCTGTCCGGCGTTTAACGGCACATTGTCCGGTAACGGGAGTTTCAGCGCGTTGCCCACCATCACGAAACGACTGTCTCTCTGAACGACAACGACGCCCTCAAGGCGCGCGCCGGACAACAGCACTTGAAGCGTCGCGTCCGGCAACTGGAACGGGACACCGCCGGGTTGCTGTATCACCTGGAAAGGGTCCATGATTCAGGTTCACTCGCCCCGGGGCAACCGGGCCAGGCTGAGCATCAGCCGCACCTCGCCCCGTCCGATACCCAGTTCCCGGGCAATGGCTTCCTCGCTCATACCGGCCGCCCGGTACGCCGCGACCCGGCGTTTGAGCGTTTCAAACGCCCGTTGATCACCATCCCCGGCATCCGGGTTCATGGAAGCACCCTGTTCAGGCGCTTGGATCGGGGCGGTTTCCAGGGATACATCGGGCGGATGGTCTTCTTCCGGGGCCAGGTCCAGCAATTCCTGAAAGGCCTGCCTTACCCTGTGCCATCCTTCCGGGTCAATGCCCTCTGGAGGAGATGGTTCCGAAGGGACAACGGTTTCCTTTTCTTCCCGAATCTCCGGCGCGCCCTCCCGAGTCACCGGTCCCCCCGCAGGAACACCGGAAGTATCCGCTGGCTCCAGGTGAACGAACGCCCGGCCCCTGTCCATGGCGCACGCCGAACTTTCACCGTCCCGCGCCGCCCCGGACAAATCGACCGGCTGCCAGGGTTCAACCGGTTTCCCGGACACCACCCCCGTTCCCGCGAGATCTTCCCGCGGACCGGACGGGACCGTCCCCGTCACTGTCTCCGCCGGACGGATCACCCGGGTGGGCGATACCGACGCCGTTTCACCCGATGGCTTCTCCGCCTCGGAACGCCCGGCAGGCCGCGGTTTGAAGGCGTTATCCGGGCGTGGGGAAGATGCTTGACGTTGCGCGGCCTGTTCCAGTTCGCCGAGTTTATGCTCCAGCGAGACGATCCGTTCCGCAAGCTTACGCTGCCGTTCATAGAGATCACGGGTCCGGGCTACACTTTGTTGAAGAATATCCTTAACGATATCCACCCGCGCCTCGACTTCCCGGGAAAAATCCGCGGCCAACCGCTTGTTTTCCGCAATAACCTCGCGGATGCTTTGGAAAAGGATGGACAACTCGGCCAGTTCCAGCCGGGCCTTGCGCAGGCGTGCCCGTTCCACCCGTTCACGGCGCCAGTACCATTGAGCCAGCAGGACAAAACAGAAGATCGCCGCGCCGCTCGCGGCGGTGAAAAACCAGAACAGCGCCTGCTGGAGGGTCATAAGGCCCATCGCTCCGCGTCCCCTGGTCCGGAGTGTATCTGCCGGTCAGATGGACACATCAAAATGGTGGGGTTCGTCTTCGGCCCCACTGGATGGCCGCGTGACGTCCGGCTCCTGCTCATGTTCTGACTGCTGCTGTCCCTTTTTGCGTTCCCGCTGCTCCGTTTCGTTCCGGAACGGGGCCCTGCGGCGGGTCTCCCGATCTACGGCGGGTTCCTGCTGTTCAGGGCGGTTGACGGTAGTTTCCCGGCGGATCTGTTCTTCAGTCTGCTGGGTTACCTGCCGGGCCTGGGCCATCATTGCCGCGCGGTCCTGCGCTTCCTGCACGCGCTGGACGGCGTGGATACGCATGAACTCCGTGTTCGGATCGATCGGCTGCGGCATCAGGTGGTATCCTGAACGACCTTTCGCAGGGCTTTCATGGCCGCGCTGTGAATCTGGCACACCCGGGACTCGGTCACGTTCATGACCATTCCGATTTCTTTGAGGGTCAACTCTTCGTAGTAATACAAGTTTAGCACGATCTGCTGCTGTTCAGGCAGTTTCAGGATGGCTTCCACCAGTTTTTCCTGCCTTTCCCGCCGCTGGGCCGCCTTCAGGGGATCCGGCGCCGCACTGTCGCTCAGCACTTCCACTTTCCGGGTCGACCGGGATCCATCCTCCTCGTCCATGATGTAGTCGTCCAGGGACAGCACCTGGGCCGTCTGCAACTGGGCCAGGGTCTCTTCGACCTGTTCCTCGGACATGCCCAGTTCCTGGGCAATTTCCCGGATGGAGGGCTCACTGCCCTTGGCGTGGCGTAATCTGTCCCGGCAGGCCGCGATCCGGCGAGCCAGGTTCCGCAGGGAGCGGGGTGCCCAGTCCAGGGTGCGGATCTGGTCAATGATCGCGCCGCGGATCCGGATGGTCGCGTAGGTGGAAAACTTGACCGGCTGGGAAGGATCGTACTTTTCGATGGCATCCAGCAACCCCATGATGCCCCAGCCGACCAGGTCGTCCATCTCCACGCTGGAAGGCACGTGAATCGCCATGCGGCCCGCCACGTAACGGACTACCCGCATGTAATGCATAATGAGGGCTTCCCGGGCGCGCTGATCGCCTTCTTCCCGGAAACGACGCCAAAGTTCCTTTTCTTCCGCAGGATTCACCGCAAGCTCTCGATCCGTTCCCTGGGACTGACAATCTCGGTTATGCGCAATCCGAATTTTTCGTCCACCACCACCACGTCCCCCCGGGCTATCAACTTGTCATTCACCAGCAGTTCCACTGGCTCGTCTACCAGGTGGCCGACATCGATGATGGATCCAGGGCCCAGGTTGAGAATCTGTCCCAGCGGCATCAGCACCCTTCCCAGGCGCACCTGCGCCATGAGCCGGATATCCAGAATCCGCTCCAGGTTCTGCGCCGTCGCCGGCGAGTGGGTTTCAAAGCCACCGCCCAGGATGTCTTTCATTTCCGATTCACTCAGCATGCGTTGCTTCTCCTGCGGCCGCGTGGCCCCGGGCACCAGGTCTTCCATGGTGACACTGACGACGGAAACGCCTTCACTTTCCGGAAATCCTTCGGCTGAAAAGGTAAAACGACTCCAGGTGGCTTCAAAATCCATCGCCGACATCAGGTCGGCAGTGCCTTTTCCCGTGTCGTCCACGGCGATATCCTGAAGTTGAACTACGGGGCGGCCGAACTCCTGCATCAGGGAGGTCACGCCACCTCCCAGCATGGGATCGGCCAGTTCCAGCAGCATGGCCCGGTCCGCCTCGGTATACGCCCGGCTGGCCGTCACGTCGCCCCCGCCGACCAGATCGGCGACGCGCGCGGCAACGGCCGGGGAAAACATCATGGCCACGCCACCAATGTCCCCAGCCACCCGGGCCCGCAGACAAACCGGATATTCCCGGAACAATGTTTCAATGGCCTGCTGATCAAGAGGTAGGGGAGGATCAGCCTGAACCGTGAAGGGCGCGCCTCCCATGGATTGCAACACGTCCATGGCCCCTCGAACGAACCCCCGGTGCAAGGTCTGCGCCGCGCTGACGTTCATCGTGTTTCCTCTCCACCGAGTTTCGTGCTCATCCCGTTCCTTCATCAATCATCCGCAAATCCGATCAACTGGATTGCGCTCTGTTCCCCGCGCCGGCCGGGAATGGCAAAAAACCGGCGATGCCCGCCCACGAACACGGCCACTGGATCCTCCGGAGACGTGTTCAATTGGACTATATCCCCCTCCTGCAGTTCCAGCAGTTCCTTCATCGCCAGTTCGGCATATCCCAGCACGGCGTCCACGGGTACCTCGGCCTTCGCCACGATCTTTTCGATGGCCGCCCGGGTAACCGCCTGCACCTCCGGTGACAGGGGACGGGTGAAATGGGCCTGTTCCGAGATCTGGTTCAGCACGGGAGTCAGTACCATCAGGGGAATACAGAGATTCATGAACCCGGTGTTTTCACCGATGTGCACCTCGTATCCCACCAGCACCACCATTTCACCGCCCGCGACGATCTGGACGATCAGCGGGTCGTTTTCCTGCTGGACTACGGACAGTTCGAACTCGACCAGTTGCTCCCAGGAGCGCCGCAATCCCTGGAGAATCATCTGCACGATGCGCAGGATGATCCGGTTTTCGATCTCCGTGAGTTCCCGGCCGGTTCCCAGCATGATGCCGCGTCCGCCAAGCACCCGGTCGATGATCGGAAAGATCATGTTCGGGCTGAGTTCAAGTACGGCGTTACCTTCCAGGGGACTCATGTCGATGATGGACAGGGAAGTGGGGCGGGCAACGGACAAGATAAACTCGTCATAGGTCAACTGGTCAATGGAGATCAGGTCAAACCGGACCACGGTGCGCAGGTAAGGCGGAAACAGGATGCTGAGTTCCCGCCCGAAGGCCTCAAACAGGCTTTGCAGCCCCTTGAGTTGTTCCTTGGAAACTCGTTCAGGGCGGCGGAAATCATAGGCGGTCATCTTTACCACGGTGCCCGGCGTGGCCTCCACCTGGGCTTTCTCAAGATCCACCACCTCCCCCGCGGTGACCGCGCTCAACAGGAGATCCACTTCATCCTGGTTTAGAATTTCCGCCATTGGCGAACTCCTATCGCGCCATTATCCGCAGTATATCACAGCGTTTTTTCCTTCCCGAGACGGACAAATTCAGCATCACCTGATTTTACCGGATTATCGCAAATTTCTTTACAAAATTGTAAAATTTTACGCCCCTCCACGCCTGTCAACCCGACTGGGTATCCTATCGTTTCAGTTGGTGACCTCAACAAGTTGAAGCGTTAAGTCACACTTAACACCGACTGCCTCCCCTGTTCCGGGGCGCGGACCTCCTCCCTCCTGTCCTCCGCACCTGTCCGCGCCCCACTCTTTTTATCTGGGGCATTTTTTCCCAGGGAGCGTATCCCCAACGCCTTGCTGGACCGGTGCCATGACGTATACTGACGCTACCCAGTGAATGGAACCCTCAGGTCCTCGCGCGGATACAATCCGGAAAAATATGGACAATGCCCCACGCCAGAAACATTTCCCGACCGGCTGGTACCGATATTATAGCCACTGTGTCGCGCTGGTCGTGCTGACTTTGACCCTGATGTGGGTGGGCGAGCAGGCTTTTTCAGGCTGGACCGGACCGGCTGCGTCGCTGTCAAACGATCTTTACATTCCATCGGCCATGCTCGCGGCCGGTCGCGGATTTCACAACGCTCCCGCCCATGACTCGTCCGAATTTTCGGATTTCCTCCAGTTCAGGCAGCCTGCGTTGCGCGCGGAATCCCTTAAATCGTTGCCTGCCTTGCCCCTGGATGTCTACCAGGCCTACCACCCCTACCTGTTATGGACCGTCGGCGCGTGGTGGCGTTTTCAGGGGATTTCCTGGGACGCCTTCAAGCGTCTGTCTCTGGGATTCCTGGTGCTGACGGCCTGGATAACCTATGGGCTCATGACGGTTTTTCTACCCTGGTGGATAGCCCTGCCCCTGACGCTCTTCGCCATGACGTCCCCCGGCATGCTGTTCACCGTACGATACCTCAGGGACTTCGCCAAGGCGCCTTTTATCCTCGCGGTACTATGGGCCGCGCTGGTTTTCGTGAAAAACGGCCGTCGTGGCCAGCACGCGCTGCTGTTCGCCGCCACGGCGGGACTGCTTATAGGCATCGGCCTGGGTTTCCGGCGGGACCTGATCGTGTTTTTGCCACTCCTGGCGGGTATCCTGTTTGTAACGCCCCTGTCCCGTGACATATCTCTTCGGGGACAGTGGACCCTCAAAGCGTTCGGCGTGCTGATTCTGGTCCTGCTTGCGGGGGTATCCGGCTGGCCCGTGTGGCGAGCGTTTAACGCGTCCGGCAGCCTGGCCGATCATGACACCCTAATGGGTTTTGCCACCAACGGCGATGTCGAAATGGGCGTTCTCCCGGCGTCCTACGAAAAAATTCCCCCGTTAAATGACCTGTACGTGTCCATCTGCGCGATAGCCCACGACAAAGTTAACGATCCCGCCACGCTGACCGAACCGGTTTTTCCCTTCGTGGTATCCTTGTATCCTGACGCGTCGGCGAAAACCCGGCTGATCCGGCATTACCTGGCCTGCTTTCCCTGGGATACCCTTGTCAACCGGTGGATCGCGGCCGCGTGGACCCTGGCCGCCGGAGGTAATCCTCACGTTTCTCCAACGCTGGCCCGGGTGGAAAATCTCGGTCCCCTTCTGGGCTGCCTGGCAGTTGTCCTCCTGGTGTTTCACCATGGAACCCGGGGCGTGTTGATGGGGTTACTGCTTTATGGTTTTCCCGGCTACACTTCGCTCCAGTTTTCGATGCGCCACGTGTTCCAGTTTTCTTACCTGCCGTGGCTGTCAGCGGGCATATGCGTTTACCAGGCGATCCGCTGGATGGCCAATCGCCAGAGTGTCCGCGAGACCTCTCCCGGCACGGATTTCAGCGGCGCGAATAAGAAACTGGTTATCGTGCTGGCCGTGGGCGGTATCCTGCTGGCTGGCGCGGCGGGAGCCCTGCACGCCTGGCAAAAATATCATGTTCAGCGGATGGCATCGAGCCTGCGCGCGGCCATCGGCCCGGAAATTCCGTACCTGAAAGACTCCTGGGATTCCCTTACCCTGTTTATTCCCTCCGGGGAGTCCTTGCCTCCGGACCGGGTAACGGCGTTTTACGGAACCGCCCCGGACACACTGATGATGACGTATCGCGTGGCCGCCTTCGACGCCGGCGTGCCTCCCTGGGCTGTGCACCTCGTCTACGAGGACACCCGGGGATGGGAGGGCTTCAGCGTACCCTTGCGGCTCTACCTGCCCGACTGGCAGAACAATCCGTGGTACTTGTGTTTTCCGGTCTACAATGCCCAACAGGGGAAAGACCTGGTCCGTTTCGCCGGAACAGGCGTCGATAAACCCTTTGAAACGAAATTCCTCGGGTTCCGGGAGATCCCGTTTTCCATGATTCCTCCGGAAGTTTTTACGCTTGTCATGGCCATCCCAGCGACTGGCTCCCAGGACGGATTTCTGGCCACCCAGGGAATCAGCACCCTGTTTTCCGGAGATCGCGACCATCCCGGATGGGTAACATGCCAACCCCGCATGGACATCCATGCCGATCTCCAGCGGGTAACCTCGCTGCTCGCGGAAAAACGATACACGGAAGCCGGGGAAATCATCGACACCTGGTCACGAAAATGGCCTTCCAGCCTGACCTGGCACCTGGCAGCCGCGCGGCTTGCCCTGCAGACCGATGGCATAACGTCGGCCCGCGCGTTGCTGGATGCCTACCTGGCCCGCTACGGGAGCGCGAGCGACGCCAACCTTATACGCGCGCATGTCCAGAAATGGCTGGACGCGCCCGACGGGGCCGAGGTGCCCGCGCGCTGATCATTCCGCGTCCGGCCCGGCTGTACCGTCTTCAGTCGGGGAATCCGGAGGGAAAAACAGGGACCATACCGCCAGGTCCCGCTTGAAGGTGGGTACCTTGTCCGGCTCCAGCCGGTGCCCCACGCGCCGGGCGGGATTACCTGCCCAGATTTCGAGGGGCGCCACATTCCTGTTAACCACGCTGGCCGGACCGATCACCGCCCCCCGACCGATGGTCACCCCCGGCATGATATAGCACCGCGGACCGATCCAGCAGTCTTCCTCAATCGTCACCGGCCGGGTAATGTGAGGCGTAAGCCGCCAGTGCACGTCCGTGCCAAAAAAAAGATGGTTCGTGTCGCGGATCACGCAATACGCGCCGATGTAGGCGCCCGCGCCTACCGTAACGGCCTCGTTGGCCTGCAGCAGCACATAGTGATCGATCACCGCGCGGTCGCCGATCCGGATAACACCGTGCTTGTGCGCCCGGAACACCAGGTTATTGCCCAGCACGCACGCCGAACCCAGGCGTACATCGCCTTTTACCTCCAGACGATGTCCCTCGAAAACGCATCCTTCGCCCACTTCCCGGAACATGCGGCGCAAGCGGGTAAGGTGCCATGATTGCCACCATTCTATCATTTTACTTAGCATGAATATTTCCCACGTATACGTGACACGTTCAGGGGCTCCCGCCGCTGAAAAATTGCATCCCGCGGCAACGGATCATTACCATAACACAGGGCTGAATGATACCCGAAGGGGTATGATGTTTTCCCGCGCCGCGGTCCACGAGAAAGGGTCCATTCGTGAATCACACGCCATTGCAACAGTATCTCGCTTCCACGCCACCCGAACGAATCAACGCCGTCATGACGACATGGGTGGCCAACCTTTCCCAGGTGGGAGCGGTCGCGCCATCGGTGGCGGCCGCCATCGTGCGGGAACTGGCCGACCAGCGACAGTACCTGAAACTGATCGCCAGCGAAAATTACTGTTCGCCGGCTACACAGTCCGCCATGGCCAACCTGCTCACGGACAAGTACGCCGAGGGTATCCCTGGACAGCGGTTTTATGAAGGTTGCGACAACGTGGACACCATCGAAGCGTACGCGGCCGAACAGGCCCGGCAACTTTTCAACGCCGAACACGCGTACGTGCAGCCCCACAGCGGGGCGGACGCCAACATGGTGGCATACTGGGCGGTGCTGACCGCGCGGGTGGAGTCTCCCGCCCTGGCGAAACTGGGCGAAACCAACCCGGCGGCCCTGGGCCATGAACAGTGGGAACAGGTCCGGGCGGCCCTGAACGGCCAGCGGCTGCTGGGCATGGACTATTACTCCGGTGGCCACCTCACCCACGGTTACCGCCGCAATCTCTCCGCCAAGATGTTCGACGCCTACAGTTACTCGGTCAACCGGGAAACCGGGCTGCTCGATTACGATGAGATCGCGCGGATGGCCCGGGAGATCAGGCCGCTGATTTTGCTTGCGGGCTACAGCGCGTATCCCCGGAAAATCAATTTTGCGAAAATGCGCGAAATCGCGGATTCCTGCGGCGCCGTGCTGATGGTTGACATGGCGCATTTCGCGGGGCTGGTAGCCGGCAAGGTGTTCACGGGCGACGAAGACCCGGTCGCGCACGCGCACATTGTCACTTCGACTACGCACAAGACGCTCCGTGGGCCGCGCGGGGGGATCGTGTTGTGCAAGAAGGAATTTGCCGAGTTCGTGAACAAGGGATGTCCCCTGGTCCTGGGGGGACCTTTGCCCCACGTGATGGCCGCGAAAGCGGTCGCGTTCACGGAGGCCAATACCCCCGCGTTCCGGGAATATGCCGCCCGTATCGTGGACAACGCGCGAAACCTTGCCGAGGCCCTGCAACGGCGGGGATTCACGATCGCCACGGGTGGCACGGACAATCACCTGATGCTGGTCAACGTCAGTGCCAGTTGTGGACTGACTGGCGCGCAGGCGGCCGGCGCGCTTCGCAAGTGTGGCATCACCCTTAATTTCAACTCCCTGCCCTACGATCCCCATGGTCCGCTGATTACCAGTGGCCTGCGCATAGGGACGCCAGCCGTAACCACGCTGGGCATGGGGAGGGAAGAGATGGAAGAAATCGCGGACATCATTCGCGTCACCCTGCGCAATACCCGCCCCGCGATACTCGCGGAAGGCCCCCAGGCAGGAAAACCCAGCAAGAGAAAGTTCGAACTGGATCCCGCCGCGGAGATGGAAGCAAGGTCCCGAGTGCGCGACCTGCTAAACCGGTTCCCCCTGTATCCTGACCTGGACCTCGACTTTCTTCTCAAGGCGTTCCCAGAACCCACGGGGAACAACGCCTGACACCGGAGACGATAGATGCGGGATCCGCTAGATAGTATTTTCGGCTCAATTATCCATGAATCCAGATCGGTGGACCTGCCCCAGACAAGTGCCCGGCCCGTTGTTCCCAGTGAACAAATCCGCCTGCTGGAACGCCGGATTGATCGACTGGCGTTGCTGTGCCAGGCACTCTGGGAATTGCTCCGCGAGCAGTTGAATCTGACTGACGCGCAACTGGAAACCATCGTCGCGAACGTCGATGAACGGGACGGCGCGCGGGATGGCGCGCAACGGGAACACCCGGTGCGATGCAGCCGGTGCGGGCGGATCAACAGTTCGCGCCGGGACACCTGCCTGTACTGTGGACTGGAATTCCAGCGGGATGTATTCAACCTCTGAAAAGGATGCTTTCATGATCACGCGCGAACAGGTCCTGGAAAAACTGAAGACCATTATTGACCCTGATTTTCGGAAAGACATCGTGTCGTTGGGATTCGTGAAAGACACCCAGATTGAAGGGGGGCGGGTCAGCGTCACCATTGAACTCACCACGCCGGCTTGCCCTGTTCGCGACCGGTTCCGGGAACAGGCCGAGTCGGCCGTTAAATCCATTGCGGGCGTGGAAGAGGCGCGGATCACCATGACGGCCCGGCAGAACGTCTCCCGCGCGGCAGCCATGCCGGCGGTTTCCCTGGAAGGCGTGGACACGATCATCGCCGTATCTTCCTGCAAGGGGGGCGTGGGCAAGTCGACGGTCGCGGCGTTCCTCGCGCGCGCGATGCAACGGGAAGGCTTAAGGGTAGGCCTGCTGGATGCCGACATTCACGGTCCCTCGATCCCGGCGCTCATGCGGGTTATGATACCGGAGGTAGCCTCGGCCGGGGAGCGTATGCTGCCGGTCATGGTGGACGGGCTGGCCACCATGAGCCTGGGATACCTGATCGGCGACCGACCTGCCATCATGCGCGGACCGATGGTATCCAACTACGTCTTTCAGCTGGTATCCAGCACCGAATGGGGCGCCCTGGACTACCTTATCATCGACATGCCCCCCGGCACGGGAGATATCCAGTTGACCTTGACCCAGCGCCTCGCGTTCGATGGGGCCGTCATCGTGACCACGCCACAGACCCTTTCGCTGGTGGACGTGGCCCGGGGTATTCTCATGTTCGAACGGGTTAACGTGCCCGTGCTTGGCGTGGTGGAAAACATGGCGTGGTTTACCTGCGACCAGTGCGGCAAAACCCATCATCCCTTCGGCCGATCCGTTTCGGCCCTCCGCGAACGTTTCGGCGTCAGCACCCTTGCCAGCCTGCCCATCATGGATGGCCTGCAGCACGCGGCTTCCCGGGACGCCGGAAAAGATATCGCGGCTTTCGCCGAACTGGCGGACGCCGTGCACCGGGCAGTAGGCGTCCGGCGGGTAGCCGGTGAAACGCTCCCCCAGGTGACCGGTGAGCCCGGCTTTATCGTTATTTCCTGGCCTGACGGCTCGATCACGCGTCTGCCCGCTCGCCTGGTCCGCCAGTCCTGCCAGTGCGCCCTGTGCGTCGACGAATTCTCGGGTGACCGGATTCTCGACCCGGCATCCGTTCCGGATGACATCACCGCCACCGAGATCACGCCGCTGGGCAACTACGCGGTGGGCATCACCTGGAGCGACGGCCATTCTTCCGGCATCTTTTCGTGGGAACATCTCAGGGAGCTCGCCAGCACCCGCACCGTGGCGGATTGCGAATGTGGCGGCACGTGGCGGGAGCATCATCCCGAGTCTTCCTGACGCCGGAAGGGACGCACGTCATACATGGCCCCGCGCGACACCGATAAGCCGGTAATCGTCCAGTCCGACCGCACCATTCTCCTGGAGGCGGATTCGCCCGTGTACGAAGACGCCCGGGACTGCCTGTCCCGTTTCGCGGAACTGGTCAAATCCCCGGAGCACATCCATACCTACCGGATCACGCCGTTATCCTTGTGGAACGCCGCGGCGGCAGGCATGACTACCAGTGAAATCCTTGAAGGCCTGGAACGATTCTCCCGGTATGAAATCCCCCAAAACCTGTACGTGGACATTCGGGACATTCTCAGCCGTTGGGGCAGAATCCGCCTGCGGCGGGACGATGATCCGTCCCGGCTGGTGCTCGAGTGCGACGATCCGCTACTGGTGGCCGAACTGCTTCGGCATCGCATGCTGACCCCTTACCTGGTAGGACATGAAAATCGTCGCAGGCTCTTCATCAGGCCCGAGGATCGCGGTAACGTCAAGTCGGCGCTGATTCGCATCGGTTTCCCGGTCGAGGACCTCGCTGGATACGCGCCGGGCGCGCCCCTGGATATTGAACTGCGCGCCGTAACCCGTGCCGGCAAACCATTCAGGTTGCGCGCCTACCAGCAGGCGGCAGCGGATACTTTCCACGCGGGGGGCAGCGAGTGGGGGGGGAGTGGCGTCATCGTGTTGCCCTGTGGCGCGGGAAAAACCATCGTGGCCCTGGCGGCCATGGCCCGGACCCGGGTAAAAACCCTCGTGCTCACCACCAACACCGTGGCCCTGCGGCAATGGAGGGAAGAACTGCTCGATAAAACAACGCTTCAGCCGGAAGATATCGGCGAATACTCGGGCGAGGAAAAAACGGTCCGGCCGGTTACCATCGCGTCTTACCAGATTCTCGTGTATCGCAAGGCCAAAAAGGGGCCATTCATCCACTTCGACATCTTCGACCGGGAAGACTGGGGGCTGATCATCTATGACGAGGTTCATCTGCTGCCAGCCCCGGTATTCCGGGCCACTGCTTCACTGCAGGCCCGAAGGAGGCTGGGCCTTACCGCCACCCTTGTGCGTGAAGACGGTCTCGAGGAAGAAGTATTCAGCCTGATCGGCCCAAAGAAGTACGACGTGCCCTGGAAACTCCTGGAAAAGCAGGGATGGATCGCCACGGCCGCCTGCGTGGAAGTCCGGGTGAGCATGCCTTCCGATGAACGATACCGCTACGCCGTGGCCGCACCCCGGGACAAGTACGCTATCGCGGCCATGAATCCCGCCAAGTACACGGTATGCCGTGAACTCGTCGAACGACATCGCCAGGATAACGTGCTGATCATCGGGCAGTACCTCGAGCAACTGGACGTTCTCGCCGGCATGTTTAACGCGCCGCTGATCACCGGAAAAACGCCGGTCAGCGAACGTGAGCGCCTCTACAGGGCCTTCCGCGAGGGCGCGGTAAAACTCCTGGTAGTTTCCAAGGTCGCCAATTTTGCCATCGACCTGCCGGACGCGAACGTGGCCATCCAGGTCAGCGGTACCTTCGGTTCCCGGCAGGAAGAAGCCCAGCGGCTGGGACGCATTCTACGACCCAAGGCTGACGGCAGCCTCGCGCGATTCTATTCCCTGGTAACCCGGGACACCTGCGACCAGGACTTCTCCGTAAAACGACAACTGTTTCTGGTCGAACAGGGATACCGTTATGAAATCATCGACGATGAGCATCTTTGAACGCGACCGGGGCATGGTGGCGAGGGGTAAACCAGGTTGGCCCAGGATGTGGGTGTGCGCCATCTGGCTCTGCCTGGCCTGGGGATGTGCCCCGGACCCATCCGGGGTGGGTGATCAGTCCACCCCCGACATTCCACCCAATGGTTACACCCGCGTGGTCTCCCTGGCACCCAGCCTCACGGAAACCCTCTTTGCCATCGGGGCGGGAGACCGGGTAATCGGGGTCACCCGTTTCTGCGCGTGGCCCGCCGAAGCGACCCGCCGTCCCCAGGTCGGCGGATTCCTGGACACGAATTATGAGGCCATCGTGGCCCTGAAGCCGGATCTTGTCGTCGCCCTGCCATCCCACGGGGACCATGTCGACCGATTGAAGGCCTTGAACCTGCGGTGCGTCATCGTCTCCCAGACCACGCTGAAGGATATTCTGGACAGCATTCCCAGGCTTGGCGCGCTCACGGATCGAACGGAATCGGCGGAACAACTCGCGCGTACCCTTCAACAACAACTGGAACATATCCGGGAACTGGTCCGTGATACCTCCCCTCCCCGCGTGCTCCTGTCTTCGGGCCGCAATCCCGCGGATAACAGTCTCAGCGAGGTATACATCGTCGGGCGGAAAAGTTTTCTGAACGACCTGCTGGAAATCGCGGGGGGGGAAAACGCCTATGTGGACCCCTCCGTGGAGTACCCCATGCTGTCAGCGGAAGGCATTATCCGCCTCGATCCGGAGGTCATCATTGAATTCGTGACCGAAGAGGACCCGGTCCGCTATCCTGATTCCATGTACTTGGAACCATGGCATCGGCTGGGCGTGCTGACCGCGGCACAGCATAACCGGATATACCTCATCCGGGGACCCCACCATACCATTCCGGGCCCCTCGGTATGGCAGACTGCCCGGGAAATCGCCCGGCTGCTGCATCCAGACCGGTTCAAGGACGGGGGCGAACCGTGACCACGCCACCTGTCACCGCACTGGAATGTCGGGACATCCGCGTTCTCGCTGGGGATAAAGCCATCCTGGATGGCATCTCTTTCAGCCTCCGGGCCGGCGAATCCCTCATGGTCATCGGCCCGAACGGTTCCGGAAAAACCACCCTGCTGCACACCCTGCTGGGCCTGGTCCCCGTCGCGTCGGGAGAAATCCTGTGGGATCACCGTCCCCTTCGAAGCCTCAGCCGCCTGGACATCGCGCGGACCGCGGCCTACATGCCCCAGTTGCCTGAGTGTCCGCCGGGGTTCACGGTGTTCGAATACGTGCTTACCGCCCGGTATGCCCGGCGGCAATCGTGGCGGGGCTACACATCCGGGGACCGGGATATCGTGGACGTCGCGCTCGCCCTGACCGGCATGTCGGGCTTCTCGCGTCGTCCCGTGGTCTCCTTGAGCGGGGGGGAACTTCAGAAAATTCTGCTGGCAGCCGCGGTAGCCCAGGAAACACCCTTCCTGCTGCTCGACGAGCCTGCCGCTTTCCTGGATTACCATCACCAGGTGGAAATCATGGCCCTGGTGGAACACCTGCGACGGGAGCGGAACCTATCGGTCATCATGGTCACCCACGACCTGAATATCCCTTTCCTGGCCGGCGCGCGCCTGCTGGCCCTGAAACAGGGACGCACGCTGTATTACGGCACGGTGACGGAGCTGCCCCGGCAGCGGCCCATGCTGGAATCCCTGTACGACACGCCCTTCCAGGTCATCACAACCGACGACGCGAAATGGTTCATTCACCCGGTGTTTTCCACGCGTGGAGAGGAAAAAACATGACCCGAGCGGCCATCATCGCGTTGGCCGCCCTGGCCGTGGTAATCCTGTCCCCCTGGTGGGGCATGGAACCCCTCAACTGGTCCGTGCTAGGTGATATCCGGGCCCATACTCCCGCGGGAGTCATTTTCTGGCAGATACGGATTCCCCGGACCCTCGCGGCCTTCCTGGCAGGTAGCGCGCTGGCCACGGCCGGGATGGCCTTCCAGGCTTACTTCAGGAATCCCCTGGCCACGCCGTACACCCTCGGGGTATCTTCCGGCGCCGCGGTGGGAGCCGCGCTGGCCATCCGGCTTGGTATTCCCGCGCTGGTGCCGTTTCTCCCGGCGACAGCCCTGTTCGGATTTCTGGGCGCGATGGCCTGCACACTGTTACTGTATGGGCTCACCCGGCTGCGGGGGGGATTCTCCACGCCCGCCCTGCTCCTGACCGGGGTCGCGTTGAGTTTTCTGTTGTCCAGCGTGCTGCTGGCCCTGCAGTACACGTCCAGCCTCCATGACGCCTACCGGTTGCTGCGATGGATGATGGGCGGGGTAGGCATGGTTGGATACGAGTCCGTGCTCACCATGCTGCCTTTCGTGGTCGCGGGGGTGGTAACCATCGGACTTCTGAGCGATACCCTGGACCTGCTCAGCGTGGGAGAGACGACCGCGATGACCCGTGGCGTGGATGTCGACCGGCTGAACCGGGTGCTGTTTTTCGTCGTATCCCTGATGATCGGCGGCGTCGTGTCCGTCTGCGGCCCCATCGGCTTCGTGGGCATCATGGTCCCGCATACCTGCAGGTTGCTGTTCGGATATCGGCACCGCGTCCTGTTTCCGGTCGTGGCCCTCAGCGGGGGCATGCTGCTGACGCTGTGCGACGGGGTGGCCCGGACCATTATCGCCCCGGCGGAACTGCCGGTGGGCGTGGTCACCGCCCTGATCGGCGGTCCTTTCTTCCTGTTTCTCGTGCTTACCGGCCACGCATCCGACCGTCCCCGCGGCAACTGAGCGTTTATCTGTTCGACGGCAATCCCGTAAAATGAAGATTATGAAACCTTATCGATTGCAGTTAACAGGCGTGGAAGTTGCCATTCCCTCGCTGGTAACCGAACTGATCGAGGCAGGCCGATACGCCCTGGCATCCATCCAGAGCGACCCGGAAACAGCCATTCACGATTTCAGGCGGTTCATGAAAATGGCACGGGCTGCCCTGAAACTCGGGCGAAGCGCCATGGATACAGGGGATTTCACGGTCGTGAACTGCCTGTTGCGGGATGCCCAGGGGTACGTATCGGGTCACCGGGATGAAGACGCCCTGGTCGAAATCTGCGCGTGGGCCCGAAAAAAACAGCGGAAACCGGTCGCCCGCCTGCTGGAACAGGTGGAAGAGCATTTGCGGGTGCGAAAGATATCCCTGTCTACACAGGTCATAGGTGTGGCTGGAGATGCCCTCACGCTGACCGCCCAGGCCATCGATCTGCTACGAAATCCCCGTTTCCATACAGTTTTTCCCCCGGAAAAGGTCATCGCCGAGGGTATCCGACGCGGTTACGCGGCCGGACGTCGACATTTCAGGAAAGCCCTTGCCGGCGCGGCCCCCCAGGAAACCTGGCACGCGTGGCGCAAACGCGCCAAGGACACGCGTTACCAGGTCACCTTTGTGTCATCCCTGTGGCCAGCTTATTTCCGAATCTGGGAAGAAGAACTGCATCACCTGACGGACTTCCTGGGACGACAGCGAGACCTGTTCCTTCTGGTCGAACGCCTGCAACAGCCTGAAACGTCCCTTCCCGACGCGACGCCTGAGGCAATCACCACCCTGCTGGAAGCCCTGGAAACCATTCGCCTGGACCAGGCCCGGAAGGCTCTTGCCCTGGGCCGTAAAATCTACCTGGAACCGCCAGGGTGGTGGGGGAGGCGCGTGAAAAAACTATGGCGCGCTCGAGACAACCAGGACAACCATGAACATGATGGATGAGATGGGACGGATCATGGCCCTCGACGTGGGCGCCGCGCGCGTCGGTATCGCGCTGAGCGATCCGCTGGGTATCATCGCGTCACCGGAAGGAGTCGTTCCCGCGACACCCGAAGCCGCCGCGCTGGAACAACTGGTCCGCCTGGTCCGGGAAAAAGAGGCGCGCGCGGTGGTCATCGGCCTGCCCCGGCTGACCGGAGGAACCGAAGGGGAACAGGCCCGTGAAACGCGGGAATTCGCCCGGAAACTCCGGAATGCCCTGCCCGCGGACATCCCTATGTATTTCGAGGATGAACGCTTTACCACCACGATGGCCAGGCAGGTCATCCGGCAGAAGGGTGGCAAATCCAGGAACAAGGGTGAAAAAGACGCCATCGCCGCCGCCCATATCCTCCGGACGTTTCTGGATCGTCCTCCTGCCACCCGTCAGCCCTACCAGGAGAACGCGCGCGGGGAGGATGACGCGCCATGATCATCCGTCCCTGGTTCTCCGGGAAATTTTTTTACCGGGTTCTGATTGTTGGCGTGGGACTGGTCATATTGGCAAGCGTCGTGGCCGGATGCCTGGGACTGGTCATCCTGGATTACGTGTTTCACTCCGGCTCCCTTTCCGCGGAGAAAAAAGTCACCATTCCCGACGGAGCCACCGGGGCGGATGTGGCTACTATCCTGCGTAACGAAAAACTGATCGAACACGAATTGTTTTTCAGGCTGGCCCTTCGGATTTCACCGGACAGTCGCCCTATCCGCCGGGGTACCTACCGGTTACGACAGGGCATGTCTCCCATGCGGATCCTGGAAATCCTGCGCGCGGGACCCGAACAGGAAGGGGTAGAACCGGCGTTCCGGATTACCATTCCCGAGGGGCTTTCCTTGACGCAAATGGCCGCGCTGACCCCAGACCCGGAAGGTTTTCTGGCCGCCGCGCGGGACCCGGAACTGATCCAGTTACTGGGACTGCCCGTCTCTTCCCTCGAAGGCTTCCTCATGCCGGAAACCTATTTCTTCGACGCCCCACCGACGGGGCGAGAACTCGTGGAGAGAATGCTGAAACAGTTCCAGAAAAACTGGGACAACCTGGCGAAGGATCTGCCATACCTTGCCGGAATGGACAAATTACGGTTGGTCACCGTGGCTTCCATCATCGAAGAAGAATCGAGGGTACCCGAAGAACGCCCCATGGTCGCCCGGGTAATCTACAATCGCCTCGAAAAGGGCATGCCCCTGCAGATGGACTCTACCCTGCAGTACGCCTTGAACAAGTACGGGGAGCGCATGCTGGACGCGGACAAACAGGTTCAGTCTCCGTACAACACCTATCTGAACAAGGGACTTCCTCCCGGTCCGATATCGTCCCCCGGCCTGTCCAGTATTCGTGCCGCCATTCAACCCGCGGAGGGAAGATGGATTTATTTCGTGTCCAACGCCGATGGCAAAACCCACACCTTCAGCGCGACGGAGGCCGAACACCTGGAAGCCGTGGCCCGTTATCGCCGGGAAATCGCCGAACAACGCAGGCAACTGAACCAGGCTGCCGGAAAAACCAATGGAACCTGAAACACGCGTACACGAGGAAGAAAATCGCTCCCACCGGGCGATCGCTTCCGTAGGGGCCTGGCTGGTCCACCTGCTGACGGCGTCGGGCGCCTTTTTCGGTCTGCTGGCCGTGATGGCGTTACACCTTGGACGTCCCGTGGCCGCCCTGTGGTGGATGGCCGTCACCGTGGCCATTGATTCCGTGGATGGAACCCTGGCCCGGAAACTCCAGGTGAAAAAACGCGTGCCGCAGATAGACGGCTCCCTGCTGGACAACGTGGTGGACTATTTCACCTGGGCGATCGTGCCCGCCTGTTTCGTGTTGATGGGGGACCTCCTGGATCGCCCATGGCACCTGCTGGCAGCGTGCGTCATCGCCGTCTGCTCGGCCTACCAGTTTTCACGGGTCGACGCCAAGACGGGAGACCACACTTTCGGCGGATTCCCTTCATACTGGAACATTCTTATTCTGTACCTTTTTCTCTTTGAACCATCCCAGGCCGTGACGCTATCCGCAATTTTCATCTGCGGCGTGGCGTGTTTCTTTCCCCTGCGATTCCTCTATCCCAGCAGGACCACCTGGATGCCCCGGATCAACCTCGCGCTGAGTTGGGTGTGGGGGGGGCTGCTGCTGGCCGCCCTGCTGTCCTACCCGGAACATCATCGGTTCTGGGGCAGTATCTCGCTGGTCTACGTAATGTACTACCTGGTAGCCAGCTTGTGGATAACCTGGCACGCGTATCACCTGGCCCATAAAAACGCGAAGCATTCTTGATAAAACTGCTTTCAATCGATTTATTGCGAATTTGAAAAAAATCAGTACAACATATTGAAAATGGCGGTCGTTTTTGTTAAAATTTTCCATGTTTCGGGGCTGCAATGGATCAGGGTCGTGAATATGAAGTGTTATTCATTGCTGGTGGTCGATGATGACTCGCGCTTGAGGGAGGCCCTGTCGCGATGGTTTACCATGCGGGGGTTTCACGTGGACACGGCGGAAAATGGGGAAGTGGCCCTGGAACGTTGCGCTTTGAAACGGTATGACGTAATCACCATGGATCTGGTCATGCCTGGCATAGACGGAGCGGAAACGGCCAGCAGAATCCGCGTGCTGCATCCTGACGTGCCCATTATCATGTTGAGTGGCTACGCGGGAGACGCCGAAAGATTGCATGAGGCCGGTTTCCTGGAAGTCCTTCAGAAACCCATCCGCATGATCGAACTGGAACACAAGGTACGCCAGGCGGTTTCAGAAGGCATTCTTGAGGTCGGTAACGGCTGACCGCCTTCAGGAGACCTTATTTTTTCCCCGCCACGAGGGGAATCAGTTCACCGAAGAAACGGCCTTCACCCTCTTTTATTCTTATCTTGCGATGGCATACATGACACTCGATAATCTCGTCCACTTTCATGTGATCGTCAAGACGGATATAGGTGCTGCAGAACGGACAGGACAGGCTTCGCGATTCCTTGGCATAGAAATCCTGCAGAATGGCGTCAATATGTCCTTTCTGGTAACTCAAGATCAGGGCGTCCACGATCTCTGGATCAAACTGCACCCCACGACCTTTAATGATTTCCTTGAAAGCCACGTCAGGGGGAAGGCCCTTGCGATAGGGACGCGTGCTGGTCATGGCGTCAAAGGCGTCCGCCACCGCGATCAGTCGGCCTTCAATGGGTATGTCTTCTCCTTTTAACCCGAAGGGGTATCCTTTCCCATCCCAGCGCTCGTGGTGATACAGGCAGTAGGGAATAAGAGGCTGCAAGACCTTTACGTCCCGTAAAAGATCAGCCCCTCGCTCGGGATGCACTTTCATCTTGGCAAACTCTTCGTCGGTCAAGGGACCGGCCTTGCTGAGAATGGCATTGTCCACGGCGATCTTGCCGACGTCATGCATCACGCCGCCCATGCGGACTTCCTTCAATTTCTCTTCATTCCAGCCCAGTTCCCGGGCGATCGCCATGGCGAAATGGGTCACCCGCCAGGTATGTCCCACCGTGTAATGGTCCCGCAATTCAATGGCGTTCGCCAGCACCACCAGCGTGTCTTCGTAAGCCTGCTGCAACAATTCGAAATACTGGGCGTTTTTTATGGCCGTGGCCGCGGGTCCGGCCAGGGCCACCAGCAGTTGAAGATCCGAATCCGTGAACGCGTTCTGCCGGCCGTGGCTGTCCACGTAGATAACGCCAAGGCATTCCGACTGGTGCAACAGCGGTGCGCAAATGGCGGAACGGATGTTATGCGCGATGATGCTGACCCCTGCGCGAAACCGGGAATCGTCGAAGGCGTCGTTGGTAATAACCGCTTCGCCATGCTGGAAAGCCCGGTCCACGATGGTATGACTATAGGAAACGCTCGAACTGGATTCCGCGCATTTTTCGTACGCCGGATACAGGTCATTTTCTTCCGGTTTTTTGAGCAGGATGACGCCGTTGCTCGCGTCCAGCAGGCGAAACACCTGGTTTAGAACGGTTTCAAAAACCCGGCTGAGTTCCCGGGCGCTCGCGATGGCCTCGTTGGCAGCGTAGACCGCCTGGAGACGTCGCTGGATTTCCCGCGCCTCATGATCTGTTGCTGCCTTGCCGGGAATGGTGAAAAACGTCTGGTATACCATCTTCGGGTCTGAAGATTCGAACAAGTCCGTCTCATCTCCAGGCCCAGCCTCCGAAGCCGCTTTTCCGGCAACCAGCGCCTGACGGGCGGAAGAAACCCCTTTTGCGACATCCGGATCATTGAACTCATCGACGGCATGACCGAACAACTGGTCGATCTCATCGTCCGTGTTCGCGAACCGGAACTTGAGTTGCTGGCGACCGATCTGGATGATATCGCCGTTTTCCAGCATGCACTCCGACACCCGGCGGTTACGCACGAACGTTCCGTTTCCACTCCCCAGATCCCGGATCAAAAACCCGTTTTGGGTTCGTATGATCTTCGCGTGCTTGCGGGAAACCTGCATGTCATCCAGTTGGATGATATTGTCCGGGGCCCTGCCTATGGTAATTTCATCCTCGAAAGAGAACGTCTTCCCCTTGAGAGAACCTGCGAGCACCACCACAATGTTCATGATTCCACCGTCGACTCCATTCCAGTTATAAATCCATGATTTGTTATTGTTATACCATGATTTCCGCGATAAAAACTTCACCGGACGGGAGTTCCCCATGCAGATCATAGACAGAACCGCGATCTGGACCATGAAAGAACATCCTTTCCTGCCGGTGGCCAATCCGATCTACTTCTTCGCGCCCGCCGGCCTGCGGGGTGTACTTCGGGGCGCCTGGAACACGGTAGACCAGGGCCTCGGCCTTGGAATCGTGTTTGGCGACGCCGGGAGCGGCAAGTCCATGCTGTGCCGCAAAATAGCCATAACCGCCCTCGCTTCGCCGGAACGCTACCGGGTTGCCGTCATTGGCAACACCCACTCCGGATGGACCGGTATCGACCTTGTCGGTCGGGCCGCGCGCCAGTTCGGGCTGCCCGTAACGGGAACCGGGGATACCGCCGAACTGGACGCGCTGTATGATTTCCTGGCCCGGTTGCCCCAGACCTGTCGCGCCCTCCTGCTGATCGACGACGCTCACCTGCTGGTACGCCGGGGAGCGCTGGAGGCGTTACGGTTGCTGGCGCGCCTGGAAATGCCAACGCACAAGCCCCTGACGACGCTCTGTTTCGCGCGGCCGGGATGGCTGGAAGCGTTACGGTCCGCCACGGAATATCTTGACCTGGCCGGGTGGACAGCCCGCGTTCCCCCGATTTCCCGGGAAGACCTGGCCCAGATCATCGACTGGCGGATGAAAACGGCGGAAGTCTCAAATCGGGCGGGTAACGCCCGGTTTGAATTGGATGCCATCGCGGCGATACACGCCTGGTCCCGGGGGCTCATCCGTCCGGCCATCCATGCCTGTCGCCTGGCGCTGGATTACGCGATCGACCGAAAACGAACAATGATCGACGGGAGCCTTGTGGTGGAGGCCCTTGCGGAGGACCCCCGGTTCGACACGGAAGCCCGGGAACAACTGGCCATGACCCTCCTGCGGTTCGACCAGGAAAGAACCGGAAGAGGCATCCCCCCGTCTGGGCGCGCTACCGTTCCCGCTGAACCTTCCGACCGTAAAAGTCCCTCGCCAACGATCGTGCCGGAAGCGCCTTCCCGGGAAGTCACCTCTTCGCGGGATCGGCGGGCGGCGGAATTGCTGCTCAGGGCCGCCGAACAACGCAAAATGAAACGGGAATAACCTGATGAATACCCCCGGACACGACGCGACGAGACTCAACCCGGGCATTCCCCCGGACATCGACCTTCGGGATCCCCGCCAGTTCCTGTTCCTTTCGGGATTCGCCCCGCTGGACGCCGCGTCCACGCTCCCGGCAATATCCCGCCGGCCGGCCCCTCCCTCCGGCAATTCCATGATCAGCAGCCTGATGGAGGCGGAGGTGTTGCTCCACGAACTGGAGGAACAGCCGAGAGAACCCGAAGAATAGGGGACTGGGGATCAGCCGCCCTTGATGCTGTCCAGTCGGGGCACCGAATACGTGCCGATCAGCAACTGGTCCAGAATGCTGACGTCCGTGGCGAATTCCCGGGCCACGTCCAGTTCAATCTTTCCTTCCTTGTACAGTCGGTGCAGGTACTGCTCAAACAGTACCGAGTGAGAAACCGTCTGCTGCATGCCGATACGGATGAGATCGGTGTCGCCCTTCAGGATGCCGTCATTGATTGGCTTGATGTCGTTGAAAAGAAATTCCAGCGCGGGGATGCGGCCGCCGCCCTTGCGGGGTACCAGCCGCTGGCAGATCACCGCGCGCAGGCAGTCGCGCAACTGTAAACGAACCAGGTCCCGTTCGCTGGGATCAAAGAAACTCACCACCCGGTTGACTACTTCAGCCGACGTATTTGAATGCAGCGTACTGATAACGAGATGTCCCGTGGCCGCGGCATTGATCGCCGCGCGAATGGTATCGGGGTCCCGCATTTCACCGATCAGGATCACGTCCGGGTCATGTCGCAAGGCCCCGGTAATCGCCTCGCTGAAGGAGCCCACGTCGGCCCCAAGATTTCGTTGCGAAATAATGGATTTCTTGTTGACGTGCACGTACTCCACGGGATTCTCGATGGTAAGAATATGCACCGACCGGTTCGCGTTGATCCAGTCGATCAGGGCCGCCACCGTGGTCGTTTTGCCGCTACCGGTCATCCCGGTCACCAGGATCAGCCCCCGGTGCGTCATGGCCAACTGGCGCATCTGCTCGGGTGGTACATTCAATTCTTCAAAGGAAGGAATTTTTTCCGGCAGGAACCTGAAGGTGCAATGCGGAGCTCCATTCTTGATAAACGCGGAAACGCGGGCATAACCTACCCCAGCCTGGTGAAAACTGAAACTGGTCTGCTTGTACTGTTCGAACTCCTCCCAGAATCCAAGCGGGGCAATCTGCCGGACCAGTTCCCGGATCTGCGCGGCAGAAAGGGGACTCAACAACTCGGAATGCCGGGTCTCATTGTCTATCCGGAACACGGGATTGAGCCCGGGGGAGAGGTGCAGGTCGCTCGCCCTGTATTGCACCATGGCATGGAACAGCATCTCCACGCTGATGGGATCTATCCGGAAATCGCTACCCTCTGCGTGCCATACTTCGGGTAGTTTTATGGCGATGCTCAGTTTGTTCATCGCCTCCAGAACCCGGGGAGAAAAACTATCTTTCCGCTTGGGACACCAGACGAGCAATTCGCCGTCCTCGCCTTCGCCTAGTTCAAACAGATCCGGAAATTCCGCGGCGATTTTTTCCAGATTTTCCCGTTCTTCCTTCTTTTCGGAATTTAGTCGCAGATGATAGAACTCGAAATCACCCCGGTAATCGCTCCGCCTCGCTTCGATTTCAAGCCAGTCTGTCCATAAACGGATCGCACGGGGATTCCCCTCAGTTTTGACGATTACCCCCTCCGTAAGGCGCAGTACGTTACGAACAGTCTGACGCTGCCCGGTGCCCAGTACGAATGACGCCATACGCTATCCCTTATCTCGGCCACGCGCCACGTTCAAGGTTCGCTCATATTGCCCTAATCATACCCGGTCTTCCGGGATGGCGCAAATGGCATCCCCTTGCCCATGGCAGATGTGCGATCCATTGTAAGTCACGCGGTTCGGTTTGGCTGGATCTCGTGGATGCCTCTATCCCAAAGAGTATCAGCGAAGCGATTATTTTTCCGAAATGGAAGTGTGTCATTTCGAGCGAAGCGATAAATCTTTTTCATCCTTACAAAATTCTCGCTTTTGAAAAGATTTCTCCTCACTTCGTTCGTCGAAATGACAAGACTCTTTCCCTCCCTCAGGAACACACACGAATCGCGTTATGGCCGCAAATTCCGGCGCTCCTGGATATCTTGCACCATCTGGCTGCTCAGCCGGGCCTGCTGCGCGTCGATCATTTCAATCTTTTTCCGGGCTTTTTCCGCGGATTCTGACTTGGGATCCAAAAGGACCGTTTTCTGCCAGCATTCCAAGGCTTCACCCTGCCGATTCAACTTATACAGCGTGTTGCCAAGATAATAGTGTGCCCGTCCATACCCGGGGTCTTCCGCGAGTGCCCTCCGGAACAGCACCTCCGCTTTACAGTAATCCCTCGTGTTGTAGGCATCTTTCCCCGCGTCCAGCCATTTCCGCGCGTCATGCCGCTGTCCCGTCCGGTCCCTCTCACCGCTCATGGCGTAACCCCCTGTCAATGTCCTACCCGAAAGGACCACGGTCCTGCCGGATAGGGAATTGTTATTACCCTACTGGAAATATTATACCACGACTTGGAAAATTTGACTAGGTATTGAGTTCAAGTGAAGTTGTACTTTTCGATGGGTGAGGTCTTGTCATTTCGACGAACGAAGTGAGGAGAAATCTTTTCAAAAGCGAGATGAAGAAGATTTCTCGCTTCGCTCGAAATGACACACTTCCATTTCGGAAAAATAATCGCTTCGCTGATACTCTTTGGGATAGAGGCATCCACGAGATCCAGCCAAACCGAACCGCGTGACTGAACCTTGAATGCACGCGGACTTCCCGTGTCAATCCCACGTGAATTTCACGGTAGCCGTTCCATGGGGATCAATATGAACCGGAACAAAACCGTCCCCCGGCTGCAAAACGCACAGGGGCGTTTCGTCCATCCTGCACAACCACACTTCCTTGAACGGCCGATCCAGTCTGAAGCCATCCGTGATCGTATCGGGCGTGGGATTCCAGAATCGAATCACCGCGCCCCTGCCATCTTCGGCGGGCTTGATTGCCGTTACCACCGCCACGCCACACTCCAGGCGCAGCAAAGAACGGAAATCCGGCGCGTCCTCCCGCACCGCATGGGCCCTGGGAGGCACCCGGAGTTCCGCGGCCAGCCGGAAGGCCTCCACAGGGTTAAACCTGCCCCCGAAGGGATACAGCGCGTAGGAAAATTCCAGCGGCCCCTGTAACTGGCCATCCTTTTCCTCGGGTTTACCCACCGTTTTCCGGAACGCGCGAAACAGCGTCAAGGCCAGCGGACTGCCGCTCCCGTTCAGGAACGCGTATTCATGTAACCCGCCGCCCGATATGACGACCAGCCCGCCCGAATCACCCGCGACGCCGAAAAAGGTGGTAAACGCCGTCTCGGCGTTCCACCGTTCGTGCCATGTCCCGACCCCTTCCGGGGGATTCGCCGGCCTTTCCACCAGGGCGAAAGGCGTATCAGCAAAAGAACATCTGGCCTGCCAGGGATGAGGAAACAACACCCGCAATCGGTGATCTCGGGCCGAGTTATGCACCACCGTGCGCACGCGAACCAGGGGCTCACCCCGCTGCAGGGTCACCCGGTCCACGATTTCCAGTTCGGTGCCCGCGTCCGACCGGCGGACTTCCTCTCCAAACAGTAATTCCACGGGCACCCGCAGCCGACGACGAACCTCAAACGTCACCCGTAACGGGCCATTCTCAGCGATACCGGTCGTCACTTCGCTTCCATATGAGCGAATGTCTCTGTCATTGAGCACGGGCCCCCACGTCCAGCCGTCGCCGGCGTCCGCCTGGTCCTGGTACTGTAAGCCGCCCTCGTACGCGACACCGGAGGAATGATGCAGCACGCTGAGTTCCCCCCGGGTCCCTATGCTGACCCGCAAAATACCGTTATCCGCTTCCATGGGGCCTGTCAGCAACGTTCCCCACGTTCGGGTAGCTTCCATGCAGGGCTCCACGGTCACCGTCGTGTACCCGCAGGATGGCAGATCCACTTCCGCGGCCACTTCATAAAGATCCCCGACCACGGTGTCCAGCCTGCCCAGTTCATTCAGTCGCTTCCGTTCCTGTCGGCGGCTGACGCGCACATGCTGGTAGGGAATTTCCCGGCCCTGCCGGTCGCGTAACCGGAAGCGGTTGAATCGTTCGCCCGTCGCGAGGCCATCCAGAAAGACCGTCTTCGATTCCTCCCCAAACTCCGAGGGCATGAAAATTTCCAGGTTATACACGCCTTTCCGATCCTGGGGGAGGGGATTGTGAACCGCCAGTCTTTTCCAGGAATCTGCCGCGGCGGTCGCTCCTGCTACTGTGGCCATGGCGCGCCGGATAATACCCTCAGCCAGTTGTTCGACCTGGGCAAAGCGATAATGCATATCCCGGTGCACCTGGTCAATACTGCATCCGCAGATGGAATCATGAGGATGACACCTCAAGAGGTACTGCCATGCCTTGTCCAGAAATCCCGGGGGTTGTGTGTTGCCCTCCATGGTTTCCAGCACGCTGAGCGGTTCAGCCCAGTATTCCAGCAACCTCTGGCAATAATCGTTCTCCCGCTTCACGTCGTACCGGGATGACAGGGTATGGGTTATGAGGTACTGGGCGAAACGGTTAGCGTCCCGGCAGGGCAGGCGCAATTCGCCCCGCCATTCGGGTAACGCGTTCAGGTGACCGGAGATTACCCGGCCAAATTCTTCCAGGGTACCCCAGTGAAACGCGATGTCCGGCCGGGCTTTTCGCAGGGCATCCAGAATCTCAGGCATGCGCGGGTCAGGGCGCTGGTGATCCACCGCGTCCAGCATAAGCACAACGGGCACGGTGGAACGGGCAGCCTCTTCCGTAAAGTATGCGTCAAACAGGCCGGGCAATTTTGAAAAATCGTAACCACTTTCTTTCAACGGGCGGCGCACCCCGAAATCGAACCCGGCGTAACTGCCCTTGTCGATCAGTTTGTGCCAGGCCACCCGCGAACCATCCGGACCGATCCACGCGAAGTGGGCGGGATGGGTTTCATCCTGGGTACCTCGCCAGCAGATGCCCGCCTCCAGGCCGAATTGCGCGGCCAGCATCGGCAACGCCGCGATATGTCCAAACTGGTCCGGGGTATACATGAAATGCATCCGGGGAATGTTCAAGGTTTCACATATTTTTTTTCCCCGAAGCAGGTTTCTCACGAGGGCCTCCCCGGAAACCAGCCACTCATCCGGCAGGTTATACCAGGGCCCGACGACCAGGCGTCCTTCGCGTATCAGGGAGAGCAATCGATCCTTTCGCTCAGGCCGGATTTCCAGGTAATCCTCGAGAACCACCGTCTGGCCGTCCAGGTGAAAACAACCATACGCCGGATCGCGCTCCCAGAGGCCCATCAGTTCGTCCACCAGTTCTACCAGCCATCTGCGGAATTCCTGGAAAGGTTCATACCACTCCCGGTCCCAGTGGGTTCCCACGACGTAAAAAGCCTTCATACCCGGTTCCTTCAGCGTTCGCTGGTATCCTCAGCCTTCCGAGAAGCCGCGTGCCAGCGCACCAGGGCGTTCAGCACCGCGTGCCGGACCTGTCCCCCGCACGACGCGCCCGCGTAAGCATCCATCAGGTCAATCGCCATGCCGTGCTTCAGGAGCATCCTGCGGTAAAGCACCCAGTAAGGGTGGTAGTACAACGTGGTCTCCAGCGCGTCCTCCACCGCGGGCCTGGCCAACTGGGCCCGGCCCCGCGCGAAAAACGCGAACAGGGCTTTTCTCGCGCATTCAATGGCCTCATCAGCCGAAAGCCGGTGGGGCAACAGGTCCCGATCGTCAACTTCCCTCGGTTGAATATCCGGCCACTGTTCCGTAATCACTGCCGACCCGCCCCAACTGTCAACGGCCATCGCCTTCACATCCCGCGTAGTACCGAAACGGGTGGCCACCCGGACAAGGTAATAGGGCAACCACAGGCATTCCAGCGCAGGCAGTTCGCCCCGCCCAGCCGGAACCGGGCTGAGGGAACGGACGGTCAGGCCAAACAGGTTTCGCGGACCCGGCCGACGAAAAAAAGATACCGCCTTGCTCCATCCATAAAACTGCGGCAGGGCGGGTACCTTCACGGCTTCTCTGTCATCCCCCGACGTATTGCCATCCCATATACCATGCCCGTAATACCCCAGGCGGAAAGGACTACCCCGGCGATAAGGTTAATCACGGCCCCATGCGTTCGCCCCGCCGCCATGGCATACCACGTGCCCAGGATTACGGGCAGGCCCAGGCACAACAGAAAACCGCCAAGCAGAATGTACAGTTCCGCGTCCCGCGCCTTGAGCGACTGGACGGTCCGCTTTTCCGCGTCAATCCGGTGCATTTCCGCGTGCTGCGTATCATTGTTGTCAGCCATGTCACGTTCTCCAGTTACTCGGTCAGGACATCATCGGAAATACACGTACACGAACAGGTGCGGCAACATGGAAAGGGCAGTCCAGAGTCTCAAGTCGGTGTACCATGCCGCGTGCTGCCGGCCATTGTTCACGTAAGAAGGTTTCAGGATAAAAGCGACCCATGCCATCGCTCCCAGAAAATAAGCCAGGGTTATCACCGTTGCCCATGGCTGGTACACGCTGGCAAGCAACCGGTTCAGGGGCGCGAATATCGGCACCAGCACGGGAGCCCACAAGCCACCGAACCAGTCCAGAAACGCCAGCCACCCATTCAGAATGACATCGGAAATCCGCAGGAGCGCGCCAAGAATGCCACCAACCCGTTCATGACCGTAATGAGCGGGAACATTCTCCTGGCTAAACGCCGAAGACGCTCCCGTCACCGCCAGTAGCAACAGAGGGTACCACGCATAACGTTTCATGCCTCGATCCTCGCGTTCAGGGCCGCCTGCGCGGCCGGATCCTGCACCACCGAACTCCACACCAGTCCCCGGATCTTTTCTTCCGGTTCCGGCGGTGTCAGCAGGCTGACTACCACCGTGACTACCAGGGCGAACAGGAAGGAATACATGGCGATGTACAGGAAAGGATCCTCCGCCGGAAACAGGTTCGGCACACACCACATCGCGAAGCAGAACAGCACGCCCAGCAGAAGTCCCGTCAACGCGCCCCACCGGTTGGCCCGGGGCCACAGGATGCCCAGCAGGAGAATCGCCAGCGTGGGCCCCTGGAACAGGGACAAAACCGTCTGGATAAAGTTATACAGGCCATCTACCCGGTCGAACTGGGGGGCCAGCAATGAACTCGCAATAATCAGAAACGCCGTAAACCCACGCCCCCAGTGCAGGGCGCTTTTTTCGTTCAACGCTTTGAATCCGAGTAATTGTCGCCCGCGATTGTAAATATCGGTAACGAAAATGGTAGACGCGGAACTCAGGGTACCTGAGATACTGGACATCAACGCGGCCAGTAACCCGGCAAGCATCAGGCCCTGCAGTCCCGGGGGTAACATCAACCGCATCATGGTGGGCACCACCCGGTCCCGTTCGTTCAGCACCGGCACCGGCCCACTTTCCGTGTCCACCATCTGGTACATTTCCGCGGGAACGGCGTTGGGATCGTTCTGAATCGCGTGCGGCAGGTATACCAGCGCGCACAGGCCCGGCAAAGCCACCATTACTGGAATGAAGGATTTCAGGAAGCCACCCAGCAACATGCCCGCCTTGGCGTCCCATTCGGTTCGTGCCCCCAGCGTCCGGTGCACGATCGCCTGGTTACCACTCATGTACGCGATGGCCAGCACCACGCCCAGCCCGAAGACAATGCCCGACCAGGGAAATTCGCTGTGGGTATTGGGCAACAGGATCGTGAAGTGGGTCGAAAATTGTCCGCCCATGGATTCAATGGCCGCGCGCATCGAGGACCATCCGCCCACTTCCCAGAGGCTCAGGGCCAGCAGGCTCAGCCCGCTCACGTACATCACCACCAGTTGCACGGCGTCCGTCATGACCACCGCGGAGAGTCCACCGGAAAACGTGTAAATCCCCGTCACCACCGCCATGATCCAGACGGTGTAATACGGATCGAATCCCAGCATCGTGCGCACCAGGTCGTCCGCCGTGGTCCACAGCATCATGATCAGCGAGATCAGCATCACCGTGATCCAGATGCTCGCGTTCAGTAGTTGCACCGCGGCGTTGTATCGACGACCGAGAAATTCGGGAATGGTGAATACCCCGGATCGCCAGAAATAAGGCACGAAGACGAACGCCGCGAACACCATCGCGGGCATGGAACCCAGCCAGTCGAAATTGGCCGCGGACACCCCATTGACATACGTGTTACCCGCCACGCCGATGAAATCGGTGGCGCCGATATCACTCACCACGATGGAAAAACCCACTGCCCAGAAGGGCAGCGATTTCCCCGCCAGAAAAAAGTCCCCCGCGTTATCGATATACTTCGTGGTATACAGGCCAATCACGAAACACCCGATCATATAGACCAGTATGATCAGTATGTCAATCCAGTGGAGTTGAACAAACATTTCGCGCTCCTTGACCCCGCGGGAGAAACGTACCGCGATAATGGAAACGATGTAAGGCTATTATGCCAAAATGCGGCAGAACTCGGAAACAGAAACGGGAAAAAAATGAACCGGAGCGGGCGGATTGACCTTGACCTTTCCATCATATTGCCCTGTCTAAGGGAAGTCGACAACCTGAAAGTCCTCCTCCCCGAACTGAAAAATGAACTGGCCACGCTGGACATCTCCAGCGAGATCATCGTCGTGGATGGCAACTCTGGGGACGGCACCGTTGCGTTGTGCGCGAAGGAGGGAATTACTTGCGTCATCGAGTGTCAACCGGGATATGGGGCCGCCCTGCTCCGTGGCTTCCAGGAAGCCCGGGGACGTTACCTGCTGACCATGGACGCCGACCTGTCGCATCCCGCGCGGTTTATCCGGGACCTCTGGGCCAACCGGGAACTGGCCGACATCATCATCGCGTCCCGTTACGTGCAAGGAGGCGGCGCGAACCAGCAATGGCTGCGCCACCTGCTCAGCCGTGTCCTGAACACCTTTTTCGCGAAACTGTTCCAGTTAGGGCCCCGGGATCTATCCAGCGGTTTCCGCCTGTATCGAGCCGAGGTCCTGCGGGCCATTCAGCCCACCCATCGTAACTTCGCGATCCTGATCGAACTGCTGTTTCTCGCCCTGGAACAGGGATATGCCGTCGCGGAATTTCCCTTTCATTACGAACCCCGCAAAACAGGGGTCTCCCACGCCCGGCTCATCGCCTTTGGACTGGAATACCTTCAACTCATCCGGCAGAAATGGCGCGTTCGACGATCCATCGAGTTCCCGGACTATGACTGGCGCGCCCACGACAGCCTTATCCCCCCGCAACGCTACTGGCAACGGAAACGTCGCCGGATCATACGCGGTTTCGTGCCCCCGGGTGCCCTGGTCTGCGATATCGGCTGTGGCAGCGGCAGACTGCTCACCGATTTTGATCGGCCCGTTGGCGTGGATATCCGCATGGATAAACTGCGGTTCATGCGAGGGCGAATCCGGAAAGGCGCGCTCGTCCGGGGAGACGGCATGGCCCTGCCTTTCGCCGATAATGTCTTCGACGCGGTGGTGTCCTCGGAAATCATTGAACACATTCCCGATGAAAATGGACGGCACATCGACGAATGCCTGCGGATCCTCAAGCCCGGTGGCATCTTGGTGCTGGGCACCCCGGATTACGGAGGCTGGCAGTGGCCCCTGATCGAGTGGCTGTACGCCCGGCTGGCCCCGGGAGCCTATGCCCACGAACACGTCAATCCCTATACCCGCGCGCAACTTATGAACGCGTTGCGATCCCGGGGATGTGAAATCCTGGCAGAAGATTCCATATGTCGCGCGGAACTCATCCTGCAATGCCGGAAAGGAACCACGGGCACGTTACCGCCCGGCCAGGAAAAATAAAAAAAGCGGGACGCGCGCAACACGCGTCCCGCTATACTGGCAAGCAAGAATTATTTCACGAACAGGCTGACCAGTTTGCCCACCTGGTCAAAACCGCCGGGCAGTTCGAGGCGGTTGTCGTACCACGCGCCATTGATCCCCAGGATCATCTCGGCGTTAACCTGCGACAGGGCGGCAAGGTCAGCCGGTAGAGCCGAAGCGTCCAGTTTGGAACCATCCAGCCGGACGAAACCGTTCAGGCCCCGGTTCGCCAGGGAATCGTATGAACTGCCCGCGTCCGCCTTGATCGCGCCAGACGCGTCCAGTTTATCCAGGGCGCCCTTGATCTGGTCTTCCTTGGCGGAAACCAGCAGGTAGGCGCCAGCGGTGGCAACATACACGTTCACCCCTTCCTTCACGTCCCGAATCGTGAAAATGGAAGCATTATTGTAGACCTCGTCCGGGGTGTCCGGCTTCACGCCAGCCATCCCAAGCAGCATTTTCACGCTGTCCGGCCGGGACAGGTGAGCGGCCACAAGCCCAATGGGCACCCCGTTTTCCATTCCCGTCAGGCCGATGGCCACTTCGTTGCCAAGCATCTGGGACACCAGCATGATGATCGCCATGTTTTTGCTCAATGCGGGGTTGGCCGCCACCAGGGGGCGGATCTGGTTGATCAGGTTCGCGTTGTTGCGCAGGTTCAGCACTACCGCGGCATTCGCGGGCAGCAGGGCATGCAGACCAAGGGGAGCCGGCTTTTCAATGTTCGCGCCACCCGGGTTGCGCAATCCCAGTTTCACGTAAGCGGATCCGCCCATTTCACCGGCGGCCACGACCATTTCGTCCATGATACCGGCCAGTTGCTGATAAGTGGTTTCCATGCTTGCGCCGGGCAATCCCTGGGGCAGCAGGTTAGCGGTCTTAAGCCGGTCAAAGGCAGACAGAACAGCCAGTTCGTTCAGGGGCTGATAACTGAATGCTTTTGCCGATCCACCGGCAGCGGCGATTTTTTTCACTGTCACGTCGTCCGAGCCAACGACGGCCATGGCGTCACTCAAGGCATAAGCCACACCATCCATGACGCTGTAGGCCCCCTTGAATCCCCCTTCTTCGACGGGATCCAGCCCGGTTCCCAGCAGTTCAGTTAGTTGTTTCTCCGCCGTTTCCCGGCTGGCCAGGGGTAAAACCGCGCCCATCTTTTTATCGGGCAGCAGCATAACCGCGGCTGGAGCGTTCACGTTGACACCCATCGCTTTCAGGAAATCCGTGTAAGTGGTCGTGGCGCCAAGGTTTAACTGGTAAAGCAGATCGCCCAGGACCCGGTCTGGAGATATGGCGTTACCTACAGCCGGAATCTTCATCAGAAAACTTCCGGCCGATTCCACATCCGCCACGGATGGCAGAAACACCGCCGCCACGGCGTCATCCGGCACGTATCCCAGGGGTCCCTGGGCCCCGGCCAAGCCGCAGCACAGTCCCGCCAGCATTACGATCACGGCTATCATGCCGCGCGATTCTTTGAAAGTCTTCATCCTCGTTTCTCCTTGTGGCTAGGGGATCACCCACGCGCGTTCGATCCCGCGAACGCAAGTAAGGTTTACCCAAAGACCAGTCCCGTCATGAAATGGTTTCTATAAGACCTGAAAATCCCTTGAACCTACCGGACCGTACCGGCCATAAGCATAACCTACGGAACGGTAGGCATGCTAACTGCAAACCAGAACGGTCCGGCACCTTTTTTTTGCCTGAAATGCCATTTTTTTCTGAAAAAACTGTGATAATGTGGTTCAAAACTGGTAGAATCTTCGCGTGGCACGATGATTGCCACTTTATGGTCAAACAGTGGAACCGGGGATTTTTAGGGACAACAGACATAGAAAGGAGATGTCATGATTATCCGGGACCTGTTCCAAGAATTGTTCGACGCGATTTTCAAGTTCCTCGTTGGCTACGCTATCTCCCTGATTTCGGGGCTGATCGCGGGCGCCATCGGCATTTCCGAGTAACTCTTACCAAAGAAGGAGCCGAGCCATGTTAAACGGATTGCTTTCCACCGTGATTGATGTGATCGTTTCTTTCCTGGTCAACCTGATTGCCGCCCCGCTGTACAGTTTTTTTAACGGGTTGCTGTTCGGCACTGGTAAAGATCCACTAGCCTGAACGTTAGTGGCTGACTCTCTCATCATGACCGCTCTTCTGGAGAAGGGCGGTCTGTTTTTTCACGGCTTGAGGGAAGGGGAAACCAGGCGATCCACGGCCCGGGCAAACAGGTCGGTCATGTACGCTTCCTGGTCGGGGCCGAACCAGTTCATCAGGCCCACTTCGTAATTGTGATCATAGGAATACCCGGACCCGAGTTGCCAGTAATATCTGTCCGGGGACAGGTAACCAAGGTAGGCGCCCGAATGGCTGGTTACCCACAGGTCGTATCCCTTTTCCCGCGCCATGGTCCGCCAGCGGACGCTGACCTCCCCGCTGAAATCGTACGGCATGCCGCATAACAGCAGGTCGCCGATCCGCGCCACCTGCGCGCGGCCCTCCGGCAGCACGCCGAATACCCGGGCCATGAACGGCGAAAGGCGCCAGAACGGGGACACCGGCCGAGCCTGAAGGGACGGCATCCCAAAGGTAAAAACCAGCCCCGCCACGTCGACGGTATCCGTCCAGTTCAGGCGGTCTCCCAGGGCGGCCACCACCATGTCTCCCAGCGCGCCGCCCATGGCCTGAACTTCCTCCTCGGGCGCGCCTTCCACCGGCGGATTGGGCCCCATGGATCCGACCGCTCCACCCAGATATACGCATTCCGCCCCCGTTTTTTCCCGAACGCGCCGCTGGAGCGTGCCCGGATACTCCGCGGAGAAATCCAGCATCGCTTCAGGATAAATCGTCGGGTGAGCCGAAAACCGGACCATTACGCAACGGTCTCCCGACTCTCTTTCAAACACCGCGAAATCCAGGTGGCCGTCTACCTCCGCGTGCCGCGACCGGTTGATCACGTACCGCGACCCGTCCAGGGAACCATGGGCAACTCGCGCCGATTCCATGGATCCCAGAGCATCCACAATCGTTTCTACATACCGGGACGCCAGCATGTTGAGCAGTTCAGGATCATATTTCCCGTACGAAATGCTGGCGGCAAGGCCTGGCGCAAGGCCTCCCGGGCCGCAATGGGTGTGACTTGTCGTGTAAAAAACGGGGGGTGGGGGAGAGGTTATTTTTTCCGTAAGCCCCTTTTCCACGAGCGCCACCAGATTGGGCAGGGTCTGCAGCAGGTCCGCGCCCACGATCACCAGCGTGTCCCGTCCGTCTGAAACGGCCACGGCCTTTACGAACAGGGGATCATGAATACCGGTAGATTTCTTATCATTGGGCCGCTCGCTGTACCCGCCCATGGGCTTCCCCGGCGCGGGCGTGATCTCACGGAAAGCCCAGCCCACTTTCAGGGACCCGCCTTCCGAAGACACCTCGGCGTGAGCCGCCGCCAGATCAATGGCGCGACACGCTTCCCGGTAATAGGTGGTATCCCTGAAGTGACTGTCACGATACACCGGCCAGGGTCCCACGAACAGCACCACCAGTAGACCCAGGACAACAATCAACCCCAGGGCGAACCACAGTACTTTCTTCCATCGTGTCACGCGCGTTTTCCTTTATCCTTGTCCGCGATCGTGAACGGCCCGGGCCATGGCCTCAGCCCACGCGCCGATCGCTTCCAGGCCGCCGGACGTTCCCTCCCGTTCATGAATCAGCCGCACCAGGGCGGAACCGATCACCACGCCATCCGCCATGCCCGCCACCGACGCGGCCTGTTCCGGGGTAGAAATGCCAAACCCGACGCAGACCGGCTTTCCCGTGAGCCGTTTTACCTTGGCCACCGACGCGGCAAGGTCCTGCTCCAGCGCGGCGCGTTCTCCGGTGACGCCCAGGCGGGAGATGTAGTACACGAAACCGGTACTCTGCTGCCCGATGAGCGTTAACCGTTCGTCCGTCGTGGTGGGTGCCGCCAGAAAAATCGCGCGTAATCCCGTGCTGTCCAGGGCCTGTTTGTATTCATTGGCCTCATCGGGCGGCATGTCCACGCACAATACTCCATCCACCCCAGCGGCCGCCGCGTCGCGCGCGAATCGCTCAACCCCATACGCCAGGATGGGGTTCAGGTAACTGAACAGCATCAGCGGAACATCGGATCGCTCCCGGACGTGCTTTACGGATTCCAGCACGCCCGCCAGGGTAGCCCCGCCGGAAAGGGCCCGCTGGGCGGCCTCCTGGATCACCGGACCATCACCTACCGGGTCTGAAAAAGGCACGCCATACTCGATGATATCCGCGCCCGCCCGGTCCAGCAGGCACACGATTCTTTCAGACCAGGAAAAATCAGGGTCTCCAGCCATGAGAAAAGGCACGAAGGCGGTCTTCTTCTCTCCGGCCAGCGCCGACAAACGTCGTTCAATGCGGTTCATGACTCTTTCCTTTACGCGGTTCAGCGATATCGCGGCAGGAACTTCATGGCCTGCTGCACGTCCTTGTCTCCCCGGCCTGAAAGGTTTACCAGCAGGATGGCGTCGGGGCCCATGCTGGGAGCGCGTTTGAGCACCTCTGCGATGGCGTGCGCACTCTCCAGGGCGGGAATGATCCCCTCCAGTTGGCTACAGAGTTCAAAGGCGTGAAGGGCTTCCTCGTCGGTGGCCCAGATGTATTCCACCCGGCCGATATCGTGCAACCAGGCGTGTTCAGGCCCCACGCTGGCGTAATCCAGGCCGGCCGACACGCTGTGGGTCGACCCGATCTGGCCGTCTTCGTTCTGCAGCACGTAACTCATAGCCCCGTGGAGCATCCCCCTGGCACCCCCGGCGAACCGGGCCGCGTGCATGCCAGGCACGAGTCCCTTGCCACCCGCTTCAACCCCCACCATGCGAACCCGTTCATCGCCAAGAAACGCGTAAAACAGCCCGATGGCGTTGGACCCTCCCCCCACGCAGGCCAGCAGCATGTCGGGCAGTCGCTTTTCCCGCTCCAGAATCTGCGCGCGGGCTTCCCGGCCGATCACGCTCTGGAAATCCCGGCAGATCATCGGAAACGGATGCGGCCCGTGCACCGTTCCCAGCACGTAGTGGGTGTGCCGGACATGGGTCACCCAGTCCCGCAGGGCCTCGTTGATGGCGTCTTTCAGCGTGCGCGAGCCCGTCTCCACGGGAATGACCCGCGCGCCCAGCAGGCGCATGCGAAAGACGTTCAACTGTTGCCTCTCCATGTCCTCGGAGCCCATGTACACGTCGCATTCCAGGCCCAGCGCGGCCGCCGCGGTGGCCGTGGCCACGCCATGCTGGCCCGCGCCCGTCTCCGCGATTACCCGGGTCTTTCCCATTTTCCGGGCGAGCATGCACTGTCCCAGCGCGTTATTGATCTTGTGCGCCCCGGTGTGGGCAAGGTCCTCCCGCTTGAACCAGATTCGCGCGCCCCCGCAATGTGCCGTCAGCCGTTCGGCGAAGAAAATGGGCGTTGGCCTGCCGCAGAAGTCCCGCTGACGAGAAGCCAGTTCTTCCTGGAACATTGGATCCCGCTGGCATTCCCGGTAAGCCGATTCCAGTTCCTCCAGGGCGGTAAACAGCGTTTCCGGCACGAAGCGCCCCCCGTAAGGACCAAAATGTCCACGTTTATCCGGCGCGTTCAACGGACCGGACGGCTTCGATGAATCGATAGAGTTTGTCATAATCTTTCTTTCCAGGGGCGCGTTCCACGCCCGATGAGACATCCACCGCCCAGGGCCGCGTGGCCCGGATGGCATCCACCACGTTATCTGGATTCAGCCCCCCCGCCAGGACCAGCCAGCGTTTCCGGGAGGCGAGCCGCGCGGCAAGATCCCATCGCCCCGTCACCCCAGTGCCGCCCCGGCCGCTTCCCGCAGCCGCGTCGGCCAGCAGGCATTCACCGGGATACGCCAGGGCTTCTTTCACGTCGCCATCCGACGCCAGGCGGACCGCCTTGTAGACCCGACTACCGAACTGGGCGCAGAACGCGGGAGATTCTTCTCCGTGCAACTGTACCCGGTCCACCCACTTCAGAACCTCGGCTACCTCCACGGCGGTTGGATTCACCATCACGGCCACGCGGACCACGTAGGGAGGCAGGGCCGCCGTGAGTTCGGCCAGTCGTTCGGGAGGCACGTACCGGTTCCGACGGACCGCTTCAGGAGCCAGCACGAAACCCACCGCGTCCGCGCCGGCCTCACAGGCCGCCAGCCCGTCCTCAATCGACGTGATGCCGCAGACTTTAATCCGGATCATGTCCCAACAGTTCCCGGATTTTCCGGCCAGGGTCGCCGCTGACCAGGAGGGATTCGCCCACCAGCACGGCGTCCACGCCGCCATCTTCGAGTCGTTGCACGTCCTCCCGGGTTCGGATGCCGCTTTCGCTCACCAGCAGCACATGGCCCGGCACCAGCGGCCGCAACCGCGTGGTGGTTTCAAGATCCATGGATAGGGTGTCCAGGTCCCGGTTGTTTATGCCAATAATTTCCGCTCCCGCTGCGACAGCCCGTCGCACTTCCCCCGCGCTGTGGGTCTCCACGAGGGCAGCCATGCCAAGTTCCCGGGCGATCTCCAGCAGTTCCCGCAGGGTTTCATCCTCGAGTACCCGGACAATCAGGAGCACGGCGTCTGCTCCTCCCGCCCGCGCCTCGTACACCTGGTAAGGATCAATCACGAATTCTTTGCGCAGGCAGGGCAGAAGAACCGCTTCGCGCGCGCGGGCAAGGTCGTCCATGGATCCCCCGAAATACCGGGCATCCGTGAGCACTGACAGGGCACCCGCTCCCGCGTCCCCGTATATCCGGGCCATCTCCGCGGGATCTCCGTCCGGCAGGATATCCCCCCTGGAAGGCGACCGCCGCTTGAATTCCGCGATCAGCGTGATGCCGGGACGACGCAGGGCCCCGGCGAAATCCCGGCAGGGGGGCGCGAGTTCCGCCGCTTGCCGCAGGGATTCCAGCGAAACGCGCTGACGCCGTTCCGCCACTTCCTCGCGCTTCCACGCGATGATTTCATCCAGAATCATGACCCGTCATTCCTTTTCACCGGGATATTCCCGGGTAAACCGGATCAGCGCGTCCAGTTTCGCCAGTGCCGCGCCTGAATCAATGACTTCCGCGGCCAGCCGCGTTCCTTCCCGGGGCGATGCCGCAAGGTCTGCCGCCACCAAGGCCAGCGCGGCATTGGCGAGTACCACGTCCCGGCATGGTCCTCTCTCACCTCTGAGCACCCGCCGCAGGATATCCGCGTTCTCCGTGGCGTCTCCGCCCCGCAGCGCATCCCCGTCCGCCGGCGTCACGCCAAAATCTTCCGGCTGCCAGCAATGCCGGATAAACGCGCCGTCCCGCAGTTCCACCGCCTCCGTGGGCCCGTGCAGGGCGATTTCATCCATACCGTCCGCGCCGGTCACCACGAACGCGCGGGCAACCCCAAGGTCAAACAGTACCCGCGCGATTTCTTCCAGGCGGGAAGCATCGCTGACCCCCACGCACTGCCGGTCCGGCCGTGCCGGGTTCACCAGGGGTCCCAGCAGGTTGAACACCGTGGGAAGACCGAGGTCTTTTCGCACCTGGGCCACGTTGCCCACTGCCCGGTGCAGGGATCGCGCGAACAGGAACCCAATACCCACCGCGTCCACGCACTGGCCCACGGCTTCCGGCGGCAGATCAATGTTGACGCCCAGCGCCTCCAGCACGTCCGCGCTGCCACATCGGCTCGACGCGCTCCGATTACCATGTTTCGCCACCGCCACGCCCGCGCCGGCCGCCACGAACGCCACGGCCGTCGATATGTTGAACGTGCCCAGCCCGTCCCCACCGGTCCCGCAGGTATCCAGCAGGGGCCGACGTCCGCAGGGCACTGCCGGGGCGCGCGCCAGCAGCACCCGGGCCATCGCCGTCAATTCCGCGCTCGTTTCCCGCTTCATCCGCAGCGCGGTCAGCAGGGCGCCGGCCATGGCCTGCGGCAGTTCGCCGGATATCAGCGACTCCATGAACTCGGTCGCTTCCGGACGTGAAAGGTCTTCGTGACGCGTGATTTTCAACAGGAGGCTTTTTGCTGTCATATCCCGGTTCCTGAATCAAGAAAAATCAAGGCAGGAAAGTACAAAATATTCCGTCACCATCGGAAGGGGATAACGGCGTGACGGTCCGATTCCATGCCACGGGTCTGGTCCCGACCCGGCATGAGTGACCTTGCGGCAAACCTGGAATCTGAAAGCCCCCGGGTAAACACCTCTACCCGGTCTTCCCACACCTCGAAAACCCGGTACTCCACGGGATATTCCGGCAGGGCCCCGGTGGTAATCTGCCAGATTTCACCAGCCCGCTCAATAAAATGCAGGTGCACGTGCCCCGAAATCACGCCGAGCGCGTTCGGATGCGCGGAAAGCAGGTCTACCAGGATATCCCCGTTGTCGAGACACCCGCCATCCTGCAGCCATGGCGCGCGCAACCGGTCCGGAATCGGTATCGCGGGATAGTGGGATATCACGAAAACCGGATCCTTCGGACAGGAACGCAACACCGACTCAAGCCAGGAAAACTGCTCAGGAGGAATGCCCCAGGAGAGCCCGTCCAGGTCATCTTCCATGTGCTCCATGGTGTGATCCGGCGAGACAGGCATCAGCGATCCGTCGGGCCATCGCCACCAGGGATCCAGTACGCAGAACCGCGCGCCGTGCCACGCGAAGGCGTACACCGTGTCCGCCGCGGGCAGCCGGTGACGATACGCGTCCAGAAACCACGCCCGGGATTCCTTGCCATGGAAATCATGATTCCCCCCAGATGGATAATAAGGGACTCCGAGTGAATCCAGCATATCCCGGGCTTCGTATACCGCTTCGCGGTCCGGCCGACTGCACAGGTCACCGGTAACCAGCAGAAACTCCGGTCGCTCTCTCTCCAGGTCTTCCCGCAGGCAGGCCATCACTTCCGGCATCATGGAACACAGGAACCGGTTATTCCAGACACCATCCCGGCTGCTGGCCAGGTGAGGATCCGATATCTGCGCGAAACGCCACATGCCCTTTTCCACAACGTTATTCTAACCGGTTCATGCCTCTTTTTGTTCCCCCGCCAAAGGGGCCTTGGACTGCGTCTCAGTATCGTACACCATGTTTTCAGCCGGAAGGTTACGATACCAGAAGAAATACAATCCAGCCAGGCCGACGAGGTTGATGCAAAGCGTGACAAAAAAATCTCTAAAATTATGAATTATGAACTGCATGGGAATAATAAACAGCGTAATCTGCCATGTCAGGGCAAAAGGAAGGGAAATGATGTCATAAAAATGCTCCCGGTCCATGATCGCCCGCTCGCCTGGCGGTAACTTTTCCCGAAATGGCCCCCAGAAACCGAACGGTCGGGTAATCCTGTAGAACCGATCCAGGACCACGGGATCCGTAGGGGGCGTGAGCAGGGTTCCGAGCACCGCTCCGGCCAGGCCGATCAGTCCCAGGAAAAGGAACTGGAATCGTTCGTCCAGGTCTGGCCACCACATCCGCTGAACCACCGCGGCGGCCAGCCCGGCAAAGGTGCCCACGGCGTAACCGCCGCCGTTGAACCGCCACCAGTACAGCCGCAATACCACGGGGATCATCAGCCCGGCTCCCAGTCCCATGATGATCCATCCCCAGATGTCATTGATGCTTCTGACCGAGTAGGCCATCAGGATGGCCAGTACCACCTGCAGTATGGAGGCTCCCCAACTGGCGGCAATAAGTTCGCGGTTGGACGCGGCCGGGCGCAGGTATTTCTGGTACCAGTCTCGGACCATCAGGCCGCTGGTCATGTTCACCGTGGAGTCGAAGGTGGACATGGCCGCTGCTAAAAGCCCCGCCAGCATGAGGCCCCGAAGGCCATAGGGAATTTCGTACAGCAACACCGCCGGCAGGATATTCTCGGGATTCACCGTCCCATGCCAACTGGTCAGCAGTAACTTGCGCCGCCAGTCGTCTCCCAGCAGTTCCTGCAACCGCTGTATCAGCGCGTCCGGCACCTGGATATGCTGGTAGGCAATCTGGGTCACCATGGTACCCCATTGGGCCTCTCCAGTCGTCGGGAAAAACTGCTTGATGGCCTCGGTCGCGGCCGAAATGGCCGAAGGATCGGGGAAAAGCCGTTGTACCAGCAGCACGCCCAGCACGGCAAACCCCATCATCATGGGCCAGCGAAAGGACATGGTCGCGATCCACAGGAAATTGAGTGTCCCGCATTCCCGGTCATTCCGGGCACCGAAATACTTGGGATCCTGTCCTGACCCGAGCCCCCACAAAAAATTCCTGAGAAAATAGAAAAAGGCGAACATGAAGAGGGATTCATAGGCTTCGTAGGCGGGGGGCATGGTCGTTTTCCAATGGGGGATGGAGGTCATCCACTGCCCGTTGCCCGTCACCTGTTCCGCTATGGATTCGAGCGCGGCGGGATCTCCCACCCGGATAAAAGCCATCACGGAAATGATAACCACCACGCAAATGATCAGAAACGCCTGAAAAAGGTCCGTGGCCACAACCCCGTAAAAACCGGACATGACGGTGTAAAACGTTGCCACGCCGACCATGATCAGCGCGCAGGTCAACGGCGTGAAGGGCATGAACATGGAAAGAAACAGGCCGGCACCCTTCATCAGGTAGGCCAGCATGCCCACGGTACTCACCAGGTTCGCCAGCACGTTCACCACCTGGGCAAACCGACCACCCGGTCCATCCCCAAACCGGAATATATTCCATTCCGCGCCGGTAATACATTGTGAGCGGCGATGCCACTTTGCGGTCCACAACAGGCAGAATGCCAGCACGAGCACCGCCCCACCCCGGAACTCGATGTAAATTCCCCTGGGTCCGAGAAGGAACAAAAACGACGTGATGATCATCGTGCCGGTCATGTCCAGAAAAGACGTCATCCCGGTAATGCCGAGGGCCCACCAAGGAATCCTGCGTCCCCCGATAAAATAATCGGCCAGGCTGGCTGACGCCATGTTTTTCAGAAAGATGCCTATGCCGATCAGCACAAGGAAATACGCGATAATGACTCCGTAATCGACCGGCCCCAGGTAGGTTGATGTCATCCCGATGTCCTCCGTATGACCTTGGCAACAAGTACGCATTATGCGTTTATGAGCAACTGATGTCAAACCGTACCGGAACACCATGACCGATCCCGAATCGCAAACACCCTCATCTCCAGGCGCGCCCAAAGGAAAGGTATATATCGTCGGGGCGGGACCCGGTGATCCCGGACTGATCACCGCGCGGGGACGGGAATGCCTAGCCATGGCCGAAGCGGTCGTGTATGACCATCTTGTTCACCCGGAACTGCTTTCCCTGTGTTCCGAAGCGGAGCAGATTTATGTCGGCAAGCGGTCCGCGAAACACAGCCTGCCCCAGGAAGAAATCAATACCCTGCTGATCGCGCTTGCGGCACGGTATCGGTTTATTGTCCGGCTCAAGGGAGGCGACCCGTTCATCTTCGGGCGCGGGGGAGAGGAGGCCCTGGCCCTCGCGGCAGCCGGCATCCCCTGGGAAATTGTTCCCGGCGTCACGTCGGGTTATGCCGCACCCGCTTACGCGGGCATCCCGGTCACTCACCGGGGGCTTTCCTCTGCCGCGGTATTCGTCACGGTCCATGACGAGGCGTCCCTGGCCCGGCTGGAAATCCTCCTGGGAGGCTGGCATCCCGAAATCACCCTCGTCTGTTTCATGGCTGCCCGCCGCGCGCGCGTGGTGGCAGACTGCCTGGCGCGGCGGGGCGTGCCAGATTCGTTTCCCGTGGCCTGCGTGCGATGGGGCACCTGGGGCATCCAGGAAACCCTGGTAACCACGGTCGCCGGTCTGCGGAACCTGTCTCCGGACGCGTTCGAACCGCCCGCGTTGCTTATCGTGGGACAGACCGTCACCCTGCGGGACCGGTTAAACTGGTTTGAACAACGCCCACTTCATGGTGTACGGGTCGCACTTACTCACTCGGAGAACCGGGTCGGCCCCCTGGAATCCCGTCTGCGGGCCATGGGCGCGGAAATATTTCTCTTTCCCGTGTTTCGGCTGGAATCCATCCCGACCTCCAGGGAAAACTCCGTCCTGGATCCCTATGACTGGTTGGTGCTGACCAGCGTCAATGCCGCGCGGTTCCTGGTGGAGACACTGGAACAGCAGCAACGGGACCTGCGATCTTTTGCCAACCTGAGGATAGCGGCAGTGGGGGAAGCTACCTGCCAGGCCGCCCGCGACGCGCACCTCTATCCGGATGTCACGCCAAAAGGTTACGATGGAAAGGAACTCGTCCGTCTGATGGCGGAACGGGACGTGTCCGGATCGATTGGGGGACGTCGGGTCCTGCTGCCCTGTTCCGATCTTTCCCGCGCGTCCATTGCCCAGGCCTTGCGGGACGCGGGCGCCGAGGTTACCGAGTGGGTTTCATACCGGGTGGTACCGATGCCGGACGACGCGGAACGCCTGGCTGCGCTCACGCGGTTCCATCCTCACCTCGTGCTGTTCACCAACGCCAAGGCAGTACGCGCTTTTCATGCCCTGACTCACCCGCGGTTCACCCGGGCCTGTCCAGGCACGGTTTTCGGCGTCTTGGGACCCGTTACTGCCGCCGCGGCCAGGGAGTGCGGGTACCAGCCCGCGCTGGAACCCGCCACGCGCACCGCCGACGCCCTGGTAGACGCCGTCGTCCGGTATGTCCGGGAAAACAGTCCTCTCAGGGATATTTGATCTCGTATTCGCCCGTGTCGAAATCGACGGTTACCTCCGTCCCATCGCTGAACACGCTCTTCTGGTGACGGAAACCTTCCCCGATAAATTCATGGCTCACCATTTCCGAAAGGCCGCAGTGCCGGGCCAGTTCCGCTGCCTCGTTTACCCGCCGGACCGATTCCGGATCCGCGCCATAAACGTAGGGCAGACCGGCATTCAGCAGGCAGTGCAGTCTGCCCGAATCACCCTTGGGAATCCCCCAGCCGCCATCATCGCCCATTTCCCAGGGAACCAGCAAGGCATCGTGATACACCAGGTTAAACAGGGGCACCGGGATGCCGCACGCGTTGCCGCCACCGATTTTGGGATAGGTGGCGTAGGGCGCGTGATGCACCAGGTGCAGCACGGGCGCGAGGTAGTCCGTCCCTTCCTCGGAACTGACCACGTATCCCCGGGCCAGCAGGATTTCGAAGCACTGACGGCGATACCTGGCGCAGTCACTCCGGGTCAGGGGCATGCCGGGCACGGCACTTTCTTCCAGGGGGACCACGGAAAACACGTCGATATAGGTGCCCCGCACCGGTATACCCCGCGCCGCGAACAGGTCATGATTGCGACGGACATATTCCGGCGCGAACCGGGGATTCAGGATAAGTTGTCTTCCGCCGCACCACGTGCTGTGTTCCTCCCGGGACCCATCCGGCCGGGTCACGCTCATCCGGTCCTCGAACGAAACCGCGTTGAAGTAGAAATCGCGGTAATTGTCGTGAATCGCGAAGAAGAACCCCAACTCTCCGCAGGTATCGGCATACCGTTTCAGGCCTTCCCAACCGCCCTGTTCAGGTCCAACAGGCAACGGATCCGGGTGGCCGCTGTCATATCCGTAGAATCCCCACCCGTCCAGGTGCACGTAGGCGGCGTCGATGCCCGCCTTTTTATACTCCCGGAGTATCGCGGCCAACTGGTCGAAGGTCTGCAACTGGTGATTGGCCTCAATCCGCGTCTTATTGAACAGTGCCGATTCGGAAACGAAATGGTACAGGCTGCCCTGGTGAATGACGGGACGGCCGATCACCTCGTTCAAGGCCGGCGTCCGGGCGGCTTTTTCCCGCAGGGACACGAAATCTCCGCGCTCGATCACCGCGCGCCGGTACCGTTTTGCCATGGTCACGTAAGTGGCCTCGGGCTGAAGGACGTAACGGATGGTCCTGGCATATCGCAGCATGCCCAGGCTGGCATACCAGCGCGGGGCAACCCGCGTGGGACCCCCGGTGGGATGCTGGTACACGCCCCCCGCGTCGTCTGGCGTCTCCACGATCGCTAGTATGCCATGACCTTCCCGCAGGTGACCCCACCATGGCATGTAGAAAGACCGGGAGTTGAACAGTTCTTCGGCCTGTAGCGGACGCGCCCAGTTTCCCGGCAACAGCATGCCCTGCATCCGCGGAATAACCGCCGTGTCTCCGGGCGCGTTCCCCGTCTCCACGGCCTTGGGCCAATCCACGTGGAGCAGGCCGGACGAGTCCGGCTCAAGCGCCAGGTCCATGACCATCTCGCGGCCGACCAGTTGCGCGGTAATCCACACGGTGAAACCGGGTTTCGCGGGAAAATCCGCAAGGCGCGCCTGCATGCCCGCGCCATATCCCGGATGTAAGGGGGTCACGGTCACGTCGCGCGCCGACGTGAAACCAAACGCCACGTCCCGGAACACCACGTCCCGCTCGTCACCGGGAAGGAATCGCCATGCTGTCACGTCATCCGACAGGGTCATCGAGAAATCATCCCGGCGCAATTCCAGTCGCAGGACGCCGTTGCTGACCTGCCACCCGTAGTCCAGTTCCCGGAACATGGCTTCTGCCCGCCCGGGACGTTCCACGGCGTGGGCCAGTAACCAGGACCGGGTGGCGTCCATGGCGTTGTACCGTTCGTTGAAGGTCGCTTCGTCCGGAACGGGAGCGGACAAAAGTTCCCGCAACGCGCGAAGGCGCTCGGCCTTTTCCTGTTGAACAGGTGCCGGAACCTCAATCGCCTCCAGGCGATCCAGGTGAAACCGCAGGGTCTCCAGTCGCGCGGCAAAAGGATCTTCCGCGCCGGTCAGCCCGCACAGAACGAGTAGCCATGAAGTGAACATTGGACAGTCCTCCTACAGGATGCGCGTGTTTCGCTGCCCTTATCACAACAGGTTATAATCCGCCCAATCAACAAAAGGAAAGGAACAGCGCATGTTTGACCGCCTGGAAATGGCCCCGCCTGACGCGATTTTGGGACTCACCGAAGCCTTCCGCAAAGATCCGCGCCCGGAAAAAATAAATCTGGGCGTGGGGGTCTACAAGGATGAGCGTAACCAGACCCCCGTGTTGTGCTGCGTGAAGAAGGCCGAACGGGTACTGCTGGAAAAAGAGGACACCAAAAACTACCTCAGCATAGGAGGGGATCCCGCCTTTGGCAAAGAGGTTGAACAGATCGTGTTCGGAGACGACCTTGCCGCGTCCGGCCGGATACGGACGGTCCACACGCCCGGTGGCACGGGGGCTTTACGGGTAGCGGCCGACTTTCTGTTCCGTTGCTTTGGTTCCAAGAAAATCTGGATGAGTGATCCCACGTGGGCCAATCATCCCGCGGTATTCCAGGCGGCAGGCCACACCGTTGCCAAGTATCCCTATTACGATCCCGATAGGAAGGACATCCGCTGGAACGCCTTCATAGACACCCTGAGCGCGATCCCCCGGGAAGACGTGGTCCTGTTGCACGGGTGCTGTCACAACCCCAGCGGCATGGACCTCACGCCCGCGCAGTGGACCGAAGTCGCCCATATCGCCGCCGACCGTGGCTGGTTGCCGCTGATTGATTTCGCCTACCAGGGCCTCGCCGATGGACTTGAAGAAGACGCGGCCGGCGTGCGCGCCCTGGTCGGTACCCTTCCAGAGGCACTCGTGTGCGCGTCCTTTTCCAAAAACTTCGGGCTGTACCGCGAGCGTTGCGGCGCCCTCAGCATGATTGCCGCCAACGCGCACGCGACCGAACGCGTCTTCAGCCAGGTTGAAAAAGCCATCCGCGCCAATTATTCCAATCCCCCCGCTCACGGTGGGCTCATCGTTACCACCGTGCTGAACACGCCCGAACTGCGCGATTTGTGGGTAAGCGAGGTGGCCGCCATGCGCGATCGGATCAATGCCATGCGGCAACTGTTCGTGGAAACCCTCGCCGCGAAAGGCGTGGACCAGGACTTTTCCTTCATCACTCGCCAGAAAGGCATGTTCTCCTTTTCCGGGCTCACTCCGGAACACGTTCAGCGCCTGCGCGAAGAATACGCCATTTACATTGTGGGTTCGGGACGCATCAACGTGGCCGGCATGACGCCGGACAACATGGACCGGTTGTGTGAAGCCATCGCCTCGGTCTTGAAAACCACGGTGTGACCCATCCCCATGACCCCTTCTGGAATAAGTGAATGGGTAAGGATGTTTACGACCGTGTAAACCGAGTTGTTTTCAGGGGCCAGAAGACCACCAACAAGGAGAATGGACCATGAGTTTCGTGCAACCCCCTCTGCCGTATGATCTGAAGGACCTGGCGCCTTTCGTTTCCGAAGAACAGATGATGTACCACTACGGCAAGCATCACGCAGCCTATTTCACCAACCTGAACGGACTCGTGGACGGCAAGCCGGAGTCGGAACTCCCCCTGCGTAAACTGGTAATCGAAGCCCCGGCCGGGCCCGTCTTCAACAACGCGGCACAGGCATGGAATCACAGTTTCTTCTGGCATTGCATGTCTCCGGGAGGCGGCAAGGCCCCAACGGGGGATATCGCGTCGATGATCGAGCGCGATTTCGGCGGCTTTGACAAGTTCAAGGAACAGTTTTCCAACGCCGCGGTGAAGTTGTTCGGATCCGGGTGGGCATGGCTGGCCATTGATCCTTCCGGAAAACTGGAAATCATGCCTCTCGGCAATGCCGATACCCCGTTGAAACACGGAAAAGAGCCCCTGCTAACCCTCGACGTCTGGGAACATGCCTATTACATCGATTATCGGAACGCCCGCCCGAAATTCGTGGAAGGTTTCTGGGACGTGATCAACTGGGATTTCGTGAACCGTAACCTGAAAAACCCATTCCAGGAATAACAGCTCATTCGAATCTGAACGCCGGAGGCTTTAGTCTCTGGCGTTTTTTTTGTCTGGATGATCCTCAGGTAGACGCGTCAAAAAAAATGAAAGCCCCCACCACCGGGTTAGGGCTGGGGGGCCATCCAGGTCAGCGCATGCGCTGGAGCCTGCCTAGAACGTTCCATTACTGTAATCAGTCAGGAACGTCCGCTCTGGTATACTTGGTTTAATTATATCCCATTTTTTCAAAAAAGTCAAGTCCCTTCCACTGTTTTCCGGGTATAAAACCTTATCCGAAAGTCCATGGAAATTCCCGGGCATTCCGATCTGGTCATTGTTGCGTTGGCACTGCTTGCTGTGGTATGTTTTCCCCTGCCGGTCGCTTCCGAGAAGCGTGAAAAGGGAATCCGGTGCGAATCCGGAACTGCCCCGCAGCGGTGATCAGGAACGAACGACGCGCCTGAGCCGACCGGTTCGGGAAAGGCACTGGGGCGAAAGCCTTGGGAAGCCGCGTCCAGTAGGTGTCACCCGTCGTGACGCGCCTGAAAGTCCGAAGACCTGCCGGCGTGGACACAGCCGTATCCGGAAAGCGGCGCCTTCGCGGGAAGGAATACCGATCCTCGCTGCAAAAGCGGGGGAGAGGCGTTGCGTTTCTGGAACGGCGCAACCGCGAGGGTCGGAACCATGCGATACCTGATCCATCCCCATTCCCATCCGTGTTTCATCCGTTCTATTGCCCGTCCGGTCATGCTGGCAGCCATGGTCGTGTTGGTCACTCTGCCCGTCATGGCAGTGCCGCTGTCCCCGCGCGCGTATCCGATCACCCCACGGGTTAGCGCGCCATCGGGACACGCCATCGCGTCCTTTGATCTAGGCGCGAATGGCATCTATTTCATGACCGGCGATCCGTTCTACAACCCGGGCCTCACCCTTTGGGTTCATGATGGATCATCGTCAACCGCCGTGTACAACAATCCCGCCGTCTTCGCCGGATCCCGAGTAGCCATCCTCAATGGCAAGGTCTACTTTAACGATGGGGGCGACTTCAGTCGCTGGACATATGATTACTTCCTGCTGAATCCGGACTACACGGTAACCCGCGTGGTCGATTCCACCGTGTCCGTGAGCCTGTGGGGCGCGGAAACGGGATCGGACGGGGCCCTGTACGCCTCGGGCGCGGAAGGATTTGGGCCATCGCGGATTTACCGTACCATTCCAGACCAGGCGGGACAGTTCGGGCCTTTCGCTGTGCTGGGTGAAATGGGCGACGCGTCCGGCCCCATCGCGTTCGCGCCCGGTGGTGGCCTGTATTACGTGCCCGGCTATTTCTACGCGGGGCCCCCGGTGCCCGTGTACGCGTTTTCCTCCACGGAAGTCAGCGCGGCTATCGCCGACCCGGTTACGTCCCCGCTCGTTCCAGGAGGACACGCCTGGGCGCAATTACCCACCCCCTACACGGGAGCGTCCGGAGCGGTAGTAGACGCTTTCGGCCGGCTGTACGTCAGTGCCAACGCGTGGGGAGAGCCCGGTCAGTTGCTCATGTACTCACCCCAGGGCGGAGTCCCGGTGGTTATCGCCGAAGAACCCGCGGGACGCGTGGAAACCACGCGGATCATCAGCGGTAACCTCGTGTTTAACACCGCCGATGGCATTTATGAAATGCCACTTCCCCTCGCCATCACCACCACGGGAGGAACCGTGGCAGCCACGGCGGGAGACCCCATCACGCTGTCTGTCCAGATTGCCGGGGGCGCGGGTACCATCAACTACCAGTGGTACCGGATCACCGGGCAGAAAACCACGGTGCCGGTCGGGGATAACCTGCCCTACTACACCTTTACGCCATCCATTAGCGATGACGGCGCTCGATTCTACTGTGAAGTCTCGGACGCGGGATTCACGGTAGATTCCCCGGAATTCGTGCTCCACGTCAGCCAGCCCACGCCGGCCACTGGAACAACCGCCTTACTGGCAGCACTTTTCGTGATAGCGCTCTTCCTCCTCGCGCGGACGCGGCGGGCCTGACCTGGGGCGCTCGCGCCATAAAAATCATCCCCGGATCGGAACGCGTCCGGTCCGGGGATGTATTACGCGTTCAATCTTTTCCGACTCGCGCTCAGCCGAGCAGTTCGTTCACCTTGTCACGGATCAGTTTCTCGATCTCCCGCATCCGGTTCCGGGTATCGGCTTCCACCCGCATGACGAGCTTAGGCGAGGTGTTAGAGGCCCGGATCAATCCCCATCCGTCGGGAAACTCGATCCGCGCGCCGTCTATGGTGACCACTCCCAGTTTCAGTTCGTCTTTGAAGTACCGGACCAGTTGCTTCACCACGTCGAACTTCTTTTCGTCGGGGCACGAGAATTCGATCTCCGGCGTGCTGAACCGTTGCGGAATGGTCGCCAGGTGCTCGCTTAGTGGCTGATCGCCATTCGCGATGATTTCCAGCAGGCGCGCGCCCGAGTAAATCGCGTCATCGAAGCCGTACCAGCGGTGCTTGAAGAAGATGTGGCCACTCATTTCGCCGGCCAGTTCGGCATGGAACTGCTTCATGGCCGCCTTCAGGTGGGAATGCCCCGTCCGCCACATGATCGCCTTGCCGCCGTGTTTCTCGATGTCCTCGTACAATCCCCGGGAGCACTTGACTTCACCGAGAATCACCGATCCCGGTTTCTGGGCGAGGATGCTGCGCGCGAACAGGGCCAGCAACCGGTCGCCCACCAGCGGGTTACCTTTCTCATCGCATCCACCTAGACGGTCCACGTCACCGTCGAACGCGATACCCACGTCCGCCCCTTGCTTTTTCACGGCGCGTATGATGTCTTTTAGATTTTCAACCTTCGTGGGATCGGCGTGGTGGTTCGGGAACGTGCCGTCCACCTCGCAGAACAGGGGTATCACTTCGCACCCGAGGGCCTTGTAAAGGGGTACGGCCACCAGCCCGCCCACGCCGTTGGCCGCGTCCACCACGACCTTCAGGGGACGACGCAACCGGATAATCTGTTTAACCCGGGAGATGTACTTCGGAATGATGTTCATCCGGGTAATGGTGGTGTTGCCCCGGGCCGATGGAAACTTGCCCTTCTGGGCGATCCGGCCGAGTTTCTGAATTTCCGGCCCGTAGATCGTGGTCTTGCCCACGCCTACTTTCATCCCGTTATATTCCTTGGGGTTGTGGCTGGCGGTAAGCATGAGCCCCCCATCGACGGGCAACACCTGCATGGCGTAATACAGCACCGGGGTGGGCACCATGCCGATGTCTATCACGTTCATGCCCGAGGCCGTCAGCCCTTCCATCAGCGCGTAGGCCAGGGCCCGACCGGACACCCGGCCATCCCGGCCGACCACCACGGTATTATGCTGCCGCCGGTTCTTCATGTAGGCCACGTAGGCCCGCCCAAGCAGTTCCATGACCTCTTCGTCCAGATCCTGGCCGACGATACCGCGAATGTCATACTCGCGAAGAATCACGGGATTGAGTTTCATGCCTGTACTCCTGTCTGGTTGACGGTAACGTGGGCTTTCCCGTCGCGCCCGGAGTAAGTATACTGGAAAAAGGCCGCGCGTTCTAGCACGGCCACGCGTCGCGCGGGGGAGCGGTATATCCCCGGCGAGCGCGGATCACGATCCGGACACCATCGCGGGACGGGGGTGGTTCGGTGCTTCTTACGGGTGCGGGATTACGCCAGGATTTTTCCTCGCTTCGTTCGTCGAATGATAGCCATTGTCGCGCGATTCCATCACGGTATGCTCATCTCAAGCCAGCGGGGCAGGTTCGAACGAAGGATCCCTGTTATTTTCAGGCACGGATTGTCGTGCCAGGCAACGCGGTATCGATTCAAGTACAGCCTGTCGTCGCGGTGTAACCCTGACATCCATACCTTCGTTTCGGGGTTACGCTGTCTTTCGGGACAACGCTGTTATTTCGGTGCAATCTTGCCATTTCGAGCGAAGCGAGAAATCTTCCTCCAGGACTCAAGTCCGTCGTCCCAGCATTTTCGCTCCATGTCTTTCACCCGATCGTTGACTTTTGCCCCACGAGCGGAAAGTTGCGACCGTCCCTGCCTCTATGTCATGATTAGCCCATGCGGAAAAATGCTCACATTCTTTCTTCCGGCGCGCGACCCGGCTGTCGCCGATGGCGGCGTTAAGCCGCGTTTTACCGATCACTCCCGGTCCATTTCACGGCTGTTCCCTTTTCACTTATTTTCAGGAGAGAACCATGTATCCATCCATTGAAATGTTCCGCGCCATGGCCCGACCCCATGCCGTGATCCCGGTGTACGAGGAAATTCTCGCCGACCTGGAAACACCGGTGACGGCCTACCTCAAGCTTTCCCGGGGGACGAACCACGCCTTTCTGCTGGAAAGCGTCGAAAAGACCGACGTTATCGGCCGCTATTCCTTTCTGGGCGCGGCACCCTCGGTCATCTTCCGTTCGAAGGGTACCCGGGGAGAAATCGTCCGGGATGGAGTCACCGAACCTCTTGAAACCAATGATCCCCTCGGGCGTTTACGGGATCTCATGAAAACCTACCAACCCCTGCCGGTGGAGGGGGTCCCCGCTTTTCACGGCGGAGCGGTCGGCTACATCAGTTACGACACCGTCCGGTTCTTCGAAAAACTGCCCGACCTGAAACCCGATCCCCTCAACCTGCCAGATCTCTATTTCATGATCACGGACACCCTCGTGGTGTTCGACCACGTCCGCAATAAGATCCTCATCATTTCCAACGCCCACGTGGATGGTGAACCCGACGCCGCTTACAACGAGGCCGCCCGTAAAATCATGGAAATCCGCCAGAAATTGCGGGGGCCGCTGATGGTCTCCACCGAGCGGATACATAACGCTGCCGGAGATCCGCCCGTGGAATCCAATTTCACCCGCGAGGATTTCCGGGCCGCCGTCCGTAAAGCCCGGGAGTACATCTGCGCCGGCGACATTTTCCAGGTGGTGCTGTCCCAGCGGTTCCGGCGGCCCGTGGCGGCTCGACCCGTCAACCTGTACCGGGCGTTGCGCTGCATCAACCCATCGCCCTACATGCTGCTGCTCGAATTTCCCGATTTTGCCCTCGTGGGGTCCAGCCCCGAGGTGATGACGCAGGTCCGGGGTAAACGCTGCATGGTCAGGCCCATCGCCGGTACCCGCCGCCGCGGCAACACCCCGGAGGAAGACCTCGCCCTGGAAAAAGAACTGCTCGCCGATGAAAAGGAAATCGCCGAACACATCATGCTCGTGGACCTGGGCCGCAACGACGTAGGGAGGGTCAGCAAACCCGGAACCGTGGCACCGGTGCCCGGAAAACTCATGGTGATCGAGCGGTACTCCCACGTCATGCACATCGTAAGCGAAGTCGCGGGAGAAATGGCAGACGGCCTGGACGCGTTCGACGCCATTCGCGCCACCTTCCCCATGGGTACCGTCAGCGGCGCGCCCAAGATCCGGGCCATGGAGATCATCGAGGAACTGGAACCCGAACGCCGTGGCCCTTACGCGGGCGGATGCGGTTACATCAGTTACAACGGCGACATGGACACCTGCATCCTCATCCGCACCATGGTGATCAAGGATGGCACGGCCTACCTCCAGGCGGGCGCGGGCGTCGTCTACGACAGCGACCCGGACCGTGAATATGAAGAAACCGTCAACAAGGCCATGGCCCTGTTCCGGGCCGTTGAATTCGCCGAAAAAGGACTGGAACCATGATGGTCATTATCGACAACTACGATTCCTTTACCTATAACCTTGTTCAGTATTTCGGGGAACTCGAGCCTGACATCCGGGTATTCCGGAACGATGCCGTCACGGTCGCCGAAATCGACGCCATGCGGCCGGACCGGATCGTGATTTCTCCCGGCCCCTGCACGCCCGCCGAAGCGGGTATTTCCATCGAAACCATCCGCGTACTGGGTCCGAAATATCCCCTGCTAGGCGTGTGCCTGGGACACCAGAGTATCGGGGCGGCCTTTGGCGGCGAAGTCGTCCGGGCCGGCGTCATCATGCACGGCAAGATCAGTTCGATCCGGCACAACGGCAATCCCCTGTTCAACGGCGTCACCAATCCCTTCAACGCCACCCGGTACCACTCGCTGATCATTCGCCGGGAAACCATTCCCGACTGCCTGGATATCACCGCGGAAACCGATGATGGAACCATCATGGGCGTAGCCCACAAGACGTACCCCATCTGGGGCGTGCAGTTCCATCCGGAAAGCATCCTGACTACCGAGGGAAAAAAAATGATTCGGAACTTCATGGGGTTCCAGAGGCCTTGATGCTTCCCTCGTCCGATCTACCCCGATCCAATGGCGTCCTGAAGCCGCTTATCCGTAGAATATTGCCGGGAAACATCATCCGAACCGGAACGAGAGCGGCATGAACGAACCGGCGGTCGAAACCCGTAATCTCAGTAAAACCTACAAGTCTCTGGGGAAACGTCCCGTTCATTCGCTGCGTGGACTGAACCTCTCCATCGCGCCAAACCAGGTGTTCGGTTTCCTGGGACGCAACGGGGCGGGCAAAACCACCACCATCAAGTTGCTCTGCGGACTGATCCGTCCCACGGCGGGCGAAGCGTGGCTTTTCGGCAGAAACTGCGCGGTACCCGAGTCCCGCCAGGTACTCGGGTACCTGCCCGAACAACCTTACTTCTATGAATACCTGACTCCCCGGGAAACCGTTGAATTTTACGCGCGCCTTCGAGGGGTACCCCCTGAACGCCGCGGGGAGCAGTGGGAACGCCTGCGCGATCTACTGGAACTGGAGGAATTCGCTGATCGCCGTATCCGGGAATTCTCCAAGGGCATGCGCCAGCGGGTCGGATTCGCCATCGCCCTCGTGGGCGATCCACCCCTGCTCATCCTGGACGAGCCCATGAGCGGCCTCGATCCGGTCGGCCGGCATCTTATCCGCAATGTCATCCTGAAACTCAAGGCGGAAGGCAAAACCATTTTCTTCAGTTCCCACGTCCTCAGCGACGTGGAAGAACTGTGCGACCGGATCGCCATCCTCGTCTCCGGTTCCCTGGAACTCGAGGGCGCGATGGATAACCTGCCCGGTCGACGGGTACTCCAGGTCGAGGTCATCGCGTCCGGGCTGGATGCCGCCACCGTCGAAGCAATCGCCTCCCGCGCGAGCCACCGCCGCGTGGAAAGTGGAGAGGCGTTCCGCGTGAACACCCTGGAAGAAGCCAACGCCATTGCCGCCCAGGTAATCCAGCGGGGCGGGACCCTCGTCGCGTTGCGGCCCGTGCGTGAAACCCTGGAGGAATACTTCGCCAGGGTGCAACAGCACGCCGCCGACCGGGAACGGGAGAGCGGAACATGACGCGAATCCGGGTTATCTCGGCCAACACCCTGCGGGAATCCATTCGGGACAAGGCCCTGTACGTGCTGGCGGGATTCGCCCTGGTGGCCATTCTTGGATCCAAGGCCCTCGGGTGGATCAGCGTGGGCCAGGATATCAAGATTGTCAAGGACATCTGCCTGGCCGCGATGTCCGTCTTCGGCGCCCTGACGGCCATTTTCGTCGGCACCAACCTGCTCTACAAGGAAATCGACAAGAAAACCCTTTACACCATCCTGGCCCAGCCCATGGAACGCTACGAATTCGTCGTGGGCAAGTATTTTGGCCTGGCTGTCCTGCTCTTGCTGGACATCCTTTTCATGGCCGCCGTGACGGCCCTGTGGATCCTCATTCTGGGCGGCCAGGTTGACCTGGTTTTCTTTCAGGCGGTTTCGCTGATCTACGTCAAGCTCCTACTGATCACCGCGTTTTCCGTGCTGCTTTCGGCCCTTGCGTCTCCCATCCTTGGGGCCGTGATCGTGTTCTGCGTGTACGTGTTCGGCCACGCGACCGAAATCTTCCGTGACCTGCCACCCCAGATCACCGGCACCCCCGCCGAACCCATCCTGAAAGCAATCTACTACGTGGTTCCCAACCTTTCCCTGATGGATCTGCACGCCCACGCGGCCAACCAGGTGCCGGTAAACGGCGCTTACGTGTTGTGGGCCGCCGTGTATGGTCTTGGCTGGACCGCGGCACTGCTGGCCCTGGCCTGCGCGGCCTTCGAAGGCAAGGAACTCTAGCCGTGATGACGTTCCGGCGGCCCAGGCGCGCCCAGTTAACGGCACTGATCCTCGCCGGCATGGCCCTGCTTACCATGTTCGGCGCGCAACGGCTGGCCGACCGCCATCGTCCCGCCAGTGGTGACGCCCTGCTGTACCTGCCTAACGAACACCTGCTGACCTATTTCACCGCCGGCCTGAGCCCCGTGATCGCCGATATGCTCTGGCTTCACTGCATCCAGTACGTCGCCATCGAAAACCGTACAGTCCGCAACTTCACCTGGCTCGAACACATGGTTTACACAACGGTCCGGCTCGATCCGCTGTTCCGGGACGCCTACCGCTATGGTTCCATTTTCCTTTCCGCCCTGAGGGCAGACGCAGAAAGCGCTCGAACCCTCCTGCGCATGGGGATTCTGAATCGTCCAGACTGCTGGGAACTCCCGTACGAACTCGCCACGTTGTACCTGCTGAACCTGCGGCATACCCCGGACGCGCTGAAAACCGCTTCGTATTACCTTGCCCTCGGCGCGACCCGGCCCGATGCCCCGCCCGAACTTGCCTCCCTCGCGGCGAATATCCAGAAACGGCACAACCTCGATGATATCGAGGAAGCCATGTGGCGGGACATGACCCGTCATGGATCTCAGACTCTGCGCGAGATGGCCGAGCGGAAACTGGCTGAACTGGAGATCCGCCGTGCCCTCCCCATCCTGAACGAACGGACCGCGCTGTTCCGGGACCGCACCGGTCGACTGCCCGAAACCATGGACGAACTGATCCAGGCCGGACTCCTCGCGGGAACACCGCCCCAGCCTATTCCCGGGAAGTACTTCATCGCCGGCGACGGGCAGTTTTACAACACCGCGCTACTGGAAAGTGAATGCCACCAGATCCAGGAACGGATGAAGCAGCGAATCGACCGTTTCCGGGAGAAAGAGGGCCGCCTGCCTAGATCCTTGGACGAGTTGATCGACAAAAAATATATCACCGATGTTCCAACCTGCCCGTGGCCTGGCCGCGCCTGGTCCTATGACCCAGCTTCCGGCGCATTCACCATGAAAGAAAAAAACGCGTCATGACCACTGAAAAACTAGCCGTGCATTTCGGAGCCGGGAACATCGGCCGGGGATTCCTCGCCCAACTTTACACGGAATCCGGGTTCCGGGTCCTGTTCGTGGATGTCCTGGATACGGTAGTCAACGCGTTGCATGAGCGGGGCGTCTACCCGCTGGATATCGTGGAAACCGACGCTACAACCCGACTCTGGATCCAACCCGTGGATGCCCTGCATGCCTCCCGCGCGGACGCCGTGGCCGACGTCCTGGTCCAGGCGGACGTCGCTTCCACCGCCGTGGGCGCGTCCGTGCTCCCGCGGCTGGCGGCTACCCTTGCCCGGGGGATTGAAAAACGGGCGGGTCTCCGCTCCGGCGATCCCCTGAACATCATCCTCTGCGAAAACCTGCACGACGCCGCCGCGCTGTTGCGCCCCCTCGTGCTGGAACAACTCCAGGACAGGGCCCGCGCGTGGGCCGAACACCACGTCGGTTTCATCAACGCCTCTATCGGGCGCATGGTTCCCGTCATGACGGACGCGCAGAAAGCGGAAGACCCCTTGCTGGTACGGGTGGAGCCCTATTGTGAACTGCCGATCGACGCCGACGCCATCGTATCACCCTTCCCGGAAATCCGGCACGTAAAGCCCATACCCGGCTTCATGGCCTACGTGGAACGCAAGCTTTACGTCCATAACCTCAGCCACGCCGCCACGGCTTACCTAGGCTGGTTACGCGGGCACCATTTCATCTGGCAGGCCGTGGAGGATCCAGAAGTCGCGCGCGTTGCCCAGGCCGCCGCCATGGAATCCTGTCGGGCCCTTGCCCGGAGACGCGGCCTGTCGCTGCCGGATCTTGAAGCCCACGTGAAAGACCTGTTCCAGCGTTACCGGAACCGCGCCCTTGGTGACACGGTTGAGCGGGTAGCCCGGGATCCGGTCCGGAAACTGGGCCCAGAGGACCGGATTATCGGCGCGGCCCGGCAGTGCGTTGAAGCAGGTATTGCGCCCGAACATATCGCCATGGTGGCCGTGGCCGCCACCCGTTACCGGAATCCTGGCGATGCCAGCGCCTGTCGGATCCAGGACATCATGTCCCACAAGGGGCTCAGTGGCGTGCTGACCGAAATCGCTGGACTCTCCCCAGGCGATGAACTGTTCTCAGTGATTCTGGCCGCGGATCAGGCGTTCGACGCCCGCTTCCCGGCCCGGGTCAAGCCAGCGTCTTGATTCTCTTCTCCCATCCGGTTAATAATACTAAAGACCGACCCAGATACCCGGCATTCCTTTCTCCAAGTTCAGAGGGAGTACTTTATGCACCAGGTCCTGCTGCCCAAAATGGGCAATTCCGTCGAAGAAGCGCTCATTGTCCGCTGGCTCAAACAGGAAGGCGATACGGTCCGGGAAGGCGAACCCCTGTTTGTCATCCAGACCGACAAGGCCGAAGTGGAATGTGAGGCCACGGCATCGGGGGTGCTCCGCAAGATTCTGGCACCGGAGGGTTCAGAATTACCGGTCATGACCGTTGTCGCCCTGATTGGCACGGAGGATGAGCCCCTTCCTGACGCGCCCGGTGCAGGATCTTCCGCGTCTGCCGCCCGAGAAACGTCCGTGCTGACCCAGGCACAACCCGAGGTAGTCGCTCCATCCGCGGCGGCGTCATCTTCCCGTCCTTCCGGGCCGGCATCCGCGGTCCCATCCGCCGGTGATACCCCTCCGGTATCGCCCCGTGCCCGTCGCATCGCGGAAGCAAAGCATGTTCCCCTTGCCGGAGTCACCGGAAGCGGCGTGGGGGGGAGGATCCTGTCTGAAGATGTGCTCGCCGTGGCCGAATCCATTAAGGCAACGCCGGTCGCGCGGCGGGAAGCCGAACGGGCGGGTATTGATCTGCGTTCCGTCCAGGGAACGGGCCCCGGCGGCAAGATTACCCGTGATGACGTCCTGGCCCATGAGGGATCCGGAACAATTCCGGAGGCCGCACCTGTCGTCGCCGTGCCTTCCGCTGCTTCGGGCGATGGGGAAGTCAAGCGGATTCCCTTGACGCCCATGCGGAAAGTCATCGCCCGACGCATGCGGGAAAGCAAGTTCACCGCTCCGCACTACTACGTGACGGTCGAAGTTGACATGCAAGCCGCCAAGGCTTTCCGGTCGGGGCTCAAGTTCAAGGCTTCTTTCAACGACCTCGTGCTTTACGCCACCATGAAGGCGTTGCGGCTGCACCCGGAAGTCAACGTCCGATGGACGGAAGATGCCATGGAACAGGTGTCGGACATCAACCTCGGCATGGCGGTAGCCCTGCCCACGGGGCTGATCGTCCCGGTAATCCGGCGCGCCCAGTTGCTGTCCCTGGAGGGCCTGTGCGCGGTAACCCGGGACCTCGCGGAACGGGCCCAGAAAGGCAAACTGCTGCCTGACGATTACACCGGCAACACCTTTACGGTCTCGAACCTTGGCGCCTTCGGCGTGGACCATTTCACGGCGATCATCAACCAGCCCGACAGTGCCATTCTTGCCGTGGGCCAGATCAAGGACCGCGTGGTCGTCATGGATGGCGGCATCCACATTCGGCCCATCATGAAACTGACCATGTCCAGCGACCACCGGGTGATCGACGGGGCGGTCGCGGCCCGATTCCTGGCAGACCTCAAGCAGATCCTCGAAGCCGCGGATTTCTGAGAAACTTTTTCAAGAACTAACGGGAGGTGATATTTTTTATGAGCACACGGTATGACGTCGCGGTCATTGGCGCGGGGCCAGGTGGATACGTGGCCGCGATCCGGGCGGCCCAGCGGGGAGCCAAAACCCTCGTGGTGGAACGTCGCTTCCTTGGGGGAGTCTGCCTGAACATCGGTTGCATCCCCACCAAAACCCTCATCCGTTCGGCGGAACTTTACCGGCTCATGAAACGTTCCGCGGAATTCGGTATCCAGGCCGACAACGTGCGTCTGGATCTCCCCGCGCTGATGAACCGGAAAGACAAGGTGGTGTCCACCAACACGGGCGGTATTGACGCCCTGTTCAAGGCCAACGGCATCGACTGCGTCATGGGAGAGGCCAGCATTCCCGCCCCGGGAAAAGTTTCGGTCAATGGAGAAACCTACGATGCCGCGAACATCATCATCGCCACGGGCGGCAGGCCGGCCGTGCTCCCGGGACTGGAATTTAACGGCACCACGGTCATCGGCAGCACCGAGGCCCTGTCTATGACCTCCGTTCCTGAATCCGTCGCCGTGATCGGCGCGGGAGCCCTGGGCGCGGAATTCGCCTGCGTCTGGAATGCCTTTGGGGCACGGGTCACCCTTATCGAGATGATGCCCAACGTCCTGCCCAAGTGCGATGAGGAACTGACCAGGCGGCTGGCGCAGGTCTGGAAACGCCGTGGCATGGATGTCCGGGTCGGAACCAAAGTATCCCGGTTGGAACACCTTGAAAAAGGTGTCCGTCTCCACCTCGAGGGGGATCATCCCGGAACCGTCGACGTGGAAGTGGTGCTCGTGGGCATTGGCCTGCAGTGTAATTCCGAAATCGTGGCTTCCAATCCCGCGCTGGGGATCCGCCTCGGGAAACGGGGCGGCATCATGGTCAACGATCGCATGGAAACCGACGTTCCGGGCATCTACGCCGTCGGCGATGTCACCGATCGGACCTGGCTCGCCCACGGCGCGTCCCACGAAGGCATCGTGGCCGCGACCAACGCCACGGGCGGCAACTTGCGCGTGGACTACCGGGTTCTGCCAGCCTGCAACTTCACTTCGCCCGAGGTGGCCTCTGTCGGTCTCACCGAAGCGCAGGCCATTGAAAAGGGATACCCGGTACGATGCGGGCGCTTCCACTTTGCCGCCAATGGCCGGGCCCACGCCCTCGGTGAAACCGAAGGCATGGTCAAAATCGTGGCGGATACCCGGACGGACGAAATCCTTGGCGTGCATATCATGGGACCCGAAGCCGGCGAACTCATCGCCGTCGGCGCCCTCGCCATGTCCATGGAAGCCACGGTAGAAGAAATCGCCCGGACCATTCACACCCATCCGACCCTGTCCGAGGCGATTCTCGAGGCTGCCGAGGATTACTACGGCCACGGCATTCACACCCGTCCCCGTAAACCCTGACCCACCCGGCGCATGACGTCCAACGGCCCCAAATACACGTATGATCACCCGAGGCCCATGGTAACGGTGGACACGGTCGTGTTTGCCGGTCCCCCGGAAAGCCTGTCGGTACTGCTGATTCGACGCGCCCGGCCGCCTTATCAGCATTGCTGGGCCCTGCCGGGCGGCTACATCGACATGGACGAGGCCCTGGAGGTCGCCGCGCGCCGTGAACTGCTCGAAGAAACCGGCCTTGCCGTCCCCAGCCTTGACCAGTTGGGCGCCTTCGGCGACCCCGGGCGGGATCCCCGGGGCCGCACCATTTCCGTGGTATACTGGACCCGGTTGGAACGGGCCGTTCCGGTCAGCGGCGGGGATGACGCCCGTGAAGCGGGATGGTTTCCCGTCGACAGATTGCCGGACCTGGCGTTCGACCATGAGGTGATCATTCAGGAGGCCCTGAAACGTCTGCGGAGTGCGCTGAATGATACTTGAGCCCACTGACGCCCTGCTCGTGGTGGACGTTCAGAACGATTTCTGTCCGGGTGGTGCCTTGCCCGTGCCCGGAGGGGATGGTGTTATTCCTCCCCTCAACCGGCTCATCAACCGGTTCGAAACGGTCATCTATTCCAGGGACTGGCACCCTGACGACCACTGCAGTTTCAGTTTATCTCCCGACTATATCGACGGCAGCTGGCCGCCTCATTGCGTCCAGGATACGCCGGGGGCCGAGTTTCCCTTTGCCCTGCGCGTGCCCCTTGACGCCATCATCGTCAACAAGGGCACCGCGCCGGATCGCGAAGCGTACAGTGCTTTCCAGGAAACCGGGCTGGACGACCTGCTGAAAGGTAAACAAATCCGAAGGGTTTTTGTCGGGGGTCTTGCCCTGGACTACTGTGTCAAGGCTACCGCGCTGGACGCCCGGCGCGCGGGGTACGAGGTCTGGGTGGTCGAGGATGCCACCCGCGCCGTTTCCCCTGAAACCGGTCGCCAGGCCATCGAAGAACTCAAGGCCGCCGGCGTCCATTTCTGTGTCTCGGGGGAAATTCAATGAACGGACCGTCAGACGCCTGGTTTCAGCGGCGTGGACTCGCCCTGCTGACCGATTTTTACCAGTTGACCATGATGGCCGGGCACTGGCGGGAAGGCCGGGCCGCTCAACGGGTTACCTTTGATTATTTCTTCCGGTCCCTGCCGCCTCACACCGGCTTTGCGATCCACGCCGGACTGGATCCCCTGCTCGATTTCCTGGAAAACCTCCGATTTGAGCCGGACGACATCGCGTACCTGCGATCCTTGAATGTTTTCGATGAAAATTTTCTGGACTATCTCGCGAATTTTCGCCTGAACTGTTCGGTCCGGGCCGTGCCGGAAGGCATGCTCGTGTTCCCGGACGAACCCGTGGTCCAGGTGGAAGGTCCGGTCATCGAGGCCCAGCTCCTCGAGACCGCTATTCTCAATCTCCTCAACTACCCGATCCTCATCGCCACCAAGGCCGCCCGGGTATGCCTTGCCGCGGAGGGAGAACCGGTGCTCGACTTCGGTCTGCGTCGCGCCCATGGTCCCGATGGCGGCGTCACCGGTTCCAGGGCCGCTTACATTGGCGGGTGTGTCAGCACTTCGAATGTCCTGGCCGGAAAGGTCTACGGCATCCCCGTGGCCGGCACGCACGCCCACAGTTGGGTCATGAGTTTCCCGTCCGAACTCGAGGCCTTTCGCGCCTTCGCCAGGCAGTATCCTGACCGGTGCATCCTCCTGGTCGATACGTATGATGTCATCAAAAGCGGCGTGCCCAATGCCATCCGTGTCTTCAGGGAACTCGCCGCGTCGGGGAAAAATATCCGCCCCGCCATCCGCCTTGACTCGGGTGACCTGGCCAAGCTCAGCAAGGCCGCCTACCGAATGATGATCGAGGCCGGACTGGAAAATCCCCTCATCGTCGCGTCCAACGATCTGAATGAAGACCTGATCGCCGATCTCAAGCGGCAGGGTGCCCGGATCAACGCCTGGGGCGTCGGCACGCAACTGATCACTTCCTACGATGCCCCAGCGCTGGGAGGGGTCTACAAACTCACCGCCATCGAAGGACCGGAGGGGTGGATCCCCCGGATGAAAATCTCTTCCAACATCGAAAAAGCCACCAACCCCGGGCGCAAGCAGATCATCCGGTACTACGATGCGGAAGACCGGCCGGTGGGCGACCTGCTGATCCAGGAAGGCAGCCCATGGCCCGAAACAGGCCCCGTCTACGGACGTTCCCGGAAACTGCCGCACCTCAAGGCCCAGTTGGAAGATGCCGTACGGGGAGAACCGCTGCTTCAAACCGTCTTTGAAAATGGCCACCGCGTGATCGAATCAACAACGGCCTCCCGCGTCCGCGACCGGGCCCAGGAACAGCAGCGGATACTCGGGGAAGAATTCAAGCGGCTCCGAAACCCGGAAATATACAAGGTGATCCTCTCCGAAGAACTGGGAGAGATCAAGGCCCGGTTGCTCAGCGGTAACCCGGAAATCTTCTGACGGGAGAGCGCTTCATGAGACTGGTCAAAATCGCGGTCGCTTCGGTATCCGTGAAAGTGGGGGATTACCGGGGTAATTCCGAAATCCTTCGGCAGGTCATCAACCAGGCCCGCGAACAGGGCGCGCACCTGCTGGTCACGCCTGAACTGGCCATCTCCGGCTACAGCCTGGAGGACCGGGTGTTCTGGCCCCATGTCTGCCGGTACAGCTGGGAAGCCCTCGAATCCCTGGCGGAGGCTACCCGCGACATCGCCGTCTTCGTGGGGCTGCCCGTCCGGGTCGACGATCGAATCTACAACGCAGCCGCCCTGCTTTACGATGGCAGCGTCCGCGGCCTCATTCTCAAGCGGAACCTCCCTACCTACAGTATATTTTACGAAGGTCGTCACTGGTCCTCCTGGGAAGAAGGCGTCACGCGGTGCCATGGCGTGCCCGCGGGCAACCTGGTGTTCGAATTACCCTTCGGCCGGGTCTCGGCGGAAATCTGCGAGGACCTCTTCGCGGCGGAATCCCCCGCGCGGGACCGTGTCCGCGCGGGCGCGGAAATCATCTGCAACCTGAGCGCGTCCCCCTTCACGCCCCTTAAAAATGAAACCCGGAAACATCTCGTGGCTGTCACCGCGGCCAAACTGAACGTGATCTACGCCTATGCCAACCTGCTGGGATGCGACTCGAGCCGGCTCGTGTTCGACGGCGGCAACATCATCGCCACGCCGGAAGGCATCATCGCCGAAGGCCCCTTGCTCTCTCGGGAATACGTTACGCTGCAGTGTGCCGTCGCCGACCTCGACCAGGTAAGACGATCGCGCCTTGAAAACAGCACCTGGCGCCAGGCCATTCGCGCGGGCGAACACGCGAAGGACGGCACTGAACGGGTACCATGTCCCGGCACCTGGACGCCCGCCCCCGTTTCGGAGTATGCCGCCCGTCTCCCCGGTTCCTTCTATATTCCTCCCGGCGCTCCCACCGAACATTCCCCCGAACGCCAGGCCCTGGAAGACCTGTTCAACGCCCTCGTGCTCGGCCTGCGCGACTATTTTGAAAAGGTCGGCGCGTTCCGCAAGTTCCTCGTCGCCCTATCCGGCGGACGGGACAGCGCCTTGTGTCTGCTCATGGCCGTGGAAGCGGCCAGATCTTTGCGGGGGGGCGCGGATACCGCTAACTGGCGCGAGCGCGTCGAAAGCGTCTACCTGCCCAACACCCGTTACAGCAGCGAGGCCACTCTGGACGCCGCCCGCGCCTTGGCCGAAGAACTGGACGTGCCTTTCCGCATCCAGCCCATTGACGAGGAAGTCGCCGTAGCCGAAAAACTGGCCGCGGAAATGGCCGGCGGACCGGACAAGGTCGCCCCCCTGGCCCTGCAGAACCTGCAGGCCCGTATCCGTGGGGCCATCATGCTCAACTGGGCCAACTCCGTGGGAGGCCTCGTGCTGGTCACCTCCAACCTGAGCGAAGCCGCCGTGGGCTACAGCACAACCGGTGGCGATAACCAGGGGGGGTATTCGCCCATCGCCAACCTGCCCAAAACCGTGGTCAGCCGCCTGCTGGAGCACCTCGCCCAGACCCGTCACATCCGGGCCCTCGAGAAAATATTCGCCATACCGCCCAGTGCCGAACTCGCCCCGGACCAGCAGGATGAAAAGGACCTCATGCCCTACGCCATCCTGGACGACCTGCTGCACCTGTACGCCGCGCAACGCCTGGCCCTGCCGGACTGCTGGCGCGTGCTGGCCCAGCGTCATCCCGATCGGGACCCCGAACAGTTACGCGCCTGGACTGCGGACTTCGCGCGCCGTTTCTGCGCCAGCCAGTGGAAACGGGATCAGCATCCGGTCGCCCTCAAGGTCCTGCCCCTGGACCTCGACCCCAAAACAGGGTTCCGGTTCCCCGTCAGCCAGAGCATCGAACGGGAACTGCGGGAGTTGCGGGAGGCTCGCCTGAATGACTGAAAACACGGCCGCCGCGAATGCCATCATCCCGGCCCTGTCCTCAGAAATCCGCGCGGTTATTTTTGATTACGGCAACACGCTGGTTCCTTTCGGCCGCGTCGAAGTAGACGCGTTCGACGAGCGGCTGGCCGCGTTCCTGCGCCATCGGTTCGGGTCTTTCAATGAGAGCCTCTACCACGAACTGCGCGAAAGGGATCGTCTCGCGCCATATCTGGGCGATCCCCCGGAATACCGGGAAAGCAATCTCCACCGGATGGTCCTGGATCTTTACACCACCCTGTATGGTCACGCTCCAACCCCGGAAGAGGTAGCCGAAATCATCGAGACTCGACGCGCCATCTTCGTCGACATCGTAAAAATGTCCCCGGAAACCAGGCGAATCCTGCGCGCGCTGCGCGGACAATATCGACTCGGCCTGCTTTCCAACTACCCCGACGGTGAAGCCATACGGCTAAGCCTTGCTAAAAACCAGGCCGATACCCTGCTTGACGCCATCCTGGTTTCAGGAGATCTCGGACGGGTCAAGCCTCACCCCGACGTCTTCCGGGCCATCACCCGCGCGTTGAACGTCTCCCCGGAACAGTGCCTCTTCATCGGGGATAACTGGCTGGCGGACGTGCAGGGTGCCCGAAAGGCGGGCATGATCACCATGCGCTTTGTCCGGTGGGTGCCCCCGGAACGTTTCGAACCCGCGCCCGGCGACCTGCCGCCTCACGGCGAAATCGACGACCTTTCCGCGTTGCTTGCCCTTTTGTCACGTCGCCTGCCCGTTGCCGGAGATGTCGCGAACCATGGGTGAGTCGCTGAGGACACCGGCTCCCGCCGGCACGTTTTCCCATGCCGCGCCCTGCGCGCACTTTGGGGAATGCGGGGGGTGCGTCAGCCAGCACCTCTCCTACGAAGCGCAACTCGAAGAAAAAAAACGATGGGTGGAGACCCTCTTCAGGAACATCTATCCACGTCCCATCGACCTCATTCCCTCCCCGGTGCTTTTTCACTACCGGAACAAGATCGATCCTGCCTTCAGCCCCGAATGGTTCGACTCGCCCCCACCTCCCGGTACACCCCGACGGCCCGTCCTGGGGTTCAAGGCCCGGGGAAACTGGTGCCGCCCGGTTGCACCGCGCGACTGCCTCATCGGCCCGCGCGGCCTGAACCGCCTGTTCGAAGCCGTCCGGGAATGGGTAGCGCGCGAAGAACTGCCCGCTTTCGACAGCCGGCGAAACACCGGCTTCCTGCGCAACCTGCTCATCCGGGAAGCCCGGCGCACGGGCCAGCGCATGGTGATGCTGATCACCACGCCCGGTTCGCTCAACGCGGACGCGTTCACGCAAGCCGTGCTGTCCGCGTGGCCGGATACCGCCGTCCTGTGGGGCACTTTTTCCGGCAGGGGAGAGGTGGCCACAGCGGAATGGATCGAACTACTGCACGGATCTCCTGAAATCCAGGAAATCCTTCATGTCTATGACCGGCCCGGCCGAAACTGGTGGTCCGAACCGGATGCCGCCCTCGCGGGCATCGAACGGGAACAGGCCGGCCTGCCCCCGCCCCGGGTGCTGCGATTCCGGATTTCACCCCTGTCCTTTTTCCAGACCAACACCCTCGCCGCTGAAAGGCTGTATGCCCTGCTTCGGGCCCGGGTCATGGAACTCCGACCGCCCATCCTGTACGACCTGTATGGTGGCATGGGCACCATCGCCCTGGCCCTCGGCGACCTGGCGGAACGCGTCCACTCCGTGGAAGAAATCGCTCCCGCCGTCGAAGATGGAAAATGGAACGCCCGGACCGCTGAAGCCGGTAACATACATTTCCACCAGGCCCGGGTGCGGGCATGGCTCAAAGAACGGATCGCTGCCAGCGGCATTCCCCCGGAAAGCCTGGTCATTGTCGATCCGCCCCGGGCCGGCCTCACGCCAAAAGTGGTGGAGCGCCTGGTCGCCCTCGCGCCTCGCCACCTGCTTTACGTCTCCTGTAACCCGCCTATCCTGGCCCGGGAACTGCCACCTTTCCTGGATCGTTACCGGCTGGCATCGCTGGACGCCGTGGACATGTTTCCGCACACGCCACACGTAGAGGTTGTGGCAACCCTGGAGCGCCGGACGGACTAATAGCGCGTATTAGTTTAAGTGCGCTGTCCTGCTGTGCCGGAAGGCGCGAACAATCCCGACGCGCGTTACGTAGTTTCCGTTCAGTAAATTCCTCGTGTTTTTGGGGATATCTTTCAACCCAGACTTGTTAAGCACTTTGCCTTTTCCTGAAACGTTGTTCCCCGCGGTATGGTTCCCATTCAGTATCTTGTCATTTCGAGCGAAGCGATGGAACGTTGTTCCCCGCGGTATGGTTCTCATTTCCAGTACCTTGTCATTTCGAGCGAAGCGAGAAATCTTCCCCCCTTAAAAACCCCCGCAAGATTTCTCCTCACTTCGTTCGTCGAAATGACAGAAATCCATGTCACACGAAAGCATCACGGACGTTCACATCCGTCGTAATTGGGATATACCGTTGGCCCCTCATTGAAATCCATGTCACACGCAAGCATGACGGGCGATCACCGGGTTACTTTTTCGTCCAAAGGACAAGTATCCCATTCTCCGCGCAAAGAGCGATTGCACTTGCAACACCCTGACCCTTCACCCCGACTGCCCCTTGGTCCGTCGCCCTCAATGCCCTTAAAATAATACTAAAACGTTGTTCCCCGCGGTATGGTTCTCATTTCCAGTACCTTGTCATTTCGAGCGAAGCGAGAAATCTTCCCCCCTTAAAAACCCCCGCAAGATTTCTCCTCACTTCGTTCGTCGAAATGACAGAAATCCATGTCGCACGCAAGCATCACGGGCGTTCACTTCCGTAATTGGAATATACCGTTGGCCCCTCATTGAAATCCATGTCACACGCAAGCATCACGGGCGATCACCGGGTTCTTTTTCGTCCAAAGGACAAGTATCCCATTCTCCGCGCAAAGAGCGATTGCACTTGTAACGCCCTCACCCTTCACCCCGACTGCCCCTTGGTCCGTCGCCCTCAATGCCCTTAAAATAACACCGGTGGAGCCCGAGTGGTATGCGTTACATCGTCCAGTGGTGGAGTAATCTCATCGGGTGGGTCCGCTGGTTCTGGTGGGGACCCATGGAGCGGGTCCTCTACGTTATCACGAGGCCACTCGGCATCGAAATGCCACAGGACACCGCCAACTTCGTCTGGAAAAGCAGCCTCATTCTGCTCGGCTTCTTCATCCTCGCCGAAATCTACCTGCGTCTGCGAAGCGCGTGGATCGCCCGGTCCCTCCGTAAAAGCATGGAAGGCCACGAAATCCCCGAACCCCTGGCCGCGCGAAAGGACAGTTTCGGGGACCGCATCGAAGGGGCCCAGCACCCGGTCAAAACCATGGAACGTCTCCGGAAAGAGAAAAAGTGGGGGAGAATGGGCGAGGTCTTCGAAGCCCTGAACCAGCCGGACGAAGCCGCGCGATGGTTTGAAAAGGATCGCCAGTGGGAACGGGCCGCGAAAAACTGGGCAGCCGCCGGCAAAACCGCCCGGGCCGCCAGGTTGCTGTGGAAGGCCGGATCCTGGGAAGCCGCCGCCCGCCTGTACGAATCAATTGGGAAGCGCCGTTACGCGGCCGACGCTTTCCGGCGCGCGGGAAAACCTGAAGAGGCCGCTAGGATTTGGCTGGAAACTGGAAAAATAAACAAGGCCCTGGACTGCCTGGACGCGGCAGTAACGCGTACTCCCGAGGATCCCACGGCCTTCACTGGCGTGATCACGCGGATCTGGCAGTTGCTTGAACAGGTG